>DASWIP010000105.1:0-24069 GCA_036397635.1 Actinomycetota bacterium | reverse complement strand
GCTGCTCGTGGATGATGCGGATGCGGTCGATCTGGCGCGCGCCCGCGGCGCGGCGGCGACCGCGAACGTGCTCAACGGCGTCGGCATGCGGCTGCTGGAGATGAGCGTCGAGCACGCGAAGGCCCGCGAGCAGTTCGGCCGACCGATCGGCTCGTTCCAGGCGGTCAAGCATCAGCTCGCCGACGCGCACGTGGCGCTGGACAGGGCGCGCGGCGCTGCTTGGTACGCGGCGCTCGCGCTCGCCGAAGGGACCGAGGACGCGCTCCGGGCCGCGTCGGTCGCGAAAGCCGCTGCGAACGATGCGGCCGCGCTGCTCAACCGCGTCGCGTTGCAGGTGCACGCTGGCATCGGATTCACCTGGGAGCACGACCTGCACCTGTGGCTCAAACGCGGACTCGCGCTGCAGGCCGCCTGGGGCACCACGGCCGAGCATCGCGCCGTGCTCGCCGGCCATCTGTTCGAGGAGGACGTCGATGCCTGATTACGTGCCGCCGCACGCGCTGCTCGAGGGGAAGCGGATCGTCGTGACCGCGGCTGCGGGCGCGGGCATCGGGTTCGCGACCGCGAAGCGCTGCCTCGAGGAGGGCGCGCGCGTGCTGATCAGCGACATCCACGAACGGCGGCTCGACGAGGCGCTCGAGCAGCTGCGCGCCACCGGAGGTGAGGTGCACGCGACCACCTGCAACGTTACGAGCACCACCGACGTCGATCGGATGTTCGCGACCGCGCTCGAGCAGCTCGGCGGCCTCGACGTCGCGATCAACAACGCCGGCCTCGGCGGCACCAAGGACCTGGTCGAGATGACCGACGAGGAATGGCACCAGGTCATCGACGTGACGCTGTACGGAGCGATGCGCTGCACGCGCGCGGCGTTGAGGCACATGGTCTCGCAAGGTTCTGGCGTCATCGTGAACAACGCGAGCGTGCTCGGCTGGCGCGCGCAGGTCGGCCAGGCGCATTACGCCGCGGCGAAAGCCGGCGTGATGGCGCTGACGCGCACCGCGGCGGCCGAGGGCGCGCCGCACGGCGTGCGCGTGAACGCGGTCTCGCCGAGTCTTGCGCTGCACCCGTTCCTCGAGAAAGTCATGCCGAAGGACACGCTCGATGAACTGGTCGAGGCCGAGATCTGGAAACGCGGCGCCGAGCCCTGGGAGGTCGCCAACGTGATCGTGTTCCTCGCCAGCGACTACTCCAGCTACATGACCGGCGAGATCGTCAGCGTCTCCAGCCAGCACCCCTAGGTCTCGAGGGTAGCCGGAGGGCAGGCTTGAAAAGTTAGAACGTGTTCTAGATAATGGCGCTACGCCGGGCTCGCGGTCCGGGTGAGAGGAGCTGCTCGCATGGAATTCGGCCTGTTCCTGCAGGGTCACGTGCCTAACCGTCGAGTCGCCGAGAACCCCGACTACGAGCACGTCTCGTTCATGAACGACGTGGCGCTGGCCAAAGCCGCCGACGCGGCCGGCTTCAAGTACATCTGGGTCTCCGAGCATCACTTCCTCGACGAGTATTCGCACCTGTCGGCCTCCGAGATCTTCCTGGCCTACCTGGCCGGCGTGACCGAGCGGATCCACCTCGGCTCGGCGATCTGGAACATCTCGCCGCCGGTCAACCACCCGGTCCGTGTTGCCGAGCGCGTCGCGATGATGGATCACCTCTCGCAGGGCCGCTTCGAGTTCGGGACCGGCCGGGGCGCAGGCAGCCTCGAGGTGACCGGCTTCGGCATCCCTTCCACGAACGACACGAAGGCCATGTTCGAGGAAGTCATCAAAGAGTTCCCGAAGATGTGGCGCCAGACCGAGTACTCATACGACGGCGAGTCCTTCTCGGTGCCGCCTCGCAACGTGCTGCCGAAGCCCTATAAGAAGCCGCACCCGCCGATCTGGCAGGCCGCCGGCAACCCGCCCACCTACGAGCAGGCGGCGTTGAAGGGGCTCGGGGTGATCGGGTTCAACTTCTCGACGCCGATGCGCATGAAGCCGATGATCGACGCGTACAAGAACGCGATCGAGAAGGCCGAGCCGCTCGGCGACTACGTCAACGACAACGTCATGATCACCAACTCGGTGATCTGCCTCCCGGACGGCCGTGAGGCGCGCGAGGCCGCGACCCGGATGGGCAGCGGCCGACTGCAGAGCCTGGTCTTCCGCTATCACGACACGTTCCCCAAGCCCGACGGCGTGCCGGAGTGGCCGCAGACGCTGCCCGAGCCGACGCTCGAGCAGGTCGAACAGCGGATCAACGCGGGCTACTTGCTGTGCGGAGATCCGGACGAGGTGACCGAGCAGCTCAAGGGCTACGTGGAAGCAGGCCCCGATCAGGTCGTGTTCGGGATGCCGGTGGATCTGCCGATCGAGGTGGCGCTGGAGACGATCCGTTTGTTCGGCGAGAAGGTGCTGCCGACCTTCGACAAGGATCCGGTCCACCGCACGAGCAGCTCCCGGGACGCCGCGTCGGTTACGGCTTAACCCGCGTCGGTTACGGCTCTCCGGCTAGGAGGCGTGCCACTCCAAGTGCGCGTCGAGGCGTGCATTCAATCCGTCGATGCGCGCATTGAGGCTTTGCTCGAGGCTGTCGATCCGACCGCTGAGACCGTCGATGCGGGCGCTGAGACCGTCGATGCGCGAGCCAAGCCAGAACAGCATCCCGAACAAGGTTGCTGCCTGGAGCCCGATCGCGGCCCACGCGGCCTCTGCCATGAGACGAGGATAACACCGGATGATCCGACCTGATACCGCCGGTGACCGGATCGCGCATCTAGGCGTTGATCAGCAGCAGCACGATCGCCGGGATCGCGAACACCCATCCAACGACGAACGCGCCCTGCAGCCCGCGCCGACCGGGATACAGCCCGGCCGACCCGGCGAGCGCGTAGCACACCGCACCAAGGCCGATCCCCGCCAATGTGATGGCCCACGCTGCCGCATGATCGGCGAGCAGCGACGCCCCGCCGGCCACCAGCAAGCCGCCGGTCAGCAGCTCTGCGACGACATGGCTCCGCGCACCGGGTCCGGGCAGCAGCCGCGGCACCAGACCGCGCGCGAGCACGACGGTCCAGAACCCGAGGATCGAAACCCCGGCTCCGATCGAGAACGCGACCACGTACCACTGGCCCGGCTGCATGAGGCGCACCCTACCGCGGGCTATCGCCGATGCCTGGGACGCCGTATCCTGCGTGCCCTGAGGAGGAGCGATGGGACGCAAGGAACGAAAGGCGGCGCTCGCAGGGCTTCGGGATGTTCCGGCCTTCGCCGAGTGCACCGACGAGGAGCTCGAACAGATCGATCGCTTCATGACCGAGCTCACGCTTTCGCCGGGTACGAAGCTCACGCGCGAGGGTGAGGCGGGCCGCGAGTTCGCGATCATCATCGACGGGACGGCCCGTGTCACCAAGGACGGGCAGGAGGTCGCGACCATCGGGCCCGGCTCGTTCGTGGGAGAGATCGCGCTGCTCGACAAGACGATGCGGACGGCGACGGTGACCGCCGTGACCCCCCTGCGCCTGTTCATGCTTAACGCGGCAGAGTTCCACGGTCTGCTGGAAACCTCGCGGTCGTTGCGCGAGAAGATCGAGCGCGCGGCCGCCCAGCATCGGGCCTAGCCGAGCAGGATCCGGTCGACGCGCGCGCGGTGCCGTGAGGCGTCGCCCCACGCGGTCGCCAGCGCCGATCCGCGCGCGAGCCACAGATGCAGGTCGTGTTCTTTCGTGTAGCCGATCGCGCCGTGGACTTGCAGCGCTGCCCGGCAGGCGAACACCGCCGCGTCCGAGGCCGACGCCTTCGCCATCGAGACGTCGCGCGCGCGTGCCGGCTCGCGTTGTGCGACCGACCACGCCGCGCGATAGACCAGCGGGCGTGCGAACTCGATCCGCAGCAGGGCGTCGGCGAGCAGATGCTTGACCGCCTGGAACGTCCCGATCGGAACGCCGAACTGGTGGCGCTCCTTCGCATACGCGGCCGCCATCTCGATGGCGCGCGCGCCGATCCCGAGCAGTTGCGCCGCCGCGCCGAGCGCTCCCCGGTCGAACGCCTCGGCCGCAGCCGCCGGGTCGGCAGTGACCAGCGTCGTGGGTGAAGGCTCGAAGCCGACGGCGAACAGGCGGCGCGCGCCGTCCCACGATGACTGTCGTTCGAGCCGCGCGCGCGCCGGCTCGACCGCGTGGATCTCGCCGTGATGCTCGAGCAGCATCAGGCCGGCGCCGTCGGCGGCGGCGACGAGGGTGCGCTGCTCGAACCCGACGGTCACGATCGCCTCGCCCGATGCCGCGGCCGCGAGCCAGCGCGCGCGCAGCTGCTCGGGCGCGTGATCGCGCAACAAAGGGATCGCGACGGCAGCGCACTCGAGCAAAGGCTCGGGCAGGCACGCGCGGCCCGACTCTTCGAGCAGCGATACCAGCGTCGTCTCGTCCGAGCCCAGGCCGCCGTGCTCCTCCGGCGCCAGCAGACCCACGACCCCCATCGAGGCCAGTCGCTGCCAGCGCTCGGGCGATGCGCCCTCGGTCCACGCCGCGCGGACGTGCGCCGGCGTGCACTCTTTCTCGAGCAGCGCGCGGACCTCGTCGCGGAAGGCGAGCTGCTGGGGTGTGAAGGCGAACCGCATCGTCACTTCCTCGGCAAGCCGAGCACGCGCTCGGCGACGATCGAGCGCTGGATCTCGTTGGTGCCGGCGTAGATCGGGCCCGCGAGCGCGAACAGGTAGCCGTCGAGCCAGCGGCCGTCGTCGATCGCTGCGGTTGCGTGCCCGGTCAGCTCCGCCGACGTGCCGAGCAGCCGCATGGCAGTCTCGTGCATGCGCAGATCCATCTCGGACCACCACAGCTTGTTCAGGCTCGCCTCCGCCCCGATGGCGGCGCCCTCGGCGAGACGGGACACGGTCATGAACGTTTGCAGCCGGTACGCCTCGGCGTCGATCCATGCGCGCGTGACCTCGTCGCGCAAGCTCGGCGGCAGGCTCTCGCCGGCGCGCGCGCACAGCGCGACCAGTCGCTCGGCCGTCGCGGTGAACCGCCCCGGCGAGCGCAGCAAGAGTCCGCGCTCGAAGCCGGCCGTGGACATCGCGACATTCCATCCCTCGCCTTCAAGGCCGAGCGTGTTCGCGACCGGGACCGACACGTCGTCGAGGAACACTTCGGCGAAGCCGGTCTCGCCGTCGAGCTGCTCGATCGGACGGACGGTGACGCCCGGCGCGTCCATCGGGACCAGCACGAAGGTCAGCCCGCGATGCCGCTCGCTCGTCGGATCCGAGCGGAACAGGCCGAACATCCAGTCGGCGAACGCGCCGCGCGAGCACCAGGTCTTCTGCCCGTTGAGCACCCAGCCCTCGCCGCGCTTCGTCGCGCGCGCGGCCACGCTCGCGAGGTCGCTGCCGACGTTGGGCTCGGACCATCCCTGGCACCAGATGTCCTCGGCCGAGGCGATGCGCGGCAGGAACCGTTCCTGCTGCTCGGGCGTGCCGTACTCCATCAGCGTCGGCCCGAGCAGGAACAGCCCGTTCTGCCCGACGCGGCCGGGCGCGCCTGCTCGCCAATACTCCTCTTCGAAGATCAGCCACTCGAGCAGCGACGCCCCCCGCCCGCCGTACGCTCGCGGCCACGACACGACCGCCCACCCGTCCGCGTGCATCCTGCGTTCCCACGCGCGATGGGCGTCGAAGCCTTCGCGCGTGTCGAACGAGGGGAGGGGCTCGGCGGGAACGTTGGCCTCGAGCCACGCGCGCGCCTCGGCGCGGAACGCATCTTGCTCGGGGGTGAACGCGAGATCCATGACCCGCGGAGTCTATCTGACGGACCGTCAGGTGAGGGGACCACTACGCGTCGAGAGGATGGATCTGCAGCGGCGTGTGGCGCGCGATCACGTCGAAGTCGCGATCCTTGTGCAACACCTGAGCCTGGGCACGGATCGCTACGGCGGCGATGAAGCAATCAGTCATCGTTCTGATGGTCGTTCCTCCACGCCGGCACGCTCGGAAGATGGCCGCTGCTTGTTCGAAGTCAGGGAGTCCCTCGGTGGCCAGCATCGGGAACGCGAAGATGAACTCCCGCAAGGCTTCAGCGGCGGTTTCCGACGGGGCCCCCGCCAGCAGCTCCATGACGACCATTTCTGTCGTGACCAGAGGGGCGTTGGACGAGATGAGCCGACGGACCGTCGTGGTGGTCGATCCGTCGGCACCGCGGAGGAAATCGATCCAGACCGAGCTATCGACGACGATCACGGCGGATCTCTGGGAAGAGCTTGTCCATCCGATCGCGCCGCAACTCGTCCAGATCGCCTCCCCAGCCCATGCCTTCGAGCTGGAGGATGTCCTTCGGGTCGCGCTGTCCGACCAAGCGCCGGAGCGCGAAGTCCACGGCGGCGCGTTTCGTGGGCAGCCGGTACAGGCGCATGGCGCGCGCGACCAGCTTCTCGTCGATCTCGATGTTGGTTCGGCTCATCCCCTCAGGATACACCAGGATACACCTCAATGTGTAGAGCGCTCCGACGATACTAGGGGCTCACGCTCGCGGACGCACGTTCGGGAAGAGGGGGAGCAACCGGTTATGGCCTATCGCGTGATCCAATGGAGCACGGGCAACGTCGGGCGCTACGCGCTCAGAGGCATCATCGGCCATCCCGAACTGGACCTAGCCGGCCTGTGGGTGCACAGCGCCGACAAAGTCGGTCTCGACGCCGGCGAGCTGTGCGGACTCGATCCGGTCGGTGTGCGCGCGACGAATGACGCCGACGAGCTGCTCGGCCTGGACGCGGACTGCGTTTCGTACACGGCGACCGGCGACCTGCGTCCGCAGGAGGCGATCGAGGACATCTGCCGGATCCTGCGGTCGGGCAAGAACGTCGTGTCGACCTCGCTGGTGCCTCTCGTGTATCCGCCGCACGCGCCGGCGGAGATGCGCGAGCCGATCGCGCAGGCGTGCGAGGAGGGCAAGGTCTCGTTCTTCACCTCGGGGATCGATCCAGGGTTCGCCAACGACATGCTGCCGCTGGGGCTGACGCAGGTATGCGAGCGGATCGACCAAGTCCGGATCCAGGAGGTGCTCAACTACGCGACCTACGACCAACCCGAGGTGCTGTTCGTCACGATGGGGTTCGGGCAGGCGCTCGACGCGACTCCCATCCTGCTCGCGCCGGGCGTGCTGACGCTCGCGTGGGGCGGCGTGATCAAGATGATCGCCGACGGCCTCGGCTTCGAGCTGGAGGACATCCGCGAGGTGCACGAGCGCCGTCCCGCGATCGGCGCGTTTACGATCCCCTCGGGCACCGTCGAGGCCGGCACGACCGCGGCCCTCCGGTTCGAGCTGCAGGGCATGGTAGGTGGAGAGCCGCGGATCGTGATCGAGCACGTGACCCGGCTTCGCGACGACGTCGCGCCGGAGTGGCCGGAGCCCCCGGGAAAGGGTGGCTACCGTGTGCTCATCAGCGGCTCACCGAACCTGCGATGCGAACTGACGCTCGAAGGCGACGGCGGCGACGAGAACTCCGGGGGCCTGATCGTGACGGCGATGCGCATCCTCAACGCGATCCCCGCGGTCTGCGAGGCACCGCCGGGCATGCTCAGCGCCCTCGACATCCCTCTGGCGCACGGTCCGGTTAGTCGGGCTTGATGTTCTGGTTGAGACGGAAGAGGTTCGTCGGGTCGTACTTCTGCTTCAACGCCTTCAGGCGGTCGTACCTCGCGGCGCCGTATGCCTCACGGATCCGCTCTTCGCCCTCTTCCATCAGGAAGTTGACGTAGACGCCCGTGTGCCACGGCTCCAAAGCGGTCCAGTAATCCCGCGCCCACTGCCGCTCGGCCTCGAACCCTTCACCGGTGAGGGTGTTGCCGTTGATGTTGAAGGTGAAGCCCGCGTCGCGGCCGTTGAACGCGGTCTCGCCCTCACCGACCTTCGCCACGGCTCCCCCCATCTGCCATAGCGCGATGCTGGTGATAGGAGACGTGATCTTCTCGCCTTGAGCCGCGACGATATCGACGATGTCGTCGTTGAGCGCCGCGACGTCACAGGATCGGACGTAGTACCAAGCGCCGGGCACGAAGCCCGGGTCGAGCAGCGCCTGAAGCGTGAGGAAGGGCATGGGCGTGCACAGATCGAGCGCCGGCGAGCCCAAGGCCTTCAGCGGCTGAACGAATCTCTCACCTTCCTCGATCTCACCCGCCCAGCAGACGACGACACCGATCACGTGCTCGCCTACCAGCTCGCGCGGCACGATCGGGATGTCCGGTGCGCGCCGGGTCACGATGATGGTCATCAGCTCGTCCGGGCACTCGGCCACCCAGTCTCGGTAGAAGCGCAACACTTCGGGTGCATCCTTCATGAGCCAGAAGACCGGGCCGGCAAGCACCATCGGGCCGATCGGGTTCGCGTCGAACTCGAACTCGGTCACGATGCCGAAGTTGCCGCCGCCGCCGCGCACGCCCCAGAACAGGTCGGCGTTCTCCTCCTCGCTCGCCTTGACGAACTCGCCCTCCGCGGTGATCAGGTCGACCGAGCGAAGGTTGTCGATCGAGAGCCCGTATTTGCGATGCTGCCAGCCGATCCCGCCGCCGAGGGTCAGCCCCGCAACACCGGTGTGGGTCACGATCCCAGCGGGAACGGCGAGCCCGTACGGCTGTGTGGCCGCATCCAGCTCGCCGAGCAGAGCGCCGGCCTGCACCGTGGCGACCCGTGTCTCAGGATCGACGGCGATCGCTTTCATGGGGGACAGGTCGATCACGATGCCGCCGTCGCAGGTGGAGAGGCCGGGGAAGCTGTGGCCGCCGCCGCGCACGGCGGTCAGCATCTCGTGCTCGCGCGCGAACCGGACGGCGGCGATCACGTCGGCGACACCGGCGCAACGCGCGATCACTGACGGCCGCTTGTCGATCGAGCCGTTCCAGACGCGACGGTGTTCCTCGTAGCCGGCGTCGGCCGGTCCGATCACTTCGCCGCCGAGCTGCTCGCGCAGCGCGTCGATCGCGGAAGCCTCGCTCATGATCGTTCCCCCTCGTACGTGGCGGACGACGGCCACGCCATCGAGCATCCGAACTCGCCCAGTGGCGTCAGCGGGATCTGCCGGATCTCCTCCCTGCTGAACCATGCCGACAGGTCCGTCGAACCGTCGGCCTCGGGCAGCGGTTCACCGTCCGCCGTGACCCTATACACGATGCCGACGTGGTGGAACGTCGCGTGAGGTCCGCGATGGTCCTCATAAACCTTCGAATAGATGCCCATGACGCCGTGCACGGTGCGCGGCTGGAGCCCGGTCTCTTCCCGGAACTCGCGCACGACCGCGAGGTCCGGGGATTCCCCCTGGTTGATGCCGCCGCCGGGAAGGGTCCAGGCTCCTGCGTCGCGCCCCTCGCTCACGCGCGCGAGCAGCAGGCGGTCGCCACCGTCCAGGCACAGGGCGTACGCCCCCAACCGCATCGCTTGCTCCGCCACTCGCCGCTCCTCCAAACCGTGAAGCCTACCGCGCGGGATGTGACCGTTTTACTTCTGACGGACCGTCAGGAACAATGGGTCGATGCCGGATGCCGCCCCAGCCGTCGACGGCTGGTTCACAACCACCGACCAGCCGAGCCTTGTCGGCGCGCGCTGCTCGACCTGCGGAACCTACCTATTCCCGCCGACCGCGGTCTTCTGTCCGAACCCCGCGTGCGACGGTACCGATCTGGAGCGCGTCGAGCTGAGCCGCACCGGCACGATCTGGTCCTACACGATCAACCACTACGCGCCGCCGCCGCCGGCGGTGTCGCCCGATCCGTACGAGCCGTACGGCGTCGCGGCGGTCGAGCTGGCGCGCGAGCAGCTGGTTGTGCTCGGCAAGATCGCCGACGGCGCCGATCTCGATGCGCTGACCGTCGGGATGCCCGTCGAGCTGGTAGTCGAGCCGGTGATCCCCGGCTCGGACGAGGTGGTCTGGAAGTGGAGGCCGGTGCCGTGAGCAACGAGGTCGCGATCCTCGGCGCCGGGATGACGGCGTGGGGCAAGGAGGGCCGGTACTTCGCCTCCTACGGCGTCGAGGCTGCGCGCGGGGCCCTCGCCGACGCCGGCGTCGACTGGCGGGACGTGCAGTTCATCGCCGGCGGCGAGACGGTCCGCAACGGGTACCCGGGGTACGTGGCCGGCTCGACGATCGCGCAGGCGCTGGGGTGGAACGGCGCGCGCGTCGCAACCTGCTACGCGGCGTGCGCCTCGGGCGCGCAGGCGATCGATGTGGCGCGCGCGCGCATCCTGGCGGGGCTGAGCGACGTCGCGCTGGTCGTCGGCGCCGACACGACGCCGAAGGGCTTCCTCGCCCCCTCGGGCGGGGAGCGGCGCACCGACGCGGACTGGTTGCGCTTCCGGCTGCTCGGCGCGACCAACCCCACCTACTTTGCGTTCTACGCGCGCAGGCGCATGGAGCTATACGGCTCGACCGAGCGCGACTGGGCACTGGTGAAGATCAAGAACGCGAAGCACGGCCTGTCGAACCCACGGGCGCGCTACCGCAAGGAGGTGACGGTCGAGGACGTGCTGGCCTCGCCCATGGTCTCCGATCCGTTGCGGCTGCTGCAGGTCTGCACGACCTCCGACGGCGCGGCTGCGGTCGTGCTGTCGAGCCTCGAGTATGCGCGGTCGCGCGGTGCCGATCCGGTCCGAGTCTCGGCGGTGTCGACGATCACGCCGACCTATCCGCAGACGATCATCGAGATGCCGTACCTCGCGACCGACTCGGCCGCGGTCGCGGCGCCGCCAGAGCGGCTGTTCCGGGATGCGATCGCGCACGCGGCGTACCAGGAGGCCGGGATCGGGCCCGAGGATCTGGACCTCGCGGAGGTCTACGACCTGTCCACGGCACTCGAGCTGGATTGGTACGAGAACATCGGCCTGTGCAAGCAAGGGGAGGCCGAGCGCCTGATCAACGACGGGGACACGGCGCTGGGTGGGCGCATCCCCGTGAACCCATCGGGCGGGCTCGCGTGCTTCGGCGAGGCGGTGCCGGCGCAGGCGATCGCGCAGGTGTGTGAGTTGACGTGGCAGCTTCGCGGGCAGGCGCAGGGACGCCAGGTTGAGGGCGCTAGAGTGGGATTGAGCATCAACCAAGGATTGTTCGGGCACGGCTCTGCCGTTATCTGCGTGAGGTGATCTGGGATGACCGAGGCATACATCGTTGAAGCGTGCAGGACCCCGGTGGGCAAGCGCGGCGGCTCGCTCTCGCAGGTGCATCCGGCCGACCTTGGCGCGCATGCCCTGCGCGCGCTGGTGGACCGCGCGGGGATCGATCCGGCTGCGGTGGACGACGTGATCTTCGGCGCGATCGACCAGCTCGGGCCGCAGGCCGGCGACATCGCGCGCACGGCCTGGCTGGCCGCCGGGTTCCCCGACGAGGTGCCCGGCGTGACGATCGACCGGCAATGCGGCTCGTCGCAGCAAGCCGTGCACTTCGCCGCGCAGGCCGTCATGAGCGGCACCATGGACATGGTGGTCGCCGGCGGCGTGCAGAACATGTCCATGATCCCGATCTCGACCGCGTCCAAGGTCGGCAAGGAGATGGGCTTGCCCCACGCGTTCCACGGTTCCAAGGGCTGGGTCGCGCGCTACAACACCGAGCCGGTCAGCCAGTTCCACGGCGCCGAGATGATCGCCGAGAAGTGGGGTATCAGCCGGCTCGAGATGGAGGAGTTCGCGCTCGAGAGCCACACACGTGCGCGCCGCGCGCAGGCCGAGGGCCGGTTCGACCGCGAGATCGTGCCGTTCGGCGAGATGACCGCGGATGAGGGGCCGCGCGACACCTCGCTCGAGAAGATGGCGTCGCTGCCGCTGCTGCCCGGCGCGAAGTACCTGACCGCGGCGGTCTCGTCGCCGACCAACGACGCATCAGCCGCGGTGCTGGTTGCGAACGAGAAGGCGATCGAGCAGCACGGTCTGACGCCGCGCGCGCGCATCCACTTCCTCGGCGTGCGGGGCGCCGACCCGATCCTCATGTTGACAGCGCCGATCAATGCGACCGCGTTCGCCCTGGAGCGCACGGGCATGTCGCTGGATGACATCGATCTGGTCGAGATCAACGAAGCGTTCGCGCCGGTGGTGCTCGCGTGGCAGCGCGAGACGAATGCCGACCTGAACAAGGTCAACGTCAACGGCGGCGCGATCGCGCTCGGGCACCCGATCGGGGCGACCGGCGCGCGGCTGATGACCACGTTGCTGCATGAGCTGGAGCGCTCGGGCGGGCGCTACGGCCTGCAGACCATGTGCGAGGGCGGCGGCCAGGCCAACGTCACCATCATCGAGCGCGTCTGAGCTCTTTTCCCCTTGACACGAAGCTCGTGTAACACGAGAATCGTGTCATGAAGAACATCACGGTGACCATGGACGAGGAGACTGCCCGGTGGGCCCGGCTCGAAGCTGCTCGCCGTGAGGTCAGCGTGTCCCGCTTGATCCGCGACGTTCTCCGCGAGCGGATGCGCAGCGATGAGGATTACGAGGCAGCCCGGGCGCGTTACTTCGCGCGAGGGACCAAGCAGCTGAAGAAGCGGGGACGGTACCCTGCCCGGGACGAGGTCCATGACCGTGTCGGTCTTCGTTGACACCAACGTTCTCGTCTACGCGCGTGATGCCTCGGAAGGCCGGAAGCAACCCCGCGCGCGAGCATGGCTGGATCACCTGTGGCGCACGGGCCGGGGGCGATGCAGCATGCAGGTGCTGCACGAGTACTACGTCACGGTCACCCGCAAGCTGACGCCGGGGCTCGATCCAGACGAAGCCAAGGACGACGTGCGCGACTTCATGACCTGGAGGCCGCTCGCGTTGGATGCCGCGTTGCAGGAAGCCGCATGGCGGATCGAGCAGCGCTACGAGATCTCCTTCTGGGACGCGCTGATCGTCGCAGCCGCGCAGTCGATGGGATGCGAGCAGCTCTTGACCGAAGATCTGCAGCATGGGATGGCGTTCGGGGAAACCAGGGTTGTGAGTCCGTTCGCCATCGAGCCGGGAGCCTGAGATGTTCCCCTCGGTCACGATCCAGGGCCGGCAGCTGACGTTCCCGGTCGAGGTCCGGCAAGCGTCGTCGTGGGCCGCCTCGTTCTTGGTTCCCGCCGCGCGCGCGCAGGCGATGATCGCGCACACGCCGCTGCAGGTGGCACAGCCGGTCCCCGGGCGCGCGCTGGTCACGATCCCGTTCGTGCGGTACGTCGATTCGGACCTCGACTCGTACAACGAGGTCGGCGTGACGGTGCTCGTGCGAGAACACGATGCTGCCGACGAGCCGGCGTGGCGGCACTCGCTGGATGTCGCGCGCAGCCGCGTCGGTGTGTACGTCCACCACCTCCCGGTGGATCAGGCGTTCACGCTGGAGGCCGGGCGCGCGCTCTGGGGCTACCCGAAGGTGATGGCCTCGATCGACATCCGTTCGAGCGGCGGTGTCACGGCGTGTGAGCTGAGGATCGACGACCAGGACGTCCTTCGGCTGCGCGTCGTGGACGGCGGGCCGATCCCGATCCCCGCGCGCATGCCACCGACCTACACCTATCTGGACGGCGTCTTGCGGCGCACGTTGTGGGAGTCAGAGGGCGTGCAGATCCGCGGGCGTCTTGGCGGCGCCACGCTGTGGCTCGGGTCTCATCCGATCGCCGACGAGCTGCGTGCGCTGGGCCTGCCGAAGCGCGCCTTGCTCTCGCAGACGATCGAGCAGTTGCGCGCGCGCTTCCACGGTGCCGAAGTGCTGCGCTAGGCGCGCGCGGCTGCCCGGGGCGCGCGGATCCTGTACGCGACCTGCGGAGTCTCGAAGCCTTTGAGGGTGAGCGTCTCCGATCCGGCTGCCAGCCCGCGGTCGGTCAGCCAGGCTTCCGCACGCCGGTACGCCTCGTCGCTGAGCAGGATCTCGCCTTCCTCGGCCGCGGTCTGCAGTCGCGCGGCGAGGTTGGTCGCCACGCCGGTCACCATCATGTCCAAGCCCTCGACGACGTGGCCGACGACGGCCGGGCCGACCGCGATCCCGATCCCCACGGGCAGCTCGGTCAGGGCGGCCTTGTCGCGCAGGGCGAGCGCTGCTCGGACGGCTTGAACGACGTGATCCAACGCTTCGCCTTCGATGTTGAACGTCGCCATCACCGCATCGCCTGCGAACTTGTTGACCACGCCACCGTTGCGTTCGACCTCGGTCTTCGCCCACCGGTACAGGGTCGCGATGCGCTCACCCATCTCGGGCGGCGGGGTGGACGCGGTCAGCCCGGTGTAGTTGCGCACGTCGGCGAACATCGACGTGATCAAGCGCTCGCCGATCGGCACGGTCCGCTCGACGGAGGAGACCGGCGCTTCCGATACCTCGAGCCCGGCATCGCTCGCTGCTCGCAACGCCTCGGTCACGATCGCGACGGCATCGATCGCGGCAGCATCGCGCACGATCTTCTCGAGCAGCTCGGTGGCGGTTTCGCGTTCGTCGGTCCCAGCCAGAGCCGTCGCTTCGGCGATGCGCGCGCGCTGCTCGAGCAGGACGAAGCTGGCGCCGTTCGCCGCAGAAGCCGCGCGGCGGGCGCGCTCGAGCGCATCTGTCGCTCGATCTTCGGCGAGCAGTAGGTGCGCCTCACCGAGATCGAGGAAGGCCTTGCCCGGCGCGAACGTCGCGTGCGCGCATCGATCGGCGAGCGCGCGCCCCTCGTCGAGCTCTCCCGCGCGCGCGAAGGTTTCGATCGCGAGACCTACCGTTTCGCGGTGGGTCAGCAACGTGTCCGCCTCGGCAGCCACTTCGCGAGCCAGATCCAGCACGTCGCCGGCCTTCCCGTCGACGAGCGCGAGGCGGAGTAGGGTCGCGAGCTGGTACGCACGATCCTGTCGGTCGATGTTCAGGACATCGTTGGGGAGGCGCATCCGAGCCTCGTCGACGCGTCCGAGCTCGGTCAGCAGCGCCACCTCGGACAGCTCGGCGCGCCAGGCGAACTTCTCGAACCCGAGCCGCTTCAGCTCGGCCGTTGCCTCGGCGGCTGGCGGGAGAGAGGCGGCGAGTCTGCCCTGCACGCGCCCCACGAAGCTCTGCGTCATCAGCATCATCCCACTGTAAGGAAGCGCGTCGGGGAGGCGAGCTGCTCGCGCCAGCACTTGGTCCAGGCCCGGCAACATCATGTTCACCGTCGTCCACATGATGTTGTAGCCGCAGTTGGAGGCGACGTACACGTGGCCCTTCGATAGCGCTTCCTCGAAGCATCTCGAAGCCAGGTCGCACCCTTCGTCTACGTCGCCGCGCCCGGTCAGACCGAAAGCGATGAAGACTTCCGCCCAGATGCGCTCGAGATCCGCACCGGCGGCTTGCGCGGCCTCGGCGGCTCGCCGCGCCGCATCGAGGCACTGATCGAAGCGAAGATCGAAGGCGTGCAGACCCGCGATCCGGAGCAGCACGAACGCCAGATCCGCGGAGGGCCCGGCAGGCTCGATGATCGAGAGCGCGCGTTCGTAGTCGGCGCGCGCCTCGGGGGAACGGTTCAGCTCCCACCGGGTCCGGCCGCGCATCACCAGTGGGCGCGCCAGTTCGATCGTCCTGCCGAGTTGCTCGAGGGCGACGATCCCTTCGGACAGGTACGCCTCGGACGTCGCGCTCTCCCCGTTGCGCCACCACGCCTCGCCGAGCCGCACGTTGAGGTCGGCCCGCGCGGCCGGCTCGGTCACGTGTGGTGCGATCCGCTCGAGCAGCTCGGCCGCCTGCCGGAAGGCCAGTTGCCGTATCGCGTCCTCGGCTGCCGCGATGCACACCGGAACCGCTTCGGCGAACCGGCCGGCACCAAGAAGGTGATAGGCGACATCAGCCGGGGGGACACCTGCGAGCGTTCCGAGCACGTCTGCTGCTCTTGAGTGCAGCGCCTGTCGGCGTGGGACGATGATGTCGTCGTAGATCGCCTCTTGGGTTAGCGCGTGCCGCCAGCGGAACGCGTTCGGATCCGCCGGATCCGCTTCGAGCAGTTGCTGCTCGACCGCCTCGCTGATCGCGTCGTGAACCGTCTGCTCATCGAGCCCGCTGACCCGAATAAGGGTCGCGTAGTCGAACCGTCGTCCCAGCACGGCGGCGGCGTGCAACGCGTCGCCGGCGGCTGGATCCAATCGGCTGAGCCGCAGCAGGATCGCATCGCGCACCGTCTCTGGGATGCCCAATATCGCCTGTTGCGAGTCCGTCTGCCCGCGATCGATCGCCTCCTTGAGCATCTCCTCGATCACGAAAGGATTGCCGTCGGCTCGAACCCGCAGCACGTCCACGAGACGCTGATCGACCTCGGGGTTCTCGAGGATCGTCGCGACGATGGTGGCGAGCGCGTCGTCGGCGAGCGGGGGCAAGCGGATCCGATCGGCGCCGGCACGCCGCCAGCCTTGCAGGAACGGCAGCATCGGATGCCTGCGATCGATCTCATCGGGCCGGATCGTCAGCAGGATCATGATGCGTGCGCGCGCGGTCCGCCGGATCAGATGGTCGAGCAGCTCGCGGCTCGCCGGATCCATCCAGTGCGCGTCCTCGATCACCAGCAGGGCGCCGTGTTCGGCGGCCGGGATCGCGAGCAGCGCGACGATCGCTTCGAACAACCGTAGCTTCGCTTGAGCTGGATCGCGGTCCCCTGCGCCAGCGTCGTCGCCCGCGAGCACGGGGAACAGTTGACCGAGGTCGCGCGCCGCTGCGCCGAGTTGCGCGCGCAACGCGCCGGGCTCGTTGTGCATGATGAAGTTGCCCAGCGCCTCGACGAAGGGCAGGTAGGGGAGCCCGACGTCGGCCTGGGTGCAGCCACCGGTGATGACCTCGCTGCCGATGCGCTCGGCGCGCCGGATCAGCTCGCTGGTCAGGCGAGTCTTGCCCATCCCGGCCTCGCCCTCCAGCAACACGAATCGCTGCTCGCCTCTGTTGGCCGCGAGCAGCGCGTCCTCCAGCGCCGACAGCTGGTCGTCGCGGCCGATCAGGACAGGGCAGAGCGAGCGCTGGCGCATGATCAGAGCATTGTCGCAGAACTCAGGGCTTCAGGCGGTCGAGGATGGCCTCGGCGTCACGCATGATCCGCTCGAGCAGCTCGGCGCAGCTTGGCAAGTCGTCGATCAAGCCGACGACTTGCCCGCTGGCCATCACGCCGTAGGCCGGGTTGCCCTCGACCATCGCGGCCCGCAGGAACATCGGCGTGTTCGCGGCCATGATCACTTGCGCCCAGCTCAGCTCCATGCGCTTCTTCATCGCCAGACCTTCGCGCATCATCGCCGCCCACGACGTGCCGGCCTCGCGCTGGTAGGCCCGCGCGTTGCGGAGCGCGCGCGCCAGCGTCGAGCCGGAGCCGCCGCGCTCGAGCTGCTCGATGAACTCGGTGCGCAAGACCCGGTGCGGCCAGCCGTCCACCCGTCGCGTCACGACGGTGTCATCGACGCCTTTCGAGAGATAGATCTGCTTGATCACGTCGGGCACGGTGCAGTCGCCGGTCAGCAAGAAGCGCGTGCCCATCGCGATGCCGCTCGCGCCGTAGGCCAGCGCGGCGACCAGCCCACGGCCATCGAAGAACCCGCCGGCGGCGATGACGGGGATGTCCACCGCGTCCACGACCTGGGGGAGCAGGAGGGTCGTCGCGACCGAGCCCGTGTGCCCGCCGCCCTCCCCGCCTTGCACCAGCACCGCGTCGGCGCCCATCTCGGCGACCTTCTCCGCGTGCCGTTTCGCGCCGATCGAGGGCACGACCGCGACGCCGGCGTCGCGCAGGCGCGCGAACACGTCCGCGCGCGGCGCCATCGCGAACGAGGCGACGCGCATGCGCTCGCGGATCACCAGATCGATCCGCTCGGCGATGTCGTCCTGGTCGGCGCGCAGGTTCACGCCGAAGGGCTTGTCGGTTCGTTCTTTCACCTGCTTGATCGCCTGCGTCAGCTCCGCGAGGCTCATGGTGATACCGCCGAGGATCCCGAACCCGCCGGCTGCGCTGGTCGCGGCCGTCAGCTCGGGACCGGACACGTAGCCCATCCCCGTCTGCACGATCGGGTACTCCACGCCGAGCAGCTCGCACAACCGCGTTCGCAGTGCCGGATGGGTCACGCCGGCACCTCACGCTTCCGCAGGCCCTTCGGATCGAGCAGCTCTCGGATCAGCCGCAGCTCCTCGTCGCTGGGCGCGCGCGCCTCCTCGACGTGGTCCGGGATGATCAGCTCGAACCCGGTGTTCTCGCGCACCTCGTCGATCGTTACGCCGGGGTGGAGCGCGCGCAGCCGCATCGTGCGCTGCGGCGTCTGGAAGTCGAATACGCCGAGGTTCGTGATCACGAAGCGCACGTTGCCGGGCGGTGTCTTGTCGTGGCCGACCCCGGAGACGAAGTCCACCAGCTCGACGAACACGCGCGTCGAGTGGGATGCGACCCAGTAGCTGGTCGGATGGTTGATGGTGTTGCCCGGCGCGCCGCGAACGCCGATCATCTGCACCTTGGGCTTCGCGTGATCACCGATCGCGGAGATGTTCTGGTTGCCGTACCGGTCGATCTGCGTCGCGCCCATCATCACGTGTCGCGTCCCGGCCCACACCGTGTCGAACACGCTGCGGAACGGCAGCCAGCCCTCGACGAGCTTCTCGCCGCCGTGGATCGGCAGATCGTTCGCGACGAGCAGCGCTTCGCCATCGCTCAATACCAGCGCCGGCTCGAAGGTCGCGCGCGCCAACCGCGCGCCGATGGTCGGGATGAACCCGAACGCGCTCGCGATGACGGCGCCGTCGCCGCGCCACGCCTCGGCGCAGGCGACCACGCAGGACTCGGCGCGCGTGACCTCAGCCACGGACGGCCTCCTGGTAGGCGGCTTCATCTACGTCGAGGTAGCGCGACTTGAACGTCGCCCACGCTTCGTCGTCGCGAGCGGCCTCGGCGTACTGCTTCTGGAACGCTTCGTCACGCCCGTAATCCGGTTCGCACGAGGTGAAGTGCGCGCCGCCGGGCGCTTCCACCACGCCGTCGATCATCATCCGGTTGATCCGCAAGGTCTGCACCGGCCCTTCCGCGAGCAGCGCGTCCGTGGGCACGAGCTGCTCGACGGAGACGAAGGCCTTGGTCGCGGCCTGGCAGAACAGGTCGTCGAAGTAGAGGTCGGGGCCGAGGAACTGGGCATTGCCGCGCTCGTCGCCTCGGTTCAGGTGCACGATCGCCAGGTCGAGCGTCAGCGGTGGCACCGCCACCACCTCGTCGTCCCCGTAGGGCGAGCGCACGGTCTTCAGGGATGGGTTGACGCGCATCACGTCCGAGCCGAGCCCGGCGCGGGACGGCAGGAACGGCAGCCGCCACGCTGCCGCCAGCAATCCCAGGTACAGCATCCCCTCGTCCAGTTCGGTGACCTCGATGGAGCCGGTTTCGCGCGCGCGCCGGAATTGCGGCTCCAGCGGGATCGAGTCGAGCGTCACGAACCCGAAGACGAGTCGGCGTACCTTCCCGGCCGCGCAGAGCAACCCGACGTCCGGACCGCCGTAGGACACGACGGTCAGGTCGCGTACCGGCGAGCGGCAGATCGCGCGAACCAGTGACATGGGCTTGCGGCGCGAGCCCCAGCCGCCGATCCCGATGGTCATGCCGTCGCGCAGCTCGCCGACCACGTCCTCGTGGGTGACGCGCAGGTCGAGCGCGCTCACTTCGAGTAGCGCGGGTCGCGCTTGTCCATGAACGCGTCGCGCGCCTCGTCGCTGACACCCGACAGGTTCAGCTCGAACGTGAACCCTTGCTCGAACCGGTACGAGCGGTTCACGTCCACCGGATCGATCCCGTTGAGCGATTCCTTGGCGCGCCGGATGATCGTCGGGGACTTCGCGGCGATCGCGCGCGCAACCTCCATCGCCGCATCGCGAAGCTGCTCGCGTGGGACGACGCGCAACACCGATCCGTAGGCGAGCAGCTCGCCTGCCGTCGCCGTGGCAGCCGTGTAGACCATCGCGCGCATCCTGTGTTGTGGGACGAGGCGCGCGAGATGAGTGGCGGCGCCGAGCGCGCCACGATCAACCTCGGGCAGCCCGAACGTCGCGTCGTCGGAGGCGACGATAATGTCGGCGTTGCCGGCGAGCCCGATGCCCCCGCCGAGGCAGAACCCGTGCACGGCCGCGATCACCGGCACCGCGCACTCGTACACCGCCTTGAACGTCGCGTAGCAGCCTCGGTTCACGCTGATGATCTTCGATCGGTCCGGATCGTCGGCCAGCTCCTTGATGTCCACGCCCGCGCAGAAGCCCTTGCCCTCCGCGCGCAGCACCACGACCGAGACGTCCTCACGCTCGCCGAGCGCGCGCACCACGTCGGCCAGCTCGAACCAGCCGGCTGCGGGCAGCGCGTTGACCGGCGGATGGTCGATCACCACCTCGCCGATCCGGTCTTGGACGCTGTGCTCGATCATTCCTGACGCTCCGTCAGATGGACTCGGCGAACAGTACCGGAAGTACGCATCTTCCGGCTACCGGGATGGTTGTCGAGAAGGATGGCGGGGATGCCTCGGCGAATCAGTCGCCCATGAGATCGCGGTTGCTGCCGGCTTGCCTCGTGGTGCTGGGGCTGTGGCCGGCTGCCGCCGTGGGTTCTCCGCCCAACGAGGAGTGGTACGGCGCTCAAGAGGTCACGGCACGGCCGTTCCACGCCGAGATCGAACTCGCGTCCGCGGGCCGCGACTACGACCAGTTCTGGGATTGCCTGCCCGACGAACACTGGCCCGAAAGCATGGTAGAGGGTGTCTTCGCGGATGTGTGGTACCGGATCGAAGTGACCACGCAGACGCGGCTGATGGCGATCGCGGAGCTGTCGGATGGCGCCCCGATCGTCGGGATTTACGAGCAGGACGGCCTCGAGCTCGAACGGCGTCATTGCGACTACGACCAAGAGCCGGGCGAGGCGTCGTCGGTCGGCTTCTGGGCGGTCCCCGGGCGCCCGGTGTTCATCCAGGTCGGCGCGTGCATCACCTGTGGTCACCCAACGCTCGTGACGTTCGAGCTGCTCGAACCGGTGGAGTCCGATCTCGCGGTGCACTCGCTGACCGTCTCTCGCCCGACCACGAACACGCCCATCGGCGAGCAGCCCGAACCTCTGGCGCGCGACGCCGCGTTCGTGCTCGAGAACCCGTCACCGGAAGGATCGGCCATCCGCGGACTGTGGCGACTGAAGGCGTGCCACGAGCACGATCCGGGAACCGAGTACTGCGTCCTGATCGATCGCGGGCTTGCGTCTCTCGCACCGGGCGAGCAGCTTTCGATCGCCGCACGATGGGATGCGACCGGGAGCGCCGGGGATTTCTCGATCTGTGCGTCGGTGACGCCGTTCGACTACGTCGACGTCAACTACGACAACAACAAAGTGACCGAGAAGACCTGGGTGTTGATATCGAACGTGCCGGGGGAGTCCTATCTCAACTACACAGGCACGTTCTGGACCTGTCATTTCCGTTCATACTTCTGATGGCTGGAGGATCGATGGGGTCTCACCGCACACACTGGAGCGCCATCGTCGTTCTCTGCGCTATGCTCGCGGTCGCGCCCGCGCGTGCCGAGGCTCCAGCGAACGACCGGCCGGTCGACGCGTTGGTCGCGAGCCCACTGTCTTTCGCGCACCTCGCCGACTACACCGAGGCCACTGCGACCGAGGACGAGCCCTACCCATGCTGGCATCCCTTCGCACAGCTGCCGGAACGCGTTCCCGGAGAGGGCGGTGCACAGACCCTCTGGTACCGCTACGACGTCACGGAACCGCTGGGGCTGCTTGCGAGAGGGGAGCGCGTCGTTAACGAGAACGGGTACCTCGACCTCGGTGCCTATCGTGTCAACGGGGAGGACCTCGAACTCATCGGGTGCGTGTCCAGCAGCCCGAGCAGCAACTGGACCGACGAGATCCTTATCCGCGCGCAGCCCGGCGAGACCTATCTCTTCATGATGAGCATGGTCACCTACCCCGACGACACGACCGCCTGGTTCCTGCTCAACGGACTGGGCCCCATCGATCTTGCCGTCAGATCGGTGGACGTCGAACCGGTGGCTCACGAGACGGATGTCACGACGCAGTCTTCAGGGGAGGAATTCGATGTCGTCTTCACCGGCACCTCAGATGAGCCGGGATGGACGATCGATTGGACTCTTAGCCTCTGTCCCGTCCCCGTGACCGCCGAGTTCGAGCGCTGTCGAACCTTCACGGGTCGGATCCGCTCCCAGGCGAACTCCGGAGAGTGGGTCGGTCGCCAGCGAATCACTGGCGTCGGTGTCGGCGACTTCGTCGCGACCGTTCAGGTCCTGCCGGCATTCACGGCCGACCGGGACGACTCCAATGACCGGTTGTCCACCAGGTTCAGCGTGCTGACCGACGCCCTCGGCTTCGGCGTCGGCTAGTCCTCAGTCGTACCGCGATTCGACCCCGACGAGCGGCTGCTCGATGTCGAGCTCTGCCGCCGCGATGCGCTCTTCGAGGTAGGCAGGGTCCCACCAGGTGATCTCGAGCTGCTTGGCGCGACGGAAGTACAACTGCATGTCGATCTCCAGCGTGAACCCGATGCCGCCGAGCACCTGCTCGCCGACCTTGGTGGTGCGCTTGAACGCGTCTGCCGCCTGGTACTTCGCCATCGCCGCGAGCACCGGCGCCGCAGCCTTGCCGTGCGCGCGCGCCCACGCGGCCTCATAGGTCAGGACCTTCGAGCCCTCGATCTCGGTCGCCATGTCGGCGATCGGATGCGCGATGCCCTGGAACGACCCGATCGGCCGGTCGAACTGCACCCGCTCCTTCGCGTACTCGACGGCCATCTCGAGCGCGCGCTCTGCCCCACCGACGCAGTACGCCGCGAGCGCGATCTGTGCGTCGACGGAGACATCGGACCAGGTCGACCAGTCGCCGATCTGCTCGGCGCGCGCGCCGGCGAAGCGCACGCGGTGCACGGTTTCGCGCGCCATCGCGCGCATCTGCTCGACCGAAGCCTCCGCCGGATCGACCAAGAAGATGCCCACGGCGTCGTCGGCGGTGCGGGCAAGCACGACCAGGCGCGAAGCCGACGACGCGAACGGCACCAGCAGCTTCTCGCCGGCCAGCTTCCCGTTCGAGCAGCGCGCGCGCACCCCCTCGGGTCCGCACCCCCCGCCGGCCTCGAACCACGCGACCGACAGGATCGCCTCACCCGAAGCGATGCGCGGCAGCCACTCCTTCGCCGCCGCCTCGTTCGAGCTGCCGCGCGCGAGCAGCCCGGCCGCCACGACGGACGAGACGAAGTGCGGTGAGACCGCGAGCGCGCGCCCGAACTCCTCGTACACGATCACTGCTTCGATCGCGGACTGGCCGAGGCCGCCGTGCTGCTCGGGGATGGTCAGCCCTAGCAGCCCGATCTGGTTCAGCTGCTGCCACAGCGCCGGCCGGAAGCCGATCGGGTCGTCCTCCACCTCGCGGACGTGCTGCGGCGTCGAGTGCTTCGCGCACATCTCTCGCACGACCTGGCGGAGGGTCTGCTGCTCCTCGGTGAAGGTCAGATCCACGGTCAGGGCCTCCAGTCGTCCCCGCGGCGCTGCCACGGGTTGTCGCCGTCCGAGCGTGGGAGCGCCATGCGCGCGCTGCATGTGGTCGCGGTCTCCTCGCCGACGGTCAGCTCGATGTCGACGTCCACGAACCCGTCGGGGGACACATCCGTGACCGTGCCGCGGAACACCAGCACGTCGCCCGGATAGACGGGCCGGCGCATCCGGAACGAGATCCGGCCGAGGCGGCCGTGCGGGCCGGTCCAGTCGGTCAGGTAGCGCTCGATCCAGCCTGCCTGGTTGGGCGTGTTCAGGAAGATGTTCTTGGTCCCGGCGCGCGTGGTCGCCCACGCGTGATCGTGATGCTGCGGCTGCCAGTCCCGCGTCGAGGCTGCGCCTTGGACGACCGTGCGCGCGCTGATCGGCACCTCGAGCACCGGCAGTGCATCCCCCGTCGTCACCGCATCGATGTTCACGACGCGCCTCGCACGTAGCAGAACATGCGGTAGCTCTCGACCGCGACGACCTCGCCGCGCTGGTTCGAGTAGGTGACCTCGACCGTCCACGGCCGGCCCGTTCCCAGCCGGTTCGAGCGCACTTCGCCGATCTCGGCGACCCGCTGCTTGGTAGAGATCACGTCGCCGGGGCGCACCGGCTCGCCGAAGACGATCTCGTTGGCTGTCAC
>DASWIP010000104.1:0-21436 GCA_036397635.1 Actinomycetota bacterium | reverse complement strand
TGCTGGGGCCCGTGCACGATGGCGTAGCGAAGAGCGGCGGTGGGGATGCCGTGCTGGCGCCCCAGCGCCAGGCCCGCCTGCTCGGCCGCGAGCTTGGAGATGCCGTACGCGTTGCGGGGATCGGCGAGCTGCTCGGGCGTGGGCGCGGGTTCGACCGGCCCGCCGCAGATCGGGCACCGCACGTCCCAATCCCCCTTCGCGAGCGCGTCGGGATCACGCTGCTCGGGCACGACGAGCCCGTCTTTCGAGCAGCGCGCCGCCCCCTCCCCGTATACCGATTGGCTCGAGGCGATCACGACGCGGCGCACCGGCAGCCGGCGCGCAACGATGGTCTCGTACAGCAGCGCGGTGCCGGTCGCGTTCACGGCGAAGAACCGCGAGAAGTCCGTGAGATAGTCCTGATACGCGGCGAGGTGCACGACCGCGTCGGCGCCTTCGAGTGCGCGCGCCCAGGCATCCGCGTCGCGCACATCGCCGCGCAGAACCTCAACATCCGCGGGGAGCGCGGGTGTCCAGCCCGGCTGGTGAACGGGCTCGGTGAACGCGTCCAGGACCCGGACATCGTCGCCGCGCGCGCGCAGCGCGAGCACCGTATGCGTGCCGATGAAACCGGCCCCGCCGGTCACCAGGATCATCATGGGACTAGTGCCCTCGCAGCGCAGCGCGAGGCGTGTGCAGGATCAGCTTGACGTCCAGCCAGATCGAGCGATCGCGAACGTACTTCTCGTCGAGCTTGAGCTTGTCCTCGAACGAGGCGCTGTGGCGATGCCAGATCTGCTGCATGCCGGTGATCCCCGGCAGGACCGCGAGCCTGTGGCGCGCGCGCTCGTCGTAGTGCTCGAACTCGTAGTCCAGCGGCGGACGTGGTCCGACGAGGCTCATCTGTCCGAGCAGCACGTTGAACAGCTGTGGCACCTCGTCGATGGAAAGCTTGCGGATCAGGTGCCCCACCGCGGTCACCCTGTCGTCGCCCATCAGCTTGTAGATGACCTCGCCCTCGTGCTCGTGCCCACCGTTCTCGCGCACGTACCGCTCGATGAACCGACGGTGCGCATGGTCGTCGCCATCGATCCGCATCGAGCGGAACTTGAAGTACGTGAACGGTGTGCATCCCTTGCCGTACACGGTACCGCGATGCAGCACCGGCCCGGGGGACTCGAGCTTGATCGCGATGGCGACCAGGATCCACACCGGTCCGCCGATCACCAGCACGGCGGTCGCGACGAGCAGATCCAGCACGCGCTTGAGCGCGTCATACAGAGGCTTGGGGGAGACCACCGGCGCAGCCTCAAGGGGCGCGACCGGTGCCGGGACGGCGGGTGCGAGAACGGCGGGCTCGAGCTCGGCGGGCTCGACCTCGGCGACCTGCTCCCCGGTGAACTGCTGCTCGTTGAACCGCGGCTCGGTCAGGAGCGGCTCGGCAACCGCCACCGGGCGGGCGGTGCGCGCCGGCTGGGTCGGGAGCTCGACGCGAACACGACGCTTGGTACGGGTCAGCGGAACCGCGCGGGGGCGCTCGGCGGTGGCGGTGCGCGCCATCGGCCCCTCGGGGGCGCGCGCGACAGGCCCCTCGGGGGCGCGCGCGACAGGCGGCTCGGGGGCGCGCGCGACAGGCGGCTCGTGGCGCTCCACCATCTGTGGGTCGGGCTCGGGGGCGCGACGCTCGGGGGCGCGATGCTCGGCGCGCGCACGACGCTCGGCGCGGGCGCGGCGCGTCGGCCGGCTCGGGTGCGGATCGCCGTACGATCTACGCGGCTCGTCCAGCGGCGAGCGCGTCGGCATGTCATCGGCGATATCGGCGTCGTCGATCCGCAGCGTTATCCGATCGTCCTCGCGTGGCGGGCGACGGACCGGACGCTCGGGACCCCGCTCAGATGCATCGAAGCGCTGCGCGGGACCCCGCTCGGGCGCATCGAAGCGCTGCTCGGGACGCGGCCAGGTCATCGGCTGGTGCTGCGGCGGACGCGCAGGACGCCGGCCGCGACGGGCGCGCTGCTGCCGCTGCGGCGCGCGTCTGCTCTTGCGCTGCGGCGACTTGGCGATCAACGCGCGGTAGACCTGCGCAACGCTCTGGATGGTGCGCTGCACCGGGAAGTAGCTGTCGGCGATCGCGGCCGCCGCCTCCCCCATGCGGTTGCGGATCTTGCGGTCGCCCACGATGCGATCCAGTGCGTCGGCGAGCAGCTCGGGCCGGCCCGCCGGAACGATGAAGCCGCATGCCGGCGGCAGGATCTCGCGCACCGCGCCGCCGTCGGTGGCCACCACCGGCTTGCCGGCCGCCATCGACTCGACGATCGTGCGGCCGAACGGCTCGGGCTCCTGCGAGGCGTGGACGAACACGTCCAGCGCCGCGAACGCTTCCGGCGCCGGCTGCCATCCGCAGAACGTCACACGGTCCTCGATCCCGAGGTCGTAGGCCATCCGATGCAGCGCCCGCTCGTACGCCTCGTCCTGCGCGAACAGCGGGGCGCCGATGATGGCGAAGTGTGCGCGCGGGTGGCGACGCGCGAGCATCGCGGCGGCGCGCAGGAACTGGTCCTGTCCCTTCCACGGCGCGATGCGTGCCACCAACCCGACGACCACGTCGCCGCGCTGTACGCCCATCATCTCGCGCAGCGAGCGGTCGTGGCGCGCGTCCTGGAAATGGGAGACGTGGATGCCGTTGGGAACCAGCCGCAGCTTGCGCAGCAGCGTGCGCCGGCCGCGGAACGGATCGCCCACGGCGCGCGAGGGAACGATGATCGCGTCGGCGAATCGCGCGCAGCCCACGACCGCTCGCTGGAGCCAGCCGTCCGGCAAGATGTCGCGCAGGTGCCACACCAGCGGCACGCGTGCGATCCTGCACGGCAGCAGGGCGATCAGATGCGACTTGAGCGTGTTGGTATGGACGATGCGAGGCCGCACTTCGCGGATCAGCCGGTAGACGCGCCAGCCGGCGGCCAGGAACGACACGATCTGGGCGATCGCGGCGAACGGGCGTCGTGCGAGCGTCTCGCGTGATGTTTCCAGCATCCGCTTGCTCATCGGGACCATCCGCACGAGGATCCCGTGCGCGCGCAAGCGTTGGGCGAGCGGACCGTCCTCCGGGAGGACGACGACGGGTTCGACCGGACCGGCGCTGAGCCCGGCGACCAGGTCCGCGAGGCTCTGCTCCGCCCCGCTCAGCCTCGGGACGTGATCGATGAACAGGACGCGGACGGGTTGAACCCTCTTCGGTTCCATCGAATTGCCTAACGAGTCAGGCGGGGGAAGTTGCGCGCGAAAGCGGAGTTCCGGCGAAGTCCTCGTACAGTCTCATGAGGGTTCGTCCGGCTTCGTCCCAGGTGCGCGTGCGGGCGATCGCACGCGCCGTTTCCCCCATGCGCGCGCGGCCCCCGCCGTCGTCGCGGATGCGGTCCAGCGCCTCGCGGATGGCGCGCGCCGACACTTCGGGAAGGACGAACCCGGCATCTCCGATGATCTCGTGCGCACCGGCCTCTCTCGACACGATGACGGGCGAACCGCACGCCATCGCCTCGAGTACGGCCATGCCGAACGCGTCGTAGCGGCTGGGATACACCAGCACATCCGCGGCCCAGTAGACGGGCCTGATGTCGTCGAGCTTGCCCGGCATCACTGTGTTCGCCGTTCCGATCCACCGGCCGCCTCGATGCTCGCCGGCGACGAGCAGCCGTTCGCCCGCCCGCGCCGACGCGAGCGCGCCGAGGGCCTCGGGCAATCCCTTGCGAGGGCCGTGCGCGCCGACGAACGCGACGACGAACTCCTCGGCACCCAGGCCGAAGCGGGCGCGCGCGGCGGCGCGTTCGTCGGCGGTCGGGGGCCGGAAGCGCTCGGCATCCACCCCGAGCTGCACGACCGTGATGGCGGCAGGATCCACACCACGTGCGGCGAGATCGTCGGCGGTCTTGCGCGAATTCGCCACGACCGCACGCGCGGCGCGGTACTGGCCGATCTCCAGTCGCGCCTTCAGCCGTGTCGCCGCGGCAGCGTGCATGCCGCGCAGGCCGGGTTCGCGCCAGAGCTGCTCGGGCAGCCGGAGCCAGGCATCGTTGAGCGTGTGGCACGTGACCACGTCGGCGTGGCGGAAGGTCACGCCCGCGTCCGCGTGGATCAGGTCGTAACGACGCCGACGAAGCTGCAGGCTCGACGCGGTGAGCCCGAGCAGTTGGTTGCCAAGCTGCCAGGCCGGCAGGCGCGGCAGCGCGCGCAGCCGCACACCGGGCAGCGACGCGACCGACCTGGGGGCGTTACCCGCCCACACATCGACGCGATGCCCGGCCGCCGCGATCCGTTCGAGCAGCTCGAGGTTCGCCCCCCCTTGTCCCTCGCTGCGGCCGAGGCTCGGTACCAGGAACGCGATGCGCATCACGCCTCCTCGGCAGCGGCTGCGACCGCTGTGGGGAGATGGATCTTGCGCGTGCGCGCGCACTCCAGGCACGCGGATGCGGTGCTCGCGATCACGCTGCGCATCTGGTGCGCGAACGCGTCCGCACCGAACGACGCAGCATGCGCGCGCAGGTTCGCGGGGTCGAATCGCAGCTGCTCGCGCCGCAGGATCGCATCCGCCAGCGCCTCGGGCGTCTCGGCGTCGAACAGCACGCCGGTGCGTCCGTCGACGACCGTCTCGAGGGCGCCGCCGGCCGCGCGCGCGATCACCGGCCGTCCGGCCGCGTTCGCCTCCAGCGGCACGATGCCGAAATCCTCGACGCCGGGGACGATCACGCCGCGGCAGCTCGCGTACAACGTCTCGAGCCGCTCGTCGGGCACGGCGCCGGCGAACTCGATCGTCGGGCCTGCGATGCGTTCCAGTTCCGCGCGCGCGGGGCCATCGCCCACCACGATCAGCCGCTTGCCGAGCTGGGTGAACGCGCGCACGGCCAGATCCATGCGCCGGTGCGCGAGCAGACGCCCCACGACCAGGTAGTGGTCCCCGGTCGGCCCGGTCGAGAAGCGCTCGACCTCGACCGGGGGATGGACCACGACCGAGCGCCGGCCGTAGACACGCTTGATGCGCAACGCGGTGACCTTCGAGTTGGCGACGTAGGCGTGGGCGCGCGCGGCGGCACGGCGATCACCGCGGCGCAGGCCTCGCAGCACCGCCGGGACCATCGGCCTCGCCCACCGCGGCGCCACCGACCGGTCGTAGCGCTCGTCCCACAGGAACCGCGGCGGCGTATGGCAATACACGATGTGGCACCCGCCGTCGGGGCGGACGTGGTGGGAGAACCCGGCGCTGGATGAGATGACCAGGTCGAAGCCGCGCAGGTCCATCGAGCGGAACGCGCGCGCGAACCACGGCAGGAAGCGCCTGAATGCCTCGGCGTCACGGCTGCGACGCTGGAGCCGGGAGGGCCTTACGTCCGCGCTCGAGAAGTCCTCGAAGGTGGCCTCGGGGTGGTAGAGCGCCGTGAAGATCGGCGCGTCGGGGAACATCCGGTGCAGCGCGAGGGTGACCTTCTCGGCGCCGCCGCGGTTCACCAGGTAGTCGTGGACGATCGCAACCCTCAGCTCGCCCGAGGAGGGGCGGCCTGATCCAAGACCCTTTCGATCCGTTCTACGAACTTCGTCCACGATCTCTCACCGGTCGCCATGGCTTTCCCTGCCGCTGCCACCCGCTCCGCGAGTTCCCGGTCGTCCAGGATCCTTCGCAGAACGCGCACAACGGCAGAACCGTCTTCAGGGTCAACGAGCAGACCCGTCTCCGCGTCGCGGATGGTCTCGGGGATCCCTCCCGTCGACGCGGCCACGACCGGAAGCCCGTACGCGAGCGCCTCGAGCAACACGATCCCGCCGCCCTCGACACCGGCACCGGTCTCGCGCGACAGCAGCACGAACGCGTCCGCAGCGGCGTAATGCACCGCCAGCTCCTCATCATCGACCGCTCCGGCGAGCACCACCCGGTCCGCGACACCGGCCTCACGCGCGATCGCGTTCAGCTGCTCGCGCCCGCCGCCGCCGCCCACGATCACGAGCCTGGCGTCCGGTATATCCGGCATCGCCCGGATCAAGCGGTCGAATCCCTTGTGGGGTGCGAGCCGTCCGACCGAGAGCAGCAGACGCTCGTCCCCGAGCCTCCGTTTGAGAGCTTCGACCGCGGCGGGGTCCACCTGAACCGGATCGGGAGCGCCGACCGGGACGACGGTGGTCCGCATCGGATCCGCGCCCAACCCGACCGCCGCCGTTCGGGTGTATGCGCTGTTGGCCACGACGCGAGCAGCACGCGGCAGCACCCAGCGCGCCGCGCGCGCGATGCGGGCCGACCGCAGCTCGCCGCCGTGGACGATCACGACCGTCGGCACGCCCGCAGCGATCGGTCCGGGGGCGGCAAGCACGTGCATCGCAAGCGCCGCGTCGGGGCGCCACCGTCGCGCCTCCCGGCGCGCGAGGAACGCGACCCCCGGAACGTAGCCGCGCCGGCCGGGGAGCACCTTGGGGGCGCGCCGGATGGGCAGATCGAGGGGGGCGTCGAACGCGCGATGTCCGGGATCGGCGGGCGCGACGACGCGATACGAAACGTCGACGGCGCGCGCGAGGATCTCGCGGGCCATGGTCTGGATCCCCCCGCGCGTGGGCGGGAAGTCCATGGTGGTCAGCAGCGCGCGCAGCCGGGCCTGGGCGTCCGCGCCGCCCGCGGTCATGACGGCAGTGCGCCGCCGTGCTCGAGCAGACCGCGGGAGCGCAGTCGCTTGTAGGCGCCATCCGAGGCGCCGATCAGGAACCAGATCAACGGCACGACCGCATAGTTACCACCGATCACCCACGCACCGATGGAGGTGACCGCCATCGCCCAGATCGCGATCCAGACCGGGCCGGGCAGCGCCCGCCGAACCCGGGCAGCCTGCACCACCGTCAGCCCGATCGCCGACAGGTACAGGACCCCGCCGATCACACCCAGCGAAAGGAACATGTCGCCGATGTCCAGCTCGGTGCTGGCCTGCGTACCCTCGAACTTCGCGCCCCCTCGAGTGGCTACTCCCGTGCCCTGTCCGAACGGCCGCTCGGTGATCGCATACACCATGCCGTCCTTGAACTGGTTGAAGTGGACGGGCACAGTGGACTTCGCGGGGTCGAACGGATCCCGGAGCGCGCGCAACTGCTGCTCGACCAGCTGCGAGGCACCGGCCTCCTTCTCTTGGATCGTGCTGTCGCTGGTGGTCGAAGACGACCACCACACCACCCCGGTCACCAGGATCACGATCACGCCGAACGCCATCGCGCGGTTCTTCGCGCGCGCGGCAAGCAGCACGATCACGGCCAGTCCAACCTTGACCGTGAACCCCCGCGAGCCGGTGAGGAACCCGGCGTAGGTGATCACGACGGCCGCAACGAGCCACCAGATGCGCTTGCCGCGTGGGGTGAACAGCAGCATCGCGAAGGCGGCCGTGAAAGCCAGATGGAGGTAGGACGCGAACTCGGCGGGATTGTTGAAGGTCGAGAATGGACGCGTTGTTCCGCCGACGGTGAGCGCGGTGAAACCCGACTCGATGAACTGGCGCTCGAACCCGCGGAACCCGAAGAAGACCTGCGAGATCCCGTACAGGCCGCTCAGCACACCGATCGCGATCACGATGCGCACGATGCGGTGGGTCATCGCGAGGTCACTGATCGAGCGCGCGATGAAGAAGAAGCTGATCGGGATCAGGTTGATCATCACGCCGGTGAGGCCGACCAGGAGCCCGGACATGCCCTCGCCCTGCTCGGGGTTGAAGATCTGAAGCACTCCCACCGCGAGCAGCAAGAACACGACCTTGGACAGCGGCGTCCCGCCGAAATCCATCTCCTTGTTCAGGATCAGCGAGATCAGCACCGTGATCGACACGGCTGAGGTGATCAGCAGCAGCGGATCAAGGAACGCCGGCCCGGTCGAGGACAGGAACATGTGCCGCAGCATCCCGAGGAACGGCAGCACGATGAACAGACCGGTGACGGCTTTGCGGGGATGCTCGAGCGCGGGTACGGCCAGGATCAGGATCACGACGATAGCGGCGACCACACGGATCATCGGACCGCCCTTGACGATCTGCCAGCCGAGGAACAGGGCGCCGCCGAGCAGTAGCATCGACCAGATCGCGCCGCTGTCGCGGCGAGCGGTCAGGGTCTGAGTGCTCATCGCAACGTCTCCTCGAACACCGCGAGCAGCTCGTCGCCGACCCGCGGCCAGGCGAAATGCTCCAAGTAGGTCTGCCGCGCGGCGTCGCCGATCTGGGTCGCGCGCGCCCGGTCGCTCGCCAGTCCGGCCAGCGCATCGCTGAGCTCATCGGGATCCGTAATGACCACGTTCGTCCCGTCGAGCAGCTGGCTCGCATGGTCGGGCCCCCGGAACGCCACGACCGGCAGGCTGTGCGCAAGCGCCGCGACCAGGCTGCCGCGCCGGCCGGCCGATGGGCCGACCAGGTCGGGATGGACGTAGGCGTCGGCGGACGCGAGCGCTGCGGAGAGCTGCTCGCGCGAGAGGATGCCGGTCGTGATCACTGCACCGTTCAACGAGCCGGGGGCCGTGAATGGTCCGGTGTTGCCGGCAAGCAGCAACCGCACGTCGAGGCCGCGGGCGCGCAGCTCGGCCACCGCGTCGAAGACGCGATCGATCTCACGGCCGGGGCCGACGCTCCCGAGGTGGGCGACGACGAACGCATCGTCCGGGAGCCCGAAGGTCGCGCGCGCGGAGCGCTGCTCGGGACGAGGCTCGACGTTGGCCGCGATCGGGATGACGCGGGTCGTGGAGGCCACGGAGGGGATCGCGCGGGCCAGCTCGGCCGCGCGCTGCTCGGTCGTGACGACCACCATGCGAGCAGCGCGCGCCAGCGCCCGCATCTGCCGGCGGTGCGCCAGGGCCCAGACCAGGCCTTTGAGGCCCTCGCGCCGGAACGGGAACCAAAGCTCGTGCGCGAGCAGCACGAGCGGGGCTTCGGCGGCCAGCGCGCGCGCGAGCCGCCCGATACCGGGAGTGAGCCCGCGGCGCCCGACCGCGAAAGGGTTGTATTGCCAGACGATGATGTCCGGCCTGCTTCCGGCAACGGCGCGGACGATCGAAGCGGATCCGCGCGCGTCCCACCGATCGATCACCGGTCGCACGTCGAAGGAGGCGCGGGCGTCGGCCGGAGCCGAGCACACGACCGTGACGGCTTGCCCCCGGCGGGCCAGCTCCGCGGCCAGCAAATCGGTGTGATCCCCGATGCCGCCGACCGCGGGCGGGAAGTCGCGGCCGAGGATCGTGACCCGCATTCAGCGCCTCCGCGTCGAGGTGCGGCGCGCCTGGGCGTGCTTGGCAGCACCCGACGAGGCAGCGGTGGTTCGCTTCGCCGCCGGCTTGCGGGACGTCGTGCCGCGAGACGTCGCGGTCCTGCGCGCGGTCCCGGACGTGCTGCCCGTGCCGGCCTTGCGTGTCGTGCCGGACGTGCGACCCGTGCCGGACGTGCGACTCGTGCCGGCCTTGCGTGTCGTGCCGGCCTTCCGAGCGGTCGGCGTGCGACGCGGGCTTTCGAGCTTCGGCTCGCGCTTGCGCGCTGGTGCCGTGCGCTTGTTGACGCCGGCCGCTGCCGTCTTCTTCTTCGGCCCGCCGCGACGGGATCCGTTGCGCGGCACGGCGCGGGCGGTCGCGGTGGTCACCTCGTCCTCGTCCCACCAGTCGTACTCATGCGCGTCATCGTACGAGCTCCACGCACCGCCGACCGGCACGAGCGCGCCGAAGTCGTCACCGCCGTAGCCGTTCGTGATCGCACGGCCACCGTCGTCCGTGCCGACCAGCACGGCGCCGAGCAGGCGAGCGCCGGCGGCGACAAGCTGTTCCTTGGCCTCATTGGCCTGGGCTCGGTTGGTCTGACCCGCCGAGACGACCAGCAGGACACCATCGGCGTAGGCCCCGAGCACACTGGCATCGGCAGCCGCGAGCACCGGGGGCGCATCCAGCAGCACCACGTCGGCCCAGCGGCGTGCGCGGCGCAGCACGAACGCCATCTCCTCGCTGGAGAGCAGCTCACCGGGGTTGCCGACCAGCGGACCGGCCGGCAGCACGTACACGTTGTCCAGTCCGGGCGCGGGACGGATCGCACGCTCGAGCGCGACCTGGCCGCGCGCAACGTTGGCCAGCCCGACGGTGTTGGCGACGCCGAAGCTCTCGTGGGTGCGTCCGCCGCGAAGGTCCGACCCGACGACCAGCACGGATCGCCCGGATTCCGCGACCGCGGCCGCCAGCGCCGCCAGCGTGGTCGTGCGCGCCTTCGACAACGTGGAGGTGATCACCAGCACGGACTTCTCGTGGGGGAACCCGACCGAGCCCAGCGTCGCGCGAAGCTGGCGCGCCGCCTCGATCGTGCCGGGAGACGGCTCGTAGCCGTCGAAGCCTTCGTCGGGGATCGCGGCGAGCACCGGGATACCAAGCTCGCGCTGCGTGGATTCCTTGTCTTTCATGGTGTCATCCAGATACTCGCGGACCAGCGCGATGCCGATGCCGAACATCAGACCGACCAGCAGGCCGAGCAGCACGTCGCGACGCAGGCCCTTGCCGGTCTCCTCGCCGTCGCCGGAGGGCTTGTAAAGGTTGCCGCCTCCGTTGATGCCCGACTTGAGGACGTTCTTGATCGCCGCGCGGTCGCCGATCAGATCCGACTTTTCCTTCAAGAGGCTGTCCCGTTCGACCACGAGGCTGCGATAGTCATCGCTGCTGGTGTCCCGCACCTTGGAAAGCCGGCCCTTCACGTCCTCGTACTCGACCAGAATGCCATCGAGGGAGGTGTTCACCTGGGCGAGCAGCCGCTCGTACTCCTTGCGAGCCTCCTCGCGCTTGTACTCGATATACGCAGTGCCGTACGCGTTGCAGATCGCTCCGGCACGTGGGCCTTCGGTATCCGCGACCTGGAGGTGGAAGATCTGGGCGTCCTGGATGATCTCAACGTTGAGCTTGCCGGCGACCACCGCCGGCGGGAGGTCGGCGAGCACGGCGGCGCGCTGCGTGATGACCGGGGACTTCAAGATCTCGGCGTTGCTCGCCAGGGTTCCCACCGTCTCGATCGGACGGGCCGACGGATCCGTGGGGTTGTAAGCCGTCGCCTGGAACAACACGTCGCACGCTGCGACGTACTGCGGCTCCTTACGCACGGAACCGACGAGGCTCGTCAGGGCGACGACGACCAACGCAGTGATCACGGTGCGCTTGCGGCGCAGGATGATCCGTGCGAGATCCTTCGGTTCCACTGTTCGTTCCTACTCCGTTGTCGGGAAGCTCTGGTGCGTCCCCTTCGACGTTGTGAAAGGTGCTGCCCCCGGGTTCGAACCCGGGGGCAGCGAGCCGGCGTGCGTCCGTAGGGAGGGAGGGAGGGAGGATAGCGGCGCCGGCCGTTGTTACCTTTCAACGTCTCGGGTCACGCGAACGCTGTTGCGACCTCCAGGATCGGTGAACGATCGAGCATCAAGCTGAGCGCTCGGTCGCGGAGCCGGTATGCGTGCGATCGCGAGAGACCGAGCTGCTCGCAGATCGTCCGCACCGGGAGATCGGACACGTACCAGAGCATGAGGATCGACCGCTCCCGCTCGTCGAGCGAGGAGAGTCGGGTCAGCAGTTCCGTCCGGAGATCCAGGTTGTCGATGAAGCCCCGGCGGAACGGATCGGCGTCGACGTCGGTGGTCTTCTTCCCGTTGAAGATCGCCACCGAGGACGACTTCGGCTGGTAGTAATCGCGGAACGCCTTGAGCGTCCGTGCCACCTGACCGACCGTCTCGAACATCGTCCCGATCCTTCCTCGTCACCGTCTGCGTTCGACTCCTCCAACGACCCCCGACGCCGCAACGTTGCAGGTCATCGGCGGTTTTTTATGGGGTCGAACGGAGGCGAACGCGGAGCAGTACGCGAATCGGGCGGGGTGATGTCCGACCTGTCGGACGTGCGTCCGACAGGTCGAGGTGGATCGTGTTAGCTGATGCGCGAAACGTTGACGACCTTGTTGGCCACCGGCGCCTCGTTGACATCCGGAACGACGTCGCGGAGCGCCTCCCACACCGCGGAGGCGAGGAACCGACGGTGCCCGCCGAGGGTGCGGATGTAGGGAAGCTTGCCGGCGTCGGCCCAGCAGCGGACCGCACGGTGCGACACGCGGAACAGCATGGCGACCTCACCGGTCGTCAGCAGCGCGTCCTCGCGGCGGTAGCCGTTCTGTATCGCGACGGCCTGCCGGCGGAGACGCTCGATCAAGCGCTCGCGGGTGCCGCTGGTGTAGGGGGTCTTCCCCATGGTGATCCTTCCTTCCTGCCCGGGCATCCGGGCGATCGTCGCTCGCGTCGTCGCGAGCGATCTGCGTCGAGGACCGGCTGCCGTAGTGGCAGCCGGGCGGGCTTCAAAAGCCCATGAACGAGAAGAAGCCGGCGATGTGTCCGGCTCCTTGGGGAGGCTCCGAGCCTCAGCTCGGACGATCGATCCAGGGACCTGACGGTCCCCGGTAACGCGAAACGCCCGGCCGGGGCCGGGCGTCGGATGTTCCGCTTCTTTACACTAGTTGTGTTGTACTAGTTAAGGGCCTCGAGTGTCCCACGTCAAGGGTTCGATCCCATGAATCTTTCGGACTTTCACCATGAAAATAGGGCGTTTCCGTACGCCCATGACTAGATGAATCTGCCCCACCGGCATCGACGAACCCACTGGTGGTTGACACTGGGCTAGTCATTTCTATCTATCGGTTCGCCCCGGGCGAAGGTTGAGCAACAGCACGGACGGGCCATGTGGTTCTCGCGCAGGCGGTCGTTCTCTCGGTGTGGACGGCACCACCGACAACGGGAGACACGAGATGACGGCAGCGGCGATCACCCAACAGCGTGCGTGCGACGCGATGCTCGCATGGCAGCACGGCGCCCGGCGCCGCCGCATCGCCGGGGCGGCCGAGAGAGCAGCCGACGCCGCGCTCGCCGCCGGCGGGATCGTGCTCGCGAACGCGGCAACCCCGCTCGGGCTCGGATTGCCGTCCGGCCGCCCCGGTACGGCGCTGGGGATGAGCCTGCTGGGCGCCGGGTTCGCGTGGATGCTCCGGAACCGTCCGGGTCGTCACACCGAGCCGCTGCGTACCGTCGAGGCGCGCGCGGTCGTGAACCTGGAGGCCTGGCGCGCCGCATAGAGAGACCACCGAAACCCCCATCGCGATCAGGGCCACGGGACGCCGTCGGCCCTGATTGCCTTTCTAGGGCACCAGCAGGATCGTGAACTCGCCGTTCGCGTAGACGACGCGCGCACCGCGGATGCCGGTGAACGTCCCCGGGTCGACCGGCCCGTCCACCAGGTACCGCGCCCCGACCTTGCCGGCGTAGTCGGCGATGCGCTGCTCGTCCCAGCCGAGGCCGATCGTGGCCGAGCGCCGCCCCGTGTACAGCGCCAGCGCTTTCGGCCGCAGGAACAGCAGCAGATCGGTGGGATCGGTGTTCTCGCGCACCCAATGGAACGCGTCCTGTGCAGCAGGCGTCGTCGGCCCGTCCGCCACCGGCTCATAGGTCAGGCGGACGTACACGCCCAGATAGGACAAGCCGACCACGAGACCCAGCATCGCAACCGCGACGCGGCGCGCGCCGAGCTGCTCGCCCAGCCAGACCGCGCCGAGAAGCGCGTACAGGGCGTAGAAGGGCAGCAGAACGATCAGGAACCGAAGGGACTGGAACGCCGGCCACGCGGTGATCGCGGCGACGTACAGCGGCACAAGGACCTCTACGACGGTGCGGCGCTCGCGCGGTAGCTTGGTCGCGTACCCGATCAGCGCGAGCGCGGTCACCACCACGAGCAGGATCGTGCCGGCGACCGAGATGTAGCCGTTGACCGTCAGGCCTTCGAGCGAGCGCAGGTACCGCCACGCGTTGTTCGCGATCAGCCGTGGCGTCACCAGCGCGAGCTGATCGGTGTAGCCGCTGCCCCCCGGCACCACCGCGCCCTGCACTCCCGCCATCACCGCGAAGGTGCCGGTCGCCACCCACGCGTACAGGGGGATCCGGCGCCCGTGGCGCAGCGCCAGGTGCACGAGCATCGCGACGAGCAGCATCAGACCGACCGTCCGGGTCCCGTACGCCAGCCACGCCGCCAGACCGATGGCGCCACCGTAGCGCCAGGGCTGCGGCGCGGGTGCGCGTTCTGCCAGGTCGATCAGCAGGATCGCCACCACGGCGAACAGGGCGAAGGGGATGTCCGACAGGACGTTGTCCTTGAAGCCGTTCATGAACGGGCTGAAGCCGAACGCGGCAGCGGCGGACAGCGCCATCCACGGCGGATGCCATCGCCGGACCAGCGCCCAGACCGCGACGAGCAGCGCGAGCAGGATCAGCACGACCTGGAGCTTCATCGCATCCAGGTCCAGCCCGCCGGTCGCGTAAACCGGCGCGAGGATCATCGGATACACGGGCGGATACGCGCGCGGCCCCGCGACGGGATTCGCCTGGTTGTAGACGTACCCGGTGTCGGCGTACGGGAGGTCCTCGGCGATGTTGCGAGCATGCGCGACGTAGCTCGCCCAGTCGTCCAGCCATCCCTGTCCTTCGCGGATGGTCAGGCCGTGCACTAGGCCGGCGCCGGCGACCACAACGGCCAGCAGGGCGAGCTCGACCCGGAGGACGGCGCGCGGCTCCGAGGTGTCGAGCATCCCGCCCCTTGTATCAGCGCTCGGCGCGCGAGGCCACGAGGACCGTCAGGCCTCAGCCTCGGCCGCGAGCTGTTCCCATTCGTTCTCGAGCACCGCGACGCGCTGCTCGAGGTCGCCGTAGGCGCGTACCGCATCGGCCACACCGTCGCCCGCGGCGTAGAAGCCGGGGTCTGCGAGCTGCTCGGCAAGACTGTCGCGTTCGGCGACCGCCGCCTCGAGGTGCTGCTCGACCGTTCGCAGGGCCTTGCGCTGCTTGTTGCGACGCGCGCGCTCCTCGGCGCCGGCACGCCGTCGCTCCCTCGCATCGTCCACCTTTGCGGAACGCTGTGCCGTGACTGCCGCAGGGACCTGCTCGCTCTTCGTCCTGTCCAGGTACGAGTCGTAATCGCCCTCGTATGCCCGCACCTTCCCGCCCGGCTGCACCTCCATGATCCGGTTCGCGATCGAGCGGATCAGGTGGCGGTCGTGGGTGATAAACACCAAGGCACCCTCGTAGTCCTCCAGCGCCTCCTCCAGCACATCGCGGCTGGGCATGTCCAGATGGTTGGTGGGCTCGTCCAGACACAGCACGTTGTGAGGCGCGACGAGCAGCTTGGCCATCGCCAGGCGCGACCGCTCCCCGCCCGACAGCACCGCAACCGGCTTGTCCACGTCGTCCCCCGAGAACAGGAACCGTCCGAGCAGCGCGCGCGCCTGCACGTCCACGCCGGGCGGGATCGCGCGCGCGAGCTCCTCGATCACGCGGTTGGCCGGATCGAGCGCCTCGATCTGGTGCTGCGCGAAGTAACCGAGCGAGACGTTGTGGCCGGGCCGCCGCTCCCCCGCCTGCGGGGTCAGGGCACCCGCGAGCAGTTTCAGCAGGGTCGTCTTGCCGGCGCCGTTCGGGCCGACGAGGGCGACCTTCTGTGCGCGCTCGATCGCGACGTGCAGGTCCTCGTACACAGGCCGCTCGCCGTAGGCGAAACGGACGCGTTCCAGCTCGAGCACGACCCGGCCCGAACGCGGCGGCACCGGGAAGTCCAGCGCCATCTTGCGCCGCTGCTTGGTCGGCGCATCGACCTTCTCCATCCTGTCGAGCATCTTGATCTTGCTCTGCACCTGCCGCGCCTTCGTGTTCTTGTAGCGGAACCGGTTGATGAACACCTCGAGCTGCGCGACCCGGCGCGCCTGGTTCTTCGCGGCCGCCTCCGCCTGGCGGATGCGCTGTGCGCGCTGCTCGACGAACGAGGCGAAGTTCCCAGTGTAGGTCTCGAGGCGTGCGCGATCGATCTCGACGACACGGGTGGCGATCGAGTTCATGAACTCGCGATCGTGCGAGATCAGCAGCACCGCGCCGGGGTAACGCTCCAGGAACTCTTCGAGCCACACCACCGAGTCAAGATCCAGGTGGTTGGTCGGCTCGTCGAGCAGCAACGCGTCCGGCGACGCGAGCAGCAGCTTGGCCAGCGCAACGCGCATCAGCCACCCGCCCGACAGGGCATCGGTGCGCCGGTCCTGCGCCTCAGCGTCGAATCCCAGCCCGGCCAAGATCGTTCGGGCGTCGGCCTCGGCCGCATAGCCGCCCAGCGCTTCGAACCTCTCCTGCAGCGTCGCGTACTCGGCGAGCAGCTGCGCGCGCTCTTCCCCGTCCGCCTCGGCCATATCGCGCTCGAGCACCGCGAGCCGGTGGCCGGCCTGCGCCATCGATGGCGCAGCCGAGAGCACCTCCTCGATCACGCTGCGCCCGCGCAGCCTGTCGGTCTCTTGAGGCAGGTAGCCGAGCGTCACGTCCCGCGGGATCTCGAAGACGCCGGTGTCCGGATCCTGCAGGCCCATGATCATCTCGACCAGCGTGGTCTTGCCCGACCCGTTCGGGCCGACTAGCGCGATGCGATCGCGCGCGCCCACGCGCAGCGAGGCGTCAAGGAACAGCGCGCGATCGCCGAAGGACTTGTGCAGGCTGGAGATGTTGATCATCGCGCATCGAGGGTACCCGGCCTGCGCGCGCGCGGCCGGGGGTTCGCCGCCGGCCGGCGATCCCGATAGGCTCGATGGCGATGATCGAGCAGCAGCCCCGGCGCCGGAAGCTGCGCGAGCGCGTCCCGGACGAAACCTTGCGCGGCCTGATGTGGCTGGGTGGGGCGATCGTGTTCTTCGGCGTGATGCTGATCGCGGTCGCGCTGTTCCGCGCCCTGAGCTAGCCGAGCGAGCGGAAGTATCCGATCGTGCGCTCCAGCCCATCACGCAGCTCCACCTGCGGCTTCCATCCGAGCAGCTCGCGCGCGCGCGTGATGTCCGGTCGCCGCTGCGTCGGGTCGTCGACGGGGCGCGCGGTGAAGGTGATCTCGCTCGCGGACCCGATCAGAGCCTTGATCGTCTCGGCCAGCTCTAGGACCGTCCGTTCGTTCGGGTTGCCGATGTTCACAGGCTCGTGGATGTCATCCGACAGCAGCAGCCGGACGATCCCGTCCACCAGGTCGCTGACATAGCAGAAGCTGCGCGTCTGCGAGCCGTCACCGTGGACCGTGATCGGCTCACCCTTCAGCGCCTGCGAGATGAACTCGGGGATCGCGCGCCCGTCGCGCGGCCGCATACGAGGGCCAAAGGTGTTGAAGATGCGAACGATGCGCGTATCGACGCCGTGCGTGCGGTAGTAGGCCATCGTCATCGCCTCGGCATACCGCTTGGCCTCGTCGTAGCAGCCGCGCGGGCCGATGGGGTTCACGTGGCCCCAGTAGGTCTCGGGCTGCGGGTTCACCTGCGGATCCCCGTACACTTCCGAAGTGGATGCCAGCAGGAACCGTGCGCCCTTCGCCTTCGCGAGCCCCAGCGTGTGCCAGGTCCCCAGCGCGCCGACCTTCAGCGTCTGGATCGGGTACATCGCGTAATCGAGTGGTGAGGCCGGGGAAGCGAAGTGCATGACCGCATCCACGGCCTCGTCCACGAACAGCGGTTCGGAGATGTTGTGCTCGATGAACCGGAACCCCTCGTGCGCCTCGAGCAGCTCGGCGTGCCCGCGCTGTCCGGTGATGAAGTTGTCCACGCCGATGATCTGGTGGCCGTCGCCGAGCAGCCGTTCGCTCAGGTGCGAGCCGATGAACCCGGCCGCGCCGGTGATGACGATGCGCATGCGCGGGAGTATACCGACAGCCGGAAGCAGCACGGGCGGACCCGAAGGCCCGCCCGCAACTGCGTGGGGTGGATCGTCAGCCGAGCATCGGCAGATCCCATGCCTTCTGCATGAACACGGCCATCTGCGCGCGCGTCACCGAGGCGCCGGGGCAGTACTTACCACCGCCGCACCCACCGGTGATCTGCAGATCGGCCAACTTCTCGATATAGAGCGCGAAGCTGTTGGTCGATGGCACGTCGGTGAACAACCCTTGATACGAGCCGAGGTTCCCGTCCTCATCGAGCGCGCGCACCAGGAACACTGCCATCTGGCCGCGGGTGACCGGCGCACCGGGGCAGTACTTCCCACCGCCGCACCCGCTTGTGATGCCGAGCTCGGCGAGCCGCTCGATGTACAGCGCAAAGCCGTTTGAAGCCGGGACGTCGGAGAACGTGCCCTGGTACGGGCCGAGGTCTGCATCCTCGCCCATCGCCTTGACCAGGAACACTGCCATCTGCCCGCGCGTCACACTGTTGGTGGGGCAGTACTTGCCGCCGCCGCAGCCGCCGGTGATGCCGGCGTCGAAGATCGCCTCGATGTGGTGTCGGGCCCAGTATCCGGACGGCACGTCCGAGAACACCGAGTTGGAGCGCACCCCGAACGGGTCCGAGAGGCCGAAGGACTTGTTGCCCTCGGTGTCGGCGAGCGCTGCTCGAACGACCACGTTCTGACTGTCGATAGGCGGTACGGACCAGGTGTGCGTGCCGTCGCGATCGGTCAGGCCGTCGGCGATCACGTTCGGGAACGTCTGCCCGCCATTGGTCGAGTAGGACAGCGTGACGTGATCGAACCCGTCGCCGTCCGCCCCGTCCCAGACGATGTCCGAGCTCGAGCCGCCTGCGATCACGTTGCCGCCCGTGGGCGCCGTGAGCGAGATGTCCACGGCCGGCGTGTAGTCGACCACGACATCCAAGCCGGTCGCGGTTTCGGTGCAGTTGCCCGCATCGTCGCACAGCTCGATCGTCAGCGAGTGCGGCTCCTCGGTGAGGGCGGCCTGCAGCGCCGCGGCGCTGCCGAACGAGCTGCTCGCCGAGATGCTGGTGTCACCCGTGGCGATCGCCGAGTCGACGGCGCCGTCCAGCGGCGTTCCGTCGAGCAGCACCGTCGCGATGCCCGGCGAAGCCTCGCCGGGCACGATGCTCGCCGAGACGCTGAAGTCGGAGGCGAACATGTTCAGCGTGTCCGCGGGGGCGGTCTCACCCGCCGGCAGGGTCGCCGTGAACGAACCGATCACCGGCGCCGCCGGAGCAACCGTGTCGATCTCGGTCGTCAGCGATGCAGGAGCGCCGAGCGCGTTGCCCGCAGGGTCGGCGCCGCCGGAGGCGCTCGCCGTCACCGGGCACCCGGCCGAGACCGTGCAGTCCAGTTCGACGACCTCGATCGTGCCTTCCCAGGCGCGCCCGTCCGGGTCGAACCCAACCGGTTCCACCGTCTTCGCGCCCTGCTCGGTCGTGAACGTGACCGTCGGAGCGACGTCGGTGTCCATCGGCTCGGTGAAGGTGACTACGATCGTGGACTCACCGGCCGGGATCGGCGCGCTCGGCGAAACGGAGATGGTCGCGCGCGGCGCCGCCTCGTCGGTCACGTCGGTCGCGATGACCGTCTGCGTGCCCGAGGCGTTACCCGCGGCGTCGCGGATCGTCGCGCCGGGCGTGAAAGCGATCTCCTTGGTGTCGGTGCCGGTCAGGCCGGACACCGCGAGCGTCAGCGTCACGTCGTTCGCCGCGTCATCCCCAGACGGCGCGACCAGCGTCGCCGGCCGTCCGCCGATCGTGAACCCGGCGGCGTTCGCCGGATCGACGAGTGGCTCGCTGTAGGTGAGCACCGCACGATCGATGTTGCCGTCGCCGTTGACGTCGTACTCCGAGGCCGCGGTGATGCGCGGAGCCACCCCGTCGAGACCAACGGTGTGGGAGAAGGCGACGACCTGGTTGTTAGCGGCGTCATGGGTTCCTGCAGGGTTCAGCTGATTCGCCTGGGCCTGGCGGACGTACTCGAGACTCGGCCGGCGCCCACCATCAGGGTCGACGGCCTCTGCGAAGCTGATATCTGCCTTGTGCGCGTTGGGCTCTGCTTGGACGGTTAGGGCCGTGATCGCCGCTCCGTCGACGGTCCAGGCCTGATTCGCCAGGTTGCCCGAGATCGGCTCGCTGAACGTGACTTGGATCGTGTCGATCCGACCGTCGAGATCGGCATCCTTGGTTTGACTCGCAAGCGCAACGGGACCCGCACTATCGAGGGGGGCGACGCCGTCGAGTGATCCGACGCAAGTCCTCCAAGAGCCGCCGGCAGGAACGATTGCCTTCATGCCCTGGCCCCCAGTCGCCGTGCAGTCGGAGGGCATCGTGTAGGTGATGAGAGGGGCAGCATCCGTTCTCCAGCTGGGCACCTGGGTGAACGAAAGCCGTAGTTGATTGCCGAACTGACCAAAGATCTCGCGGCCGATGATCGACGCCAGCTGGCCGTTAAGACCGATCGTTATGGGTTGCTCGATGGTTTCCGGATCCAAGGCCTGATCGAAGGTCAGTTCGATCGCCTCGATCGAACCATCCGGTGAACCATCGGTCCCGTCCCTGGTCAATGCGGTTACGAGCTGGGCATCAAGCGGGTTGATGCGCACCTTCTGAGGAGCGGCGCTGGGAACGTCCATACCTCGGGCCATGTTCGGGGGACTCGCTAGATCCACCAGCACCGCACGGTTCGGACTGATGCCCTGGACTCCCGCATCGACCCCCACCCAGCAGCCGCTGGGAACACCGGAGAATGGCTGCGTCGAGGCGATCTGATCGTTCACCGTGCTGAACCGGATCCGGAACGTTGCGACGGCCTCGTTGGGGCCAGGAGCCACGATGGGATCCGCGCCGGCGGCATTCCCGGCTTTGGGCTGGGGGAAGTTGTAGTCAGTGATCCCGCCGTCACCATCCTTTGGGCACGTGTTGGGCTCCGAAGAGACGCCAACGACGCCGTCGAACTTGATGGCGCGCTCGAGGTTCGACCAGCGCTCCGTTTTCGTCGCCCCCGCGAGCTTGGTCGGCTCGGAGAAATCGAGCAGCAGCTCATCCCCGACATTGCGGAACAGGTTCGCCGGAGTGGTGTCCTTAGCGCGAACCCTAAGGAGGACCGGGCCCGCGCCGTCCGCCGTCGCGCGCTCAGTGACTTCCAGTTCGCCCGGGGCCGGCGGCGCCGACTGGACGTCGCCACCTTGGACGTAGTGAAGGGTCGGCGTCGCACCGGTGTCCGGCGTCGCGCCTTCTACCAGATAGATATCGAGGGTCTGTGAACCAGACCAATCGAATCCAGCCCGCGCGCCCCTGCTCGTGTCGATCTGATAGCCCTCGACGCGGATACCGGGCGCGCCCGCGCCGGTCGAGATCCTCGGTGTCAGCGACGTGTCCATGGTCGTCGAAAACGTGACCCGGACCTGGTCGATGAACCCGTTGCCGTCGTCCATCGTGCTGGACGTCAGGATCGACGGCGTGCCGACCGCCTGGCTGACGCCCGCGGCCAACGCCGGCAGGGCGGCCAGGGCCGCGATGATCAGAAGCTTGCGCGCGCGCCGCGGCTTGCGGCTACGCGGGAACAGCGAACGGTAGAAGATTTCCACAGCACACCCCACATGGTTGCTCGTACCTTCAGAGCAGAAGAACGAGGGGCGAAGCTACCGGTTTCACAACATCTGCCGTCC
>DASWIP010000103.1:0-25773 GCA_036397635.1 Actinomycetota bacterium | reverse complement strand
CGCGACCAACCAGCGTTACAAGATGCTGCTCGATGCGGGACAAACCGGCCTGAGCGTCGCCTACGACATGCCGACGCTGATGGGTCGTGACTCCGACGATCCCCGCAGCGAAGGCGAGGTCGGCCATTGCGGCGTCGCCGTGGACTCCGCGCGGGACATGGACCACCTGTTCGACGGCATCCCGCTCGGCGACATCACCACCTCGATGACGATCAGTGGTCCCGCCGTCGTGCTGTTCGCCATGTATCTCGTCGCAGCAGAGCGACAAGGCTTCGCGTGGCGCGACCTCGGCGGCACGCTGCAGACCGACATCTTCAAGGAGTACATCGCGCAGAAGGAGTGGCTCTTCGCGCCCGAGCCGCACCTGCGCCTGATCGGCGACCTCATGGAGTACTGCGCCGAGAACATCCCGGCCTACAAGCCGATCTCGGTGTCCGGCTACCACATCCGGGAGGCCGGCTCGACCGCCGCGCAAGAGCTCGCCTTCACCCTCGCCGATGGGTTCGCCTACATCGAGCTTGGCAAGGAGCGCAACCTCGACGTGAACAGCCTCGGCGCGCAACTGTCGTTCTTCTTCGACGCGCACATCGACTTCTTCGAGGAGATCTGCAAGTTCCGCGCTGCTCGCCGCATCTGGTCCCGCTGGATGCGCGACCGCTACGGCGCCACCGATGCGAAGGCGCTGATGCTGAAGTTCCACACCCAGACCGCCGGTGTGTCCCTGACGGCGCAGCAGCCGTACAACAACGTCGTGCGCACCGCGATCGAGGCGCTCGCCGCGGTGCTCGGCGGGACGCAGTCGCTGCACACCAACGCGCTCGACGAGGTGCTCGCACTGCCCAACGACGAAGCCGCCGAGATCGCGCTGCGAACCCAGCAGGTGATAGCGCACGAGACGGGCGCGGCCAACGTCATCGACCCGCTCGGCGGCTCGTACTACGTCGAGGCGCTGACCAACCAGATCGAGCAGCAGGCCGAGGACTATTTCCGCACGATCGAGCAGCTCGGCGGCGGCAAGGGCATCAAGGCGGGGGTCCTGGCCGGCATCGAGGAGGGTTGGTTCCAGCAGGAGATCGCCGACGCGGCCTTCGCCGATCAGCTCCGCTTCGAGAAGGGCAAGCGGGTCGTGGTGGGTGTCAACAAGTTCGAGCAAACGGTGACCAAGAAGATCGACATCCTGCGCATCTCACCCGACGTCGAACGCGAGCAGCGCGCCTCACTGGAGCTGCTGCGAGCCGAGCGCGCTGAAAGCGCGGTCGGCAAGGCGCTCGAGCAGCTCCGCGACGCCGCGCGCGGCACCGGCAACCTGATTCCGTTGATCGTGGACGCTGCGCGTGTCGAGGCGACCGAGGGCGAGATCATCGGAGCGCTCCGCGACGTCTTCGGCGAATACCGCGAAGCGCCGCGGTTCTAGGCCATGCCCGTTCTTGTGACCGGAGCGACCGGGATGGTGGGCCGTGCGCTGCTCGCCCGGTTGCTTCGGGAGGGTGGCGAGGTGCGCGCGCTGGTGCGCCGGGACGATCCGGGAGCGCGCGCGCAAGGCGTTCACCTGGCGATCGGCGACGCGCTCGACGTGCCCAAGCTCGAGTCCGCTCTCACGCGCGTGCACACGATCGTTCACCTGATCGGGGGACTGTTCCCCGGGCGCGGGGTCTCCTACGACGATCTGAACCGTGACTTCACCGAGGCGGCGGTGATCGCCGCGCGCGCCGCCGAGGTGCGCCGGTTCATCTTCCTGTCGTACCTGGGTGCCGATCCCGAGGCCGAGAACGAGTTCCTCGCCGCGAAGGGCAAGGCGGAGGAACACATCAAGGCCGGCGGCTTCGAGTACGCGATCTTCCGGTGCGCGCCGATCGCCGAAGGGCTGCCCGCGACGATCGAGCAGCTCAAGCGCGGCCCGCTGCTGGGGATGCCGGGATCGGGGCGTCAGCGCATCACGCCGGTCTCGCTCGCCGATGTGGTCGAGGTCCTGGTGGCCGCCGACCGGCGCGAGGCCGAGGTGCGCGGGGTCTGGGAGCTCGGCGGGCCCGACGAGATGAGTTTCGCCGAAGCCGTCACGATGAGCGGCGTCGGCGGGCGCGTCGTGCCGCTCGGGCCGATCGCCCGTGCGCCCAAGACGGTGGTCGAGTTGCTCGCGCGCGACCTGGTCGCCGACACGGGGCCGGCGGCTGCGCAGTTCGGGCTCAGACTCCGGCCGGTGGCGGCTCGCTAGCCGCTGACGCGTCGATCGATGCATGCACGCGCTCGGCATAGCGAAGCGTGTCACGGCGCGCGCGCTTCGGGACGATCTTGGCCAGCGCCGCCCGAGCATCATCATCCCGCCCCTGGCCATGCGCGATGACCGCACGCACGAGCAGCGCTTCGCCGGGATCCAGCCGCGGCTGCTTCTCGGTCATGAACAGCGCGGCGTCCAGGCTCTCCTCGGCCTCGGCCACCCGTCCCTGCTCTGCCAGCGCCGCCGCCAGCTCGCAGATCAGCGTGTAGTCCAGTACGACGTCCAGCGCGCGCCGGAGATGCTCCTCCGCGCCCGCGGGATCGTCGAGCAGCCGCAGCGCGCGCGCCATCTCGGCGTTGGCCGCCACGTGGTCGGCGTCCGCGGTGAGGACCTCGGCGAGAACGTCGATCGCCCCGGGCGCGTCGCCGGCGCGACGCAGGCGAGCAGCGTCCCGCAGGCGTCGTCCGTGTCGATCGAGCAGCTTCACGCCGAGCATCCTATGCGCATCTCCGCATCCGCCGATACGTGCGGAACGCCGGGTGGACTTGTAGCGTCGAACGTGCGATGCGCCCTCACTTGCTGTGTCTGCTCGTCCTCGTCGCCTGCGGCGGAGGTGAGGATCCCGGCTTGGTCGGGCCGTCGCCGACCCCGGTCGAGGTGAGCTTCCGGGTCCTGTCGGAGGGCCAGAACGCAACGTTCTGCGTCGAGGGGCCGGAGTTCGCCGTCGCCATGAGTGATGAGGAGTGGATCGAGATCTACAGCCGGCAATCCGACTGTCAGGAGAGCGGCGAGTCCTCGTTGCCGCAGGTGAGATTCGACGACCCGGATGAGCCCGAGTGGGCGCTCGCAGCATGGTGGCGGGTCGAAGGGTGCCTCGGCTACGGCGTCGAGACGCGCTCGGTCATGCGCGAGGGCGCCACCGTGACGGTGAGCGCGACCTCTTCCTCGCCCGGCGGCGCGTGCGCGACCGCCATCGGAGGGCTGGAATCCTTCCTTGCGGTCCCCGCCTCCGCCATGGAGGGGTCATCGCAGATCCGGTTCGTCCTGGACGGCGAGCAGCTCGGCACGATCGAGCTCGGGCCTGCCCCCGCTGAGAGCTAACGTTCGGGTTCGACCACGCAGTCGCGGGGCGTCTTGTCCTCGCGCAACCCCTTGAAGACTGCCGCGCGCATCCGGCCCGCCGACGTGAACTCGAGGTACTCGACGGTGCAGATCAGCTCTGGGCGGACCCAGTGCACGGCGCCGGTTTCGACTTCCGAGCGTTCCGGTGGTGTCACCGCCGGCGTGTCGGTCTCGAGCGGTTCGAGCGCGTCTTTCAAGATCCGCAGCATCCGAGCATCGAAGCCGGTCCCGACATGGCCCGCGTACTCGAGCGTCCCGTCCCGGTACACCGCAACGAGCAGCGAGCCGATGTCGCCGGTGTGGCCGCCTTTGCCCGGTGACCAGCCGACGATGATGCAGTCCTGCTCACGGGTCGCCTTGATCTTCAGCCAGTCTTTCGATCGCTGCCCCGGCCGGTAGATAGAGCCGAGCCGCTTGGCGACGATCCCCTCCAGCCCGCGCGCGGACGCTGCCTCGAAGAACGCGATGCCCTTCTCGAGGATCCACGGTGATAGCTGCACACGCCGACCCGGCACCAGATGCCGGTCGAGCAGCGCGCGACGCTCCTCGACCGGGCGGTCCATCAGGCTTTCCCCGTCGAGCCACAACAGGTCGAACGCGAGGAAATCCACCGGCACCTGCTCGCGCGCGCGCGCCGAAGGTCTTGCGAGCGTGAACCGCTGCTGGATCCGCTCGAACGATGGGCGGCCCTTCTCGTCCAGAGCGACGATCTCGCCGTCGACCAGTCCGTTGCGCGCGGAGAGCTGCTCGGCGATCCCTTCCAGCTCGCCGTACTGCTCGGTCACATCCCGGCCGCGTCGGGAGATGAGCCGCAGGGTGCCGCGTTCGATGTACGCGAGCGTGCGGACCCCGTCCCACTTCGGCTCGAACAGCCAGCCGCCGTCGTCGAACGCGCCCTTGGTCAGCGTCGCCAGCATCGGCTCGATCCGTGGTGCCGGCGCCGGTGATGGCATCGGCGCCTCGCGCGCTGAGCGGAACAGCAGCCAGTTCTTCCCGTCGGTCTGCACGATGTGGTACTCGCCCTGGACCCGCGCGCCGTGCAGCCGGATCGTGAGCTTGTTGTCCTCCCACTCGAGCGCCTCGTAGCGCCCGTCGTCGTAGATGCGTGCCTCGCCGGCGCCGTATTCGCCTTTGGGGATCGAGCCCTCGAACGAGCCGTACTCGATCGGGTGGTCCTCGACGTGGACGGCGAGGCGCCGCACATTCGGCTCCTCGGGCAGGCCACGCGGGATCGCGTAGGAGACCAGGACGCCGCCCCGCTCGAGGCGCAGGTCGTAGTGGAGGCGGCGCGCGTGATGCTTGTGGATCATGAAGTAGTCGTCGTTGCCGACCGCGAGCGCGCCCTCGGGCTCGGACGTGACGTCGAAGGCGCGCTTGCGCTTGTACTCCTTCAGCGGTTCCGCGGGTGGGGGGGCGGGCGCGCTGCTCGCCTGGGAACCGAACTGTTCCGGGTCCAAGCCGATGTCGGTCATCGCCTGGGACAGGTTCTGGCCGTCCGGGGTACCGGCGGCGCGCATCGGCTCGAACAGGTCGCCTACCCGCTCGAGCCGCTCCCACACCGTCGCGATCGTGAAGTCCTCCGGCTCGACGTCGGTGGCCATCTCCTCCCACGTGACCGGAACGCCCACGGTCGCCGTCGGCGTCGGCCGCACCGAGTAGACGCTGGCGATGTTGCGTCCCTCGCTGACCATCGCGAAGTCCAGGAACACCTTTCCGGCGCGCTTGGGGATCTCCCACTCCATCGTGGTCGCCTCGGGCCACGAGCGGTGGACGATCCGGCAGATGCGCTCGACGAACGCGCGCGCCTGCTCGTAGGAATGCGAGCCGTCCAGCGGGACGTAGACCACGATGCCGGTCGCGCCGGAGATCTTCGGGTACGCGCGCAGCCCCAGCCGCGTCAGCGCTTCGTTGATCACGATCGCGACCTTGCGGACGGTCGCGAACTCGATCGGGGGGAACGGATCCAGATCGAAGAACGCGTAGTCGGGACGGTCGAAGCGGGTCTGGCGCGCGTGCATGGGATGCATCTCGATGCAGCCGAGGTTGGCGATGTACAGCAGCGACGCGGTGTCCTGCGCGAGCAGGAAGTCGGTTGCGCCCTTGCGTCCGTGGCCCTCGATGTAGGCGCGTGGGACCCAATCCGGCGTATGGGACGGTGCTTGCTTCTCGTAGAATTCTGGCCCATCCGCCCCGTCGGGCATGCGCCGCAGCGTCAGGGGGCGGTCGTGCAGGTATGGGAGCAGGAAGGGGGCGAGGTTGTAGTAGGCGCCGAGCAGGTCTCCCTTGGTGTAGCCCGTGTGCGGCCAGAACAGCTTGGGAAGGTTCGAGAGCTTCACCTCACGGCCCTCGGTCTCCAGGTACCAGTGCTGGCCCCGTTTCTGGGGCTCGAACGCGTCGGGGAGATCGATCGTGGTGATGGGCGCCATCGGCCGGTAGCGTATCGTGAGGCCCCCGCTGCCGGGGGTCGGTACGGGTAGCCTTGAGCAGAGCAGATAGGAGACGCCATGCCACCGAGAGCGATCTGGAAGGGTGCGATCTCGTTCGGGCTCGTGACGATCCCGATCAGGCTGCACTCGGCCGTCGAGGAGAAGTCCTTCAAGTTCAACCAGCTCCACGAGAAGGACAGCGGCCGGATCAAGTACAAGCGCGTCTGCTCGGTCGACGGTGAGGAGGTCCCGTACGACGAGATCGTGCGCGGCTACGAGTACGACAAGGGGAGTTACGTCGTGCTGACCGACGAGGAGCTTGATCGGGGGCTGGGGAACACGCGCTCGATCGACGTCCAGAAGTTCGTTCCCGCCGAGCAGATCGACCCGACCCTGTTCAACAAGTCCTACTACCTGGCGCCCGATGGGCCGGTCGCGATCAAGGCCTACAAGCTGCTCTCCAAGGCGCTGGCCGATGACTCGCGCGTCGCGATCGCCAAGGTCGCGTTCCGGGACAAGGAACATCTCGCCACCGTCCGCGTGAAGGATGGCGTGTTCGTGCTCGAGACGATGTACTGGCCCGACGAGGTGCGCGAGGCCGCCTTCGAGGAGCTCGATGAGAACGTCGAGGTTCGCGAGCAAGAGCTCGCCATGGCGCGATCCTTGATCGAGAACATGACCGGGGACTGGAAGCCCGACGAGTTCCACGACTCGTACCGCGAGAAGGTGGAGAGCCTCGTCGAGACCAAGGTCGAAGGCAGGGAGATCACCGTGGTCGAGGAGCCCGAAGGCGGCAAGGTGCTCGACCTGATCGAGGCGCTGAAGGCGTCGGTGGAAGCCAGCGCCAAGGACGGCGGCGGGGAGAAGCGGAAGGCGGAAGCCTCGGGCTAGCGGCTCACCCGATCGGCCGGCCGTCGAGCAGCACGCGCTGGACCCCGCCCGCTGGGGTCGCGACCGTTATCCATCCCGGCAGGTCTCCGAGCCAGATCCGAAGCGCCGCGGCGTCGCATCCAACCTCGATCGTTAGCCGCCCGTGCGCGCCCTCGCGCAGGCCGGGATGCGAACCGGGATCGTCCCAGGCGATGAAGAAGGGAAACGCGAGGTCCTCGAGCATCCGTTCCATCCCCGCCGCGCGCCAGCTCACCGTGATCCCGTCGGGACGCAGCCGGTGACCTGGGATCACCACGGTGCCCAGGCGCGCGGCGCGCTGCTCGATGTCATCGACGGCGACGACCCATCCGAGCCAGCCGCCGCCGGCTTCCGCGAGCGCGCCGACCCCCCGGCCGATCGGGTTCTGCGCGGCGATGGCAGGGTCGGTGACCGCGATCAGCTCGACATACGCATCGCCCAACGGCACGATCCGGTTCCCCGTCCCGAACAGCGGATGGTCGCCGCCGGGGGATGAGACCAGGCCGTGCTCGCGCTCGAAGCGCACGCCGGCCTCATCCAGGTCCGTGACCGCGTACAGGACGTGATCGATCCTCATTCGATCATCTCCCGGAGACGCTGCGCGTACCGGACGCCCGACGGATCGTCCTCGTGCTTGAAGTAGCAGTACACGTCCGAGCCGTCATCGATCGCCGCGCGCACATGGGCTTCCCACGACGCGAGCGAGTCGTCGTCGTAGGCGAGCTTCCGGAGCCGGAGATAGACGAAGTCGCGCGCGGTGCGCACCATGGCGGCGTCGGTGTCGTCGGTGTCGGCGACGCACAACGAGACGTGGTTCGCTGCGAGCTTCTCGCGCACCTCAGCCGCATCCCATGAGGCGTGCCGGAACTCCATCGCGAACCTGTAGGGATCGCCCGGCAGGGCGGCCAGGAACGAGTCGAGCAGCTCGGCGTCGTATCTCAGCGTCGGCGGGAGCTGGAACAGGATCGCGCCGAGGCGGGCTTCCAGCGCGCGCGCGGTCTGCAGGAAGTAAGACAGGTTCTCGTCCACCTCACGCAGGCGCTGGAAATGCGTGATCCGCTGCGGCGCCTTCAGCGTGAAGGCGAAGTCTTGGGGGGTCTGCTCGATCCACGATGCGAGCAGCTTCGGCGTCGGCGCCCGATAGAAGGTGTTGTTGATCTCCACCGACGGCAGCTCGCGGCTGTAGAACCCGAGCATCTCCGTGTTCTTCAGCTCGGCAGGATAAAACTCGGGCTTCCATTCGCGATACGCGAAGCCCGACGTGCCGACCATCAGACGTGCCATGAAGGCCGGAGTCTATCCCTGGGAACCTGGCCACGGGTTTGGTAGATTGGTCCGAGATGCCGGGTTCGTCCCCGACCTGGGGAAGGTCCGGCGCGGCTCGGGGCGGAACTCTCTTCGCCATGAATCGGAGGGGAACCATGGCTCGAGACAGGACCGGTGGCTGGGTGGTGCGCGCGCTGGCGATCGGCGCGCTGCTCGCGGGGACGGCGGGGCTTGTGCCGTCCCAGGCCGCCGAAGGGGACCTCGTGATCCTGAGTGACCAGCAGGTCTCCCGGTACACGCTGCGCACAGAATTCGACTGCGCCCCCGGATTCACCACGACGACGTGTCATCAGACCGACACCGAAACCGAACCTTCGATCGCCGTGAACCCTGAGAACCCGCTCAACGCCGTGGTCGCGGTCCAGCAGGGACGACGCGACGACGGCGGCGCGGTCGTCAACGGCTACGCCACGACCGTCGACGGGGGCAGGACGTGGACGTCGGGCCGTTTGCCCGGCACGACCAAGGTGACCGGGGGGCCGTTCGATCGCGCCAGCGATCCTGTGGTCGTGTTCGGCCCCGACGACCTCGTCTACGCGCAGTCGCTGCTGTTCAACAACGGCGGCAACCGGCGCGCGCTGTGGAACAACGTGTCGCGCGACGGCGGCCTCACCTGGGAGCCCGGCGCGGCGTCGATCACGACGGACGACACCTACGGCTCCACGGACAAGAACTGGCTGACCGTCGATGTCGATGATGCGCCGGGACACCACGAGGGACGTATCTACGTCGCGTGGGACCGGATCGCACCGGTGTCGGTCGCCTACTCGGACGACCAGGGTGCGACCTGGCACATCCAGGACATCGGATACACGACCTACCCGGGACAGGGGATCGGCGCGCTGCCGCTCGTGCTCGACGACGGCGGGCTGGCCGTGTTGTGGGCAACGCTGGCGTACCCGCTCCCTCCCGCCCGGCCGGGGGAACCCGCGGAGTCCGTCGAGGAGGGAGCGAGCGGCCTTGGCCGGTACGTGCTCTCGATCGCGCCGAAGGCGGGCACCGTCCCGACGGCCGGTCCACTGGTGTTCACGCCTCCGGTGACCGTGGGGGTGGATCTGGGCCGTCCGACCCGCGGCCAGCGCGCCGGAGACGGATTGCCGCAGGCCTTCGTCGATCCCAACTCGGGGCGCATCTACGTCGCGTGGCAGGACGCGCGCTTCCGTGACGACGAGGTCAACGACATCGTGATCACCTGGTCCGACGATGATGGCATCACCTGGTCGCCGGTGAAGCCTGTGGATCCAGGGCCGAGGAATAACTGGCGCAACCGTTTCCTGCCGATGATCGGCGTGGGCGAGGACGGCGCGCTCTGGGTCGCGTACCGCGAGCGGGAGGAGAACGCCGGGATCCCGCACTTCTTCTCGCCACAGGTTGACACGATGCTTCAGGTCTCGCGCGACGGCGGCGAAACGTTCTCAGCCCCGATGAAGGTGAACCGGAGCGTTAGCGACATGGGGTTCGGTACCCGCTCCCGCGGCGGCGTCTTCCTGGGCGATTACCACCAGCTCGCGGTGGCGCAGGACCGGACATACATCACGCACACCGAGCCTGTGCGGGTCTCGGCCCGCGAGGAAGCGCAGTTTCCGCCTGCGTACCATCACCAACGCACGTGGGTGTCGGTGGTGGGCGAGCAGCCGGCGGCGGTCTCAGAGCCGAAGGCACAGGTCAAGGGAACGCGCACCGGCAGGACCCTGCCCGCGACCGGCGTGCCGTTCATCCCGGTCGCGCTCGTTGCGCTCGGCATGGCCGGCATCGTCGCCGAATCGTTGCGCCGCGCGCGCTGAGACGCCGCCGACGCTCGACGTCGCTTGCAGGCCGCGCGCGGAGGCGCCCCCGACGCTCGACGTCGCTCGCAGGCCGGGCGTTGCTACGATGCGGCTCCAAGCGTCGAAAGGGGAGCGCGATGAGCGATGTCGTCCGGTTCGAGCTCGACAAGGAGTCCGGCGTCGGCACGATCCGTCTCGACCGTCCGAAGATGAACGCGATCAACGAGGAGGTCGTGCGCGGGCTCGAGGCGGCGGCGCGCGAGGCGACCTTCAACGACGACTGCAAGGCGGTCGTGGTATGGGGCGGCGCCAAGATCTTCGCCGCCGGCGCGGACATCAAGGAGATGGCCGATCGCACGCCCGCCGAGATGATGAACCGGATGCAGTCGTTGCAGGCCGTCTTCACGATGATCGAGGACATCCCCAAGATCACGATCGCCGCCATCAACGGGTTCGCGCTCGGCGGCGGGTGTGAGCTCGCGCTCGCCTGCGATTTCAGGATCATGGCCACCAACGGCCAGATCGGCCAGCCCGAGATCATGCTCGGGATCATCCCCGGCGCCGGGGGGACGCAGCGGCTGCCGCGGCTGATCGGCGTCGCGCGCGCGAAGAACATCATCTACACGGGACGGTTCGTCGAGGCCGTCGAGGCTTTGCAGGTGGGACTGGTGCAGCAGACCGAAGAAGCCGAGCAGGTCTATCCGGCCGCCGTGGGGCTGGCCGCGCGCTTCGCCAAGGGTCCGACGGTCGCGCTGCGCGCCGCGAAGATGGCGATCCAGCGCGGGCTGGAGATGGATCTGGGCGACGGGCTGGCGTTCGAGCGCGAGGTGTTCGTCAACCTGTTCGCGACCGAGGACCAGAAGGTCGGCATGAAGACTTTCATGGAGCATGGGCCGGGCAAGGCCGAGTTCGTGGGGCGGTAGACACGGACGACGACCTCGAGGATCTCCGCGCTCGCACGCGCACACGGACGCGGGTGATCGCAGCGGTGGCGCTCGTGGCGCTGGTCGTAACCGCCGCCCCGGCGATCCTGTCGCTGTTCTTGAACCGTTCCCGCGACGAGCCCGCCGAGCGATGGGAGCCCATCGCCACGATGCGCGAGCTGGTCGAAGAGGATGTGATCTACGATCCCAGATGGGGCGTGTTCCTGGTGAACGAACCGCAGGCGCCGATCGCGTTGTACGCGGTCAGCCCGCATAACCCGGGCGGGAACGAGCGCGTGCTGTTCTGTCCGGAGAGCGGCTGGTTCGAAGCGACGGCCCACGGCGAGATGTTCGATCGTCGCGGCACGTACGCCGTCGGACCGGCGTCGCGCGGGCTGGATCGCTTCGATGTTCGCGTGCTCGGTGACACCGTGGAAGTGAACGTGCGGGTCGTGTACCGCGGTTCAGAGCGAGACGCCTCGCGACCGGATGCGCCCCGCAGTTCGCATCGCTGCGGGGATCAAGGGTGGATCGAGGCCGAACCCGGATTCTGGGGCCCGCCGCAGGGCTTCGACGGTCCGATCTGACCGAGCGCGTCAAACGGTCGCGCCGTCGCCGGGAGCGCCTCGATATGTCCTCGTACATCGCGGTGACGGTCGCATGGTCCTGCGCGACACCTTCCTCTGCACCGGATGCGTGCCCGGGGAGGCCGCGATGAAACGGACGGAGTATCCTGTCCGGCCATGACCGACATCGATGAGGCCCGGCGACTCGAAGCGCGCGTCGCGATCGATCCAGGTGAGCTGCATCCCGACGATCTCGACGTCAAGACCGCGAACATCCTGTATCACGATTGGGAGGCGCGCTCCTACGACGATAAGTGGAGTATCTCGTTCGACGAGCGATGCATCCAGTATGCGCGCGAGAAGTTCCTCAAGGTGGCGCCCGAGCGCAAGTACGGCAAGGTGCTCGAGGTCGGTGCCGGAACCGGGTTCTTCATCATCAACCTCGCCCAGGCCGGATTGGTCAACCAGCCATACGCCACCGACATCTCACCCGGTATGGTCGACGTCTGTGTGCGCAACGCGCGCAACGTCGGCGTGAAGAACATGGTGGCCCGGACCGCCGATGCCGAGGACCTCCCCTTCGAGAGCGACACGTTCGATCTGGTCGTGGGGCATGCCTTCTTGCACCACCTCCCCGACGTCGAGGCGTTCTTCCGTGAGGCCTATCGTGTGCTGAAGCCCGGCGGTGGCTTGGTGATCGCCGGAGAGCCGACGCGCGTCGGGTTCCAGATCGTGGAGGTCGCCAAGCGGTCGACGGCGTGGGCGATGAAGGAGATAGGACGGCGCATCGGCATCCTGCGCGAACCGGAGGGTGCCGGGGATCCTCAAGCGATGCTCGAGGCCCATGTGGATCTTCATGAGTTCCATCCGCACATGGTCCGCGGGTGGGTGGCGGATGCCGGCTTCCAGGGGGTGACCGTCAAGACCGAGGAGTTGCTCTCGGGCCTGTTCGGCTGGACTGCGCGCACCGTAGAGGCGCTCGCGCGACCGGGGTTGCTCGACGAGCGATGGGCGTGGTTCGCTTACCGCAACTACATGCGGCTGTACCGGATCGACGACCTCGTGATGCGTCGGATCGTGCCGAAGCCGTTCTTCTACAACCTGCTGCTGTACGCGGAGAAGCCGAAGGGATAGGTGTGGCGGTCCGTCCGCTCCCCGACGAGCAGCGCGCGGCGGGCGCCCGGCCCGGGCGCGCGGCCTCAGCCTCAGCCGACCCAGCCCCAGCCTCGGCCTCAGCCGACCCAGCAGGCTCGGCGTTGGCGCGGACCGCGCGCTTCATCTTCTCCCGGCGGCTGTACCTACCGCACTACTGGATGATGGTGCTGCGGTACTTGCGCGTGAAGCTGCTCCACCCGAACATCCGAACCGACGGGTTCATCTTCATCGAGCGCGGCGTCGAGCTGTACGCGCGCCGGGGGCACGCGCGGCTCATGATCGGACGCTGGTCGTACTTCGGCCGCGGCAACCACATCCGGTGCCATGAGGGCAACCTGACCATCGGCCGTAAGTGCGTGTTCGGCAAGGACAATACGATCAACTGTTATCTCGAGATAGAGGTCGGCGATGACTGCATCCTCGCCGACTGGGTCTACATCTGTGATTTCGATCATCGGTTCGAGGACCTCACGATGCCTATCCGCAAGCAGGGGATCGTCACTTCACCGGTTCGGATCGGCTCGGACTGCTGGCTCGGTGAGAAAACCACGATCTTGCGCGGCGTCACCGTCGGCAACGGGAGCGTCATCGCCTCGCACGCGCTCGTCAACGCGGACGTGTCGCCTCGGTCGGTCGTCGGGGGCGTCCCCGCGAAGGTTCTCAAGCGTCGCGGCGCCGTCCCGCCCCGGTAGCGCGGTGTGACTCACCCGGTCGCTTCTTCGTCCAGCAGCGGCGAGCGCCGTAGCAGCGCGCGCAGCCCCGCCCGGTCTCCCGCGCGCAGATCGTCCTCCTGCTCGATCGCGCGCTCGTACACCTCGACCGTGCGCCGTGCGATCCGGCTCCACGCGAACTCGGCTTGGATCATGCGGCGTGCGTCCACCGCGAGGCGGTGCGCGAGGCGCCGATCGGTGATCAACCGCAGGATCATGCCGGCCAGCGACACGGGATCGCCCGGCCGGAATCGCAGGCCGGTCGCTTCGTGGACGACGAACTCGCGCAAGCCCCCGGTGTCGGCGGCGATACACGGTGTGCCCGAGGCCATCGTCTCCAGAGCGACGATCCCGAACGGCTCGTACAGGGAGGGGACGACGGCGAGGTCGGCAGCCGCGTAATACATCGCCAGCTCGTCCTGGGGCACGAAGCCGAGGAACCGCACCCGGTCACTCAGGCCGAGCGCCTCCGCGCGCGCTCGCAGCGCGTCCGCGTGGGTCCCGTCCCCGGCGACGCAGAAGCGCACGGGCTCGTGTGGCAGCACGAGCGTCAGCGCATCCAGGACCGTCTGCACGCCCTTCTCGAACTCGAGGCGTCCCGCGTAGAACAGCATCTTCTCGCCGTCTGGGACCCTGGAAGCGCGGAAGTCCTCGACCCCTTCGGGTGGGTCGAAGTCCGCGAGATCGACGCCGTTGGCGACCACGTCCTGCTTCTGGGGCGGCAGCAGGAAGATCGCGCGCGTCTCGTCGCGCATGTACATCGAGCAGGTGATCACCCGGCGGGCTTCGAAGCTCAGCCACCATTCGATCTGGTGGATGAGCTTGTTCATCTGGCCGGGGAGGTGACCCTGGTGCCGGCCGAACTCAGTGGCGTGCAGGGTTGCCACCAGCGGGAGGTCGAAGGCGTTCTTGACCGCCGCGGCCGCATACGTGACCAGCCAGTCGTGCGCGTGGACGACGTCGACGTCGGCGTGTCGCAGCAGCCTCGTCGCCCCCTCGAGCAAGCTTCCGTTGAGCTGTTGGACCCAGGGGACCAATTCGGTGGAGAAGTCGATCGGAGGTGGGGAGAGCGCGCACCGGATCACGTGGACCCCGGGATCCATGATCTCCTCACCCGGCGCGAGCGGATCGCCGGGCGCGAGCGGATCGGCCGGTGCCACCACGTGTACCTCATGGCCGGCGCGCGCGAGCTCCTGCGAGAGTCGGTGAACGTGCCGGCCCAAGCCTCCGACCAGGCGGGGCGGATACTCCCACGACAGAAGCAGGACGCGCATCAGCGGTGCTCCCCCGGATGGATGAACGCCCATCCTCGCACGGCCCGCTTCGCGGCGGCAAAAGCACACGCCGGCTTGAGGCCGGCTCCGGCGCTCGGTACGCTGCCCGCGACCTTGACGGGGGCAACGCATCGCCTGGGGAGGCGTGGTGTCGCGTTGGGCGCGACCATCGCCGTCACGTTCGGCTTCGCGGCCGGACTGCTTGCCATGCGCTGGACCGCGGCGGAGGCGCTGCAACCCACGGCCGGCCCCTCCGGTCCTTCGCCCCAGGCCGTGCAAGCTGCAGCGGAGCCGGTGACGATCCCCGTTTCCGAGCCCGTCGAGCCCACCCCGCAGCCCGCCCGGGAGCCGACGCCGTTGCTGCGCCGGACCTGCGGCGCCGAGGGGGCACGCGTGATCCGCTGGCGCGCAGCCGTCGGACCCGGCCTGGACACGACGCCGCGCGCGTTCGCGCGCGGCGTCGCCGAGGTGCTGTGCAACCCCAAAGGCTGGATCGCCGGCGAGCGCGTCGCCTTCCGATACGACCCGCGAGGGCCGGTTCTGATCCGATTGGCTTCTGCGGCCGAGACCGAGCGCCGGTGCCTGCAGTTGACCGGGCTCAGTGTGCGGCTCATGTGGTCGTGCGCGTCGGGCTCGCGCGGCGAGGTGGTGCTCAACGCCAACCGCTGGTTCGAGGGCTCGCCGAGCTGGCCGGGCGGGCCAGTCCGCTACCGGCGGATGCTCGTCAATCACGAGGTCGGTCACATCCTGGGCCATGGGCACCGAGCGTGCGGGGCTCCCGGGTCTGCCGCGCCGGTGATGATGCAGCAGTCCAAGGGCCTGGGCGGGTGCCGCCCGAACCCGTGGCCGACGCGCGCCGAGCTTGCCGGGACCCACTAGTTTTCCGCATTCGAAGCCGAAAAACCTCGGAGGTGGGACGCCGCCTCAGCTGAGGGTAATGTCGGGCGCGGGCGCGCGGTGGATCGCTTCTTCGATCTCGAAGTAGTCGGCCTCGGAGAAGCCGAACCAGCGGGCGATGAGCATCGAGGGGAACGACTGCACGCGCCGGTTCAGGTCGCGGACGTTCGCGTTGTAGAAGCGGCGAGCCGCCTGGATCCGATCCTCGGTGTTGGCGAGCTCGCGTTGCAGCTCGAGGAAATGATCCGAGGCCTTCAGGTCGGGATACCCCTCCGCCACCGCCAGCAGCGCGCGCACCCCTGCCACCACCTCGTTCTCCACCGGCGCTTGCGTTGATGGCGGGCCGGTCGCGGCGACCGCTGCGGCGCGCGCGGCGGTCACCTGCTCGAGCAGCGCGCGCTCATGCGCGGCGTAACCCTTGACCGTCTCGACCAGGTTGGGGATCAGGTCGTAGCGGCGCCGAAGCTCGGTGTCCACGTTCGACCAGGATTCGGTGACGAGGTTGCGTTGCTGTACGAACCGGTTATACGACGCCGCAACCCACAGCAGCAGGGCGACCGGCACGCCGAGGGCGATCCACGCGGCGACGCTCATGCGTCGGCCGCACCCGAGGATGCGCCGTAGACGTCACGAGCCACGCGAGGGATCTGTGCGCAGAAGTCGGCCGCACGGTCCAGCAGCCAGCCGATCGCCGTGGGCGACATCTTCCCCGTCGCTACCAGCGCCGCATCGTCGAGCAGCTCGATGCCAAGATCGTCCCCGTTGGCCATCAGCCATTCCATCATCCGCGCGTCGATCAGGTAGCTGGCGAAGCGCGCGTCGGTCGCGCTCACCTGGAACCGTCGGTTGAACTCCTCGCTCTCGAACTCCTGATCCCGGAATCCGATCGCGTCGGCGAGTCGCGTCAGGAGGTTCTCGCGCTCGATCGAGGTGTGGGGGCTGCGCAGAGGGACCTGTACGACCGCGCAGCAGAAGCGCTCGTAGTCGCGATGCGACATCCCCTTGGAGTCGCTGCGTCGTACCCAGTACCAGAAGTCGAACACGCGCACGTGCAGGTCGCCGAGGGTACCGTGGATGACGTTCTCGATCCCGTTCCCGTCGCCCATGCCGAATAGACGAAAGCCCAGGTCAAGCGTGCCGAACGGGTCGTGCAGGTCGTAGGCGAGCCCGTGCTGGGCCGCGGCGTCGCGCCATCCTGCGCGGCGCTGCTCGCGGAGCCACCACGAGGTCAGGGCGATCATGACGACCACCGCGATGGCCAGGACGATCACGGCTCCCTGCTCCACGGGCCGAGCGTACACGACTGACTGGGACGTCAGTCCCCGCGGGCTGGGGTTGCGGGAACCCGGCGGTGACCTTGCGTATCATGGGTGCGGCCCGACGCCTTTGGGGGTCGCCGCTCGATCGCCCGGGAGGGGAGCGCATGTCTCGCTACAAACTTTCGACGCTCGAGGAGAACGGCTTCGTCGTTCTCGACAACTACGGGAAGCCGGTCTCGCCCACCGAGTGGGAAGGCATGGAGTACGTCGATTGGAAGAGCGGCGGCGACACCAATTTCGCCCCGATCGCCTCGGCCTTCGGTGACATGGAGTGTCACGGCTTCTGGGACCACGGCAAGCCCGACAAGGACGGCGTCTGGACGAAGAACGCGGAGCAGTGCCCGACACTGGTCGCGTGGACCGAGTCGGCGGGGGTGCGCTACGGCCGCGTGCGGACCATCAAGCTCAACCCCAACACTTACGAGGAAGCGGTCCGCAATCTGCATCCCGACGACAACAACCGGTTGAATCCTGCGGGTGAGGGCTGGGTCGTGCGCGCATGGCTGCAGCTGACCGACAACCCGGACAGCTGCATGATCGTGCGTGAGGACAAGGACGACCCGTCGACCGAGAGCCGTATCCCGCTGCCACAAGGCGTGCAGTTCGTCGTCGATTCCGAGCGGCTGCACCACGCCGTGTGGCACCCGGGTCCCGAGCCGCGCTTCGCGCTGATCGTCTCCTTCGAGAGCGGTCCGGCGCTGGAGCGGTGGATCAACGCCCGGATGCCGGAGCCGGTCATCGCGTAAGAAGTTCTGCCGGATCGAGATCCGGCAGAACGTTGTCCACATCGAACAGCTCGACGGCCGCGCGCGACAGCGCGCGGCCGCTCCCGCGCCCCAGCAGTCCGGCGAGCCGGCGCCAGCGTTCGTGGTGTTCGCGGAACCGGTCCTGCGCGTAGTCGCCGTTGCGCCCGCGCAGAACCATGAACGGCCAGTCGCTGGACTGCAGCAGGAATGCTTCCCGCAGCAACTGCGCGAGCGCCTCGCCGTCCGTACCCGCGTGCTTCTCGGTCAGGCGGACCGTTTCGGCCTCGACCTCGCCGAGCGCGTCCCACATCCACTGCGTCTCGTCCGCGACCCAGGATCGCTCGTCCTTGCGGAACCCCCATGATCCTGCGAGCAGCTCGACTGGCTCGGGCTCGGGCATCCGCGCGCGCGCGGCCGCCAAGGATGACGGCGTCACGCTCGGATGCTGCTCGAGCAGCGCGAACAGATGCTCGAGGAAGGCCGGCCCCTCGAACCACCAGTGGCCGAACAGCTCGGTGTCGTAGGCGGCGACGATCACGCCGTCGCGTCCGGTCTCGCGCTCGTGCTGCTCGAGTGTGGTTGCGATCAGCGCGGCGAAGTCCTCGGCGTCGCGGCGAGCCGCGGCCTCTCCCTGCGCAGGCTCGTAGGGGCGCTTGCGGTGCAGCGGCTTGCGCACGCTGGTCACGCGCCAGTTCTTGAAGCCGGCCTCCAGGTCGTAGTGGAAGAAGTCGCGGTACCAGCGCCCGGTGGGATAGCCGCCGGTCGGGGACCACACGCGATAGGTCACGTCCAGGTTGCGCGAGAACGCCACGACATCCGAGTCGGCGATCCGGCGCGGCGCGAACGTGGAGCCGGGCCCCGCGCTGCGCAGCATCGTCGGCCCGTCTACCACCACGTGCGCCACGTTGTGCTCGTCGAGCAGCTGCGCGAGCCCCGGCGCGTAGGCGCACTCGGGCAGCCACATCCCGGCCGGCGCGCGCCCGAGTACGCGAACGTGCTCGGTGCGGCCCAGTTCGAGTTGGGCGGCCGCGAGGGCGGGTTCGCGGATCAGCGGTAGGTAGGGGTGTGTCGCGGGGCCACCAAGGATCTCGATCGCACCGGCGTCGGCCAGCGCGGCGAGTCCCGAGGCGATGCTGCGGCCGGGCAGCGTGTCGAGCAGCTCGCCCTGCGTGCGCGCCTGGGTGCAGTAGAACGCGGCGAGATCCTTGACCTCGTCGGCGAAGACGCCGTCGTAGTTGGCGACCTGGCGGAGCGCGCGCAGCTCGATCCGGCCGAGATACAGCTCCAGCTCACGGATCATGTGGGGATCGGCCATCTGGTGGGCGACCATCGGCGAGACGCTGATCGTCAGCGCGTCGCGGAGACCTCGCTCGCCGAGCCGTGTCAGCGTGCCGAGCAGCGGCAGGTAGCTCTCGGCGGCGGCCTGGTGGAAGAAGTCCTCCCCGCACGGCCACGTTCCGTTGCGCCGCAGGTACGGCAGATGGGTGTGCAGCACAAGACAGAACGTTCCCACGGCGCCGAAGGATAGCCGTCTCGGCGAGAGATCCGGCGCGAGCTCAGGCGTGCTGCTCGCGCCTGAGGGGTCGTGCGCTCAGGCGTGCTGCTCGCGACGGACGCGCCGCGCGTGCAGGCGGGGCGTCGGACACGGCGCCGCCGGCCGGGCCAGCGAGGGGATCAGACAGCTCTGGATCCAGGATCCAGGGCCGCCGGCCGACTCGACCTCTTCGCACAGCTCCGCGAGGTGCTCGCGCAGGTCTTCCTCGTCTTCCGGTGTCCAGCGCTTGGGGCACTGCCACGCGATCGTCGGCCGCATCCCTGGCCTCCCTTCCAACTTCCTACCCCAGGTATCGGCGCGGCGGAACGCTCCGATGAGGGGACGGTTCGGGGCGAAGCGGAAGGGCCGGGCGTCAGGGGCGCCGGGCGACCGCGATCAGGTCAAGGCTGCGCTCCGGCGAGCGCGGGCCGATCCGGAAGTCTTTCTCGGTGACGCGCTCGACGATGGCGCGCAGCCATCCCGGCCATTCGTGGACCGGCTGGCCGAGCAGCCGCTCGGGGAAGGGCGTCCGCAAGGCGGTTTCGATCGCGCGCAGGCGGGGTCCGTGGAACGTCCCCAGGATCTGGACGGCCGAGAAGCGCTGTCCCACCGTCTCTCTTAGCTCGCCGGGGGACAGCTCGAAGGTGTGGAAGGGATTGCGCATCCCATCGGGAGAGAACGTGAGGCGATTAGGCGTCGAGATGACCAGCACGCCGCCGGGCGCAAGCACGCGGTGGCACTCGGCAACGAAGTCTTGGGGGCCCTGGAGGTGCTCGATGACCTGCAGCGAGACGACGGCCTGGAAGGCGCCGTCGGGATACGGGAGCGCCACCAGGTTCGCCGTCTCGAACCGCGCGCGCGCGTATCGGGCGGCCGCACGGTCCACCACCGCCGTCTCGACATCCACGCCGACCACCTCGCCGGCCGTGTCGGCCAGGATGTTGGCCCCGTACCCCTCACCACAGCCGGCGTCGAGCGTCCGGCGGCCGGCGGCGATCCCGGCGGCGTAGCGGTACGCGGCGACGTGGCGCTGGAACCAGTAGTTCTCCTCGGGGACGCCCGGGATGGTCCGCTCGCCGGTGAGCGGCAGCGGCGCGTTCGCGTCGAAGGACAGCGCGCGCGGCGTTTCGGGCTCGGACATGGCCCGGAGCATAGCCGCGCGGGTTTGGGCCCTCAACGTGGCCGAACGCCGCAGGGACGGGCGGCTGTGGAGGCCCGCGTCGAACGGCGGCACCATTTTCCCCTAGGATTCCCGCCGATGGCGATCACCTGGGATCAACGGTCACCGGCCGAGCAGCAGCGCCACCAGAATGTGCTGCTGCGCCAGAGCGTGCTGCAGATGGCGCTCGGCCACGTTCCCTACGTGCGCACCAAGCTGGCGACGCTGGGTCTGGACGCCCGGCTGTTCAAAGGGCTCGAGGAACTCGACCGGTTCCCGTTGACGATGCGCCGGGACATCCTGGACCTCCAGCGTAACCCGGACGGCGCTCGCGCCGTGATCCTGCGCGGCACAGCCGAGGGCGTGAAGCGGTTCAGCGACCGCAGCGTCCTGCGCCGTGTCGCGCTGGCGCGGCTGTTCGGCGGGGAGGATGTCCAGGAGCTAGCCATCGAGGCGGCGACGCGGCCGATCCACATGCACCTGGTGGACGGGCCCGGCGGCCGCATCCCCGTCGCCTACACGCGTGATGATCTCGATCTGCTCGCGCGCGCCGGCGCGCGCCTCGGGCAGCTGGTCGGGGTTGCGCGCGAAGACCGGCTGTTGAACCTGGTCCCGTTCGCTCCGACGCTGTCGTTCTGGGGCATCTTCTACATGGCCCACGGCATGGGCATGAGCGCCGTCCATGGCCGCACCGAAGGCTTGGACATGGCGCGCGCGGTGGAGGCGCTCGACGATGCGCGCGCGACCGCCGTCGCGGTCACCGCCGAGGAGGCGCCCGGCTTCGCAACGGCTGCTCGTGAGGCGAAGATCGATCTGTCAGAGCTGCGTGTCCTGGTCGCGGTCGGTCGCTCGCTGACCTCCGAGGAACGGCTCGAGACCGGTGAGGCGCTGGCAGCGGCGGGTGCGCCTCTGGCCCGGATCGCCGCGGCGTACGCGCCCGGCGAGGGACACGTGCTGTGGGGCGAGTGCGCGGTCCCGGCCGGGCGCACCGAGACCTTCGGCTTCCACACCTTCCCCGACCTCGAGCTGCTCGAGGTCGTGTCACCGGAGACCGGGGAGCGGCAGGCCGAGGAGGCGCCGGGCGAGATCGTGGTGACGCCGCTCGGATTCCGCGGGGGCGGCGTTCCGCGCTGGCGAACCGGTGACCTCGCGCTCGGCGGGCAGACCAACAAGCCGTGCCCGAACTGCGGTCGCTCGGTGCCCCGGGTCGGACCGACCGTACGACGGGACGCGTGGCAACACACGGTGAACCTCAACGGCCGCACGGCGCTGATCGACCTGCGCGACGCCGCCGCCGCCGCCGCCGAGCGGGCTGCGGACTGGCAGGTCGAGCTGCTCGCGGACGGGGATGCTCACGCTCTGTTCGTCTATCTGGCGTCCTCGGACGAGCCGGGGCCGATCATCGATCTTTACGAAGACCTTGCGCGCATGCGCTCGCCGGTCAGCCAGATCATCCTCGGTAGCCCCGAGCAGCTCTCCGCCCGCCAGGCCGACGCGCCCGGCCCCTGGCGACGGCTGGTCGTGCGCACCTAGCTGCTCTTCGCATACCTCGCTCATCGGACACCCCCGAACGCGCGTCGTGGCGGGGCGTTGGCTATCAAGAGGAACTCATCGAGTTTCTCCGATATCGGGCTTAAGACGCCGGGGTCGTCGCCGATGACCCAACAGGAGTCTCCGTCCCAGCGCGGCCCAGGGGGAAGGTGTTCATCTCGTGCGCAGGATCAGGATCGCGGTCGTCGTCATCGGGACGTTCGTCGGGACGTTCGGCGTCCAGTCCCATGTGATCGCGCAGGTCATCCCCGAGGCTTTGGGTCACCGCGCCGCGGTCGTGAGCGACGTCCAGCCCGGGCAGACCGTCGTGCAGCGGGTCACGCTTCCGTGGCGTGCCAACTTGGTCGGCGTGTCCTTCTCGAGCAGCGATCCAGACGCTGCCGGCGTCGAGATCGGCGTGCGGTACCGCGACCCGGGCGCGTGGAGCGAGTGGCTCGACGTCCACATCGAGGCCGACGAGAACCCGGACGCCGCCGAGATGCGCGATGCTTCGGCTCGGAACGCGACGCTGCCCCAGTGGGTCGACCTCGCCAAGCAGATCCAGATCCGCATCGAGCTCGAGCCCGACGCGACGCCGCTCCAGGACGTCAGGCTGGAGAGTTACAACACCAACGGCGACGCGATCGAGCAGCCGGGGATCGTGCGACTCGCGCACACGATCGGCCGCGTGCTGACCGCCACCCCTGCCGCGACCCCCGCCGAGGCGTGGACGACCATGCCGAAGATCATCACGCGTGCGGAGTGGGGCGCCAACGAGAGCTGGCGCAGCAGCGGTCCCGGGACCGCCGACGCCCTCGTGATGGCGCACGTGCATCACACCGTCAACTCGAACTCGTACTCGGCAGACGAGAGCGCGGCGCTCGTGCGCGGCATCTACCGCTACCATACCCAGACGCGCGGCTACTCCGACATCGGCTACAACTTGCTGGTCGATCGCTACGGGCAGATCTTCGAGGGCCGCAAGGGAAGCATCTACGAGCCGGTCATCGGCGGCCACGCCGCCGGCTTCAACGGCGGCAGCACCGGCATCGCCCTGATCGGCACGTTCACCAGCGCATCTCCGCCGAGTGCCATGATCGGGGCCCTGCGCAGACTGCTCGCGTGGAAGCTCGACTACCACCATGTTCCACCGACGGGGAAGGTGCTGCGGATCTCGGGAGGGAGCACAAAGTACGCCGAAGGCAAGCGCGTATGGCTCAACCGCATGTCGGGTCACCGCGACACCAGCTCGACGAGCTGTCCGGGATCGACCGTGTACTCGCTGCTGCCATCGATCCGCTCGTGGGTGAACGACTATGGGCACCCGAAGATCTATCTACCCTCGGTCGAGCCGTCGAATGTGCGATTCCCGGGGCTCAACCCGACCGGTCCCGTCGAGGCGTATTCGACGTTCAGTCGTACGGTGTCGTGGCGGTTCAGGATCATGAACGGCGCCGGCGACGTCGTGTTCTCGCGCAGCGGCAGCGGCCGGTCGATGTCGGCGTCGTGGAACGGGCACGGTCCCGACGGGCTGCTCGTCCCATCCGGCTCGTATCCCTGGTCGCTGACCGCCGGCAACTCGTCGGGGAACGCGCGCGCTGCGGCCGGCACCCTGGGCATCGACGCGGACTTCACGCCGCCGTTCTACGACGACGATGGGTCCTCCCACGAGGAGAACATCGTGACCCTCGCCGAACGTGGGACGACCGTGGGGTGCGCGACGCAGCGCTTCTGCACGATGCAGCCGCTGACGCGCGCCCAGATGGCCACGTTCCTGGCCCGCGAGCTGGAGTTGCCGACGGTGGGGACCGACTACTTCACCGACGACGACGGCTCGATCCACGAGTCGAACATCAACCGCATCGCCAAAGAGGAGATCACAGCCGGCTGTGGCCCCACGACGTTCTGTCCCAACAGCCTCATCACGCGCGCCCAGATGGCGGTGTTCCTCACCAACGCGCTACACCTGCCTCCGGCCACCCTGGACTACTTCGATGACGACGATGGATCGCCATACGAGGACTCGATCAACCGGATGGCTGCGGCGGGGATCACCTCAGGTTGCGGCGAGCGCCGGTTCTGTCCTGGGAGCTCGGTCATCCGCGCGCACATGGCGACCTTCCTGGTGAGGGCGTTCCCCTAGAGACACGTTCCCGGAAGCATCGCACCGTCTCCGATCGCGATTGGTAGTCTGAGGGCGTGACCCGCCCCGATCCCATCTACCTCGACCACGCCGCGACCACGCCCCTGTGGCCGCAGGCGCGCGCGACCATGGCGCCGCTTCTCGAGGGCGCCTTCGGCAACGCCTCGAGCCTGCACGCCGCCGGCCGTGACGCGCGCAAGGCCGTCGAGGAGGCGCGCGAGGCGGTGGCCTCCGCCGCCGGGGTGCGCCCCGAGGAGGTCGTGTTCACCTCCGGGGGCACGGAGGCGGACAACCTCGCCCTCAAGGGGATCGCCTGGCGCGCGCGCCACGAGGGACGCGACGGGATCGTGGTCTCCGCGATCGAGCATCACGCCATCCTTGACGTCGCCGAATGGCTCGCGCGCAACGGCTTCCGCTTGAGCGTGATCCAGGTGGACGCCGACGGGGTGGTCGACCTCGACGCGCTCGCGGCTGCCGTCGATCGCACCACGGCGATCGTCTCGGTCATGCAGGCCAACAACGAGGTCGGTGTGATCCAGCCGGTGGCGTCCGCCGCCGAGATCACGCGCGCGGCAGGCGCCCGCTTCCACACCGACGCCGTCCAAGCCGCGCCGTGGATCCCCCTCGCCGATGCGGACCTGCTCTCGTTGTCGGCGCACAAGCTGGGCGGCCTGAAGGGCGTCGGCGCGCTGCTCGTGCGGCGCGGCGTCGGACTCGAGCCGCTGCTGCACGGCGGTGGGCAGGAGCGCGGCATCCGGTCTGGTACCTACAACGTCGCCGGCATCGCCGGGTTCGGTGCGGCGGTGACCGCGACGATGCAGGCGCAGCCGGCGCTGTCCGAGCGTGTGCGCGCGCTGCGAGACCGGATGGAGGGCGCGCTGCTCGAGCGGATCGACGGGGTGGCGGTCAACGGCGCCGGCGCGGAGCGACTGCCGAACAACTGCAACGTGTGCATCGACGGAGTCGAGGCGAACTCGCTGCTGATGCTGCTCGACGGCGAAGGCGTGGCGGCGTCCAGCGGGTCGGCGTGCCAGAGCGGCGCGCCCGAGCCGTCGCACGTCCTGCTTGCGATGGGCGTTGCGAAGGAGCGCGCGCTCGGCGCTTTGCGGCTGACGCTCGGGCGGGATACGAGCGAAGACGACGTCGATCGCGCGGTCGATGTGGTCGCGCGCGCGGTCGCGAGGTTGCGGCGATGAAGGTGCTCGCCGCGATGTCCGGCGGCGTGGACTCCAGCGTCGCCGCCGCGCTGCTCGTACGGCAAGGCCACGACGTCACCGGCGTGCACCTGAAACTGTCCGAGCAGCTCGCCCCCATCGACGGCCGCGTGCACGGCTGCTGCGGCCTGGCCGATGCCGAGGACGCGCGCCGCGTCGCCCAGGTGCTCGACATCCCGTTCTACGTGTGGAACCTGGCCGAGCAGTTCGGCGAAGGCGTGGTCGAGAACTTCGTCGCCGAGTACGCTGCCGGCCGCACGCCGAACCCGTGCGTGCGCTGCAACGAGACGATCAAGTTCGGCGCGCTGCTCGAGCGCGCGATCACGCTTGGGTTCGACGCGATCGCGACCGGACACTACGCGATCAACGTCTTCGAGGAGGACCGCTGGCGGCTGCGGCGCAGCGCCGATGCCGCCAAGGATCAGTCCTACGTGCTCGCGCGCTGCGGGCAACGCGAGCTGGCGCGCGCGCTGTTCCCCGTCGGCGAGATGACGAAGGACCGGACCCGCGACCTCGCGCGCGAGCTGTCGCTGCGGGTCGCCGACAAGCCCGACTCTTACGAGATCTGCTTCGTCGCCGACGGCGACGCGGCATCGTTCGTCGAGCAGCGCGCCGGCCGGCGCCCCGGCGAGATGGTGGACCACACCGGTGCGGTCGTCGGTTCGCACGCGGGCGTGCATCGGTTCACCATCGGTCAGCGCCGCGGGCTGGGCCTCGGCATCGAGGAACCTCGCTACGTGCTCGCGCTGGAGCCCGAGGCGAACCGGGTGGTGGTCGGGCCGGGCGAGCTGCTCGCGCGCGGCGGGCTGGAGGCCCTCGACGTCCGGTGGACCGGGGGA
>DASWIP010000102.1:0-22030 GCA_036397635.1 Actinomycetota bacterium | reverse complement strand
CGCGGGGCCCGCGGGCCCCGCTTCTCGTTGTGGTCGTTGCGGACCGGCGCGGATCAGGGGTGGACGGTCAGGATCCGGAGGTCGTGCACCTTCGTGCGCGCGCCTTCCCCTTCTACGGTGAAGCTGACGCGCTGACCGATCCGGAACAAGCGCATGCCGGTCTCGCGGAAGCTGTCCCAGTCGTATGCGTACTCGTTGCGTTGATCGTCGACGACGACGCCGTTGCGAGCCGTCTCGTCGAAGGTCTTGATGGTTCCCTGCACGGAAGCACCTCCTGCGGCACGAGAGGATAACGGCCGCGTGCGCGCAACGCGACTTCAGTGGATACCGGCGGCGGCGAGCGCGTCCAGCGCCGCGCGCGTCGCAGCGCCGACGGGCGCTGCCGCGGTGGCGCGAAGGTCATCGGGTGTGTCGATGTCCAGCGCGAGCAGCGGGGCGTCGACCACGCGGAACGGGACACCGGCGGCGACCGCGAGCTGCTCGTGGATCGTGCGACTGCCGGCGCCGTAGGCGGCCGGGATCACGTCGGCCGGCGCGCGCCACAAGGCGTTCGTTCCGGTGCCGCCGCGATCGGGCGCGAGTCCAACACCGGGGCCGCGCAGGGCCGCCAGCGCGTCCGCGGAGGCCCCCGGCAGATCGGCGGAGACGATCAGCGCGCGCGTCGCTCCCGCGCGCACCGCCTGGACGGTCGCGGCGTTCAGCGACGCGTTCAGACCGGCCTCCGGTGTCGGGTCCGGCCGCGGCTCGGCGCCGCCGGCGCGCGCGACCTCCGCGGCGTCGGGATCGCTGTGCAGGACCCAGACCGCGTCGAAGCCGCGCGCGGCGGCAACGACGTCGGCGAGCATCGCCAGCGACAGGGCGCGGCGTTGCTCGGGAGTGAGAAGCACCGCGAGGCGCAGCTTGGCCCGCGCGAGCGGTTTCATCGGGACGATGCACAGATCCACGGCACCATCGTCGCACAGTGGTCGCGCAGTGGGACGCCTCCGACCCGAGTCGCTAGGATGAGCCTCTCCGACCGGGGGGATGTCCGTGGAGCCCGCATACTTCTTGGTCCGCAACACGCTGGTCCCGCTGATGCGGTTGCTGTTTCGTTTCCGTTTCTTCGGGCTGGACAAGATCCCGAAGCGGGGCCCGCTGATCATCGCGCCCAATCATGTCTCGAACTTCGATCCGATATGCATGGGGGTGCTGGTCGATCACGCCGGCCGCCGTCCTCGGTTCCTCGCGAAGGCCTCGCTGTGGCGCACGCCGTTCCTGCGCTGGATCTTCTCCAACGCCAGGCAGATCCCGGTCGAGCGGGGGAGCGGCCAGCGCGCACCGCTGGAGGCCGCGATCGCGGCGGTCAAGCGCGGCGAGTGCGTGGTGCTGTATCCGGAAGGCACGATCACGCGCAACCCCGACCTGACGCCCATGGAAGGCAAGAAGGGCATCGCGCGCCTCGCGCTGGCGACCGGGGCGCCGGTGGTTCCCGTCGCGCAATGGGGGCCGCACTGGTACATCGCGAAGTACCACCGCTCGAGTTTCCGGCCGGGGCGGCTGCTGATGTTCAAGGCAGGCGACCCGATGACCTTCGAGGCGCCCCCGGACAAGCACGACGATCCCGAGCTGCTGCGCGAGGTGTCGGACCGCGTGATGGCGGAGCTGGATCGGATGGTGCGGGAACTGCAGAAGATCCATCCGGAGGGCGCTGCGATCCCGGCGCTCAGGGAGCAACGTGATGGGTGACCGGGGACACGTGGCCGTCATCGGCGCGGGATCGTGGGGCACCGCGTTCGCGAGCGTGCCTGCCGCGAACCACGTTCCGACCCTTGTGTGGGCGCGCCGGGACGAGTGCGCTGAGGGGATCAACGCCGAGCATCGCAACCAGCAGTACCTGCCCGACATCGAGCTGCCGGCGTCGCTGCGGGCGACCACCGACCTCGAGGAGGCGGTCGCGCGCGCGCCGGTGGTCGTGATGGCGGTGCCGTCGCACTGCTTCCGCGACAAGGTCGCCGAGGTGGCGCCGCTGCTGCGGGACGACGCGGTGGTCGTCAGCCTGACCAAAGGCGTCGAACGCGAGACACACAAGCGGATGAGCGAGGTCATCGCAGAAGCCGCCGATCTGCCGACCGAGCGCGTCGCAGTGGTCAGCGGCCCGAACCTGGCCAAGGAGGTCGCGCGCGGGCTGCCGGGCGCGACGGTGGTCGCCTGCACAGACGAGGAGCGTGCGCGCAAACTGCAGGGGATGTTCCACGCCCGCACGTTCCGCGTGTACACCAACACCGACGTTTGCGGCGTCGAGATCGGCGGCGCGTGCAAGAACGTGGTGGCGATCGCCGCTGGGATCGCCGCAGGTCTTGGATACGGCGACAACAGTCTCGCCGCATTGGTCACCCGAGGCCTGGTCGAGCTGACAAGGTTGGGGGTCAAGCTGGGCGCGGATCCGCTGACGTTCGCCGGGCTCGCCGGCGTCGGCGACCTGGTCGCCACCTGTCTGAGCCCCCAGAGCCGCAACCGCACCGTCGGCTACGGACTCGGTCAGGGCAAGACCTTGGATGAGGTGATCGCCTCGATGAACCAGGTTGCTGAAGGCGTGAAGTCCTGCGCGGCGATCCTCCAGCTCGCCGAAAGCGTCGGCGCCGACATGCCGATCGCGTCGCGGGTGGGCCGGATCCTGTACGAGGAAGCGGATGTGAAGGCGATGGTGGACGATCTGCTGACGCGGGATCCCGAGCCCGAGTTCCTCGGGATCGCGAGGGCGTGATGACGGACGAGCAGCTCGGGTTCACCACGCGCGCGGTGCGCGGGGCCAAGCAGACCGACGACGTCGCGCAGCGCCCGCTCGCGCCGCCGCTGTATCAGGCCGCGACGTTCGCCTTCGACGACGTAGACGACTTCGCCGAGGTCGCCCGGCGCAAGATCGACGGCGGCTATCTGTACTCGCGCTGGGCGAACCCGACCACCGACGCGCTCGCGCGCACGATCGCCTCGCTGGAGGGGGCCGAAGCCGGGGCATGCTTCGCCAGTGGCATGGGGGCGATCCACACGACGCTGGCGTCGCTGCTCGAAGCCGGCGATCATGTCGTGGCGGCCACGCAGCTGTACGGCGGAACCTTCGCGCTGATGAGCAAGATGCTGCCGCGAGCGGGCATCGAGGCGACGCTTGTGGACGTCACCGACCACGACGCGCTGGAGCGCGCGTTCACCGACCGGACCAAGGTGTTGTACGCGGAGACGATCGGGAACCCGACGCTGCCGGTGGCCGACCTGGAGGGGCTGGCGGCCATGGCGCGCGCGCACGACGCGACCTTCGTGGTTGATGCGACCTTCACCCCCCCGTGCATGCTGCGCCCGCTCGAGCATGGTGTGGATCTGGTGATCCACTCGGCGACGAAGTACCTCTCCGGGCACGGCGATGTGACGGCCGGCGTCGTGACCGGCGACGCCGAGCGGATCGCGGCGGTGCGTCACACATCGATCGATCTCGGCGCGATCCTCGCCCCGTTCGAGGCCTGGCTCACGCTGCGAGGCGTCCAGACGCTTGCCCTGCGCGTCGATCGGATCAGCGACAACGCAGCATCGCTCGCGCGCGCGCTCGAGTCCCACGCGTCCGTGCACCGGGTGCTCTACCCGGGGCTGACGTCGCACCCGCAGCACGGTCTCGCGGTCAAGCTGCTCGGCGATCGGTTCGGCGGGATGCTGGCATTCGAGGTGGACGGGTTCGAGGCAGGCCGGCGGTTCCTGGAGCGCGTCCGGATCGCCAGCCGCGCCGCGAGTCTGGGCGGAACCGCGACGCTGGTTCTCCACCCCGCCTCGGTCACTCACACGCAGCTCACCTCCGAGCAGCGCGCCGCCGCCGGCCTGTCGGATGGGATGATCAGGGTGTCGGTGGGTATCGAGGACCCCGAGGACCTGATCGCCGACTTCGACCGGGCGCTGCGAGCATGACCGACAAGATCCGCATCGCGATCCTGTACGGCGGGACCTCCGCCGAGCACGAGGTCTCGGTCGTCAGCGCGCGCAGCGTCCTGCAGGCGATCGACCGGGACCGCTACGAGGTCCTGCCGGTCGCGATCACGCGCTCGGGTCGCTGGCTGCTTCCGAATGTCGCTCCCGACGAGCTGCCTGAGACCAAGGGAAGCCTCCCCGCGGTCGGGGACGCGGACGGTCGGGCGATCGTGCCGCAGCCTGGAGAATGGCTCTCCGCGGGCGACGCCTCGTTCACCAGCGGCCCGATCGACGTGGTGTTCCCCGTCCTGCACGGGCCCGGCGGTGAGGACGGCACCGTGCAGGGGCTGCTCGAGACGCTCGGCCTGCCGTACGTCGGCGCCGGCGTGGCCGCGAGCGCAGTCGGGATGGACAAGAGCCTGCAGAAACCGATCTTCGCCGCCGCGGGCATCCCCCTGGTCGATTGGATCGCGGTGCGATTCGCCGGCTTCGCCGGTGACGTGCAGGCGAGTGTGCGTGCCGCTGCCGATGCCATCGGCTTCCCGTGCTTCGTGAAACCGGCGAACCTCGGCTCGAGCATCGGCGTTTCCAAGTGCATCACGCCGGGTGAGCTGATGCTCGGGATGTCCGCGGCGTTCGAGCACGATGAAGTCGTCCTCGTCGAGCGGGCCATCTCGGGGCGCGAGCTGGAATGCGCCGTGCTGGGCAACGACCGGCCCGAGGCGTCCGTGGTCGGTGAGATCGTGCCCGTGAACGAGTTCTACGACTACGAGGCGAAGTACCTCGCCGAGGGCAGCGAGCTCATCATCCCGGCCGACATCCCCGCTGAGTCGACCGAGCGGATCCGGGAGCTCGCGGTGCGCGCGTTCACCGCTATCGGTTGCCTGGGGATGGCGCGCGTCGATTTCTTCCTCGAGGGCGACAGGGTCTGGCTCAACGAGATCAACACGATCCCCGGCTTCACGCCGATCTCGATGTATCCGAAGCTCTGGGCGGCGTCGGGGCTCCCCTATGGGGCGCTCATCGACCGGCTGATCGATCTGGCACTCGAGCGTCACGCGCGCCGCCGCCCCTCGCCATGATCGAGATCGCCGACATCCGTGAGGCCCGCGCGCGAGTCGCGTCCATCCTGCGGCCCACGCCCGTCGAGCCGGCGGAGTCGATCGGGAAGGTGACCGGGCGGCCCGTGCTGCTCAAGCCCGAGCATCGGCAGCTCACCGGCTCGTACAAGATCCGCGGCGCGTACAACAAGGTCTCGCGCCTGGCAGCGGGCGAAGAGGTCGTCGCTGCGTCCGCGGGCAACCATGCCCAGGGCGTCGCGCGAGCAGCGCGCCTGACCGGCCACCGCGCGACGATCTTCATGCCCGAAACCGCGCCGCTGCCGAAGGTGGCGGCGACCCGGGCCGACGAGGCGGACATCCGGCTGGTCGGCCGGGTGGTCGACGAGACCATCGCGGCAGCACGGGACTACGCGGAGCAGCACGGGGCGGTGTTCGTCCATCCCTTCGACGACCCGCTGATCATCGCCGGGCAGGGGACCGTCGGGCTCGAGCTGGCCGAGGAGGTCGAGGGCCCGGCCGCCGTGGTGGTGCCGGTGGGGGGCGGCGGGCTGATCGCCGGTGTCGCGACCGCGCTGGCCGCGCTGCGTCCCGACCTGGTCGTGTACGGCGTGGAGGCCGAGGGTGCCGCGGCGATGCGCGCCTCGCTGGACGCCGGTTCGGTGGTGACGCTCGACCACATCGCCACGATCGCCGACGGGATCGCCGTGAAGGCGCCGAGCGCGCTGACGCTCGAGCACGTGCGCGCGCGGGTCGCCGACGTGGTGACCGTCCCCGACGAGGAGATCTCGCGGGCGCTGCTCCTGCTGCTCGAGCGCGCCAAGGCGGTGGTGGAGCCCGCCGGCGCGGTCGGATTGGCCGCGATCCTGGCCGGCAAGATCCCCGGTGACGGGCCGGCGGTGGCGCTCCTCTCGGGCGGGAACGTGGATCCACTGCTGCTGATCAAGCTGATCGAGCATGGCCTCACCGCCGCCGGCCGCTACCTGCTCCTGCGGATCGTGCTCGAGGACCGGCCGGGGGCGCTCGCGTCGCTGACCGAGGCCGTCGCCAAGCTCGGGCTGAACGTGCTGGCGGTTGAGCACCATCGCGTGGGGCTCGCGATAGGAGTCGACAAGGTCGAGGTGACGCTGACGCTCGAGACGCGCGACCCCGAGCACCGCGACGAGGCGGTGCGCGCGCTGCGCGACGCTGGCTTCACCGTCGAGCACCTTTCCTAGCAACGACCGCCTCGGCAGGACCGCCGAGGTACGACGGCACCGGCTTGAGGCCCCGGGAATGACGGAAGCGGGCCGAAGCCCGCTCCCGTGTTCGGTTCCCGATGCCCTAGAGGTGCACGACCGGGCAGGTCAGCGTGCGCGTGATCCCTTCGACCGCCTGGATCCGCGCGACCACGAGCTTGCCGAGGTCGTCGACGTTCTTCGCCTCCGCACGAACGATCACGTCGTACGGGCCGGTCACGTCCTCGGCCGACAGCACGCCCTTGATCTCCGCGGTGGTTTTGGCGACCGATGCCGCCTTGCCGACCTCGGTCTGGATCAGGATGTAAGCCTGGACCATCGATATCCCCCGATCGTCCGTCCGTAGGGTGCCCGCATCCTACGCAGGGGGGGCGGGGGCGGCAAACAAGCTCCGCCGGCGCCACGCAGCGGCTGGGCGGTACCCGGAAGCGTCCGCGGGTAGGCTCAGGGGGGCATGTACGTCGATCGGCAAGAGGCGGGCATCGAGCTTGCGAACGTGCTGGGCCCGCTCCCGGCGGACACGCTCATCCTGGGGATCCCACGAGGTGGCGTCGTCGTTGCGCGGGCCGTGGCCGAGGAGCTGGGACTCGAGTTGGATGTGGTGCTTGCCCGGAAGCTCCGCGCGCCGATGCAGCCCGAGCTGGCGATCGGCGCGGTCGGTCCCGACGGGACGCCGGTTCTCGACGAGCGAGTCTTGCAGGCCGTGGGAGGTGTCTCGGAGGAGTACCTCAGCGCCGAGACCGAGCGGCGAGCCTCCGAGCTCGCCGAGCGCCAGCAGCGGTACCGGGGTGACCGCGCGCCGCTTCAGGTCGAGGGGCGGACGTGTGTCGTCGTCGATGACGGGATCGCGACGGGCAGCACCGCGCGCGCGGCGCTGCACTGGCTCAAGGCCGCCGGCGCGCGCGAGGCGATCCTTGCCGTCCCGGTCGCGCCGCGCCGAAGCCTGGAGGAGCTGTCCCTCGTGGCCGATCGCATCGTCTGTCCCGTGGTGCCGGATGACTTCTTCGCGGTCGGGCAGTTCTATCGCCACTTCGACCAGGTCTCGGACGACGAGGTTGTGCGGATCTTGGAAGCGCGCGCGGCCGGCTAGCCCGGCGTGCGGTGGATCGGCGTGCGGCGGCGGAGCCAGTGGCTGCTCGTCAGCATCGCCGCCGCGATCGCCAGGGCCATCACGTGCCGGGACGGCGGCACCTCTTCGGATCCCGCAGCCCCATCGACCAGGCCGGCGAGTTCGAGCACCAGGATGGTCGCGTGCACCAGGATGATCAGGTAGGCGATCAGCCGCGTCTCGCCGAACGGCGGGGGATCCTGGGTACTGAGCCGTCGGATCACGTGCACGCCCGCGAGCAGTGCGACGAACCCGATCCCCGCGGAAAGCGCGATGTCCTGGCCCGGGATGGGATCGGTCAGATCCCCAGGGCGTCGAAGAAGGTACAGCACGCCCGTGTAGCCCGTGTTGCCGGCGGTGATCAACGTGAGCGCGGCGACGAGGAAACGGATGCCACGCGGCGGGAGGGGCGGCTCAGATCGCGTTCCTGATCTCCCGCTCGAGGCCGTCGAACTTCGCGAGGAACGTCGCGCGCTCCTCCTTGAGGCGCTTGACGGTCGCCGCGTACTCGTCCAGGCGGCCCTGCCGCTCGTAGAGCCGACGGGGCTGGAGCAGCTCCTCGTCGTCGAACCCAGGGACCGAGGTCGCGATCTGGTAGCCGAAGTCCGGGTCCTGTGTCCATTCGATGGTGCCGTCGGCGATGGCCTTGACCACGGCTGAGGAGTGGGGGATCTTGACCTTCTTCGCTCGTCCGGCCGCCACATCCGCGTCTCCGCCGCCGACCCAGCCAGTGTTCATCAGGTAGACGTCCATCTCGGCCGTCTGGATCAGCTCGAGGAACCGGTTTCCCTGCTGCGCGTGGGGGAGGGGGAAGAACGGGTTCGTCCCCGGGACGCGCAGCGACTTGCCGGCCTCGTCCTTGCCGCCGGCGGAGGTGCCCATGGTCTCACCCAGCATGAAGTAGGCAGCGGCCGCATCTTTCGGGAGCTTCGCGACCGCCGGGATGATGCTGTTGTTGCGATTGAGGATCAACAGGTTCTCGACCGCGCCGACCTCGCGCGCGTCCTTGAACCAGCCGAGCTTCTCCATCGCGAACACGGCGCGCCCGTTCTGGGTGAACGACTCGTCGAAGAAATCGACGTCGCCACGCTCTTCCTTCTGGGAGACGTTCTCGAGGTAGGCGCCCGGCTGGGTAACCGCCGCGTGGATGGTCGGCTCGTACTCCGGCGACAGCGCGTAGGTCTTGGCGAAGCAGCCGTTCTCGGTGCCGTAGATCTTGCCGCCGGGCATCAGCGCGATGAAGTCGTCCTGCACGGGCTTCGAGTCGTTCTGACGGGTGAAGGTCGTCGTCGTCTTCCCGGTGCCCGACAGCCCGATGATGAGGAAGGTCTGCTCGCCGTCACCGGCGGGGATCGCCTTCGCGCCCGCGTGCAGGCTCAGCCCGCCCCGGTCGTAGACGATCTTGTTCCACATACGCAGGCCGCCCTTCTTCGACTCGCCGAAGTAGTCCGAGTTCAGGACGCGCGTGACGAAGTTGTCGAGGTCCACCGCGATGCAGCGGTCCTCCGGGTATCCCTCGGCGGGCAGGTTCGGGGTGTAGATGACGGTCACGGCCGGCTCGGCTTGATCGTCATCGTGGAAGTACAGCAGGTCCTGGCTGCCCGCGACGTTCGCGTTGCGAGCCTCGATGATCAGGCGCGCAGGCACGCGGAAGTTGGCGTCGTTGCCGATGAAGCCGTTGATCACGACCATGTTCTGGTCGCGGATGTACTCCTCCTGCATCTGGGCGATGCGTTCGTACTCCGCGCGCGTGATCGTCTGCTGCCCGGAGAACTCCTCGGGCGCGTCGGTCGCGATGTAGGTGGACTTGGCGCTTCGCGAGTCGACCCTGGTCGTGACGTTGAGATTCCCGTAGGAGGTCCAGCGCGAGTTCGGCATGGCGTCGGTCAGCTCGATGAGCTGGTCCTGGCCGGGGTCGATCAGGAAGGACTTGGCTTCGAGAACGTAGGTTGGACCTTCCAGCTTCTCGGTCATCTGCTCCCCCGATCCCGGGCTGCTCCGCCCAGACCTGGCTATGTGAAAACGTTCACATGATGATACCGCGCGCGGTGCGGGATGCGAAACGGATGGAACGGGCGCTGATGATCGCGTGGTCCCACCGGCGATCCAGGCCGCGTCTCAGGTCCGCGCGGGCTCGACCTCGAAGTACAGGCGGACCGAGGTTCGGTACTCGATGATCTGGTTGTCCTCGACCGAGCAGGCGGTACCCAGGACGTCCATCTTCGAGATGTGGCGGATCGTCTTGGCGGCTTCCCTGATCGCCTCGCGCGCCGCGTCGCCCCACGACTCGCTCGACACGCCTTCCAGCTCGATGGTGTTGTATACGCCCAACGGTCATCCCTCCTCGATGAAAGCCGAGCGGTATCTTCTCCTGCTCGGCCCCCGAGGGCAAGACCCTGCGAGGCTATGCTGCCGCGGTGAACGAGAAGCTCTCCGATCTGGGCGAGTTCGGGCTGATCGACCGCCTGCTCGCGCGTGTCCCCGTCGCGGGGCCCGGCGTCGAGATCGGACCCGGACGCGACGACGCCGCAGTGCTTCGGGTCGCCGATCGTCTGCTGATCGCCACCGCCGACCTCTCGATCGAGGGCCGCCATTTCGACCTCCGGTTCTCCTCGCCGTCGGATATCGGGTGGAAAGCGTTGACTGTCAACGCGAGCGATATGGCGGCGATGGGGGGGCGTCCGCTGTGGGCCTTGCTCTCGATCGGGGCTCCCGCATCGACGCCGGTCGAGCGTCTTGAAGGCGTCTACGACGGAGTAGCAGAGGCCGCGCGCGCGCACGAGATCGTCATCGTCGGCGGTGACACCGTCGGGGCGGACATGCTTGTCGTCTCCGTCGCCCTGTTGGGCGAGCCCGGCCCGGCGGGCGTCGTGACGCGAGCCGGCGCGAAGCAGGGTGACCTGTTATGCGTGACCGGCTCGCTCGGAGCGGCCGCCGCGGGTTTGGCGCTCCTGCGCGGCGCGGCCGACGGGGATGAGGAGGCGCGCGCGCTGCTCGACCGGTTCCCGGGGCTGGCCCAGGCGCACCGGAGACCGGTTGCGCGCGTTCGCGAGGGGATGGCGGCAGCTGAAGCGGGCGCGCGCGCGATGATCGACGTCTCGGACGGCCTGGCGCAAGACGCAAGCCACCTCGGACGCGCGAGCGGCGTCGGGGTCGTCATCGAGGATGAGGTGCCGCGAGCGCCCGGCGTCGCCGAGGTCGAGGCGTGGCTGGGCCGAGGCCGTCTCGCCGAGACCGGTGGCGATGACTACGAGCTGGCCATGGCGGTGCCGCCGAGCGCCTTAGACCGAGTGCGCGCGGCGATCGCTCCGACCTCGTTGACGGTGTGCGGTCGATTCGAGGGACCGCCGCCCGCCCAAGGTCATGCCGGCTGGGATAGTTTCCGGGGATCGTCGTGATCGCGCGCGCGCTCACGATCGCCGGCTCGGACTCGGGCGGCGGCGCCGGGATCCAGCAGGATCTGAAGACCTTCCAGGCACTCGGCGTTTGGGGGATGACCGCGATCACCGCCGTGACCGTGCAGAACACGCTGGGCGTGCAGGGGTGGCAGCGGATTAACCCCGAGATCGTCGCGGCGCAGATCACCGCGGTGGCCGAGGACATCGGTGTCGACGCAGCCAAGACCGGCATGCTGCCCGACGTGGCAATCATCACCGCGGTCGCGCGAGCGGTCCGCGATGCGCGCATCGAGCAGCTCGTGGTGGACCCGGTCATGGTGGCGACCTCCGGTGACGCGCTGATCGACGACGATGCGGTGGATGCGCTCGTCTCGGAGATCCTGCCGCTCGCGGTGTGTGTCACGCCGAACGCGCGCGAGGCGGAACGCCTCACCGGCCTTCCGGTGCGCACACCGGACGAGCAGCGCGCGGCCGCGCGCGCGATCCGGGCCATGGGCGCGCGCGCGGCGCTGGTCAAGGGCGGGCACACCGGTGGCGCGGAAGCGATCGATGTGCTCGTCGACGCCGACGATCAGGAGCACGAGCTGGTCGCCCCATGGATCGATACGACGAACACGCATGGCACCGGCTGCATGCTCTCGGCTGCGATCGTGGCGGGGCTGGCGCAGGGGATGGATCTGGTGGAGGCGGCGCGTCGCGCGAAGCGATTCGTCACGCGGGGGATCGAGCACGCGCTCCCACTGGGCGGCGGTGCCGGACCCGTCGATCCGATGGCCTAGATCGCGCGCTGGATCTTGCCGGCCTTGATGCAGCGCGTGCACACGTTCATCCGCTTCGCGTGGCCCTTGACCAGCGCGCGAACCCGTTGCACGTTCGGGCTCCACCGGCGCGAGGACCGGCGGTGCGAGTGGGACACCTGCTTGCCGAAGCTCGGGCCTCGGCCACAGACGTCGCATCGGGCTGACATGGCTCGGCAATGGTAGCCGCGACGCCCTTTCCCGGCAACCAGCGACTCCCGGCGCGCCCCGAGTGCTGGGCTAGGATGACCGCGTGACGCTCACCCTAGGTGCCGCGGAGCTGAGGCGAGCGCTGCAGGCGAGCCTGGAGGTCCTTCGGGCACGTCGCGCCGCGATCGACGCGGCCAACGTCTACCCGGTCCCAGACGGCGATACCGGGACGAACCTGGTGCTCACCTTCGAGGCCGTCGAAGCGGCCCTGCAGAAGGCCGGTAACCAACTCGCCGATGTGGCCAAGGCGGTCAAGACCGGGTCGTTGATGGGCGCCCGCGGGAACTCGGGCGTGATCATGGCGCAGATCCTCCGCGGGATCACCGAGGTGCTGGAGAGCGGCCCCGCCGAGCCGGCGCGCCTGGCCGACGGGTTCAAGCGAGCAGTGGAGCTCGCCTACGAGGCCGTACTGGAGCCCGCCGAGGGCACCATCCTGACGGTGGCTCGGGCGGCCTCCGACGCGGCAGCCGGGCAGTACGCGTCTATGCCGGAGCAGCTCGATGCGGTCGCGCGCGCGGCCGGCGACGCGCTCGCGCGTACGCCCGAGCAGCTTCCCCTGCTGGCACAAGCCGGCGTGGTCGACGCCGGCGGCATGGGGCTGGTGGCGGTGCTCGAGGCGTTCGCGGCAACGATCGCCGGTCGCGAGCTGCCCGCGAGCCCGGAGGACGCCGGGGACCGGGTGCATCCGTCCGAGCTGTGCGACGGGACGTCGTCCACACATGCCTTCGAGGTCCAGTACATGCTCGAGGCGTCGGACGAAGCGGTGCCGGCGTTGCGACAGCTGCTCGGGACGATCGGGGATTCGGTCGCGGTCGTCGGGGGAGACGGGTCCTGGCGCGTGCACGTCCATACCGATCAGCGTGATCGAGCCACCGCGTTGGGCGAGGCGGTCGGGACCGTGTCCCAGCTCGAGGTGGTTTCCTTCGGCGAGCAGCTCGCCGCCTCAACCGCCAACGCTCAGGCATCGCATGACGCCGCGCGCGCGGCCGGTCAGCGCGGCATCCCGCTCGCTCGCGCCGCGTCGGCGGCCGCGCTGGTCGTGGTCGCCGCGGGCGATGGCATGAAGCGGATGTTCGCCGACCTCGGAGCGATCGTGGTAGACGGTGGAGCGACGATGAATCCATCGGTCGGGGACCTGGTCGAGGCGATCGACGGCGTGCCCGCCGCCTCGGTGCTCGTGCTCCCCAACAACGACAACGTCTTCGCTGCGGCCGGTGTCGCGAAGGGAGAATCGTCCAAGGACGTGACCGTGCTCCGATCGCGCGACATGGCCGAGGGGCTCGCGGCTGCGCTTGCTTACGGCGACGCGCGTGACCCCTCCGCGAACGTCGCCGACATGCAGCGCGCGCTCGACCAGGTTCGCACCGGCGTCGTGGTATTGGCCTCACGCGACGCGCCGGTTCCGGGCGGCGACGTGACGGCGGGGCAGCCGCTCGGCTTCGCGGAGGGCGCGATCGTGTCCGCGGACGCCTCGGATGCTGTCGCCGTTGCGAGCGCCGTCGTCGAGACGCTCGTGACTCCGGGCGACGGATTGATCACGGTCCTGTGCGGCGCCGACGTCGATGCGGCCGAACGCTCACGGCTCCAACGCGCGCTCGCCGAGTCGTTCCCCGCGATGACCCTCGAGATCCACGACGGCGGGCAGCCCGTCCACCGGTATCTGATCGCGGTCGAGTGAGCGACGCCGACGAGCTGTTGCTGCCTCCCGGGCCCGGCCCGCTGGACGTGCCGCTCGCCGAGGCACGCATCACCGGGCTCACGCGCGCGACCGCCACGAAGCTCGGGAAGGGACTCGAGCTGTGGACGGTGCGTGACCTGCTCGAGCACGTGCCGCGTCGGTACATCGATCTTTCGCGCACGCGCACCCTTGGTGAGTTGAAGATCGGCGAGGACGCCACGACCAAAGGAAGGATCGTCCGCGTCGACGGCCGGTACCTTCGCTCGCGACGGCACATGCTGACGGTGACGATCGGGGATGGCTCCGGGTACGTCGATCTGATCTGGTGGAACCAGCCGTTCCGCGGGCGCAACCTCCGCCAGGGGATGGACCTGATCGTCGCCGGCCGGATCGAGCGCAGCCGCAAAGGCCGCCGGCTGATGATCTCGAATCCGTTCGTCGAGCAGCTCACCGGCGGCGGCGTCCATACCGGGCGCGTGATCCCTATCCACGGTGCGACCGCCGGCGTAAGCCCCAACCAGATCCGGCGCTACGTCTACGAGGCCCTGAACCGGTTCGCCGACCGCGTCGGCGAACCGCTGCCCGGCGCGCTGGTCCAGGAGAAGGCGCTCCCGGCGCGCGCGTCTGCGCTGCGAGAGGTGCATTTCCCCACCGAGGAGCGATCGCGTCGTGTCGCACGCCGGCGGCTGGTGTACGAGGAACTCTTCGTGCTCTCGGCCGGGCTCGCGATGCGCAAGCGGCGATTGCAGCGCGACGAAGCCGGCGCTGAGTTGCGGGACGGACGCGGCTATCTGGATCGGTTCCTGGGCTCCCTGCCGTTCACTCTGACCGCGGCGCAGCGGCTCGCGATCCAGGAGATCGCGGTCGATCTCGGGCAGCCGCACCCGATGAACCGTTTGCTGCAGGGCGAGGTCGGCAGCGGCAAGACGGTGGTCGCGGTTGCCGCCGCGCTCATCGCGGCGAGCGCCGGGTCGCAGACCGCGTTCATGGCGCCGACGGAGGTTCTCGCCGATCAGCATTTCTTGACGGTGTCGCGCTTGCTCGAGCAGATCGGTCATCTCGCGCCGGCGGACACGGGACGGTTGTTCGGTGAAGGGTTCCGCGTCGCGCTGCTCACCGGCTCGGTCGGCGGGAAGGAGCGGCAGCGCACGCTCGAGATGGCAGCCAGCGGCGAGGCGATGATGCTCGTCGGAACGCACGCGCTGATCCAAGAAGGAGTCACGTTCGACCGACTGGGTCTCGCGATCGTGGACGAGCAGCATCGCTTCGGCGTGCATCAGCGACTGTCGCTTCGCGCGAAGGGCAAGCACGCGCAACCCGACGTTCTGATCATGACGGCCACGCCGATCCCGCGAACGCTGGCGCTGACGCTGTACGGAGACCTTGACGTGAGCACGCTCGACGAGATGCCCGCGGGACGAACGCCGGTCGAGACGATGGTGGTGCGCGACGCGGCCGGGCGGGAGACGGCGTATGGTCACCTGCGGGCCGAGGTCGCCGCCGGGCGGCAGGCCTTCATCATCTGCCCCCTGGTAGAGGACTCGGCCATCCTCGAGGCCAAGGCGGCCGAGTCCGAGTACGAGCGGATCCGGGCCGACGTGTTCCCCGATCTGCGCGTCGGGCTCATCCATGGACGGATGAAGTCTCAAGCTAAGGATGAGGTTATGACCGCGATGCGGTCCGGTGACCTGGACATCTTGGTCTCGACCACCGTGATCGAGGTCGGCGTCGATATCGCGAACGCCACGGTGATGGTGATCGAGGATGCGGACCGGTTCGGCCTCTCCCAGCTTCACCAATTACGGGGTCGGGTCGGCCGGGGGGCCCATCGGTCGCGCTGCTACCTGTTCACAGCCATCGATCCCGAGGACGACGACGCTCGGGCGGAGGCGATGCGCCGGCTGGATGCGATGGCGGCCACAGCCGACGGGTTCCGCCTCGCCGAGCTCGATCTGGAGATCCGCGGCGCCGGCCATCTGCTCGGACGAGGATCGGTCGGTGAGGGAAAAGGCGCGCCGCTGCAAGCGGGCCGCGGTGACCTTCGGTTCGCGAACCTGACGCGCGACGTCGAGATCCTTGTCGAGGCGCGACGCGATGCGTTCGCGATCGTCGATCGCGATCCGCTGCTCGCACACGACGAACATCGCGCGCTGCTCGACGAAGTACGTCGTCGGTTCGCAGATCGCCTCGACTGGTTGTTCGCGTCGTGACGATGAGGTTCCGGGTCACGAACGTCCGGTCGCTGAGCGCCGCCGCGTCATCGAGAGAGCTGTTGTCCGCCGCCCCGTTCGGCGACGTTGTGTCGCACGGCGCAACATCGATCGGGCGTGACGCGTGCGTGTGATCGCGGGTGAAGCGAAAGGTCGCCGGCTGCGAAGCACGCGCGCCAAGGAGATGCGACCGACCACCGATCTGATGCGGCGAGTGATGTTCGACATCTTGGGTGACACCGTGCGGGATGCAGGCGTGCTCGACCTGTTCGCCGGCTCGGGCACGATCGGGATCGAGGCGCTGTCACGCGGTGCTCGCTTCGCGACGTTCGTCGAACGCGATCCCGCGGCCTGCCGGGTCATCCAAGAGAACCTCGAGAGCACGGGTCTGGCCGACAGAGCCGCGGTCGTGCGCGCGGACGTGGCCCGCTACCTGCGGCGGAAGGTCTCTCAACCCCTCGACGTGGTCGTTCTTGACCCTCCCTATGACACTGGCCTAGCATTTCTAGCCCGCACCCTGGAAGCGGTCGCTGCCGGTGGCTGGGTCCGAGACGGTGGAACGGTTGTCCTGGAAGCTGAGGCAGGTCACATCGACTGGCCCCGCGGCTTCCGCGAGATCCGGATCCGCCGATCCGGACGGACCCAAGTGAGCATGGCGGTAAGCGATGGGGAACGGACAGAAAGCGATCTACGCGGGCACTTTTGACCCGATCACGAATGGGCACCTCGATATCATCGAGCGTGCCCGCATCCACTTCCCCTCGATCGTGGTCGCCGTGTCACAGAACCCCAGCAAGTCGCCGGTGTTCAATCTGGAGGAACGGGTGGCGCTCGTGAAGGAGGTCGTCGCGGGCCTCGAGGGTGTCGAGGTGGACTCCTTCGACGGGCTCTTGGTGGACTACGTCCGACGGAAGGGCGCCCGGGTCCTGGTGAAGGGCCTCCGGGCGGTGACCGATTTCGACTACGAGCTTCAGATGGCACAGATGAACCACAAGCTGGCGGAGGTGGAGACGATGTTCATGGTGGCAACGCCTGCGTACTCGTTCCTCTCCTCCAGCTTGGTCAAAGAAGTCGCGCGGTTCGGAGGAGACGTGGACGAGTTCGTCCCGGTCGAGGTGGCGCGCAAACTGAAGGAGCGGTTCCGTGGCGAAGCATGAACAAGACCTGGAGCGGCCGGCGGCGGTCGTTCCCGTGACGCCGGTTCGAGATGAGACCGGTCCTTTGACGATCCCGATCGGACAGATGTCCCTCCTCGAGGATCTCGTGCGACAACTCGAGGAGATCGTTCGTTCCGCACGCAACGTGCCGTTGTCCTCTTCGGCGATGATCGATCGTAAGGAAGTGCTCGACATCGTCGAGACGCTCAAGCGGTCGATCCCGGAAGAGATCGCGCGCGCGCGGGCCGTGATCCGCGATCGCGACGAGGTGCTGGAGCGTGCCGGTGAACAGGCCGAGCGCGTCGTGCAACGCGCGCGTCGCGAACGCGAGCAATTGCTTTCCAAGACCGAGATCGTGCAAGCCGCGTCGCGCGAAGCGGACCGCATGGTCGCAGAAGCTGCAGCGGTCGCGAAGCGGATCCGCGCGGAGGCGGAGGATTACGTCGAGGGGAAGCTCGCCACGTTCGAGGTGGTCCTGCAGAAGACCCTTGGTGCGGTCGAGCGCGGTCGAGCCAAGCTGGCCGGGCGGCACGAGGCCGACGAGCTGGCGGGAGAAGAGCAGCCCTACGAGGACTGAGCAACCCGCACCGGGCTGCTAGGGGCGGTTTTTCCCCGCTCCGCCGGCCCCGCGAGCCGTTTCCTGGGCGGTGTGAGCGCCCCTTGGTGCGTTTCCGCAGGTCAGGAGCCGATATGCCCCGCTGTGATATCGTGTGCGCGCATGGAAAAGGCAGCGATCACGATGAGTGAGCGCGTGCGACTTTCTGTTGATGTCTCGGAGCTTCTCCGGCATCCGGGGACCTCCCGAAGGCTCCGATCCGAGCATGAGATGGAAGGTGTCGCTGTGGCGCTTGCGCGCGTCCCGGATCAGACCCGGGTCGTCATCGACGTGCGCCTGGACGCTCTGGTCGAGGGGATCCACGTTTCGGGGCAGGTCGCCGCCACGATCCATCTGGAGTGCCGGCGGTGCCTCGCAACATTCAACCGGGACCTCCAGGTTGAGGTCGGTGAGGTGTTCGTACCGCGACCGGCGCCCTCTGACGACGAGTACGAGGTCGTCGAGGGCATGATCGACCTCGAGCCCATGATCAGGGATGTGCTGGTGCTCGCGATGCCGCTCAACCCGATCTGCCGGGAGGGCTGCCTCGGGTTATGCCCGGCCTGCGGGGTGGACCGTAACGCCGAGGACTGTGGTCACGACACCGCTCGTACCAACGTGCGGTGGGGTGCGCTGGAGTCGCTGCGGCGGAAGATGATGGAGGGATAGATGCCCGTACCCAAAAGGAAGAAGTCGCGCTCCCGAACGCGCTCGCGGAAGTCGCAGTGGCTGAGCAGTGGCAAGGCGGCGGCATACACGACGTGTCCTCAGTGCAAGAAAGCCAAGCTTCCGCATCATGTCTGCCCGAACTGCGGCACGTACGCGGGCCGCCAGGTGCTGGTAGTGGAGTAGCCGGGCGTGCGGTTCAGCCGCCGTCGAGGCACAGCACTGGAGCGACGGCTCGGGATCGTTCTCAAGGATCGCGAGCTCTGGACGCATGCGCTCACGCACCGATCGTTCGCGTACGAGCAGGGCGGCTTGCCGACGAACGAACGCTTGGAGTTCCTGGGTGACGCGGTCCTGGGGATCGTGGTCACCGATTCCCTATACAAGGAGTTCCCCGATCGTCCCGAAGGTGATCTCGCGAAGATGCGCGCGGCATTGGTCAATATGACGGTGCTTGCCGACGTCGCGCGAGAGATCGGGCTGGGTCAGCACGTCCATCTTGGCAAGGGGGAGGAGATGACGGGAGGCCGGGACAAGGCCTCCATCCTGGGGGATACCCTCGAGGCCATCTTCGGGGCCATCTATCTCGATCGGGGGATCCGCGGCGCGCGCAGGGTCATCCTGGGCTTGTTCCTTCCTCGTATCCGCGGGAAGGTCGAGGGCGGGGTCGTGCATGACTACAAGACCACACTGCAAGAACTCGCTGCTGCGCGGCTGAACGCCCTGCCGGACTACCAGCTGACCGAATCGGGGCCCGACCATGCGAAGCGGTTCCGCGCGGAGGTTTCTCTCGCCGGAGCGAGGTACGGCACCGGGGCCGGCCGCTCCAAGAAGGAGGCCGAGCAGGCGGCCGCGCGCGTGGCGGTCGAGCGGCTCCGTGCCGGTGACGTGGTGCGGGGATCGCCTCAACGAGAGGGGACGGTGACGGATGCCTGAGCTTCCCGAGGTGGAGGTCATCCGACGCGACCTCGAACGTGATGCCGTCGGCAAGCGCATCAAAGACGTCCAGGTGAAGCTGCCGCGCATCATCCGGCGCCACAAGCAGAGGAAGGACTTCACCGAGCCGTTGGTGGGAGCGAAGATCACCAAGGTTGATCGGCGCGGGAAATACCTGCTGATGCACCTCGACTCGGGAAGCATCCTCGTGATGCATCTCGGGATGAGCGGACGGATCGAGCGTGCGACCGGACGCAAGGCCATCGAGAAGCACACCCACTGCGTGATCAAGTTCTCCACCGGCGGGGAGCTCCGGTTCATCGACATGCGTCAGTTCGGTGAGCTGTTCGTTGCTGCCGAGGATGGGCTCGTGGGCGTGAAGGAGCTCTCGCACATCGCGCTGGATCCGCTGGCCGATTCCTTCACCTGGCAGGTCTTCAGCGAGATCGTCATCTCGCGCAAGATGAAGTTGAAGTCGTTGCTGATGGATCAGAAGTTCATCAGCGGCATCGGCAACATCTACTCGGATGAGATCCTTTGGGTCTCCGGCCTCAGACACGATCGGCTCTCGGAGTCCCTGACCGCCCAAGAGGTCCGCCGGCTGTATCGAGCCATGCAGGAGGTCCTCCAGGAGGGCATCCGGCACGGGGGCGTCACCCTCGGGGACGAGACCTACCGCAACCTGTACGGCAAGACCGGAGAATTCCAGGAGCACTTGAAGGTCTACGGGCGTGAGGGTGAACCCTGCCGCCGCTGTCGGAGCCCGATCGTTCGCGACCGCTGGGGGAACCGGTCGACCTATTACTGCGCCCAGTGCCAGGTGTGAGCTGCCCGCCCGCGCGCGGGCTCGGCTCCCTCGGGTTCGGCTCTTCCGGCTCTTCCGCTCGCTGAGCGCCCGGGGGCTCGCTCCATCTAGACTTATCGTGCGGTTCGGGCGGAATCGGCCCGAACCTCTCCACCTCAGCAGGCGTCTAGCAGGGGTAGAAGCGCAGGAACGCGAAGGAGATTCCTCGATATGGCACAAGCTGGAACCGCCGCGCGCCGCTGGCCGCCCATGATCTCGATGGGCGCGGCGCTGGTGATGATCTTCATGGTCTTCCCCAACCCCCTGCGGGTCCCGAACAACGACCCGACGGCCTCGGCGGAGTACGCGCCGGTTCCCGGCCGGCAGGAGTCGGCCGAGAACGCCAACTTCGGTGAGACGGGCCTCGCCTCGTCGGGCGGGATCGGCGCCGGCGGCGAAGGCTTCGGGTTCCTACCGGGCGGGCCGCAGGAGAAGCCCCCGCCCCAGTTCCAAGCCCGCGCGTTCCCCTGCGTCGGTACTCCGCCGCGGCAAACGGAGGACCCCCTGTCGCCACCGTGCGTGGGCTACTTCGACGGTAAGACCACCGCGAGTTATAGGGGAGTCACCAAGGACGAGATCAAGGTCATCTTCTACAACGATCTCGATGTCGAGGGTGACATGAATGCGCAATACCGTCCCTCCGAGGAGAAGCCCGATCACACCGCCAGCGTCAACGGTCAGGACACCTATCTGGTTCGCACGATCAAGGCACAACTGCGTTACTTCCGCTTGCACTTTCAAACCTACGGCCGCCGGGTCAGCGTGAAGGCAGTCAAGAGCCAAGGCGGCCTGGGGTCTCCTTGCGGGCAGCGCCGCGGGGAAGCGATCATCCTCGCGAACGAGAACCCCCCGCCGTTCGCCGTGGTGCACTTCGGTGACGGGGGCGAGTGCTTCCTCCAGCAAGCGGCGGAAGACTATGGTGTTTTCGGGCTCGGACTCAACGCGGATGTGCCACGGTCGGTCTTCGACAGCGGCAAAGGTCTCGTCTGGAGCTTCTTCCCGGACCAGGAAACCGAAGCCTCGTTGGCCGCATCGTTCATCTGTAACTCTCTATATCGCGACGAGCGCGGCCGGACCGGCCGGCAGAAGGCCAACCTGTCATCGGATCCCGATATCAGGGCGAAGACGCGAAAGTTCGGCCTGATCTATCCGCTGCCGACGGTTGGGAGCGACTCGCGCGGCCCGCAGACCGAGCGGCTGGCAAAGCTTCTCATGGAATACACCCAGCGCGACTGCGGCATGAAATGGGACGGCGAGCAGCACCTCGTCAAGACCTTCCCCGAGAACGGTGGCGGTAGTCGCGAGGCGCCAACGATCATGAACGAGTTCAAGGGCGCGGACGTCACCACCGTCATCTGCTACTGCGTCCCGGTTCCGAACGAGCTGTCCGTCAACAAGATGCAGAACGCCGCAACGACGCTGGACTACTACCCCGAATGGTACTGGGACCAGGGCAGCAGGATGTTCCGTCAAGCGTGGAACCAGCGATACTCGGACCAAAGCGGGAAGCAGGTACGGTTCGGGATCAACCCACAGCACTGGGCCAACAAGCGTCTGCAGGAGCAGTTTCACTACAAGGCCTACCTGGAACAGGAGCCTGGGACGATCCCGAACACACGCTTCAACTTCGACATCTACCACCTGTTCCTGAACCTGTTCCAGGGTATCCAGGGAGCTGGATCGGAGCTGACCCCCGAGACGATGAGGAAGGGGATGTTCACGTTCCACTATCAGAACCAGGACGACCCCTATGTCCCGACGGGTGGGTACGGCTCGTACGGCCATCCCAAGGCGGTCAGCGATTACACCTGGATCGACACCGCGCACGCCTGGGTGTGGGATCAGGAGGGGACACCTCCCGGCGGCAAGGCGGGTGAAGGATGCCTCCGAGCTGCGCTCGGCGGTCGTCGGTTCTACGCAGGTGAGTTCCCGTTCGGAGACCAGTGGCTGGTGGACACACAGAGCGGCAGCGAGCCGTGCGTCGCCGATGACACAACTGTGGATCCGAACGCTCCATCGTAGGTCCTAGGGGGGATCGACACGGCGTCGACCACGGTGACGCAACGATGGCCGCCCGTCGTCGCGATGGGTTCGGCGCTGGTGCTCATCTTCTTGGTGTTCCCGAATCCTTTGCGGGTGCCGAACAACGATCCGACGGCGTCGGCGGAGTATGCGCCGGTTCCGGGCCGGCAGGAGTCGGCGGAGAAC
>DASWIP010000101.1:0-2539 GCA_036397635.1 Actinomycetota bacterium | reverse complement strand
CACTGGAAGCCGGCTCGCGAGGGTCGTCCCGGTTCGAACAGGAAAGGGTCGAATCGAGCTAGGAAGCTTCTCCCCCGACGGAACTAGATGCCGGCCGATGCCTGCGCTGCCAGGTATACGCCGGGAAGGCTCGCGTCATCGAACGTATCGACGAACGGGATCATAGAGCGGCCGTCCGGATGGATCGCGACCTGCAGGAAATCGCCGATTTCGCGGTCACCTGCACAGCTCAGGCCGCTCAAGCAGACGGCCCCTCCCTTGATCGGTCCCGCGACGTCAACCTGGGCGCCGAACGTCGCGCCGGCGTCGAGGCTCTCCGCGTACCGGACATGCCAACGTGTCTCGGGCGGCATCGTCGAGGGATCGCCCATCCTGTCGGCGCCGTACCACGCGACGCCGATCTTGTCCCCTCGGACGTACGCACCGTCATACCCCGTCGAGGGTCACTCCCCTTGTTCGATGCGATCCAGTGCTTCCCCCCCTGTTAGCAGGACCATTCTTCGCGGCGTCGAATCCACCGGTGGGTGAGCCAACCGGGGAGGTTCTTCGTGAGGAAGTGCAGGGGGATCGTCGCGTCGCTGCTGCTCGCATCGATGCTGGCGCCGCTGGGCGCGCGCGCGTCTCACCAGCCGGTGAACCTGGATGACGGCCCGACCGGCGGACCCGTGCTCGGCGCGCTGCCGCCGGACGCGCCCGACGGTGTCCTGTTCGATTGGTCCGTCGCGTCGGACGGCGTCGCCGGCGGCGTGACCTACGGCGAGCACGAGATCGTGCTGACCGACCACCCCTTCGACGACCACGGCGCCAACATCGACGGCGACGACGGGATCAGCGGCAACCCGGCAGAGAACTACGAGATGCTGCACGGCGCCGGCGCGGCCGGCGGTGCCGCGGGTGATTACCTCTACCCGTCGGATCCGGAACTCGTGGGCAACGCCGCCGACATCATCGAGGTGCGCCTCGGCCTGGATACCGACGCGTGGTACGTGCTGGTGCAGCTCAACGCGCTGCTCGAGCCGGAGAAGACGGGGATCGAGATCACCCTGCACGACCCGAACACCGACGGGCCGCCGACGACGCTGCTGATGCACGGTGATACGGCGCTGCTCGGGGAGGTACCGGTCGAGTTGGTCCCCGATGCCCTGCAGAACACGTTCGAAGCGCGGATCCCATTCGAAGTGTTCGAGCCCGCCGACGACATGGACGTCGTCGTGTCGGCAGGCGTCTGGGATGGGGACGGATGGCATCATCCCGCGCCCGGCACGCAGGCGCTCCCGGCCTTCGACCTGGCGCTCACCGTGTCGGAGGGACCGGCGTCGTACTGGGCCGACCGCGCGCAATCCGCGATGCTGGCCGGGATCTATCCGGTCGATCCGTGGCGCGTCGACTTCGAAGGGCTGCGATGCACGGGACCCTGCCCGCGCTTCATCGTGCGCCGCGGACCCCGGGCACCGTTCGTGCGCGTGTTCCGCTCGGCGCAGGACCTGGGCGAGGGCGTCGTGCCTCAAACGAGGTACAGCCAGAGCGACAGCTTCGATTACCGGCTGTACCGCTCGCCGTACCAGCCGTACTCGGTGTACGTTCCCCTGGGGGCCGAGCACGGTCCGGCGCCGGTGCTGTTCTTGTTGCATTTCCTGGGCGGCAACCATCGCTCATTCGGCATCACCTCGTGGGGTCGCGAGATGAAGGAGTGGGCCGACCGCCTCGACGCGATCATCGTGACGCCGCTCGCGCGCGGCGAGGCCGGCTGGTACGAAGGAGAAGCAGAGATCGACGTGTTCGAGGTCTGGCGCGACCTGGCACGGCAGTACAACCTCGACGTCGAGCGCATCTATCTCACCGGCATGTCGATGGGCGGCTACGGGACCTGGCGGCTCGGGCAGCTGTACCCGGATCTGTTCGCACGCGCGATCGCGTGGTCGGGTCCGCCGACGCCGTACTCGATCTGGGCAGCGCCGACGCCGGTGATGTACCCCCATCAGAACCCGCCCGCGTGCGACCGCGACGCCGAGGGCTGCGGGCTGACGCTGATGGACTTGATCGGCAACGCGAGCAACCTGCCGTACCTCGTCGTGCACGGGGGCGCCGACGAGTTGGTGCCCGCTGCCGGCATCGAAGGCTGGATGGGCGACTACGCCGCATCGGAGTTACCACATCGATACGTCTTCTACCCGGGCCGGCGTCACGAGACGAGCTTCCCGGGCACGACCGGTCATCACGTGTTGTCATGGCTGTACGACCTGCCCACGCGGGTGACCGATCCGGCCGAGGTGCGGTACCGCATCGTGCGCGACTTCTTCCAGCCCGACTTCGGGATCGCCTACGACGGTGCATACTGGCTGGACGACATGCTGCTGGCCGCGGATGCGTCCGAAGGAGAGGCGCACGCCGTCGTCAGCTCGACGTTCAGCCAGGCGACCGGTCCGCTGTTCGGGCTGGACTCGCTCGGCCCGTACAGGATGACCGGGATCGAGCGCGCGCCTGGCGCGCCGAGCGGCCCCGTGCTGTTCATGGAGATCACCGGCCTGGCGTCCCTGTC
>DASWIP010000100.1:0-12440 GCA_036397635.1 Actinomycetota bacterium | reverse complement strand
ACTTGGCGAACAGCGTCTGGGTGATCTCGTTGATCTTCTTGTCGGTGCTCTGCGCGCTCAGCACGGTCGCCACGAGCAGCTCGAACGGGTTCTGGTGCCGAAGCGCCGTGGTCGACGACGGGTACGCACGCTCCAGGCGTCGCAGCGCCAGGCGCGCGCGCCGCTTCTTCGCCGCGGCATCCTCCGACGTCGCCCAGGCCGCGCGCGCCTCGTTCTTCGGCTTCCCCACCCCGACGCGCTCCCCTTGAACCCGGCCTACGACGCCAGCAGCGAAGCGACCCGCTCCCGCCAGCGCGAGGCATCGCCGAGGTACAGCTCACAGAACTTCGCGCGCCGGTAATACAGGTGCAGGTCGTGCTCCCAGGTGAACCCGATCCCGCCGTGCACCTGGATCGCGCCGCCGGTCGCGATACGCGCGGCGTCGGATGCCGCGGCCTTCGCGCTGGCCGCCGCCAGATGCGCGTCAGGCGTCCCCTCCTCCAGCGCCCACGCCGCGTAGTACGCGTGCGAGCGCGCGTTCTCCACGGCCAGCATCATGTCTGCCAGCCTGTGGCTGATCGCTTGGAACGAGCCGATCTTCTTGCCGAACTGCTCGCGCTCCTTGGCGTAGGCGGCGGCCATCTCCAGCGCGCGCTCGGCCACCCCGACGGCCTCGGCTGCCAGCAGCACCGCCGAGCGGTCCAGCGCGCGCGCCACCACCGGCCATGCCTCCCCGACCGGGGTCAGGCGCGCGTCGTCGCCTACCTCGACGCCGGCGAAGGACACGTCGGCCAGCCGCCGCGTCCCGTCCAGGGAGTCCACGGCCTTGGGACGTCGCTTCAAGGCTGCAGCGTCGACCAGGAACAGCGTCAACCCTTCGCGCTTGTCGCGCGCCGACGCGGTCCGCGCCAGCACCACGATCCGGTCGGCCAGATGCGCCTCGGGCACCAGCGACGCCTTGCCCGAGAAGCGCCACCCCCCGCCATCCGAAGCCGCGGCCTTCACGCTCACCCCGGCGGCGTCGTAGCGGCCGTCGCGCTGCCCGAGCGCCAACGTCGCCCGGATCTCGCCCGCCGCCAAAGAGCGCAGGAACGCGTCGCGCGCCGGACCCTCGGGCGCCGCCGAGACCGCCGGCGCAGCCAGGCCAAGCGTCGAGAACACCGGGATCGGCGCGACGGTCCGCCCGACCTCCTCGGCCAGGATGCAGGACTCGATCAGGCCCAGGCCGAGGCCGCCGAGCTGCTCGTCGACGGCGACGCCGGGCCATCCAAGCTCGCACGCCTGGCGCCACAGCGCGTCGTCGGTGCCTGTCTTCGATCCCATCGCCGTCCGCGCCGAGGCGCGCGCCTCCAGCACCTCGCGGACCGATGCTCGAAGCGCTTCCTGATCGTCGGTGAACGAGAACTCCATGACCACTCCCCTACCTGTTCGTGGACAGAACCGGCCCTACTTGTGCTTGGGCAGGCCGAGCACGCGCTCGGCGATGATGTTGCGCAGGATCTCCGAGGTTCCCGCCTCGATGGTCGCGCCGCGCGAGCGCAGGTGCGCGAACGACCAGCGCGCCACGGCCGGATCCTTCGCGTCGATGCCCTGCAGCCCGGCCGGTCCGAGCAGCTCGATGGCCAGCTCGGTCAGCCGCTGCAGCGATTCGGACCAGATCAGCTTGCTGAACGACCCCTCTGGGCCGGGGACACCGTTCTTCATAGTCGAGGACAGCGCACGGTAGTTGTTGAGCCGCAGCGCCTCGATATCGATATGGAGCTGCGCGATCCGCTGGCGCACGCTCGCGTCCTCGATCGCCGGCTTCCCGTCGCGTTTCACGGTGCGAGCGAGCGCGATCAGCTCGTCCAGCGCGATACGCGATGCGACCGACAGGGCGAATCCGAGCGTGCCGCGCTCGTGCAGCAGCGTGGTCATCGCCACCCGCCAGCCGTCGTTGACCGCACCCAGGATGTTCTCCTTGGGCACGCGGACGTCGGTGAAGAACATCTCGTTGAACTCGGCGTGCCCGGTGATCTGGCGCAGGGGTCGGACCTCGATCCCCGGTGAGGTCATGTCCACCAGGAAGTAGGTGATCCCCTGGTGTTTGGGCGCTGAGGGGTCGGTGCGCGCCAGGAAGATGCAGTGCCCTCGCTGCTGGGCGAGGTGCGCGAGCGAGGTCCAGACCTTCTGCCCGTTGATGACGTAGGAGTCGCCGTCTTCGACCGCGCTCGAGCGCAGGCCGCCGAGGTCGCTGCCGGCCCCAGGCTCGGAGAATCCCTGGCACCAGATCTCCTCGGCCGACAGGATCTTGGACAGGTACCGCTGCTTCTGCTGCTCGGTCCCGTGCGCGATGATGGTCGGCCCGGCCATCCCCAGGCCGATGACGTTGATCGGGTTCGGAACCTTCGCGCGCGCCATCTCCTGGTAGAAGATCGCCTGCTCGATCAGCGACGCTCCCCGGCCCCCGTACTCCTTCGGCCAGGACACCCCCGCCCAGCCGCCGGCGTGCAGCTTGGCCTGCCAGTCCGTGAGTTGCTTGAGCCGTTCCCCGCCCACTGCCGCCTGGGCGTTGGTGAACCCGGGCTCGAGGTTGTGGTCCAGCCAGTCGCGAACCTCCTTGCGGAACGCGGCCTCATCCGGGGTGTCACGGAAATCCATCGAGCCTCCCTGCGCGCGCGCGGTCGCCACCAGCAACCGGGGAAGCCAAGTGTAGCGAGTCGAGCCCGGACTGCCGAACGAGCCGCCGGAAGTCGCGCGAGTACCGTTTTGCCCGATTCGCCCCGGGGCATAGCCGGATCCGCGGAAATTCCTTGAATATCCGGCCAAAACGGTACTTCCGAACCGATCAGGAGGGGCGATGCGGCAGGAAGGGTCGAAACCGGGTCGAAACCGTCTAGACGAAAGAACCGTATAGGACGAACACAGCGAACCTTCAGGGCGAACCGTCTGGAAAGTGACCAGGCGGCCGAAACGGATCAGCGAAAGGAGCGGCCGGTATGTTCGGCAACAGCTCGCGTACACCACGCACGATCGCAGTCATGCTCGTGCTCGCGGCCCTGGTCGTGCCAGGGGCCACGAGTGCGGCGACCCCGCCGACGATCGACTCGTTGGTGGTGTTCGGAAACCTCCGTCCAGGAGACCCGAGCACCGAAACGGATCCGGCGCTGGCGACCCTGAAGACCTCGGAGACGCTCTTCGCGAACTCCCGGCCGTTCGGGTTCCGCTACGAGCACGGCATCGCCTTCGTCGAAGGCGTCGCGAGCGGCGACCTCGTCGACGGAAGGCTCCGCCTGTTCATCGACATCGAGGCGACCGACGGGACCAGCTCGATCACGCGGACCGTCACCGTGCAGCCCGTCGATGACCCCGAGATCGACAAGGAGCAAGGCTTCTTCTCCGCGCAGCTCGACATCTGGGAGCTCGGCACACACACGGCCACCCCCGGCGAGCAGGCTAGCAACGACCCAGCGGACTGGGGCGGCACGGTCATCGACTTCAACGTCCGTGCGCGCGCAACCGACGGCACGCTCGGCCCGATCGCGACGGAGCAGCTCACCAAGTACGCCGGGACCCCACGGGACACGTTCGCGCCGGTCATCAGCCGGTTGATGTTCCCCCCGACGCAGTGGTGTCACCTGCAGGCGAAGAGCGCCCAGGAACCATTCGACGGGAACAGCTTCGGCGCGACCGCCGATGGGTACTGCGGTGACGGCGCCCCGGTCATGCCGTTCGATCCCACGTGGGTCTACTGCACCGAACCTGCCCCTGGGGTTTCGTTGCGTGACCTGACATCGGATCCCTCTGACAGCGGGAATGGCGCCGAGAGCCTGTGGGCCAATCAGAACTTCTGCCCGAGCCGGAGCCGGCACGCCCCGGGTCAGTACATGCCACAGGGTCACGCGCGGGTGAGTGGGCACGTTGATGACCTGACGGCGCCGAACTCGTTCGGTGTGGCGTCGGACATCGCGAGTGTCACGATCCAGATCTTCCAGGGCGTTGTGAAGCTGCGCGAGGTTCAGAGCATCTCTCGTCAGGGCTCTCAGGCCGGGTTCGGGATCAGCCTCAACATCAACGACTTCGAGCCAACCGACTTCGGACTGATCCCTCTGGCGGACCCCTACGTGATCAAGGTCGTGGCGTGCGATGCATGGAGCAACTGCAGCGAAGCACAGTCGGACGACATCCATGTCTACCCCTACTAGGACTCGACCAGGAGCGGAGGAAACGATGAACCGCAAGGCTCGCAACGGGATGATCGGGCGGCTTCGGCTCGCGGTCGCCGTTCTCGTAGCGGCGATGGCCCTGCCGGGCCTGGCCGTCGCCGACCACACCACCTGCACCCCTGGGAGCACCACCGATCCCTGCAATGCGTTCAACCCGAACCTGGTCGCAGGCGCGCAGGTTGCCTTAACCGACACGCCTTCCTCGATCTCGTACCTGATGACGCAGGCCGACCACGACCAGCCGGTCTTGGGCGTTTCCTACCTCGTTCCGCGTGGCTGGCAGTTCGCGGTCAACACCTTGCGCCCAGCGCAGATCTCGGAAGGACCAAACATCGGCGACCCGGCCGCACAGTGCAGCGAAGTCTTCATCGGCGAGGAGAACGACGCAGACGACGACTCGGCGCGACTGGGGCGGGCCGAGAATCTCGCAGGTGGCGTCGGCGGAAGCGCTTGGATCGAGAACACGCGGCCGGCCTCAGTCACGTTCGGCCGAAACCGCTTGGGCCCGAGTGAGGGAATCCGCAACCAGAACCCAGCGCTTGCCTTCCTCGGATACAACACCACCACCCAGACGGCGTCGATGTGCATGTACCTCTACGCCAACACCGATGACGTATCGCGCTTCGATGATTGCTTCGGGCTGATCGTCGTCGGGTGCACCGAAGCTCACGAGGAGGCTCGTGAGCACATCATCCCGGTCACACTGCGGAAGGTGCAGCCGGGCGAGCTGCTCAGCGGGGAGGACATCTCCCTGAACTTCGGGTGGAAGATCGACTTCGATCTGACATCGTTCTACGCGACGCAGTTCCTGTTCGAAGAGGGGATCAGCATGCGCGATCTCCTCTTCTACATCGACGCCCTCACGGCCGGCTTCTGGCACATCGATGAGACGACCGGCGAGCGCGCATGGCTCGAGTTCTCGAAGACACCCAAGGCTGCTGGGAACTACGAGTTCCGTGGGATCTACGCCACGTGCGCGCAGGGCCTCGACGGCACGACCGCCCCCGGAACGGAGGCAGCTGAGGCGTTCTCAGTCGCCGATCTGTGCGTCAATGGGGCCCTCACCAGTGTGTCCCGCTCGGTGTTCCAAGAGATCCGGCACCCGCCGTCCGCGATCGTCTACGACTGGGGCAAGCTCAGCGGTCCTGCCCCCCTGGCCGCCACGCCGCGGTTCGCGTTGGTCCGCGGCACCAACCAGGTGCCCTTCTCCTGGACCCAGCCGACCATGGCGCCGGGCGAGCGGGTGAAGGGATACCTGCTGACCATCGCACGCCCCGGGGATCAGGACAGCCGCCACTTCCGCCGGATCATCACGGATCCGACCGAGACCGGTTTCGACGCCACCGTTTGCGGCGCCGACGGTCTCGCCGGCACCTGCAACATCACCGTCAACTTCCCGCTCAGCACGCTGGGGGTCGACTACCTGGCGAAGAACGGCAAGTACGACGTGGCATTGGTGACCATGTATGAGGCAGGTGCCTACATGGACCGTCGGAGCGACGGCCTGTGCGACGACGGGACGGAGCTGGGTGCGATCTGCCCCATCAACGATCCCGGCTTCCGGATCGAAACTCACAAGAGCTTCGACATGAACCGGGTGCCTGGCATCAGCACCTGGCAGTTGATGCTCCGCGAGAAGAGTTGGCCGATCGCCTACGTCGAGACGATGAACGTTGCAAGGACCGGCGGCGGCCCGACCTTCCCGGCGCCGAAGCTCGTGCTCCTGGTTGACTTCTCGTTGCGTCAGGGTGAGGTCGTGCTCTGGAACGCGCTCGGGTTCGAGGAGCGCTTCTTCGCCCCCAGCAATCTCATCATCGGCGACAACGGCGTCGGAGGGTTGGTTTCATTCCAGAGTTCCTCGATGACGGGCCACACCGACAACTGGCGGTTCGACGGCCGGATCCTTCCGGTCGGCGGCGGGCCCGTGGTCAATGGGATCGGTCCGACGCTGCTCGCGTTCGGGACCTTCGTCCGCTACAACCTCAAGGGACTCCCTGGCGCGATCCCGCCTGGAGGACTACCCACGGCGAACATCATGACGTTCACCTCCAACACACCGCTGTAGAAACTCCGAGAGACGGATCGGGGAGCGCGATGCGCTCCCCGATCTGCTTTCTCCTCCGCGTGAACCCGGAAGTCGGCCCCTATGCGGCGGCACCGCCCCGGCGAAGGGTTCCAGTTGTGGTTCGTGCCGCATGCCGGACGGACGCGACGGCCTGCTCGATGATCTCTCCGGCTGCTTGCGGCTCCACCTCGAGCACGTGCGCGACCTCGCCCTCGGTGAAGCCGAGCACGCAGGTCAGCGCGAGTGCTGCTCGTTCGGCGCGCGGGAGGGCGAGCAAGCCTTCGATCGCGAGCATGCCCTGAGCCACCCGCCGTTCAGTCAGCTTCTCCTGGGCCAGCTCGCCGGCGAAGATCGCGCGGAAGGCCTCCGCGCGCGGCCACCGCTGCGCCTCGGCGTCCCCGGCAGTCACCTCAACCCACAACCGCTCTACGGTGCTCAAAGCGGGCGTCGGCGTGCCATGCAGAAGGCATGTGAATGCTTCGAGCGCGTTCTTGGGCGGACTGGGAACCGAGGCGGCCCCTCGGATCGTCTCGAGCAGTCGGAGCGTCGCGCCGTCCATGACATCTCCCCCATCGGTTGGGAAACAGGAACAAAGCGCTTCGCTCCGCTTCCCTCCGACGCCGCGGAGGTGTCGCAACACTAGCAACGACAAACAACACTTCAAGCACCTAGGAACATCGCGGCCGTCGTGAACCTACACGAATGTGCATCAATCGGGACAAGGCGGTGTTGCGATACCTTGAGAGGGAACCGGACGGGTAAGGCGAATAGCATCAGAGAGACGGTAAGCAACCGAGCGGCAGGAAGCGTGCTACGGGACATGATGGGCCTTAGCAGACAGGACGACACTTTGGGATATCTGATCCCTCCCGGCCAACTGCGCCCTTCCGGCATCGAGCAGTTGCTCGCAACCGCCATGGAGCGCAAAAGGTTCACCGCCGGCCTGGGCGTGCCGTCGGTTCCCACCCGATACGTGGTCGCGATGAACCCGTCGGATCGCGCGTGGCTGGGACCGGGGATCGAGGATCAGCTCGCGCGCGCGCTCGAACACCACGCCGAGGAGACGGGCCTGCTCATCATCGGTCCGCTCGAAGTCGAGTTCGACTGCGACGCCGACCTGGCGCCCGGCCGTCCCCGGGTCTGGTGCGGGTTCGCCGGCGAGGACCTGCTTGTCCTGGCCGGACCCGAAGCGGCGCTCGACGTCTTCACGCGCGCCCCCGCCTGAAGCGCACCTCGGGCGCCCCCCCTGATGCTGCGCGCCACGCCTGCCCTCCCGCGATAGGTTTCTCAGCCTGTGGACCTCGACGTACTCGAGCGCGCGCGCTGCGGCGACCGGGAAGCCTTCCGGACGCTCACCGCGGCATGGGGCGATCGCGCGCTGCGAACCGCCGCGTTGATCATCGGCGATCGCGGGCGCGCCGAGCAGCTCGTGGTCGCCGCCTTCACGCGGGTGTGGCGCGACCTGCCGACGCTGCATTCGGAGCGTCCGTTCAGGCCGTGGCTGATGCGCGCGCTGCTCGACGCGCTTCCCGAACCGGCGGCGTCCGAACCCGAGGCGCCCGAACCCGAGGCGCCCGAACCCGAGGCGCCCGCAGCCGAGGCGCTGCTCGACGATCAACATGGGGTACCCGGCGATCAACCCCAAGCCCACGACGGGTCGAACGGCTTGCTCGCCTGCCTCGAGCAGCTCACACCCGATGACCGCGCGACCGTGGTGCTGCACCTGTACGACCAGATGGGCGCGACCGAGCTGGGCCTCGCGCGCGGCGCGAACCTAACCGTCGCGGTGCGTGGCCTCCGCACAGCGTTGCGCGCGTTGACCGCTTGCGTCGAAGCGTCGGGGCTCGGGATCAACGAGCAGCAGATAGCCGAGCAGCTCACCCAGATGGCCCGCGGCTCCGAGCTGCCGCCGTGGTTCGCCGACGAGGTGCTCGGTCCGCGCCTGACCGAACCCGACCGACCGGAGGTACGCCGGCTGGTCGGCCTCGATCCTGCCGACGCCTGGGCGCGCCTGCTGGATCCGGCAGGCGTGCCCGCGTGGGTCCAAGCCCGCGACGTGCGCGTGCGCGGCGCCGCGCGCCTCGAGCCGGGCGCGCGGATCAGCGCGCGTGGCCGCATCGCCGGGCGCCGCCCGTCACGCGACGAGACCGTGATCGCACGCGCCGACGCATCGCGTCACACGCTCGGCTGGACGACGCGCTCGCGCATCCGTCCGTGGGGCAGCGCGATCGAGTTCCGCTGGCTGCTGAGCGTCGCGCCGGCGTCCGCGGGCTGCGAGCTGATCCACGCGCTGCGCGGGGTGGCGTTCCCGCCCGGTCCCTCGGGCAGGTTCCTGCGCGCGGCGTACGAGCGCGTCGCCGACGCCATGCCCACATCGATGCATGCCGGGATCGAGCAGCTCGCGCAACTGCTCGAGACCGGCGCGCGCCGAGCGCCGTTATGATGCCGCGACCATGACCCCGACCCCCGGATGCGACCGTTGCGGCAAGCCCAAGCGTCAACCCGGCCGCTATGCCGACTGGCTGTGCCCCTGCTGCGACGAGAGCGCGACCTGCTCGCACGTAAAGCCGTGGACGCGGTGGAAGCGCCGGCTCGCGGGACGCAAGGTCTGATCCGTGGACTATCCCTCGCTGTCCGCGCTGGAGATCGCAAACCTGGTCGCCGCGCGCGAGGTCTCAGCCGCCGAGGTGGTCGAAGCGGCGTTCGCGCGCATCGACGCGGTCAACGAACCCGTCAACGCGATCGTCTGGCGGCGTGAGGAGGCGGCGCGCGCGGACGCGCGCGCCGCCGACGGCCGCCTCAGCTCCGGCGCACCGGCACGCCCGCTCGAGGGCGTGCCGTTCACCGTCAAGGACCTCTGCGCGACCACGGACGGCCCGATGAACCTGGGCTCGCGCGCGTTCGAAGGCTTGCGTCCCGGCATCGACGCGACGATCGTGACCCGGCTCAAGCACGCCGGCGCGATCCTGATCGCCACCACGACATCATCGGAGTTCGGCGCGCGCCCGACGACCGAGAGCGAGCTGTTCGGCCCGACCCGCAACCCTTGGAACTCCGAGCGCACCAGCGGCGGTTCCAGCGGCGGCGCCGGGGTCGCGGCGGCCCTGGGGATGGCGCCGCTCAACCAGGGCTCCGACGGCGGCGGCAGCGTGCGCATCCCCGCCGCGTGCTGCGGCGTCTACGGTCTCAAGACCGCCCGCGGCCGCATCAGCCTCGGTCCGATCCTGTCGGAGGAATGGGGCGGCCTGGACGTCTACGGGCCGCTCACGCGGACCGTGCGCGATGCCGCCGCGTTCCTGGACGCCGCCGCCGGGCCGGCGACCGGCGACCCGTACTGGGCGCCGCTGCCGGAACGCTCGTTCCTGTCGGCCTGCGACGAGCACCGTCCGCTTCGTATCGCGGTCGCGTTCGAGCGCGACGGGGAAGCCGTCGATCCCGCGTGCACCGCCGCGACAGAGCGCGCGGCCGAGTATCTGCACGCCCAAGGCCACACGATCGTCGAGGCGGCGCCAGAGCTCAAATCGCTCGAGGAGTCGTTCGTCACCGTCACCACGGTCGGCATCGGCGCGATCCCACTGAACGAGCATCAGTTCGCGCTGCTCGAGCCACGCAACCAGCTGATCGTTCAGGTCGCGCGCGAGATCGGCGCGATCGACTACGAACGCGCGCTGCATACGATGCGCCGGAACTGCCGGCACGCGCTCGCGTTCTTCGAGGACTACGACGCGCTGCTCACGCCGACCATCTCCCGCCCGGCACCGGCGATCGGCACGATCGGGTCCGGCATCGAAACCGCGTGGGACGACTACCGGAACTGGCTTTGCTGGACCTGGCCGTTCAACGTGACCGGCCAGCCCGCCGCCAGCGTGCCCGCGGGCCTCTCCCCCGACGGCCTCCCCGTCGGCGTTCAGGTCGTGGGACGTTCCGCCGATGAACGCACGGTGCTGATGCTGTCCGAGCAGCTCGCGCGCGCCCACCCCTGGGATCAGCCGGGGCCGCCGATCTGGTAGCCGTCGTCTGCTATCGTCCGGCGCCGTGAGCGCCGTCATCGAGTGCACCGCGCTACGCAAGGAGTACCGCCGCCTGCGCGGCGGTGTGACCATCGCCGTCGAGAGCCTCGACCTGGCGGTTACGCCCGGAGGCGTCTTCGGGTTCCTCGGGCCCAACGGGTCGGGTAAGACGACCACGATCCGCTGCCTCCTTGGGCTGATCCGTTCCTCGCGCGGTTCGACCAGGCTGCTCGGAGCACCACCCGACGCCGTCGAGAAGGTGATGCGCCGCGTCGGCTCGATCGTCGAGACCCCGATCTTCTTCCCGACATTCTCGGGGCGGCGCAACCTCGAGCTGCTCGGACGGATCTATGGGATCGGGCGTAAGCCTGTGCGTGAGGTGCTCGAGCGCGTCGGCCTCGGCGGACGCGAGGACGATCTGGTCAAGACGTACTCGCTTGGCATGAAGCAGCGCCTCGGGATCGCCGCCGCGCTGCTGAAGGATCCCGAGCTGCTGATCCTCGACGAGCCGGCCAACGGGCTGGATCCCGCCGGTATCAAGGAGGTTCGGGAGCTGCTGCGCTCGCTCGGGGCCGAGGGACGCACCGTGTTCCTGTCCTCGCATCTGCTCAACGAGGTGCAGCACGTGTGCGATCAGGTGGCGATCATCTCACGGGGCAAGCTGATCACGCAGGGTCCGGTCTCAGAGGTGCTCGCGGCCGGACGGGCGGCGGCGTTAAGCGTCCGGCTCGCCGACCCCGATGCCGGCGCGACGGTGCTGCAGGCGGCGGGATTCGAGGTCGTGCGTACCGAGGGCGGCTTGCGCGTGATCATCGACCCGGCCGAGAGCGCGCGCGTGACCGAGGCGCTCGCCCGCAAGAAGCTCTACGTGTCCGAGCTGCGGCCGGAAGCGATCGACCTCGAGACCGTGTTCTTGGAGCTGACCGCCGAGCAGGAGGAGCCGGCGCTTTGATGACGCTGCTCGACGTGGAGCTGAGACGCGCGCTCGCGCGGCGGCTGGTGCGCTTCACGGCGCTGCTCGCGCTGGTTGGGATCGTCGTAGCGGCGATCATCGTGTTCTTCAGCCACAGCGACCTGCCACCGGGGCCGGCCCCAACCTTGGGTGAGGACTGCGTCGAGGTCGCTCCGGGTGAGGTCCAGTGCTTCGGGGTGTTCCAGGCCGTCTCCGATGAGAGGTTCCACCTGGCGGACCTCAAGGGTGTCTTCGGCGGCATGATCGTGCCGCTCGTGATCCTGGCGTGGCTGCTCGGCGCATCGCTGGTGGGAGGGGAATGGCGCGCCGGCACCATGACGACACTTCTGACGTGGGAGCCGAGACGCGTGCGCGTGATGCTCGCGAAAGTTGCGGCCGCGGTGATCGTCGGGATGTCGTTCTTCGTCGTGTTCCAGGTGGTGCTCGGCTTCGCGCTGCTCCCAACGGCCATCTTCCGCGGGACCACCGAGGGATTCGACCTCGCCGACACCGCGAGGTTCCTGCTGCGTGGGATGCTGCTGGCGGGCGTCGGGGGGATGATCGGGTTCGCGCTTGGGTCGCTCGGACGCAACACAACCATGGCGATGACCGCGGGGTTCATCTACCTCGCGGTGCTCGAGGGAGGGCTGCTCGGCGGGTTCTTCCCCGGTATCCGTCGCTGGCTGATCGTGGGGAACTCGATCGTGTTGATGACCGGCGGCAGCGTCGACATCACCGGACGGGGTCAGGTCGGAGCCGGCGTGATGTTGCTCACGTACGGCCTCGGAGCCGTCGCGATCGCGACCGCCGTGTTCCGCGCGCGCGACGTGACCTGACCCGATCTCGTGCGGCCGGACGGCGCGCCGTCCGTCCGTCGTTGTTGCTCACCCGGCGCTAAGGTCAACGAACCTTGCGAGAACCGGAAAGTCGGGATGCTCGTCTCGATCCGGTCACCGTCGCTGGAAACCGAGCCTTCCACCGCGCAAGATGACCGGTGATATGAGCCCGATGTACAGCGAGGGCCTCTGGAATCTGGTCCGCCCGCGCGAGGGCTTCGTCGATCTGCCCAGTCTCGGCTGCCCGACCGATGAGGAGATCAACTGGCGCAGGCACATCCGACCGGGCTCCCCCGATCGGAGGGGCGCCGCGCTGCGCGCGAAAACCTTCGCCGAATGGGCCGAGCATCTCGCCGGCGACGACATCCCCTGGGCTCTGCGGGCCGCCCGGTA
>DASWIP010000099.1:0-66599 GCA_036397635.1 Actinomycetota bacterium | reverse complement strand
CGAGTTCACCTTGACGACACCGTACTTGACGTCCTTGCCGAACCTACCGATCAGGTATTGCGCGAGCAGCTCGTGCTGATACTCGTACGTCGGCCCCACGTGCACGTCGTAGACGGTGTTGCCGAGGTCCTTGTCGCTGGTTGGGCCGTGGAAGTACGGGAGGCGGTTGCGCTCGGCCCACTTGGCGACCGACACGATCTGGTCGGTCCCGGCCGCGCCCACGTAGAAGAACGCGCCCGCCCGCTTGCACTTCTCGACCGCGCGGCGCGCCCCGGCCGGGTTGTATTCGTCGTTGTAAGCGAGGAAGCGAACCTTCCGTCCGTAGATCCCGCCCAGCTCTGCATTGACATAGTTGAAGTAGAACTGGCCGAAACGGTCTTCGTCGTGGGGGATCGGCGCGGCGCCGGTGATCGGCACGTGTCCGCAGATGGTGATCTGCTGGTTGGTCACGCCTTCGGTCTCGTTGGCGAACAGGCCGCCCGCGCCATCGATCGGACCTCCGGTCGCCGTGGGGTCGATGGTCGGACCCGTTGTATCGGGACCGTCGATACCCGGGCCTGCGTCGTCGCCATCAGCGAGACCGGGACCGGTGGGATCGTCGCCGGCGACGAAGCCGTCTTCGATCCGCTCGCCGGCGACGATAGTCACCGGAACCTTCAAACCGCACGAGCTCACGACCAACGCGAGTATCGCGATGAGAAAACTGGCTCTCTTCACCGAGGATCCACCTCCGGGCAGAAGCGGCGGGCTCCCGAAACGTTGCTCCGTTCTCGTACTGCGACGAGTCCGGGCATCTCACCCAGACACCCTGACTCGGGATTCACCATATCAATTCGCTCCCATCGGGCGCTTCCCTGCCACGATCCGGTCTCCATCGCGCCGGGTAGGTCCGGTTCCGCCGGTTCGGGGGGAAGGTCAGGGCTTGCAGATGCGGCAGGGGGCAAGGCCCTCCCGATCCGCCTCGTCCTTCGGGATGCTGCGAAGGTGGTCGGCCCGCTGGACCAGGCGGCACTCCTCCCGGTGGAAGCTGCTCGCGCCCCGGGCGACCATCACTATCGTGTGACCGTTCGTCGACGGAAGACCGCCTGAGGCGAAGGCCTGACGGGTCATGGCTTCTGCGAGCTGCTCGATACTGTCGCGCATGCCGCGGAGCTCGACCCGGAAGTCGGCCTGGACCGCAAGGATCACGTGAACGGCGACCGCGATGCCACCCAACGCCAGCAATCCAACCCCCAGAAGGCCGCCCGAGATGATGTAGGGGGTCTGAGCCGCGGGAACGGCGGTCGTCGCCGCGCCGTTGTAGCCCAAGTACATGATGACGGCTCCCGCTGCCACCAGGGCTATGCCCAGGTACAGGGCGAGCCGGGCAGGCCGATGTGCGGGATCAGGTCCCTCGAGCTGAGTTTCGGTCGTGGTCGCGGTGGTGTCGTCCATGGCGAGTCTCGGGCTGGGTCGGCGTCCGGATAGCGGCGGGATGCTAACGCGGCAGGGGCCGCGTACACAAAGCCGCGATGCTTCGGTATTCGACACCTCGTTCCCCGACCCCTGCTGCCCGCGGTCAACGACCTGCTGCGGTCAGCGAAGGGAGCGCATCACGATGCCGGTCTTCGGCTTCGGGAGGAAATAGGTGGACTTCTGGGGCATCGCCTCCCCGGCCTCGGCCACGGCGAGGACCGCGCCGAACGGCGCTGGAGCGAGCAAGAACGCCGCGTCCGCCGTCCCGGCAGCCAGCTCGGCGGCCGCCTCGTGCGCGTGGTGGACGAACCGGGGGGTCACGCCGCCCAAGAGCTGCTCGAACACCCAGGCGTGTAGGACCGAGACGTCGAGGTCGCGCCATGCCTCAGACCGGTCCGCCGGCATCGCCGCGCGCTCGGCGGCCGCATCCGCCACCGTCAGCCACCACGCGCCGTTCCGGGCGAGCAGCGCGAACGTCCGCCCCTCGCGCGCGCCCCGGCCCGCGACCTGCTCGGCCAAAGTGTCCGGATCGGCTTCCCCGGCGGGTTCGATCGTGAAAGCGCCGGTCAGGCGTTCCCGGATGGCGGCGGCGTCGACGCCGGCCAAGAGCCGGTGGATCGGCAACAGCGCCGGGCCGTTGCGGTCCGCATCCACGAGCAGCATCAACTGACCGTCCCAGGGTCCGGCACCTGCAGCCCGGCGCTGCTCGTCTCGGTACCGCTGCGCGGTCCGGTGGCGGTGATGACCGTCGGCGATCACCACGCGCACATCCGACAGCGCCTTGGTGACCGTGGCGATGTCGTCCGGGTCGTCCATCCGCCACAGGAGTTGTTCGCCGTCCTCATCGGCGAACCGCAACACGGGGTCGGAGGCGGTCGCGGCATCGATAGCCTCAGCCGCGGCGGCGTGCGCGGCGCCGTAGACGCAGAAGATCGTGTCCAGGTTGGTGGCCGCTGCCCTGAGCAGCGCCAGCCGGTCGTCCACGATCTCGTCGTACGTCCGCTCGTGGGGGAGCACCCCGCCGGCGGACGGGTCGTCCAACCCGACTGCGGCGAGGATCCCGCGCTGGACGCGAGGAGTGCCGCCGAGGCGGTAGTGCTGCTCGTAGATATAGAAGGCATCGTTCGCCTCCTCACGAAGCACGCCCGCGGCTTCCCAGGCGTCGAGCAGCGCACGCGCACGCACATACTTGTTGGCGCGCTCGTCATCACCGGGTTCGTCCCGCCCGAGCACCAGCCGAACGACGTTGTAGGGGCTCGCAGCCTCGAGCGCGTCGCGGTCCGCTTCGGAGATCACGTCGTAGGGAGGTGCCATGACCCGGGCCAGGTCGCCGACCGCGCCGGGGTCGAAGACGATCCCTCTGAAGGGTGCGATGTCGACCACGCGTGCTGTATAGCATCCGTGACGGAGGTGGGCGAATGATGGGGTGCGCGGCTTGGGGGGTGCGGTGATCCTCGCCCAGGCGTTCCAGCGGTTCGTCTTCGACCTCGACGGTGTGGTCTGGCGGGGAAACGATCCGATCGCCGGCGCACCCGAGACGGTGCGTGCGATCCGGGACGCAGGCAAGCGTGTGTGCTTCGTGACCAACAACTCCAGCGAGACGCACGAGACCTACCTCAAGAAGCTCGGCGACGTAGGGGCGGGCAGCTCCATCGAAGAGATCGTCTCGAGCGCCGACGCGACCGCCCGGCTGCTCGAGCGGACGATCCCGGGGATCCGAGGGCGACTCGCCTTCGTCATCGGTGGCCAAGGCTTGCGCGACGCCGTCGTCGGGACCGGCGCGCGCCTCGCCTCGGAGGTCGAGGCGACCGACGCCTCCCTGGTGGTGGTCGGCTGGGATCGCGACCTCACCTACGAGAAGCTCCGGCTCGCGACGCTCGCCATCCGCGCGGGGGGCATCTTCGTCGCCAGCAACACCGATGCCACTTATCCCACGCCCGAGGGGATGTGGCCCGGTGGCGGCGCCATCGTCGCCGCGCTGCGGACCGCGACCGGGATCGAGCCGGTGGTGGCCGGGAAGCCCGAGCCGATCCTGCTGGAGGTCGCTGCCGACCGGCTCGGGGGGACACCGGCTTTGGTGATCGGCGACCGGGTCGAGACCGATGTGGCGGCTGCGCACGCGGTGGGCTGGCCCAGTGCCCTGGTTCTGACGGGCGCCTCCGGCGTCCCCGAACTGGCCGCCTCGCCGCACCAGCCCGACTACATCCTCGGGTCGCTCGGCGAGCTGCTCGAGGACCGGCCGCATCCGTTCACCAGGCCGGGATCGGGCCCCGACCTGCCCGAGATCGCGACGATGCTGCACGCCGGGGGGCTGATGTCGGGCGCCGCGCGCGAGCGGCTCGGCCGGACCCTGGTGGCCGAGGTCGATCGGAGACCCATCGGCACCGCGGCGTGGGAGCCGCTGGAAGGGTCGCGGGCGCTCCTGCGCTCGGTCGCGGTTCACGCCGATCGCCGGGCGGCCGGGGTCGGCACGGTCGTGGTCGCCGCGGCGCTACGCCATGCCTACGAGCATGGTGTCCGTGACGTCTGGCTGGCGACCGAGACGGCGGAGGCCTTCTTCGCCGCGCGCGGCTTCCGGCGCGTCGATCGCGATCAGGCGCCCGAGAGCGTGCTCGAGCATCCACAGGTGCAACGCGAGTGCTCGGTCACCGCGGCCATCATGCACGCGGTGCTGCCTGGCTAGAGATACTCCGCGCGCGGAGGAGCCCTGCGCGGGCGCAGGATCAACAGCAGCACCATCCCGGCGACGAATCCACCGATGTGCGCTAAGTACGCCACGGCGCCGACGTCACCGCTGACCGACCCGAACTGCTGGAAGACCTGCAGCAGGAACCAGAGGCCGAGTACCACCACGGCCGGCAGTTCGATCCAGGTGATGAAGAAGAAGAACACCAGAGTGGTCACGCGCGCGTGGGGAAACAGCAACAGGTAGGCGCCGAGCACACCGGCGATCGCACCGCTGGCCCCGAGCAGCGGGATAGCCGAGGTTGAAGACACAAGGGCGTGCGCGTACACCGCCGCGATCCCGGCGAGCAGGTAGAAGACGACGAATCTTCCGCGGCCGAGCCGGTCCTCGATGTTGTTTCCGAACACCCATAGGAACAGCATGTTGAAGAAGATATGGGCCGGGCCTCCGTGCATAAACATCGAGACGATGATCGACGTCCACACGTTCTTATCCGGGCATAGCGCGCCCTCGACGGTGGCCACATCACGGAGCTGCATCGCGCCGGCGCGATCGGTTGACCGCAGGTTCCCACCTCGCACGCCATCGAGGACCAACTCGCCCTCCGTGATCTCGTACGGGATGGCGGCGTGACAGATCGCGAATACGGTCTGCTCGTTGACTGATCCGAAGGATGGCTGCCAGAAGAAGTAGACCAACGCGTTGATCCCGATGAGGAGCGGGACGATGATCGCCGGGCGCGACGTCGGGTTGTGGTCCCGGATCGGGATCATCGGATCAGAAGATCTTGCGCAAGAGCAGCAGGTCGCTGACGGGTGCGTCGATGCGGACCTTTCCGGTGAAGAACGCGGACCCCACCCCCATGCGTCCCTCGATCAAGGCGATCAGATCGTCGGATCGCGCGGTGATGCGCGCGTCGGCTGCCTCGGTGGTCGATGTCTCACGCAGGCCGTTGAGCTTGCCGTCCTTGAGCTGCGCCCAGAACGCGGTGTCGAGGTCGGTGATGACACACAGGATCGATCGATCGGGCACCATCCCCGGATCCGGGTTCGCGTCTTGGAGCTTCTTGCCCAGCGAGCGGATCGCCTTCTCGACCTGCTTCGGCGTCGCCACGGAAGCCGAGGATAGCATCGCCCCCCGCCGGGCAGGGCGAGGCTGCGGGAAGCGGCCCGCGGCCCGGCGTATAGTTGTGCGGATGGATCCCATCCTGTCCGACGAGGAGCTCGACGCGCTCGGGGAGCAGCCGCTTGAGGATCGGGCGGCACGGCTCGAGGCGGTCGAGCTGGAGCTGCGTGCCGCGCTGGACGACGCCGCACCGGCGTGAGCGTGACCGCGCGCGCGATGCCGGCGCGACGATTCGCCTCCCGAGGCGGTGAGAAGCTCGATGCCGCGCTCGACGATTTCGACCTGGCGGTCGCGGGGCAGCGCGCGCTCGACGCCGGCGCATCCACGGGGGGTTTCACCGACTGCCTGCTCTCACGCGGTGCGAGCAGCGTCATCGCGGTCGACGTCGCATACGGACAGCTCGATTGGCGGCTACGGACCGATGAGCGCGTGACGGTGCTCGAACGTTCGAACGTACGGACCCTCACGCGAGAGGCGATCGGCGAGCCGGTGGATGTGATCGTTGCCGATCTGGCCTTCATCTCGCTGCGCGCGGTCGGGGAGACGTTCATGTCGCTATCGGTTCCATCGGCCGACCTGGTGCTGCTCGTCAAGCCCCAGTTCGAGTTGCCCAAGGCCGAGGTTCCTCACGGGGGCGTGGTCCGCGAGGCCGGCGCCTGGGCGCGCGCGATCGAGCTGGTCGTGGAGGCCTACCGCGGCCTGGGTTGTGGACTCGCCGGGGTGACCGCGTCACCACTGCGCGGCCCGAAGGGCAACCGAGAGTTCTTCGTCCATCTGCGGCGCGGAGGAGAGGACGTGGCACCGGATCCGATCCCGGCTGCGATCGAGGCGGCGCCGTGAAGCGCGTCGGGATCGTGATGCACGGCAGCAAGACGGCAGCCGTTGAGGTCGGCCGGCGACTGGCGCAGCGCCTCCTCGACCGGGGACTCGAGGTCCAGGCCTCGGTTGCCGATGCGGCACGCCTGGAGGTGGCCGAGGTCGTTGCGGCGGAAACCTTCCCCGAGGGCGCCGACCTGGTTTTCTCTCTTGGTGGCGATGGGACGCTGCTGCGCGCCGCCGAGCAAGTGTTCCGGCATGGCATCCCGCTGCTCGGCGTCAATCTCGGACATCTCGGTTTCCTCTCCGAGCTCGAACGTGCCGAGCTGGAGGAGGGGTTGGTACGCGTCCTGGACGACGGGTTCGAGGTGGAGGAGCGCAGCGTGCTGCGCGGGACGATCTCGGATCAGGGCCGGACTTCGCATGTCTTCGCCCTCAACGACATCATCATCGCGAAGGTGGAGATCGGGCGCGCCGTACGCCTGGCGGTGTCGGTAGCGGGAGAACCGCTGGTGACGTGGTCCACCGACGGCGTGATCGTGTCCACCTCGACGGGCTCGACCGCGTATTCGTTCTCGGCGGGGGGCCCGATCCTGTCGCCGCGGGTCGACGCGATGCTGGTCACGCCGGTGGCGCCACATGGTTTGTTCGACCGGACCATCGTCGTGGCGCCGGATGAGGAGATCGGGGTTCGCGTCCTGCCCGAGCAGGTCGCCGTGTCCCTGTCGGCCGATGGAGGCCCGGCGCTCCCGCTATCCTCCGAGGCCGAGGTCCACGTCACGGTCGGCGGTCGCGTGCGGCTTGCCAAGATAGAGCCTGCGCCGTTCTGGCGCCTGGTCCGCGAGAAGTTCCACCTGCCGCCGGGCGAGTGAGGAGGCGATGATCGAGCGATCCGGCACCGCCGAGCGCCGGAGCAAGCGGCGATTCTTCCGTCGGGAGCGCGATGGGATCCGTGGGGCCGCGCGCGTTGACCTGCGGACCAAAGACCTGCTGCTGAGGCTCCGCCCGGGTGACATCGCGATCATCGCACACGAGGACCTCGACCAGGTCGCCGCGGAAGGGCTGGTCGAGCGCGGCGCTGCTGCGGTCATCAACGCGCATCGGTCCATCACCGGCCGGTATCCCAACGCCGGGCCGTTGGTGCTCGCGCGCGCGCGCATCCCGCTGATCGATGCGGCCGGTGATCAGCTGCTCGAGCAGGTACGCGACGGGGAGGAGCTGCTCGTCAAAGGGGCGGGCGTCTGGTCGGGGGACCGGCACATCGCGCAAGGGATCCTGCTCGACGGCGAGCAGCTCGACCGGGTCATGGAGGAGGCGTCCGATGCGATCGGCGTCGAGCTGGAGAGGTTCGTTCGCAACACCATGGAGTATCTCACGGCTGAGCGCGATCTGGTGCTTCACGGCGGGCGTATGCCGGTCCTCCGGACCCGGATCACCGGACGCCACGCCGTGGTCGTGATCCGTGGTGCTCAGTATCGCGAGGACCTGCGGACGCTCCGCGGGTACATCAACGATATCGATCCCGTGTTGATCGCGGTCGATGGTGCCGCCGACGCGCTGCTCGAGGAAGGATACAAGCCCGCCATCGTGATCGGGGACATGGATTCGATCTCCAACGATGCGCTGACGTGCGGCGCGGAAGTGGTCGTCCACGCTTATCCCGACGGGCACGCGCCGGGGCTGGATCGGACCGAGGCCCTCGGCCTGGATGCGCACGTCTTCCCGAGCGCGGGCACCAGTGAGGACATCGCGTTGCTGCTCGCATACGGATCGGGCGCCGATCTGATCGTGGCCGTTGGGGCGCACGACAACCTGGTGGAGTTCCTCGACAAGGGACGCAGCGGCATGGCATCGACCTTCGTGGTTCGGCTCAAGGTCGGTGCGAAGCTTGTGGACGCCAAAGGTGTCAACCGTCTCTACACCTCCCGTGTGCGCACATCGGACATGGTCATCCTGGTTGCCGCGGCGGCCGCGGCCATGATGGCGGTTGTGTTCGCGTCGCCGGCTCTCCGTTTGTTCGTCCGCCTGACCGCCGACTGGTTCCGGTCGCTTTTCTGATGCTCAATCTCCGCTATCACATCGTGTCGCTGGTAGCCGTCTTTCTTGCGTTGGCGCTCGGCATCTTGATCGGGACGACCGTGCTCGAGGAGGGTGTCGTCTCGCTGCTCGAAGCGGAACGCGACCAGCTCGCCGGGCACCGGGACCGGCTCGCCGAGGAGAGCGAGGCGCTGAGTAACGAGCTGGATCTGTGGGAACGGTTCGGCCACACGATCGTCCCTGACGTGACGAGGGGGCGGCTCCAAGACCGGTCGGTGATCCTGCTGGTCCAAGCCGGCACCGAGGGGGATCTGATCGACCAGGTGCTCACCGCGCTCGAACACGCCGGGGCGACGATGGCCGGCCGTATCACCTTCACCGAGAAGTGGGCGCTGCGCGACGAACCCGCGCGCGAGCAGCTAGCACTGGTCCTTGGAACCTCGACCGCCGAGGCCGACGCCCTGCGGGGGGAGGCGGCCGCCCGTCTGGCCGGCCGGCTCGCCGCCGGCGGTGATCCCGCCCAGCAGACCGACCTGCTGCAGTCCCTGGTCCGGAACGGCTTCGTCGATCTGGACGACGTCGAGGAAGAGGATTTCCCGCCGTCGGAAACGCTCGGCGTCTTGATCTCGGCGGCGGAGCCGGCGGCGATGCCCCCGCGCGACACGTTCGTGCTGCCTTTCCTGCAGGCCCTCCAGGATCGATTCCGCATGGTCGTCGTCGAGCCGCTGAACGCTGTGGACCCGATCACGGTCACGATCCGCCGTGACGACGTGCTGGGAAACTCCATCTCGACCGTCGATCATGCCGACACCTTGCTCGGGGAGCTGTCGATGATCGTGGCCCTCGCCGATGCCGCGCAGGGCGGGCGGGCTCGCCACTGGGGCGTGAGGGAAGGGGCCGCGGCGATCATCCCATCCGTGGACCGGTGAGCGTCGCCGCGATAATCCCCGCCCGGAACGAGGCCGACCGCATCTCCTCGACGGTCGAGGCGCTGAGGGACATCGCGGAGATCGCGGAATGCATCGTGGTTGATGACGGCTCCTCGGACGCGACTGGTGTCCGTGCCGCCGCGGCAGGCGCGCGCCTGATCCGCTCCGATCGTCGTCGCGGCAAGGGCGGCGCGCTGGCCGCCGGCGTGGCTCGCACCGACGCCGACGTGCTCCTTTTCATCGACGCGGACCTCGAGCAGGCGGCCGCGAGGGCGGTCGTGCTGCTCGAACCGGTGCTGGACGGCCGGCTGGACATGGCCATCGCGGCACCGCCCCCCGGCGCGCCAAGCGGGTTCGGCCTCGTCGAGGGACTGGCTCGCGTCTCGATCCGCGCGATGACCGGCCGGCGGATGGCGAGGCCGTTATCGGGGCAGCGGGCGCTGCATCGGCGGGTGCTGGAGGCCGCGCACTGGCCGATCGCCGGGTTCGGCGTCGAGACGGGGCTGACCATCGACGCACTGCGGGCCGGCCTGCGTGTGGATGAGGTCCCGATGCCGGTCGAGCATCGGCTGACCGGTCGAACCCCGGCCGGGTTCGCACATCGCGCCCGGCAGGGCTTCGACGTGCTGAGGGTTTCGTTGTCTCGCGGGGTACGCTTCGGGTCGAGATGACCGTCACGCTGCTGTGGGTCGCCACCTTCGCCGTCGGAGCGTTCGCGACGAGGTGGCTTGTCACGCGGATGGTCGCGCGCGCGCCCTTGCGTCGCCGCAACCATCGCGGCCTCGAGCTGCCAACCGCGATGGGGGCCGCCGTGGTGATGGGGATCATGGCGGGGCTGGCACTCATCGCGGCGCTGCGCGCGCTGACCGGTCCGTCGTCGCCCCGCCTGGTCGAGACGGCGACGGTGGGCTTGGTCGCGATGACGGCGATGGGAGGGTTCGCCCTGCTCGGCCTGTGGGACGACCTCGCCGGAGGAGGCCGCGGCTGGAGGACCCATCTGCGGTCGTTGCGCAACGGGCAACCCACCGGCGGAGTCTTGAAGCTCCTGGGCGGGATCACCCTCGGGTTGATCGTGGTCGCGCCGTTCGGCGACACGATCTGGTGGACCCTTGTCGACGGGGCGATCGTCGCGATGTCCGCGAACCTGCTCAATCTGGCCGACGCGCGGCCGGGGCGCGCGTGCAAGCTCTACGTTCTGGCGGCGGTCCCGATGCTGATCGTCGGGGGGCCGACGGCTCCGGTCCTGATGGCCGGGCTCGGGGCCGTGGCGGCGTTCCTGCCGCTTGATCTACGCGAACGAGCGATGTTGGGTGATACCGGCGCGAACGCGCTCGGAGCCCTGGTCGGTGTCGGGGTGATCGGCGCCGGCTCTGATCTTGCCAGGGCGCTCGCCCTGATCGCGCTGGTCGTGTCGCACGTGCTCGCCGAACGGCCCGGATTCACCGAGTTGATCGAACGTTCGCCACTTCGCCGGGCGGATCTGGCCGGCCGGGTCCCCTGAGCGCCGAGTTCCTGGTCTCGTACCTCTGAGTCTGTTAGATTGAGGCCCCGTAGGCAGACACGACCTGCGGGGGTTTTTTTTGTGGCGAAGTACATCTTCGTAACCGGTGGCGTTTCCTCTTCTCTCGGCAAGGGCCTCACGGCCGCATCCCTCGGACGGCTCCTGAAGGCGCGCGGCCTCCGCGTGGTTATGCAGAAGCTCGATCCGTACATCAACGTGGACCCCGGCACGATGAACCCCTTCCAGCACGGCGAGGTGTTCGTCACCGATGACGGCGCCGAGACCGACCTTGATCTTGGCCACTACGAACGATTCATCGACGAGAGCCTGACGCGCGATTCGAGCGTGACCACCGGCAGCGTTTACTCGGCGGTCATCGCGCGCGAACGCCGCGGAGAGTTCCTGGGAGCAACCGTCCAGGTGATCCCGCACATCACAGAGGAGATCAAGAGCCGGGTCCGCAGGCTGGCGACCGACGACGTCGACATCGTGATCACCGAGGTCGGCGGCACGGTGGGGGATATCGAGAGCCTGCCCTACCTCGAGGCGCTCAGGCAGTTCCGCCACGACGTCGGGCGGGACAACGTGTTCTACCTGCACGTTTCGTTGGTCCCCTACATCGGGCCCGCGGGCGAGCTGAAGACCAAGCCGACCCAGCACTCCGTCGCCGAGCTCCGCTCGATCGGTATCCAGCCCGACGCGATCGTCTGCCGGAGCGACCGCCCGATCTCGACGAGCCTGAAGAAGAAGATCGCGCAGTTCTGTGACGTCGACCTCGAGGGGATCGTCGCGGCAGTGGACGCGAGCAGCATCTATGAGATTCCCCTGGTGCTGCGAGAAGAAGGCCTCGACTCCTACGTCCTGCGGCGGCTGGGGATCGAGGCGGGCGAGCCGGAGCTTGCCGATTGGGAGGCGCTGCTCGGACGGATTGAGAGTGCCGACCGGCCGGTCCGGATCGCGATCGTCGGAAAGTACGTGACCCTGGCCGACAGCTACCTGTCCGTGGTCGAGGCGTTGAACCACGCCGCGTTCCACCACGGCGCGGCTCTCGAGCTGGTCTGGGTGGCCGCAGACGACCTGACGCAGACCAACGGCCACGAGCTCGACGACGTGGATGGGGTAGTAGTGCCCGGCGGCTTCGGCATCCGCGGTATCGAGGGGAAGGTGGCTGCGGTTCGGCGCGCGCGCGAAGCCGAGATCCCGTTCCTCGGTCTGTGCTTGGGTCTGCAGTGCGCGGTGATCGAGTTCGCCCGCAACGTCGCCGGCCTGGAGGCCGCAAACTCGGCAGAGTTCGAGCAGAGCACTCCCCACCCGGTCATCGACCTGATGGTCGATCAGCACGACGTGATGGACAAGGGCGGCACGATGCGCCTGGGGATGTGGCCGTGCAAGGTGGTGCCCGGCACGCGAACCCATGCCGCCTACGGTGAAGAGCTCATCCTCGAGCGACACCGGCACCGCTACGAAGTCAACAACCGGTATCGGAAGCGCCTCGAGGAGGCGGGTCTGGTGTGCAGCGGAACCACGGTAGACAACAAACTGGTCGAAATCATCGAGCTCCCGAACCACCCGTTCTTCGTCGCCTCGCAGTTCCATCCGGAGTTCAAGAGCCGTCCGACCAGGGCGCATCCGCTGTTCCGCGAGCTCGTGGGGGCGGCCCTGGCCCACGCCGAGGCGAGACTGGCTAAGCAGCCCGTTACCACCTGATACCCTCCCGCCGACGACCGGGTGAGGGAGGATGGCCATGATGGTGGGCGTGCCCCGCGAGGTGATGGAGGCCGAGCATCGCGTGGCGATCACCCCCGTCGGGGTCCGCGAGCTGGCCTCCGAAGGGCACACCGTGCTGCTCGAGCGAGGCGCCGGCGTGGGGTCGAGCATCCTCGACGATGCCTATGAGCGGGCGGGCGCCACCCTTCGGGACCGGGCTGAGGAGGTTTGGGGCGAGGCCGAGCTGATCCTGAAGGTGAAGGAGCCGCAGCCCTCGGAGTTCGCGCTGCTCCGCAAGGAGCAGATCCTGTTCACGTTCCTGCATCTCGCTGCGCATCTGGACGTCACCAAGGTCCTGCTCGAGGCCGGCGCCACCGCCATCGCGTACGAGACCGTCGAGCTTCCCGACGGCACCCTCCCGCTGCTCACGCCGATGAGCGAGATCGCCGGTCGCATGGCACCCCACGTCGCGGCGTCCCACTTGCACAAGGAGCACGGCGGTAGCGGCGTGCTGATGGGAGGCGTATCGGGTGTCCGCCCCGCCCGCGTCGTGGTCATCGGAGCTGGCATGGCCGGCGCGAATGCGGCGTGGATCGCACAGGGGATGGAGGCAGAGGTTGTCTTGCTGGATCGCAACGTCGGGCGGCTCCGTTACGTGGACCACATCCACAAGGGCAGGATCCTGACCCTAGCCAGCGCCGGCCTGACCATCGAGGAGCAATTGCCGCAGGCCGACGTTGTGATCGCCGCGGTTCTGGTGGCCGGCGCGCGCGCTCCCAAGCTCGCCTCGGAGGAAGCGATCGCCTCGATGAAGAAGGGCTCGGTGATCGTCGACATCTCGATCGATCAGGGCGGAGCGTTCCCCACGAGCACGATGACCACCCACACGGCTCCGACTTATGTCACCCACGGGGTGGTACACTATTGCGTTGGAAACATGCCGGGGGCGGTACCTCACACGTCGACCTACGCCCTCACGAACGCGACGCTACCCTACGTGGCCGCACTCGCGGGCGCGGGATTCGTGAACGCGATCGCGGCCGACCCGGCGCTGGCCAAAGGGGTAAACGTGTTCGAGGGGAGCGTCACGAACGCGGCCGTCGCCGAGGCGGTCGGCGTGCCGTTCAGCCCCCTCGACTCCCACGGGAGCTGATCCCGTCCGGTAAGCCTTAACCCTCACTGGAGGATAGAGCTTTCGATGACGCCGTCCCCCGCACGGAACGCCGGTCGGTCTCAGATCGACCTGCTTATCGACCGTTTCATCGAGCATCTCGCGGTCGAGCGCGGGCTCGCTCCTAACACGCGAACGGCCTACCACAGAGATCTCGGCCTCTATCGGGCCTACCTGGCGGGTCGCGGGATCCCAGACCTTCGGCAAGTCACCGAGCGTGAGATCTCATCGTTCATACAGGACCTGCGCGAGCGGGAGTACGCGGAAGGCCGTCGGTACTCGCCGGCGACCGTTGCCCGGGTGTTAGCCGCCGTCCGGGGGTTCCATCGCTGGTTGATGCGAGAGGGACGGACCCGCACCGACCCCTCCGAGCTGGTCGAGTCGCTTCGTATCCCGCGCGCGCTGCCCAAGTCCCTCACGCTGGACGAGGTGGACCGTTTGCTCGGCGCTGTGCCCGCTGAAGGAGCCGCAACGAGCAGGGATCTCGCGATGCTCGAAACCCTGTACGCGGCCGGGCTGCGGATCTCCGAGCTCACCGGGCTCGACGTGGACGACGTCGACCTGGACGACGGCACGATCCGCTGCATCGGGAAGGGTTCAAAGGAGCGCATCGTGCCGGTCGGACGGGCCGCCCTGGATGCGATCGCCGCGTATCTGCGCGATGCAAGGCCGGGGTTCGCCGCACGCGCGAAGGATCGAAGTGAGCATGCCCTGTTCGTCAATCAGCGCGGACGCCGGCTCACGAGGCAAGGCTGCTGGAAGCTGCTCAAGCGCTACGCTGAACGCGCGAAACTGGTCCGCAGGATCTCGCCCCACACGCTGCGTCACACCTTCGCAACCCACCTGATCGAGCGCGGCGCCGACGTGCGGATCGTGCAGGAGCTGCTCGGGCACGCGAGCGTGTCGACGACTCAGGTCTATACGCTGACCAGCGTCGAGCATCTGCGCGAGGTCTACGTCTCGGCGCACCCGCGCGCCACTCGTTCATCCACCCGCAACTCGTAAGGGGGATCGCAATGGAAACCGCCGAACTCAACCGTTTCCGCGAGATGCTCGACGAGCTGCGAGGCGAGCTGCGCTCGCAATTGGGCGATCTCGGCGCGAACCCCGATGAGGACTCGATCGAGGGCGGCGACCTCGATTTCGGCTTCGCCGACAGCGCCCAATCAACCGCCGAACGCGGCAAGGTTCTCGCCCTCGTCGAACGACTGCGCGAGCAGCTCGCGGCCGTCGACCACGCCCTGGACCGGATGGATCGGGGCTCCTACGGGGTCTGCGAGCGATGCGGCCAGCCGATCAGCCCCGAGCGGTTGGAGGCCCTCCCGTACAGCACCCTTTGCGTGTCCTGCAAACAGAAGGAAAGCGCCTAGATAGCGCGGTTTCCTCCTTCTCCGGGCCGTATGGCAGGGATGAGCGAAAAGTTCATCTTTCCCCGTCTTTTCCGACATCCCGCATATTGACACGTTTCGGGGCGGGCCCTAGGCTTGCGCACGTTCAGTGGTCGGGCCTTACGTCCTAAAGGGATCGTGACGTTCGCCCTTCGACCACCGGACGCGTTCAGAGGGGCACCGCAGGGGGTGGGATCAGCTTCGAGCCCGGCTCGCGGTAGGGGACATCGGTCGCGCGTGGCGACACGTACAAGGGGGGAACAAGATGGGTGGAGCAAGGGGACGAAGCCGTCTCCGGTCTGCGGCGGTCCTGAGCATGACGGTCGCCATGATGTTGTCGACGGCGACCGTTGCGTTCGCGGATCATCCGACGACTTCGGTGCAGCCGACGTTCATCGACGGGAACCCGACCTGTGGTCCTCTCATCGACAACCCGGATGCGATCGAGCTCAAGGTCCAGCCGGTTGAGAGCGGGCAGTACACCGACGGCACACTCGTCGTGGACGTCACCGTCCACGACGGCAACCTGTTCGACTTCACGTCGAACTTTGCAGTGTTGGGCGTCGTCGCGAAGGGCGGGCCGAACGCCAACTTCTACGACTACCGCCCGAACGGCACGACGAGCGACGTGGATCTGCATTCGCCGTTCAACTCAAACTCCGGTGACTACTACGGGCTCAGCCACATCAGCTTCTGCTACTTGCCGCTTCCGGGTACTGAACTCTCGCTGGACTCGACCGACCCGGACCCGGCCGTCGTGCACGAGGGTGACACGATCGACTTCACGGTCACCGAGACCAACGACGGGTTTTTCACGCTGACCAACGTGCACTTGACCGTCAGCCATGGCGGCAGCTGCGATCCGGCCAGCATCGCCTCGCTCGCCCCGGGTGCATCGCAGAGCTTCGACTGTTCGGTGACGGCCGGTGCGGCCGACTTCACCATCGAGGTCCTCGGGCACGGCACCCATGACGGCGAAGATGTCACGTGGTGCTCTGACCCGAGCGATCCGCCGACGGGCGTCTTCTGCGACCAGGACGAGCGCGTCCTGATCCCGGTCGACGTCATCCACCCCGGCACAACGCTGTCGCTCAACGCGGGCGCGACCGACGATCTCACCATCCATGAGGGTGACTCGGTCACGATCGCCATCGATGAGACGAACACCGGCGACGTCACGCTGACCAACGTTCACATCACGACCGACCCGGCATTGGGGGAGTGTGAGTCGATCACGCCCGCAAGCGTGGCCTCCCTCGCTCCTGGAGCCACTGCCTCGTTCGAATGCGAGACCGGTGCCATAACCGCGACGAAGACGATCACCTTCATCGGGCATGGCACGGACCCCACCGGTCTTGACGTCACGTTCTGCGGCGAAGGCGTGAGCGGACCGGACGGACTGGGCAAGTTCTGCGACGAGAACGAGATCGAGGAAGTCACCGTCACGGTGATCAACCCCGGCACGACGCTGAGTCTCGGATCGGTGAGCCCGGGCACGGCCGTCGAGGTCGGGAGCTCGGTCACGATCACGCTGGAAGAGACCAACGACGGGGACGTCGATCTCGACAACCCCAGCGTCACGACCGATCCCGTCGGTATCTGTGACTCGCTCACGGCTCCCGGTGACGACGGCGTGCTGGAGATCGGCGAGACGCAGCAGTTCGTCTGCACCATCGACTCGCTGACCGCCGACACCTCGATCACGTTCTTCGGCCACGGCACCGACCCGACCGGCCTGGACGTGACGTGGTGTGAGGACCAGACCGCTCCGCCCGCAGGGGTCTTCTGTGACCAGGGCGAGATCGAGGTCGTCCAGCTGACGGTCTTCGAGGTGGGCGAGGGGTGCACGCCGGGCTTCTGGAAGACGCACCCGAACTCATGGCCGGCAGGGATCAACCCCGGTGACACCTTGGAGACGTGGTTCGATGTCCCCGACTCGCTCGGGCTCGACAACGTCACCTTGCTCGACGCTCTGGCGTTCGAGGGAGGCAAGGGTGTCAAGGGTGCGGCGATGATCTTGCTGCGAGCAGCGGTCGCCTCGCTTCTGAACGCGGCCCACCCCGACGTCGATTTCAACTGGACGACGGGTGAGGTGATCACCGCGGTGAACACGGCGCTTGCGTCGGGTAACCGGGGCACGATGCTCTCACTCGCCTCTGAGCTCGACGAGGACAACAACGCGGGCTGCCCGCTGTAGAAGCATCAACAGAACAACGGTGGAGGGAGTCGCCACAGGCGACTCCCTCCACCGTTCTCACGGCAGGAACCGGTGCGTTGTGCCGTCACTCATCCTTGCCGCGAACACGACCGCTCCAACGTCGTATAAGACGTGCTCGTACGCCTGGTACATCCGGCCGGCGATCGCGTAGTTCGTCCACGAGCCTGCTCGATAGCGTGAGGCCGTCAAGCGGTCGAACGTGCCGCCCTGGGCGTCGATGGGTCGATGCGCCAGCCATACCTCACCCGGTCGGACGATGAGGCCCAGGCTCGAGACGCGTTCCACGTAGGTCTTCAGGTGGACGAACGATTTCGAGCCGTCGGCCCGGATCCGGGCCACCGCAGGATAGCTGCCGGCGAGGAACGGAGAGGTGCTGAATATCCGACGGACGTTGCTCTGGTAGGCGAGAACCAACTCGTTCGTCGAGGGGTCGGCAGCCACCGCGAGCTCGGCGTTTTCGGCATCTGGAGCGAATCCTTCGTGCTCCGCTGTGATGAATCCGGATGTCGTCCAGTCGATCCTGAACCCGGATCCCGACTCGACCAGGCGCGCCGCCCCGATCTGACCGAAGGCGTCCGGGATGTTGAACAACCAGATCGAACCGTCGGCCGGGTGCTGGGCAAGGACCTCCTTGCTCGCCCGGGTCGGCATGAACTGAACCGTCTGGCTCGACCAGCTCCCCGCAGCAGAGCGGTAACCGAAACCGTGACCGTGAGGTTGACCGTTGGAGGCCTGCTGGTGCCATGCGAGCATCAAGCCACCGCTGGCCAGGGCAAGCAGGTCTCCGGGGCGGCTGTCGGTGTTGCCGAAGGTGCGGGTCGCAACCAGATCGGCTCCCGTCGGCAGGCCCGATCCGGAAAGGCTGTATTGCCGCAGGATCACGGGGCCCGCTCCACCCAAGATCCATAGGTGGCCGTCGGCGGTCACTGCGGTGTCGACGTTTCCCCAGCCGGCGATCGAGTCATATGGAAGAGGGACGTGTGCGACTCCGGTTGACGAGCGAGCCATCAGCCACGGGCCCGGTCCTCCTCCCGGCACATAGACGAGATAACTGATGTCACCACGACGGGCCAGCCGGCCTCGCTGTAGCGGGATAATCGCCTTGCCGTCCGGCGTCAGTAGCTTCTGGTCGAGCAAGCCGGTGCCCGACGTGGTCGTCGATGCGACGACCACGTCGATCGACGCCGTCGCCGTGTTCCCTGCAGCGTCGGTCGCGCGCGCTACCACGCTGTACGTCCCGGCCGAGAGCGAGCTTGCATCCAACGAGGCGGTCCAAGTGGTCGTTCCTGTCGCTGCTCGGTACGAGCCGCTGCCGAGCCGGACCTCGACGAGGGCCACCCTGACGGCATCCGAAGCGCTGCCCGACACCGTGAATATCCCCACGGCATCGGATCCATCGGCGGGGGAGGTGATGGCAACCGTGGGCGCCGTCGTGTCGAGCGAGGGCAGGAGATCTGTGGACTCGAGTGATATCTCGACCCGGGCGGTTCCCACGTTGCCGGCTGCGTCCGTCGCGCGCGCCTCGATCGTGTACGTCCCGGCCAGCAACGATGAAAGATCCAGGCTGGTGCTCCAGCTGCTCGTTCCCGTCGCCACGGTGAAGGGTCCGTCCGCCAGGCCGACTTCGACGCCCGTCACCTCGACATCATCCGAGGCGGTTCCCCACACGGCGATGGGACCCGTAAGCACGCTCGAGCCGGGCGATGGAGCCGTTATCTCGATGGTTGGAGCCGTCGTGTCCGCGACGGCGAAGCAGCTGGTCTTGCGCCCGTTGCACTTCTCGTTCGCTCTGCTCAAGGGCTTCGCCTGTGCGGCGGCGGCTACCATCGCGACCAGGACGACCACCCCCAGAGCGCGCGCGAGCCGGTAACCCCACGAGGATGCGTTGTAGCGGATCATGCCTCTCCTCCCTCGCACTCGAGATCGCAGCGACAGAGCGCATTGGAGAGGCGAGGCAGAAACTCGCTGAATCAGTGGCGGCGGGATCCGCTAGCTACCGCGCGCCGCTCTCCCCAGGCGATCGGTGATCGCTCCCCTCATCGGCGGAAGTCCCATCCGACGAAGGTTCTCGCCCCTTGCATCGAGCGGGACGGTGGCCGCCTTTAGCGGAGAGTGCGCAAGACACTCCGGAGAGCGGCGGCGGACCCGCGGAAATGCGGATGAGTTGGGCGGCATGAGGATTATCGATCGAGGGTTTCGGCGAAATGCCGAACGGGACGGATGATCCGTCCCGTTCGTGGGAAATGGTGTAGTGGTTACGCCGTCTTCTTCAGCGGCTCCTCGGTGCACGCGCCCGCGATCGTGAGCGCGGTCGGGAACCGGGAGACCCGGCCGACCGGATCGACAACGAGAACCTTCGGGAAGCGGGCGGCGGGAAGACCGCGCAGCAGGCCGAGGAAATGCCGGCCGACGTCGTCGAGCGCGTCCACCAAGATCTGTTCCACGTCGATGGCGTGTACCAGGTTGCAGGCCGAGGCCTCACCCGTGGCCCCGACGATCGGGCGATCTGTGCCGAGACGCGCGATCGCCTCACGCTGAAAGGCTTCATCCTGTGAAACTACGAGCGTCCACCCCATGGCTGCTCCCTTCGATTTTCTTAGGTGCTTCATCCCGGTGAACGACCGTCGGGAGCATCGGTTCCATCGCGGGTTCCGATGCGCGTCTTGTGCCCGGAAAGAGAGTGTCGAGATGCTGGTGTGATGTCGGAGATGCGGTAAAGTCCCGGCGATGACATGGGGGCTAATCGAACGGGAGATCCGCCTCCTTCCCCAGGTTCTGTCGTGCTCGGTCTCGGACGATGAGATCGTTGTCTTGGTCCACCCTGAGGCCGACCCGACCGCGGTCGAGGCAAGGGTGGCGCAGGTGCTCGGGGAGAGCCGCGCAAACCTCGCGACAAGAGTGATCGGCGGCATGGAACCGCTCCGGGTGGCGGCGACGCGACGGGCATGGCGGAGCCCACTTGTGCTGGCCGGCTCGGTGGCGGCCACCGGGCTTCTGGCGGTTTCGTCCCTCGTGGGCGGTTTGGGCTCCGCAGGTGACCGGGCCACGCCCCCGGCACCCGTGATCGCCGGCCCCGTACCACCGGCACCTTCGCTCTTCCCCCGGAATCCCGGGCCTCCGGCTGCGGCACCTCAGGACCAACCCGACGACGAAGAGGAGCCTTCGGTTACCGGACCGGTCATCCGGGTGCTCCAGCCCAGGCTCGTGGCGGCTCTGACCGAGGAGCGTCCGGTTCCCGCCGAGACCGAGGCGCCGACGGTCGCTCCGAAGCCGGCGGCGCCCGTCCCGGCTTCTCCCCCGGCTGAGCCGCCTTCCTCGACGACCTGCCACGAGCCTGCGGCACGGGGTGCGCCCAGAGAGATGCGCGGCCGGCACAAAGGCAGCGGTCCGCCGCCTTGGTCGCACTCGGTCCTGGCCGATCCGCACTGCACGCGGGGGCGCCCCCGTTAGACCTCGAGCTCGCCACTGGGCGGGAGGAGACCCAGCCATGAACCGCCCGACCGACCCGGGGCTCCTGGTTCAGGAGCTGATCTACGCCGGCCTGGACGCCATGCGGTCGACATCCGCGCTGGACCTGTGCGCGTACCTCCATCTCACTCCGAGCCAGGGCCCCCAGCTCTTCCTCGCGACGCCGGCCCTGGCCTCGGTCGACCCCACGGAAGCCTTCACGCTCTTCACGGCGCTCCGAGACACGCTCGAGCATGACCACGAGGGCGATGAGACGCTGCTGCTCGGGCGATACCTCGCGACGGCGGTGACGACGGAGGGCGAGCGGTCCAAGGGCTTGCACATCTTCGGATCGGCCGAGCGATCGCTCGGGGAGGGGGAGCGCGAGACCCTGTCCAGGCTCGCGCGAGCCGTCGCCATGGTGGTCCACTGCCTCGAGGTCGCAGAAGCGGCGTCGGACGCGCCGGCATCCTCAGGAGTTCGCCTCCCTGTGCGAGTCGCCGTCGAAAGCGGCGCGTCCGGACCTCGTGCCGAGGTCTCGGTCTCGATGGGGGAGGAGATCCGAACCGGAACCGCCCAGGAGCCGACACCCATCCGCGCCGTGGTCGCCGCCGTGATCGATGCCGTCGATCAGGGCTTCAAGCTGATCGAGGCAACGGACGGCGACGTCGGTGGGGAGCGGGCTGTGATGGTCCTCATCGCGGATCCCCAAGGTGGAAACGGTCTCGGCGCCGCCCTCGTCGGCCGGGAAGCCGACCCCTTGCGCGCGGCCGCTGTGGCTGCCCTCGATGCGTGCGCACGGCTCCCGAACCTTGGACCGTCCTCCTATCCTCCGCGCGCTACGCCGTCCTCGGATGCGGCGCCGACCCTCGAGCCCTGAGCGAACTCCGTACGTCGCAGCACATTTGTCCCCGAGCAGGGGCGTGCGTTAGAGTCGCGCATTCACGAAGCGATCAGTCGCTACGTCGTTTTGTCGACACATCGGGGGAGCAGGCCCGTGGGCACGATCATTTCGATCGCGAACCAGAAAGGCGGCGTCGGCAAGACCACCACCACGATCAGCCTGGGCGCTGCCCTTGCTGAGCTTGGTCAGCGCGTTCTGCTCGTCGATTTCGACCCGCAGGGGGCGCTCTCGGTGGGGTTGGGCATCAACTCGATGGAACTCGATGCCACCGTCTACAACCTGGTGCTCGACCGTTCGACCATCTTCGATGACGTGGTCGTCAAGACCGGCATCGACGGCGTCGAGCTGCTACCGGCCAACATCGACCTCTCGGCGGCCGAAGTGGTGCTGGTGAGCGAGGTCGCGCGCGAGCAAGCCCTCAAGCGCACCCTCACCGAGGTGAAGCAAGGGTACGACTACATCCTGATCGATTGCCCGCCGTCGCTGGGTCTGTTGACGATCAACGCGCTCACGGCCTCGGATACTGTCATCATCCCCCTGGAATGCGAGTTCTTCGCCCTGCGGGGGATGGCGCTGCTCGTGGACACGATCCAGAAAGTGGTAGACAGACTTAACCCTGAACTTGAGATTCAAGGTATCGTGCCGACTATGTTCGACGGGCGGACGCTGCATTCGCGGGAGGTCCTGGCCCGGGTCCGTGAAGCTTTCGGGGATCGCCTGTTCAGCAGCACGATCCCGCGGACGGTGCGCTTCGCCGAGGCGCCCGTCGTGGGTGAGCCGATTCTGACTTACGCCGGAGATTCGAAGGGGGCGGCTGCCTACCGCAGCCTCGCCAGGGAGGTGCTTGGGATTGTCGACGATCAAGCGAGCGACCTTGCCGGGAGCGGACGAACTGTTCCGGGCGACCGGCCTGCCGAAGCCGGAGGCGACTCCGGAGGAAGCGATGGAGGCTCCGCCGCAGGCGGAGAGCCGGCCTCAGACGGCTCCATCGAACCCCTCACCAGCGAGAACATACAAAGCGACGAGCCGCTTTATCGACAAGGAGATGAAGACACACATCCCCAAGTCGGGAAGTGGACGGATGCGTCACGAGGAGAAGATAACGTTCTACTGCACCCGGGAGGAGCTTCTGGCGCTTGAGCGCGCGCGCCTTGCGTTGCGCGAGTTCGGCATCAACGCCGACCGCGGCAGGATCGTCAGAGAGTCGCTGTCGTACATGCTCGCGGATCTCGACGGCAGCGGGCCGGCATCCGTCCTCGCCGACCGACTCGCGCGCCAGCGATGACGAAGAGCTTCCCGTCTTCCCCAGGTTGGCCGTGCTGAACAAGTAGCCTCACCCTGCGATCGAGGGTTCTCACTGGGCCTTGATGGCAGGGATTGCCAGTCGCCAAGGCAGGGGACGACGAAGATGCATCTGTACACCGGGATCGGAGTCGCGCTGGGCTTCGCAGTTGGCCTCCTCGGCCACGAGTACGTGCAACATCGCGTCGCCTTCGCGCTGGGCGACCGGACGCCCAAGCTGATGGGCCGCATGCAGCTCGGGCCGAATGCTCACTTCGATCCCTTGGGGATGGCCGTCCTGCCGGCTTTGTTCGTCTTCGTGGCGCTGTTCGCGTCGGCCCCCTACAACCCGATGTTCGGCTACGGGAAACCGCACGCCTTGACCCGATCCCTGTTGAGGAACCCCAAGCGCCACTGGGTTCTGGTGTCGATCGCCGGTCCGGCCGCGCCCATGCTGGTCGGGATCGTGACGGGGAACATCGCGAGGTCGATGGGGCCGTCCGACGGCGCGGCCGAGCTGCTCGCCTGGATGACCATCACGCTGATGACGCTGGCGGTGCTCGAGCTGTTGCCTCTCCCGGGGATGGACGGGGGCCGGATCCTTGGGATGTTCCTCAAACCGTCCGCGAGCATGCGGATGGACGAGCTCGCACCGTACAAGGCGATGTTCCTCCTGGTCATCTTCATCTTCGACCCTCTGCGGGATGCCGTCGTCGGACTGATCCGCGTCGTCTGCGACGCGGTCGCCGCCGGCGTCTGCGGCTGAGAGCCCGGCCGGGGCTCCCGCCGCCCCGTAACCGGCCACGTACACTAGGTGCTCGATGACCTATCAAGTGAAGCTCCCGGTCTTCGAGGGACCGTTCGATCTGCTGTTGCACTTGATCTCGAAGCGCGAGCTGGACATCTACGAGGTGTCGCTGTCCGAGATCACCGAGGAGTACGTCGCGACGATCAAGCAGATGCAGGACCTGGACCTCGAGGTCGCTACCGAGTTCCTCGTGGTCGCGGCAACCCTGATCGAGATCAAAGCCGCGCGCTTGCTGCCCGGACCGCCGGTGGAAGAGGAGGAAGCGCTTGCGCTGAGCGAGCGCGACCTGCTGATCGCGCGCCTGCTCGAATACAAGGCATTCAAGGACGCCGCCGGGCGGCTGCTCGCGATGATGGAAGCGAACGCGTCGTACCTCGCTCGCACCGCCGGGCCCGGACCCGAGTTCGAGAAGCTCGCGCCCGACCTGCTCGCCCGGGTGACCCCGGAGCGGTTCGCCGACGTCGCCGTCCGCGCGCTGACCCCGAAGCCGGTGCCGGTGCTGGATCTGTCCCACATCTCGCCGATCCGCGTCTCGGTTGCCGAGGCGATCCAGGAGATGCGCGACGCGCTGCGGGCGCGCGCGACGATCTCGTTCCGCAAGCTCACCGCGCATTGCTCGACGAGGATCGACCTGGTCGTACGCTTCCTCGCGGTGCTCGAGCTGGTCAAGCGCGGCGAGGCCGACGTCGCGCAGGCGAACACGTTCGGCGACATCCAGGTGACGCGGCTCGAGCTAGAAAACGCGGACGAGGATCCGGCCGCGATCGACGAGTATGAAGGGACGCCGGTGGACGAACCAGGGAGCGAGGCATGAGCGAGATCCGCAAGCAGCTCGAGGCGATCCTGTTCGTCGCGACCGACCCGATCCCGCTCACGCAGCTCGCCCAGGTGACCGAGACCGCGAAGACCGAGGTGCAGGCCGAGCTCGAGCGGATGCGCGAGGAGTACGCGGACCGCGGCATGGTCCTTCGCGAGGTCGCCGGCGGCTGGCGCATGTACACCCATCCGGATGCGGCACCTTACGTCGAGCGATTCGTGCTGGCGGTGCAGCAACCTCGCCTCAGTCAGGCCGCGCTCGAGACGCTGGCGATCATCGCGTACAAACAGCCGCTGAGCCGTCAGCAGATCTCGGCGATCAGAGGCGTGGATTCCGACGGCGTCGTGACCACGCTGGAGAACCGAGGGCTGGTCAAGGAAGTCGCGCGCGATCCCGGTCCGGGGCAGGCCATCCTCTACGGCACTTCGACGCTGTTCCTCGAACGGATGGGACTCGCCTCGCTCGAGCAGCTCCCGCCGATCGCCGCGATGCTCCCGGCGCCGTCGGTGGCCGATGAGCTCGAGCCCTAAGCGCCCCGCCAAGCCCGCGCCCGCCCGCGTCGAAACGGGCGTCAGGCTGCAGAAGGTGCTCGCCGCCGCGGGCGTCGCTTCACGCCGGTCCGCCGAGGAGTTGATCGCCGCGGGACGTGTCACGGTGAACGACGCCGTCGTGCGGGTCCAGGGGATGCGCGTCGACCCGGCCAAGGACCGGATCGAAGTGGATGGAGCACGCATCGCGACGGACCCCTCCTACGACTACGTCGTGGTGAACAAGCCTGAGGGGGTGGTCACGACCCTGCGCGATCCGCAACGGCGCCCCACCGTGGTGGAGCTGGTCGAAAGCGAGCACCGCCTGTACCCCGTCGGCCGGCTCGACATCGACACGACCGGCCTGGTGCTGATGACCAACCACGGGGAGCTTGCGCACCGGATGACCCATCCACGGTACGGACTCGAGCGCGTCTACCGCGCCAAGGTGACGGGGCGACCGACCGAGGCGGCCCTGCGTCGACTGGTCAAGGGGGTGAAGCTCGACGACGGGCCGGCGCGCGCGCTCGCAGCCCGGGTGATCGGCGCGGGAGTCCGGGAGACCCAGGTGGAGATCGTGATGGGGGAGGGCCGGAAACGAGAGGTGCGGCGGCTGCTCGAGGCGATCGACCATCCGGTGCTCGCCCTGGCGAGGATCGGGTTCGGCTCACTCAAGCTCGGTCGCCTGGCGATGGGTGGAAGTCGGCGCCTGAAAGCTCCCGAGGTGGGCCAGCTGCTCCGCTCGGTGGGACTCTGACGCTGAACCCGCACGTCCGCGAGCAGCTCGTCGCTATCATGCGGCCATGACCGGCCGGACCCTTCGCGCCTTGCGCGGCGCCATCACGCTGGAGCAGGACTCCCGCGAGCAAGTGATGGAGCGGACGGCGCGCCTGGTGGAGACGATGCTGGAGCGGAATCGGGTCGAAAGGGAGGACCTGGTCAGCGTGATCTTTACCGCGACCGACGACATCCGGTCGGAGTTCCCTGCGGTGGCGGCCAGAGCGATCGGGATCAGCGACGTCCCGCTGCTATGCACCCGCGAGCTGGACATCGAGGGCGCGGTGCCGCTCTGTGTCCGGGTGCTGATGCACCTCTATACCGAGCTGCCGCGGTCGGATCTGCGACACGTCTATCTCGAGGGTGCCCGTCCCCTTCGAACGGACCTGCCCCAGTGAAGGTCACCATCATCGGGAGCGGGCTGGTCGGCGGATCGATCGGGCTCAGTCTCAAGCAGACCTCTGTCGCCGAGCACATCATCGCCTACGATCAGGATCCCTCGGTGGCGACCCGTGCCGTGGAGCGGGGAGCTGCGGACGCGGCTAGCGCATCTTTGGAAGAGGCTGCCAGCGATCGCGACGTGATCTTCATCGCGACACCCGTGGGGGTGATAAGCCGGGTGGCAAGAGACCTGGTTCCTTACCTATCCGGCGGGACTCTCCTCACAGATGTTGGAAGCACTAAGTCTCGAGTCGTTGTTGAGATCGAGGAAACCTTGCCGGAAGGGGTCACTTTCATCGGGGGACACCCCATGGCCGGCTCAGAGGACGAGGGCATCGACGCGGCACGGCCGGATCTGTTCAAAGGGGCGTGGTGGATCCTGACTCCCACGGCCCGTTCCGATGCCGACGCCTATGGCCGATTGAACGCCTTGGTGACCACGCTGGGTGCTCGTGTGATGGCCCTGGAGCCCGCAGAGCACGACCGGCTGATGGCGATGATCAGCCATCTGCCGCAGCTCACGGCGTCGGCGCTGATGAATCTGGTCGCTGAGCAGGGCAAAGACCACGGCGGCCTCTTGGCCCTGGCGGCAGGCGGGTTCCGCGATGTCACTCGCATCGCGGCCAGCAACCCCGAGATCTGGGTGGACATCTGCAGGGAGAACGGGCCCGCGATCGTCGAGGCACTGGAGCGCATGGCTTCAGAGCTGCTCCACCTCCGTGACCTGGTCGAACAGGACGATCTCGAGGCTCTGCGTCATGCGCTGGGCGCCGCCCGAGCAGCGCGCCGCAGCCTCCCGGAGCGTGAGGTCACCGGCGCTCTGCACGACGTTAGGTTCCCAGTGCCCGACCGCCCAGGTGTGCTCGCCGAGGTCACGACCGTGATCGGGAACCTCGGGGTCAACATCGAGGACCTCCGCATCACCCACACGGTCGAGGGAGGGCGAGGCACGCTCCACCTGTCGATCGTGGGGGAGGAGGGAGCATCGCGCGTGGTCCACGCGCTCGCGGCCCGCGGATACGAGGCGAAGGCGTTCTCCTCATGAAACGCTTAAATGACTCATCTCTTTATCGATTTATCGTGAAAGATGTAGGGAGCTACAGCGATTCACAAGCCGTTTGCACAGGTCGGCACGCGCCGGCTCGACGCAAGATATCGATGGATCGAGCAAACGCTTCATCTATAAGTCAACAAACAGGTAAAGAGATGAAACAACATGCCGCTTCATCGAGCTACCGTCTTAGGGATACGTCGTCGAGGGGATCTGTCGATGTGGTGTGACGGGGAGGTGTCGTGATGTCGATGGGGCGATCCATCATCATCACCCCTTGTCGGCACGTCGAAGGCGAGGTCCGGGTCCCGGGAGACAAGTCGATCTCCCACCGCGCACTCTTGGTGGGCATGCTCGCCGAAGCTCCACTGGCCGTTTCAGGCCTCTCGCCGGCTCAAGACGTCGCTGCCACCCGGCAGGCGGTCGAGGCTCTCGGCAGCCTCGTGTCCAGTCCCCGAGCCCCAGACGGCTATCGAGCTAACGTTGAGATTGAGCCTTCCCAAGTCTCCATCAGTGATAGAGACTTACAGATTCAGGTAGCCGGGCCTGGCTGGGACAGGTTGTCCTCTCCAGGGGACCCCATCGACATCGTGAACTCGGGAACCACCATCAGGCTGCTTCTGGGCATCCTGGCGGGAAGCACGGCCGAAGCGACCTTGACCGGCGATCCCTCGATCAGGCGCCGGCCGATGGCTCGGGTCGTGGACCCCTTGCGCTTGATGGGGGCCAAGATCGATGGGGCCGATGGCGGAGAACGCGCGCCTCTCACTGTTCACGGAACGGCCCTGCTGGGACGCGATCACGTCCTCCCGATGGCCAGCGCCCAGGTGAAGTCGGCGCTGATCTTCGCCGGGCTTCGAGCGACGGGAATCACTTCCATCGCCGAGCCTGCGCCCTCACGTGACCATACCGAGCGGATGCTCGCACACCTCGGGGTCCCTATCGAGAAGTCGCAAGATCGACTCATCCTTAAGTCGACAAATATCCAAGGTGGTTCGGTGATGATCCCCGGCGACCTGTCGTCGGCGGCGTTCTTGCTGGTCGCGGCTGCGATCCTGCCCGGGTCTCAGCTATCCGTCGCGGACGTGGGGCTGAATCCGACGCGCTCGGGCATCCTCGACATCCTGTCCCGGTACGGCGCAGATGTTCACATCGAGGATAAGCGCGTGGTCTCCGGTGAGCCCGTGGGGACCCTCACCGTGCGAGCCGCCGACCGGCTTCCCCTGCGGGTGGACGGCGAACTAGCCGTACGCGCCCTCGACGAACTGCCCCTCGTCGGGGTGTTGGGCGCCTTCGCCGAGGGGGAGACCGTGGTGGCCGACGCCGCCGAGCTTCGGGTCAAGGAGAGCGATCGCATCGCGGCGCTCGCCGCGGGTCTCGGCGCGATGGGGGTGGACATCACCTCCACACCCGACGGCTTCACGATCCGCGGCTCGGCCCGGCCGGCCGGAGCGTCGCTGCATGGCGCCGGTGACCACCGGATCGCCATGGCTCTCGCGATCGCAGCGCTGGGCGCGGACGGCCCGAGCCAGATCAGCGGGTGGGAAGCCGTCGGCGTGTCCTACCCCGGCTTCGAGGACGACCTCGCCTCAGTCGTCGTACCCTAAGCCGCCATGGATCCTCCAGTCCCGCTGGTGATCGCCATCGACGGCCCCGCCGGGGCCGGCAAGACCACCGTGGCCCGGGGTGTCGCGCGGGCGCTGGGGATCGCGCACCTGGATACGGGCGCGATGTACCGGGCGTTGACCGCCAAGGCCCTCGCCCGAGGCGTCGAGCCCACCAACGCGGCCGCCCTTGCTGAGCTAGCCGATGGCACCGGGATGACCTTCGCCGCCGACGGCCTGGTCGTGGACGGATCACCGGTCGGCCCTGAGATCCGCGGTCGCGAGGTCAACCGGTGGGTCTCCACCGTCGCGGCCCATCCGAAGGTCCGGGCGGCGCTGGTGGCGATGCAGCGGCGGATGATGGCCGAGGGCGAGATCGTCGCCGAAGGCCGGGACATCGGGACCGTCGTATGCCCCGACGCCCCCGTCAAGGTGTTCCTGACCGCCTCGCCCGAGGAGCGTGCGCAACGGCGCCACGCCGAAGTCGAAGCAACCGGCGAGCCCGCCAATCTCGAGGACCTGCGTCAAGAGATAACGCACCGTGACCAGACCGACTCCACCAGGGAGACGTCACCCCTGGTCCCGGCCGAGGATGCCGTGCTGCTCGACACGACCGGCAAGACGCCCGAGCAGGTCGTGGACGCCATCGTGCAGATGGCACGGCGGGTCACCGCGCGGGATCGATGATGGGGCTGCCGACCGTCGCCGTGGTGGGGCGGGCCAACGTGGGGAAGTCCACGCTCGTCAACAGGATCGTTGGCCGGCGCGCCGCCATCGAGCATCCCGAGCCGGGCGTGACCCGCGATCGCCAGGCGTATCAGGTCAGCTGGCGTGGCGTGCCGTTCCGCCTTGTCGATACAGGTGGATGGGAGCCGCGCGCGAAAGGCCTGGCCGCGAAGATCCTTGCTCAGGCGGAGCGAGCAGCGCGCGAGGCCGACCTCATCCTGATGATCGTCGATGCCGAGGTGGGCATCACAGGCGACGACCTCGTGGTCGCGCGCGGTTTGCGACGTGCGCGGGTGCCGGTGCTGCTGGTGGCCAACAAGATCGACTCCGAGCAGCGCGAGCGCGACGCGGCCGGCCTGGAGCGGCTGGGACTCGGCCCGGCGATCCCGGTCTCGGCGCTGCACGGCCGGGGCTCGGGCGATCTGCTCGACCTCGTCGTCGAGCACGTGCGGGGGATCGAAGCCGAAGACGTGCTCGATGAAGCCATCCCGATCGCGGTCGTGGGCCGGCCGAACGTCGGCAAGTCGTCGCTGTTCAATCGGCTGGTCGGCGACGAACGCTCGATCGTCCACGACCTGCCCGGGACGACGCGCGACGCCGTCGATACGGTCGCCGAGATCAACGGCACGCGTTACCGGTTCATCGACACTGCCGGGATGCGCCGGCGAGGCGCGAAGGACGCCGAAGGGCCCGAGTACTACGGGCTGGTGCGGAGTCTGCGCGCGATCGATGAGGCCGCCGCGGTCATCCACGTGATCGACGCGACCGAGCGGGCGACCGATCAGGATCAGCGGATCGCGCGCCGGGTTGCCGATGCGGGGCGCGCCGCCATCGTCGTGCTCAACAAGTGGGACCTGATCGACGCTGAGGACGTCGACCGGGTGGCAGCCGACACGCTGGACGAGCTCCGATTCGTGTCCTGGGCGCCGCTGGTGCGCACCTCCGCCGCAACCGGCCGCGGCATCCGCAAGATCATGCCCGCGGTCGCCCGCACTCTCGACGCGTGGGATACACGGATCCCGACCGCGCAACTCAACTCCTGGCTGCGCGACGTGGAGGACACGATCCCTTTCGGCTCGACGACCCGCGGGCGTCCAACCCGGATCCGCTATCTCACCCAGGCGCGAACCCGCCCGCCCACCTTCGTCCTGTTCGCCACCGGCACGGTGACCGAGGGTGCGCAGCGCGCGTTGGAACGCCGGCTCCGCGAGCGGTTCGGGTTCGGAGGCACGCCCCTCAGGTTCACCGTCAGGGTCCCGGCGCGGCGCGCGCGCTGAGGGTTCCCGGCGCGTGCGCTGAGGTTCTCGTCGTGAGGCGCGCACTCGGCACGCGGCGGGGCCTATAATCGCGGGTCCGGGCTGTGGCGCAGCGTGGTTAGCGCGCTTGACTGGGGGTCAAGAGGTCGCCGGTTCAAATCCGGCCAGCCCGACCGGTTCGGGCTTGCCACTTCGACGCAGTCCAGCGCGAGGGTGAGATGGCGTTCGGTGCGCGAGTTGGAGGATCCCGCCGCGTGCGGCGATAGGGTTAGCGCGCGCATGACGACCCCGAGCACGCCCGCGCCGCCGTCGGATGCGATCCTGACGGTTCCCAACCTGCTGACGTTCTTCCGGCTCGTCCTGGTCCCCGTGGTGCTGTGGCTGGCCATCGGACCCGACCGCCTGGATATCGCCTTGGTCCTCGCGCTGGTCGGGTTCGCGACCGATCTGGTCGATGGCGTGATCGCGCGCCGCTACGGACAGGTTTCGAAGCTCGGGATCGCCTTGGATCCGCTGGCCGACCGCTTGGGGCTGGCGGCCGGCGCGATCATCTTCATCGTCCACGACCTGGCGCCACTGTGGATCGTGATCGCGGTGGCTGCGCGCGACGGGCTGCTCGTCCTGGTGGGAGCACCCGTGCTCAAGCTCGCCCGCGCGCCGATCCCACCGGTCAGCAAAGTGGGCAAGTATGGCTCGTTCGGCGTCAGCGTCGCCTTCGCCCTGTACTTCGCAGCCGGATGGCCGGGCCCTGACGAGCCGATCGCCGGCCTGCAGCGCGCGGGCTTGATCGCGGCGATCGTGGGGTTACCTCTCTATTACGCCGCAGCCGCCGGATACGTCCGAGCAGGCCTCGAAGCCTTGGGCGCGCGCCGGCGGCAGGATCGCACGTGACCAAAGGATGCCGTTCGAGGCCCCCGGGTAGGATAGGCGCGACGATGGTAGGGATCGCATGAAAGCAGTCATCATGGCCGGCGGCGCCGGGTCTCGGTTGCGACCGCTCACGAGCAACCAGCCGAAGCCGATGGTTCCGCTCGCGAACCGACCGCTGATGGAGCACGCCGTGCGCCTGTGCAAACGTCACGGCTTCGCCGACCTGGTCGTCACCGTTCAGTTCATGGCGCGAGTCGTGCGCAACTATTTCGGCGCGGGCGAGGACCTCGGCGTCCACATGTCCTACGCGACCGAGGAGACGCCGCTCGGCACGGCGGGCAGCGTCAAGAACGCCGAGGAAGGACTGGACGAGACCTTCCTGGTGATCTCGGGCGACGCGCTCACCGACATCGACCTCGGGAAGGTGTTCGCCTTCCACCAAGAGCGGGGCGCGCTCGCGACCGTGGTCCTATCGCGACAGCCGAACCCGTTGGAGTACGGGATCGTGGTGACCGACGAGGAGAACCGGATCGAGCGATTCCTCGAGAAGCCGGGCTGGGGCCAGGTCTTCACCGACACCGTCAACACAGGCATCTACGTGCTCGAGCCCGAGATCTTCCGCGACATCCCGGTCGGCGAACCGTACGACTTCTCGAAGGACCTGTTCCCGAAGCTGCTCGAGCAGGGCGCGGCCTTGTACGGATACATCGCCGATGGGTACTGGACCGACGTCGGCAACGTCGAGGGGTACCGCCAGGCGCAGCGCGATGTCCTGGACGGCAAGGTCGATGTCGACGTCCCCGGTTTCGAGATCGCCGACCGCGTCTGGGTGGGGGAGGGCGCCATCCTGGACCCGGACGCGCGCATCGAGGGTCCCACGCTGATCGGCGAGCACGTCAAGATCGAAGGCGGCGCCACGGTCCGTGAGTACTGCGTGCTCGGGAACAACGCCGCGGTCAAGACCGGCGCGTTCCTTCATCGAGCGATCATCCACGACAACGTCTACGTCGGCCCCGGCGTATCGGCGCGCGGCTGCGTGATCGGGCGCAACGCCGAGGTGCGTGCGAACGCGCGGATCGAGGAAGGGGTCGTGCTCGGAGACGAGTGCGTCGTGGGCAAGGACGCGCTGATCCAGCCCAACGTGAAGGTGTATCCCCACAAGCGCGTCGACCCCGGGGCGGTGATCACCCATTCGATCATCTGGGAATCCCACGGCGCGCGCACCCTGTTCGGCAATCGCGGCGTCTCGGGGCTGATCAACGTCGACATCACGCCCGACTTCGCGGTACGGCTGGGCATGGCCTACGCAACCACGCTCAAGCGCGGCGCCACCGTCGTGAGCAGCCGCGACGCTTCCCGTGGAGCCAGGACGATCAAGCGGGCGCTCATCGCCGGTCTCAACGGCGCCGGCGTCCACGTCCAGGACCTCGAGGTGGCCCCCGTCCCGGTCACCAGGTTCCACGTCCGCACAACGCGCTCGCGTGGCGGGGTCGCGGTGGGAACAGCACCCGGCGACCCGCAGTCCCTGCAGATCACGTTCTTCGACGAGGACGGCGCCGAGATCGATGGGGGAGCGCAGCGGGATATCGAACGCGTGTTCTTCCGCGACGATTTTCGGCGCGCGTTCACCGACGAGATCGGCGAGCTGCGCTACCCGGCGCGCGCGCTCGAGTTCTACCAGTCCGGCCTGCTGTCCTCGCTGGACCTGGAGGCCATCCGTGCCGCCGAGATCAAGTCCGTGATCGACTGCGCGTTCGGACCCTCGTCCCTGGTCGTTCCCGCGCTGATCGGCAAGCTCGGCTCGCAAACGTTGATCGTCAACGGCTACATCGACGAGAACCGGCCGACGCTGCTCCCCGCCGACGCCGAGGAGGCACGCACAGGGCTCTCCAACCTGGTCAAGACCTCACGGGCGACCTTCGGAGTACTGCTCGATCCGATGGGCGAACAGGTTGACATCGTGGTCGAGGGCGGCATCATCGTGCCGCGCCCCGCCGCGCTGCTGCTGCTGGTGGATCTGATCGCTGAAGCGTGGCCGGGCAAGCCTGTTGTCGTCCCGGTCTCCGCGCCCGGAGCGATCGAGACGATCGTGGAGGCGCGCGGCGGAATCGTCATCCGGTCGGAGCGTTCACCCGCCGCGATCCTGGCGCGCGCCGCACAAGAGGGAGCGGTCTTCGCCGGGACCGAAGACGGAGCGGCCGTCTTCCCCGGCGTCTTCCCATCCTTCGACGGCCTGGCGACGTTCTGCATCCTGCACGAGCTGATCGCCGAACTCGGCGGCACCCTGGCCGAACGCCTTGCCTCCCTGCCCAGCTCTCACGTGGTGCATCGCACGGTCGCGACGTCCTGGGACCAGAAGGGCGCGATCATGCGCCGGCTCGCCGGGGCTCATGAAGCTGATCGCACGGATGAGACCGAAGGGCTGAAGATGTTCCACGCGAGGGACTGGGCGCTGGTCATCCCGGATCCCGAGGATCCCCTCACCCACGTCTGGGCGGAAGGAGGATCCGATCAGGAGTCCGAAGACGTCGCGGCCCGCTACGTCACGCTGATCCAAGAAGCGCTCGATTGAACCTTCCCCGTCGCCCACGCGCGCCGGGCCGCGCGCTGGGTCCGGCGTTGATGGTGGGCTTGATCGCGTTCGTGCTCACCGTCGAGTGGCGGGCCACCGGCCGCGCGCAAGTGGAGGTGCTCGGGCGTCGTGAAGCCCTGGCGTCGGTGGTTCAGGCACGCCAACGCACGATCGCGGGACTGGAGGAGCGGCTCGCCGGGCTCCATGAACGCTTCGACGCGCTCGCCGCAAGCAGCGGGGAACGCGAACTGCGCACGCTCCGCGAGCAGACCAGCGCGCTGGCTTCCCTGTCGGGAGCCGCGCCGGTGCACGGCCCGGGCCTGGTGGTCCAGCTCACCGACGCGGAGGGCGCGACGCGAGCGGACCCGGCCGATGCCGACTTCCTGATCCAAGACGTGGATCTGCAGGCGGTGGTCAACGCACTCTGGGCGGCCGGGGCGGAAGCTGTTGCCGTCGACGGGCAGCGCATCGTCTCGACCAGCTCGATCCGCAACGCGGGCGCCGTCGTGCGCCTGAACTACAAGGTGCTGACCTCCCCGTACCGGATCGAGGCGATCGGCGAGCCGGCGTCGTTGCGCGCGCGCTTCGATCGATCCGGCATCGCGCGTCGCTTCGGTGATTGGGTACAGATCTACGGCCTGGGGTTCACGGTCGGCACTGCCGATGACCTGACTCTGCAGAGCTTCTCGGGGAGCATCCGCTTCCCTCATGCACGTCCGATCGACCAAGGATAGGAGGATCTCGATGCTCGTCGTGGTCTCGCTCGCCGTCGGCATCGGGCTCGGGCTGGCGCTCGACCCCGAGGTGCCCCAACAACTCGCGGCCTACCTGCCGATGGCGGTGATGGCTGCGCTCGACAGCGTCTTCGGCGGGTTGCGCGCGCGGTTCGAAGGAACCTTCGACGATCGCGTGTTCGTCGTGTCGCTGCTCAGCAACGCGGTCCTGGCGGCGCTGCTGGTGTGGGCCGGCAACCGGCTGGGCGTGAACGACATGTCGATCGCGGTCGTCGTGGTCTTCGGCGTCCGCATCTTCCAGAACCTTTCGGCCATCCGCAGACACTTGTTCCACGCATGACCGACGTCCGACGGGAGTCCGAGCCGGGCGCTCCCCGGCGCCGCTTCGGCCCCCGTCCGGCGGGTCAGGCCGCGATCGCGGTCGCCGTCGCGCTGCTTGGGTTCCTGCTGGCGATCCAACTCCGCTCGCAGGAGGACCTTGCCGACCGGCTGGCGATCGAGCGCGAGGCGGATCTCGGGCAGTTGCTCAGCCAGTTGACGTCACGGTCCGATCAGTTGCTCGCGGACATCGTGGATCTTCAGGCACGGTTGAGCCAGAGCACCGGCTCCGCCGAGCAGGCCAAGGCGCTTCTGGAGAGCGCGCGCGCGGAGCTCGGGTCGCTGCAAGTCCTGCTCGGCATCGTGCCGGTGGAAGGAGAGGGCATCGTGATGACCCTGGAAGATCCCGAACACACGCTGGGTCCCGACGTGCTGCTCGACATCGTTCAAGAGCTTCGCGACGCGGGCGCCGAAGCCATCGATATCTCCGGGCTCCGGGTGGTGGCCCGCACGGCGTTCACCGGACACAGCGGCGACCTGGCGGTCGGAGGGACCCGCGTCTCGGCGCCGTACGTCATCAAGGCGATCGGTGCGTCGCCCACGCTGGCGGAGGCCATGCGGATCCCCGGCGGCGTGGTCGACGCCATCACATCGCTGCCGGGCGCCTCGGTTCGCATCGAAGAGCGCTCATCTGTCAGTATCCTGTCCGTCGCACCTGCACCCACGTTCTCTTACGCGCAACCCCAGCCTCGGAGGTGAGGGATGTACCCGGAGGAGCTCCGATACACCAAGGAACACGAATGGGCGAAGAAGGAGGACGGCGTCGTCCGCGTCGGCATCACCCACTTCGCACAGGACTCCCTGGGAGACATCGTCTACGTTGACCTGCCCGGTCCGGGCACGACCGTGGTCGCGAACAACCCGTTCGGGGAGGTCGAGTCGACCAAGTCTGTCTCCGATCTCTACTCCCCGGTCAGCGGCACCATCATCGAACGCAACGGCGCGCTCGAGGACTCGCCCGAGCTGGTCAACCAGGACCCGTACGGTGGTGGGTGGATGGTCGCGATCCAGCCCGCCGATCCAAAAGAGGTGGAAGGTCTGATGGAGGCGGGAGAGTATAAAGCCATGATCGAGGCTCAAGGAGAGGGCTGAACACCAGGTAGTTCCACCTGTGCTTCCGCACCGGCCGGCCCGGGTCGAGTTGCGTCCTGACCCTGTGGTATAAGTTGAGCTTCCTGACCACGGGGGGAGTTCATGTATTGCACGAGGTGCGGCCATCGGAACCCGGACGATAGCCGGTTCTGCGCATCCTGCGGGCAGACCCTCGGCGCGACGGACGACACCACCATGGCGATCGCCATCGAACCCGAGGAAGAGGCCGTCTCGCTGGACGGACTCGGCCCCGATCAGGGGCTGCTCGTGATCAAGGGCGGACCCTCGGCCGGCAGCACCGTCCTGATCGATCAGAACATCACCCGTCTCGGCCGCTCGCCCGATAGCGACGTGTTCCTCAACGACGTGACGGTGTCTCGAAGCCACGTGGAGATCACCAGGGAAGGCGAGCAGTTCCTCCTCAAGGACATCGGCAGCCTCAACGGCACCTACCTCAATCGCCAGCGGGTCGACAGCGCTGAACTCTCCAGCGGCGACGAGCTTCAGATCGGCAAGTTCAAGATCGTCTTCTACACGGCACCGAGGGGGCAGGGATGAGCGCAGCGCAGCCCACCCCGCACAGCAGCCGCTCGACGATGTCGATCGGGCAAGTCCTCAGCATCCTCAAGCCGGACTTCCCCGATGTCAGCGTGTCGAAGATCCGGTTCCTCGAGAGCGAGGGACTCATCGATCCCCAGCGAACGGCGTCGGGCTATCGCAAGTTCTCGCAGCCGAACCTGGATCGGCTGCGAACGATCCTGAAGCTGCAGCGGGACTCATACCTGCCGCTGAAGGTCATCCGACAGCACCTGGCTGCGCTCGACGCGGGCCTTTCGCCGCCGACGCCCACCGCGGGGGAACCTGCGACGCCGGGCCGGTCCGGCGCGCCTCCGACGGCGATGGCCTCCGTCCCCGTGCGCTCCGACACGCCGTCAACACCGGCCCCGCCGGCGCCGGTCGAGGACATCGCCGAGCCGGCACCCAACGTCCGGCTCACCGAGAGCGATCTCGCGGATCAGACCGGCCTGGAGCTGGGGCAGGTGCGCACGCTGCGCGAGTTCGGCGTGCTATGCGTTCACGACGTGGACGGCGTGACGTTCTTCGACGGGGACGACCTCCTGGTCGCCGACCTCGCGCGCGACTTCCTCAAGCTCGGCGTCGACGCCCGGCATCTGAAGACGTTGCGCCGTTTCGCCGAGCAGGAGGCCGCGATGTACGAGCAGCTCGTCACCCCGGCCTTGCGCAACCGCAAGCCCGAGGCGCGCAAGCAAGCGGTCGACACCTTGCGCGAGCTGTCCGGCCTGTCCCGACGGCTCCGTCACGCTTACGTGCGTCAGAGCCTTCGCGACCTCGCGCGCGACGGATAGCCGTGGCGGACGAACGACTCCGACTGCTTCTCACGGCCGATCAGATCTCTGAGCGCGTCCGGGAACTCGGCGCTCAGATCAGCGCCGACTACGCCGGACGCTCGCCGATCCTGATCGGCGTGCTCAAGGGGTCGCTGGTTTTCATGGCCGACCTGTGCCGCGCGATCAGGATCCCGGTCACGGTGGACTTCATGTCCATCACCTCATACGGCGACGGCCAGAACTCGGGCGTTGTGCGGATCCTCAAGGACCTCGACGAGTCGATCACGGGGCGCGACGTCATCCTGGTCGAAGACATCATCGACACCGGCCTGACGCTGACGTACCTGCTCGCCACGTTGCATGCTCGCCGGCCGGCGAGCATCGAGGTCTGCGGGCTGCTCGACAAGACAGCCCGGCGCATCATCGAAGTCCCCATCCGCTACAGCGGCTTCGACATCCCGGACGAGTTCGTCATCGGCTACGGGCTCGACCACGAGGGCAGGTATCGGAACCTGTCGCGGGTCCTGGGCGTGCGCGACATGGCCGTGCTCCGCGAGCTCGATGCCGTGGACCGTGTGAACGAGGTCGCGACGGGGGAGACCCCAGACCGGGCCTGAGGCAAGGAGGAATCGGGCACGCTGCGGCGCAGGCCTCGGGCCGACGGTATCGTTGAGAGGGCCTGGAGCCGGTGTTAGGCTTCGCGTGAGGAGGCACCGTTGATCGAGATGCAGCTCGTGGGAGTTCGGGTCGAACTCCCGACGAACCAGCCGATCGTCCTTCTCCGTGAGCGCACGGGGGAGCGCTTCCTGCCGATCTGGATCGGCCCCGTCGAGGCGACCGCCATCGCATTCGCGCTGCAGGGGATCGTGACGCAGCGGCCCCTCACCCACGATCTGATGAAGAGCATGCTCGAGGAAACCGGCGTGTCGGTCGAGCGCGTCCTGATCACCGAGCTGCGCGAGGCCACCTTCTACGCCACGCTGGAGATGTCCCGGGACGGCACCAAGTATTCGGTCTCCAGCCGGCCCAGCGACGCGATCGCGCTGGCCGTTCGCATGAGCGTCCCTCTGTTCGCAGCCCCGGAGGTGCTCACCGAGGCGGGGATCCACATCCGGGACGATGAGGAGCAGGAGGAAGAGGTCCAACGCTTCCGGGAGTTCATCGAGTCGGTCAGCCCCGAGGACTTCGGCGGCTAGCCCGCTGACCTGCAAAAACGCATCCTCATCTTCGAATCCACCCCAGCCCTGCGTGCTGTTGCGACCATTGACAGAGTACGCGCCCGGGTCTAGCGTGACATTCACGTAATTACCGAGATGTCACGCGGAGGGGCGATGGCGACGGCGGAGGCGGAGGTCGGATACCGAGGTCCGACCGCGATGCGCGCGGCGGGCATCTCGTACCGGCAGCTCGACTACTGGGCGCGCACGGGCTTGGTGAAACCGAGCGTCAAGGACGCGAGTGGCTCGGGGAGCCAGCGACAGTACAGCTTCGGCGACATCGTCCAGCTCAAGGTGATCAAGAAGCTGCTCGATGCCGGCGTGAGCCTGCTGAAGATCCGCAAGGCGGTGGACTACCTTCGCGAGGAATTGAAGCGGCCGCTCGAGGATGTCCTGCTTGTGTCCGACGGCAAGACGATCCACGCCTGCATCTCGCCCGACGAGGTGATCGACCTGCTGGCCGGCGGCCAGGGCGTGTTCGCGATCGCGGTCGGAAAGGTCTACGAGGAACTCCAAGGGAGCATCACGTCGCTGCGGCCGGCCGAGGGAACGCCGATCAAGGAAGGTGCTACAGACGACCTCGAAGCACACAGAGTCTGATCCGAAGATCAGGCGGCGGCGGCGCGACCAGCTGCCGAGCGAGACCGTCGCGTTCGCGCACGTGAGCGAGCGCCAGTACGCCCGACTGCTCGACTTCTATCAGATCGTCTGGGAGTACGAACCACGTACCTTCGATATCGAATGGGACGCCGACGGGAACGTGGTCAAGCAGTTCACCCCGGACTTCTACCTGCCGCAGTTCGACCTGTACATCGAGGTCACGACCATGAATCAGAAGCTCGTGACCAAGAAGAACAAGAAAGTGCGCCGGCTCCGCGAGCGGTACCCGGACGTGAAGGTGAAGATCTTCTACCAGCGGGACTACCTGGCTTTGCTGCAGAAATATGGGCTCGATGGACCCGACAGCAGCGACGCCGGGACCGGGTAGGATGATCCCGGAACGCGCCGCCTTCCCCGGCGCCGGCCGACAGGGGAGGGTCTTTCGTGGAATTCGCTCCACACACCGATGCCGATCTCGGCGCGATGCTCGAGGCCGTCGGCGTCGGATCCGTCGATGACCTGTTCGATGTGATCCCATCGGCCCTGCGCCTGGGCGGAGGGCTCGAGATCGCCCCGGGGCGCGCCGAGGCCGAGGTTTTGCGCGAGATGGCCGTGCTCGCGGGACGCAACCGCTCGGCCGACGACCTGGTCTGCTTCCTCGGCGCCGGCGCATACGACCACCACGTCCCCTCGATGGTGTGGCAGTTGCTCTCGCGCGGCGAGCTCGCGACCTCGTACACGCCATATCAGCCGGAGCTGTCGCAAGGCGTGCTGCAAGCGCTGTTCGAGTATCAAACGATGATCTGCGAGCTGACCGGCCTCGATATCTCCAACGCCGGGCTATACGACGGCGGCAGCGCCGTCGCGGAGGCGGTCAACATCGCCGTGGGAGCGACGGGTCGCACGGCGGTTGTAATCGCCGGTGCGTTGAACCCGCTGTACCGCTCGGTGCTGGCGACGCAGGGAGCCGGCCTCGCGATCGAGATCCGCGACGCAGGGTGGGGGAGCGACGGCGGCACGCTGCTCGAGCAGGCGCGGGCGGCCGCAGACGGCGCGGCGGCGATCATCGTGCAGCAGCCGAACTTCTTCGGATGCCTCGAGGACGTCGCGGCACTGGCATCGATCGCGCACGAGGCCGGCGCCCGGCTGATCGTGCACTTCGACTTGACCGCAGCCGGCATCCTGGAAGCTCCCGGCGCGCTGGACGCCGACATCGTGATCTCGGAAGGCCAGCCGCTGGGCAATCACCTGAACTTCGGCGGCCCCTACGCCGGCGTGATCGCCTGCCGATCCCAGGACGTGCGCCGGCTCCCCGGCCGTCTGGTGGGCGAGACGGTGGATCGCACGGGGAAGCGCGCGTTCGTCCTCACCCTGCAGGCGCGCGAGCAGCACATCCGCCGCGAGAAGGCGACGAGCAACATCTGCACGAACCAGACGCTGAACACCCTCGCGATCGGCGTCGCGCTCGCGTGGCTGGGACCACAGGGCCTGCGCGAGCTCGGTGAACTGTGCGTGGCGAAGGCTCGCTATGCGCGCGACCGCATCGTCGAGGTGTGCGCCGCGGAGCCCGCGTTCACGGGGCCCTTCTTCAAGGAGTTCGCCGTACGGTTGCCGGCCGATCCGGCCCTGGTATGCGAGCACGCTGCCGCCGACGGCTACCTCGCCGGGGTCCCAGCCGGTCAGCTGATGCCGGAGTCCGGCGTCGACGACGTGCTGCTCGTCGCGGTGACCGAGAAGCGCACGCGCGAGGAGATCGACGGTCTTGCCGAGGCGATCGCGCGCGCCTGCAAGGAGGTGGCGGCATGACCCCGCGCGCACTCGGCGCCGTCGCGGAAGAGCTGGTCTTCGAGCTGTCGCGGCCCGGACGCCGCGCCTCGAGCATGCCCGCGCTCGACGTGCCCGCCGCCCTCGACGACGCGATCCCGGCGGCCGCGCGCCGCACGCGGGCGCCGATGCTGCCCGAGGTGGCCGAGCGCGATCTCGTGCGGCACTACACCCGCCTGTCGCAGCGCAACTACGGCATCGATCTGGGCTTCTACCCCCTGGGCTCATGCTCGATGAAGTACAACCCGAAGCTCGCCGAGGATGCCGCGGCGATGTCGGGGTTCCGCCGGCTCCATCCGCTGCAGCCTGCGGCACAGACCCAGGGTGCGCTGGAGCTGCTCGTCCGGCTGGAGGAAGCGTTGTGCGAGATCACCGGCATGGCCGCCGCGACCTTCCAACCCGCCGCGGGCGCCCACGGCGAGCTGGTTGGGTTGCTGCTCATGCGCGCGTGGCACGAGGCGCAGGGACGGCAGCGCCGCAAGGTGATCATCCCCGACTCGGCGCATGGGACCAACCCCGCGAGCGTGCGGCTCGGCGGCTACGAGGTGGTCGAGGTCCCGTCGAACAGCCGCGGGCTGGTGGACGTCGACGCGCTCGAGCAGCTCGTCGACGACGACGTCGCCGGGTTGATGATCACCAACCCGAACACGCTCGGGCTGTTCGAGGAGAACATCACGCGCATCGCGGAAGTGCTGCACGCCGTCGGCGGGCTGCTGTACTACGACGGCGCGAACCTCAACGCGATCGTGGGACGCGCTCGTCCCGGCGACATGGGGTTCGACATCGTGCACATGAACCTGCACAAGACCTTCGCCACGCCCCACGGTGGGGGAGGGCCGGGCGCAGGCCCGGTTGCAGTGGCAGAACGGCTCGTCCCATTCCTGCCGGCCCCGCGTCCGGTTCTGGATCCCGCGGCGGGCCGCTACCGGTGGGATCCCGGCGACGATCGCTCGATCGGTCGCGTGCACACCTTCGCAGGCAACTTCGGGATCCTGGTGCGCGCGTACGCCTACATCCTGGCGCTGGGCGCAGACGGGCTGCGTCACGTGTCAGAGCGCGCGGTCCTGAACGCGAACTATCTGGCCGGGCGATTGAAAGGAACCTACGACCTGGCCTATCCGACCCAGCCGATGCACGAGTTCGTGCTGACCGCGCGCAAGCAGAAGGCGCGGGGTGCGCGAGCGATGGACCTGGCCAAGCGCTTGATCGATCACGGTGTCCACCCGCCGACCGTGTACTTCCCGCTGGTGGTCGAAGAAGCGATGATGATCGAGCCGACCGAGACCGAATCCGTCGAGACGCTGGATGCGTTCGTCGATGCCATGCTCGCCGTCGATGCTGAGATCGAGACGAACCCCGACGCCTTGCGCGACGCGCCGCTGACCGCGCCGGTCAGCCGGCCCGATGAAGCTCGAGCAGCACGCGACCTGCGCGCGCGATGGCACCCGCCGGAGATCCACGCGGCAGATCTCGCGGGGCCGGTCGACAAACCCTCGATCTAACCGCGGCGCGGGGCGCCGACGAGGTGGTAGGCGAGCAGGCCGATCACCGGGACGAACACCACAACGGCCGCCCAGCCGATCTGACCGCCGATCCGGTACTCCTCATCGGGCGTGCGCGTGATGCCCACGAGCGCGCGCGCCCACAGGATCAGGTACACCGCGAGCAGGACGAACCACGCACCGCGGAAGATGGTGACGCTCACGACGGCGGAGTATAGGCATCCAGACAGGACGGCAGGGGAGCGCGTCGAACACACACAACGAGTCATGCCTCGACCAGCCATCCGCCGCCTGTGCGCCGCCGCCGCGATCGTGCTTGCTCTGACGACCGCCCCCTCCGCCGCGGCCATCGGCCCGGCATGCACCACCCAGCACACGCCGATGCGGATCCAGGTAGGCGACGCGCTCTCCCAGACCTTCACGCCCCCGAACGGCAGCATCGCTCGATACGACGTGAAACTGTTCTTCCGGCGCTCCTTCTCGGGCACCATCGCGTCGCGACTCCAGATCAACGTCCCGATCGAGCACGCCTCGTACGAGGTCGCCCTTCGGGGGATCGAGCTCGCGGGCTCGACCGCCAGCGTCTCCGGCGGCGCGAACACCACCGCCTGGGTGACGTTCCGCTTCGACCCACCCGTCGAGTTCCCGGTCACGCCCGATGGCCCGATGCTCGAGATCGAGCTCCGGCCGGGCGGGTCCAACCCGGCCTGGGCGTGGGTTCGGTGCGCGAGCACCTACGCCGGCGGCCGCGCCTACGGGCGCGCGCCCATCCGCCAGGACGACACCGTCGTGCCCAACGAGGCGCTGAAGTTCCCGCTGTCCCCGACGGCCGATCTTCAGTTCCGGGTGTACAGCGGCTGAACGCTGGAGGACTGGGCTGAAAGCCAGGGGATGGGGTGGCCGCCGGGGGATCGGGGTTCGTCCGACCGCCTCGGTGAGCTGGGCCGCCGCATCAGTTCACATAACGTAGATTATGGGCGCCGCCCTCTTTCACGTTCGCCGCCCGCCGGATCGGCCTGTTCCAGGTCTCCAGCGGCTCGGAGCGTGCGCCGAAGGAGTTCCTGCGCGCGGCGACGAAACCAGCTCTCATGAGAAAGGTTCTGCCGGCCCTAGCACTGCTGACCCTGTCCGCCGCCGCCGTCACATCTCATGCGGCGACCCAGGTAACGGTCGTCGGCTTCCAGTACGCGCCGAGCGGCTGGGTCACCGCCGATCCCTTCAACGTCTCAGCCGGCTCCGCCACGGTCGAGGTCCCGGGCGGAACACCCGCCTCGGCCCCGGTCGTACCGCGCGGCGACTCGATCGCCTTCACGAACATGGACCCGGTCCCTCACACCGTGAGCAAGGTCTCCGGGCCGAGCACCGGGACGTGGGCGCCGCTCAACCTGAGCAGCGGAGCGACCGCGACCCTCTCGATCTCGTCGACGTTCCCGCGGGGTTCGTACGTGTATCGGTGCACGATCCATCAGGGCATGCGAGGGGCCTTCACGGTCGAGTAGGTGTCGTGGCCGCGCCTCAGCGCTCCATCCGAACCACGGTGCTCGCATCGACGCTCTGTCTCATCGTCTGGACGGGGCTGGCCGGTGCATCACCCGCGCAGGTCGCCATAACCGACTTCGCCTACTCGCCGACGACGGTCGCCATCAGCCCGGGCGAACGAGTCGATTGGGCCTACGCATTGGGAGACGGGACACAACCACACACCGTTACCGCGGACGACGGCTCGTTCGACTCCGAGAGCCTGACACCGGGCGGATCGTTCTCCCGCACCTTCGATTCAGCCGGCACATACCCGTACTACTGCACGTTCCACGGTGATCCGGGCGGTGTGGGTATGGCCGGCGCGATCAAGGTCGCCGCGGCCGGCTCCTCGCCGGAGGACAAACCCACAGCCACGAAAGCGGCGGCGCCAGGGTCATCGCCTTCAAACCCGACGACCCCGACCTCGCAGCGTTCCGTTGGGCCGTCCTCGGAACCGACACCATCGACCTCGGAGTCATCGGCCACCTCTTCGCCCACGGCGTCGACCACACCGGATGGGGCGATCGTCGCGCGCGGCGAGGCGGATCCGGGTGACGGCGTACCGGCCGGGCCGATCGCCGGTGCGATCGCCGCGATCGCCGCGGTGGCCATCGCGCTGATCCTCCGTGCCAAAGCCAGCCGCGCGGGATCATCCGGCCGCTAGCCGGCCCCTAGCCGGACACCGCCAGGGAGGCCGCGCGCGCGCCGATCAGCGGAGCGAACTTGAAGCCGTGACCACTGCACGCCGAAGCCACGACGATGCGGTCGTGGCGATCGAGGATGAAACGCTCGTCGTCGGTCATGGTGTACCGGCATGTCTCGGCTGCCGTCGGCTGTGCGCGCGCGCCGGCGACCTGCGTCTGCAGCCAGCGCCCGACCCGCCCGAGCGCAGCTTCGTCCGGTGGTGTCGGATCGTCCGGTGCGGCGGTTGGGCCGCCGATATGTTCGGCCGCCTTCAGCGCGCCATCGGACGTGGGAAGCATGTAGGTGGTCACCGAGTCGTCCCAATCAAGCAGGATCGGCACCTCGGCCGGCCCGTCGAAATAGCCGACGGTCTCGACCGTCGACCATGTCGGCAGGTCGATGTCCGCACCGGCGAGCAGCATGCGACCCCAGGACCCTGCCGCGACGACGGCCGACCCTGCCTCGATCGAGTGGCCTTCCACGGAGACCACGACGCCGTCCTGTCCTTGTCGCAGCGCGGTGACGCGCGCGGGCTCGCGGATCTCGGCACCGTGGGCCTCGGCGCTCGCACGAAGTGCCGCAAGCGCACGGTCGGCGGCGATCACCGCCGCATCCGGCTCGAGCAGCGCCCGCTCGACCCCCGCGAGGCGCAGCGCCGGGTACCGCTCGCGCACCGCGGTGGCCGAAGCGACGTGCAGCGTCGCGCCGCCGGCGCGCATGGCCTGCTCCAGCGCATCCAGGGTCGTACCGATGCTGACCGCCGGCGTCGGTGCGAGCAGCTGCTCGCCCCGTTCCTCTTCCAGCTCGGCCCACAGGACGCGCGCCTCGCGGCCCATCCGAACGAACGCCGGATCCGTGTAGGCCAGACGGAAGATCCGCGCGGATCCGTGGCTCGACCCGTACGGATGACCGACAGTGAACCGTTCGAGCACGACCGGCTCTCGCCCGGCTGTTGCGAGGGCCCGCGCGGTCGCGAGTCCCATCACGCCGCCGCCGATCACGACGACGTCGGCGCGTTCAGCCACCGGTCGTCGGCTCCGGACCCAGGACGATGGCGAGCTGGGTGCTCGATCCACCGACGACGGTCACGCTTCCACCCCAGCCGTTGCCCGCGAACCGGAACACAGTGAGAAGCTCGGTCGGTTCGACCGCGATGATCTGCCAGCCGTTGGCACGTAGCTCCCGGTCGTAGAAGGCCTGGACGCTCTCCGGCGCGGCGGCCACGGTGAATTGGGCGATGATGCCGCCTCCCGCGGTCGATCTCGCCTCGTCCTGCTCCGCCCCGTCGGGCAACGGGAAGATCTCGGGCAGCTTCGCCGTGCCGCTCAGCTCGGGAGCCGGGGAGCGCAACCCATCCCCTCCCCCATCGCCGGTGCACGCCGCCAGCGCTGCGGCGGCGATCGCGGCTACCAGGCCGATCCGTCTCATCATCGCGCCACGCTCCGGGGATGCGGCATCCCGGGTGCTCGACGTCGCATGCTCGCCCAGCGTGCGACGGCGCCGACCGCCTCGAACACGATCCGCTTTGACATCTTCGATGTGCCCTCGCGCCGCTCGGTGAACACGATCGGGATCTCGGCGACTTTGAATCCCATCGTCCAGGCCCGCCACGCCATCTCGATCTGGAACGAGTACCCCTCGCTTCGGACCTCGTCCAGCGGGATCTCCTCGATCACCGCGCGCCCGTAGCAGCGGAACCCGCTGGTCGCGTCGGTCAGGGGGAAGCGTAGTAGCAGGCGCGCGTACAGGTTCCCACCGCGCGACAGGCCCTCGCGCATCTTGCTCCAGTTGCGCGTGCCGCCGCCGGGCACGTAGCGCGAGCCGATCACGAGATCGGCCGTGGCCGCGGCCCCGATCAACCGCGCCACGTCGGCCGGATCGTGGGACAGGTCCGAGTCCATCTCGATCACGGCCTCATACCCGCGCGCGAGCGCGTCACGGAACCCGGCGATGTACGCCGGGCCGAGTCCGCCCTTGCCGGGGCGGTGCATGACGGCCACGCGCTGCTCGCGCGCCGCCATGGCGTCGGCGATCCGTCCGGTGCCGTCGGGCGAGTTGTCGTCCACGACGAGCACCTCCGCGGCCGGGCTCGCCGCGAGCACGCGCTCGATCACCTCGGCGATGGTGCCCGCCTCGTTGTACGTCGGCAGGATGACGCACGCCTTCACGCTCGCCTCCCGCGCGCGCGTACCATCCCAGCCGCCGCCGCGGCCGCCGCCCCGATGCCCATCGCGATCTCGATCCCAGAACCGTACCGCGTGTAGGGCGTGGTGCCCGTGGTCAGGGGGACCTCCGCACGTAGCAACGCCGGTGTGAACAGGCCGGCGCGCTCGACGATCTCGCCATCGGGCATCACGATGGCAGAGATGCCCGAGATCGCGGCCTGGATCAAGGGCCGGCCGTGCTCGATCGCGCGCACCCTGCTCATCGCCAGGTGCTGCGCCGAGGCCGGGGAGGTGCCGTAGGAGGCGTTGTTCGTCGTCACCACGATCACCTGCGCGCCGCCCCGGACCGAGGCGCGCACCAGCTCTGGGAACGTCGACTCGAAACAGATCACGGTGCCCACTCGGCCGGCCGGCGTGTCGAACACGACCACCCGATCCCCCGGCGTCCCATCGACCGGGATCTCGCGGTCCAGGATCGGCACGAGATCGCGCGCGAAGGCGAACGGCACGTACTCACCGAACGGCACCAGGTGAACCTTGTCGTAGACGTCCTGCACCCGGCCGGCGACGTCGAGGTACAGGTTCGAGTTGCGGAACGTCTCGTCCCCTTCGAGGATCGCGCCGATCACGAACGGCGAGCCCACCGCGCGCGCGAGCCCCTGGACGGGCTCGAACAGCTCCGCGTTCCGGAAAGGATCACGGTCGAAAGCGTTCTCCGGCCAGATCACCAGGTCGGGCGGGGGCTCGCCGAGCAGCCTCCGCGTCACCTCGATGTGGTTGCGGATGATCACCAGGTCCTCAGGGCCGGTGCGGCCTCGCCCGACTCCGGTGAAGATCCCCCTTGGCACGTTGCCCTGGATCGCGGCGATGTCCATGGTCCCGGCCTGGGGTCCGGCCAGCCCCACGGGAAGCAGTGCCGGTGCCAGCACGATCAGCAGCGCGCCCCCCGTTGCCCACATCCATCGCCGGCCGGGTCCCCGGACGGTCATCAAGGCTTCGGCGAGCAGCGCGGCAGCCACGACCAAGGCCAGCCCGACCAGGTGCACCCCGCCGATGCGCGCCAGCGCGAGCAGCGGCCCGCCACCCTGCTGGCTGTAGCCAAGACCACCCCAGGTGAACCCTCCGTACGGGAGCCTGCCGCGCATCATCTCGATCCCGATCCATAGCAGGGGGATACCGAGGATCCTGCCCGCGACGCCCAGCGCTGCGGCTCGCGCCGCCAGCGCGCCGTACACGCCGCTGAAGAGCGCAAGCACCACTGCCAGGCCCGCCCAAGCCACCAGCCCGAAACCTGAGATCCACCAGAGCAGCAGCCCGAAGAACACCGCCCCGTGCGCGAACCCGACGGCAAGCCCTTGCCGCCATGAGGCGCCGCGCAACGCGAGCAGCAACGGGACGAGCGCTGGGACCGCCACCCAGCGCTGATCGGTCGGGGGGAAGGCCGCGAGCAGGATCAAGCCGGCGGCGGCGCCGGCGGCGACCCGACCCGGGGACGTGCGAAGGAAAGGCACCGCTGAGCGCCCGGCGGCGCTCACGCGCAGTCGAAGCAGAGCATCTTCTTCTTGTCCGCCAGCTGGCTCCGATGCTTCACCAAGAAGCAGTTCCGGCAGGTGAACTCGTTCGCCTGCGCCGGCAGGACGCGCTCGACCAGCGCTTCCTTACCGTCGTCGTCGCGGCCGAGATCGATGAGGACCTCGTCGTCATCCTCTTCCTCGACGGTCTCGGCGCGCTTGGCGAGCTCCTCGAAGCTCGTCTCGACGCCTACTTCTTCTTCTTCTTCCGCCAAGCGGGTTGCCACCTCCGGGAGGCTGAGATGCGCCCGCTGTATACACCACAGCGGGACCACTCGCAACGGCTTCCTCCAGGCTTGTATTCCCAGCCGGGTGCGGTCTCTCCCGCTCTTCAGCCTGTCGGAGCTGCCGTGTATCCTCCGCGGCATGGACACCCCCGACGGGTCGCTGGTCGGCCGGGTCATCGGCACCCAGGACGCCACCCCGTTGGAGTTCTGGGTGGCGGTCGGGCCCGGTGAGTTCCTTCAGCTCGACGATGTGGTCGCCCTCGAACGCACCCCGCCGGGGCTGGCGCCGGTGCGGATCTACGGAGTGGTTTCGCAGGTCAGAGCCCGTCAGGAGGGTGCCCACTTCGATTCGGACGTCTTCCTGATCGCCCAGGGCCTCCTGCCGGCCGAGGTGGTCGAAGCGGCGCAGGTGCTCGCAACCAGGTTCGAGCCCGAGGTGTTCGTTCCTCCGTTGCCCGGGACGCCGGTGCGGCGTGCCCGCGGTGAAGAGCGCGAGGAGGCGCTGTTCTTCGACGGGATGAGGCGGAGGCTGCCGATCGGCCTCAGCCGGGACGACGAAGCACTGTACGCAAATCTGGAGTTCATCGACGGCAGCCGCGGCGCACATGTGAACATCAGCGGCATCTCGGGCGTCGCGACCAAGACCACCTACGCCACCTTCCTGCTCCACAGCCTGTTCACCTCGGGGGTTCTCGGAGGCGAGGCGGTCAACACCAAGGCGCTGATCTTCAACGTCAAGGGCGAGGATCTGTTGTTCCTGGACAAGGACAACCGCGAGCTCGAGCCGGAGGAAGCGGCTCGGTACAAGCTGCTCGGGCTGGCGCCCGGCGCTTTCGGCAGCGTGTCGTTCTACGCCCCGCCGAAGGTCGACTCACCCAGCGCTTCGCCGGACGTTGCGTCCCGCGCGACCGGGGTCACCTCGTTCTTCTGGACCCTCGCCGAGTTCTGCGAGCAGCAGCTGATCCCGTTCCTGTTCGCCGACTCCGAGGACGACCGGCAGCAGTACACGATGGTGATCCACAACGTGGCCGCTCGCCTGAAGGCCGACACGACCGGGCTGGACGATGGCGGCGTCGCGATCGAAGGACACCACCTCAGGACCTTCCGCGAACTCGTGGACTTCGTGGTCGCCAAGCTCGAGGACGAGATGGAGCGCGACCACTGGGCGGGCCGAGCCATCGGTCAAGGCACCATCAACGCGTTCATCCGCCGCCTGGTGGGCTCGGTGCGTCACGTCGAACGGATGATACGTGGCGACGTCGCGAACCCCGGCCGTCACAAGGTCGAGCTGCAGAGCCAGGTGACCGTGGTGGACCTCCACAATCTCAACGACCGCGCGAAGCGCTTCGTCGTCGGCGTCACCGTCAAGCGCGCCTTCGACGAGAAGGAGCGGACCGGGCGCGCGCGGCCGCTGCTGTTCCTGGTGCTCGACGAGCTGAACAAGTACGCGCCGCGAGAAGGGTCGAGCCCGATCAAGGAGATCCTTCTCGACGTCGCCGAGCGGGGTCGCTCGCTCGGCGTGATCCTCATCGGCGCCCAACAGACCGCCAGCGAGGTCGAGCGGCGGATCATCGCGAACTCGGCCATCAGGGTGGTCGGACGCCTGGACGGGGCCGAAGCCGGCCGCGACGAGTACCGCTTCCTCCCGGGCCCGCAGCGCCAGCGCGCGACCATCATCAAGCCGGGCACGATGATCGTGAACCAGCCCGAGCTGCCGATCCCGCTCGTCGTCGAGTTCCCGTTCCCGGCGTGGGCCACCCGGCCGAGCGAGGCGGCGGGCTCGCCGGGCGAGGGCCCGGACGATCCCTTCGACGGGATCCCGACGGAATGAGGCTGCTGCACACCTCTGACTGGCACGTCGGCCGAACCTTGCGCGGCCGCGATCGTTCCGACGAGCATCGCGCGGCGCTGGCCGAGATCGCAGGCATCGCCCGCGAGCGCGAGGTCGACCTGGTGATCGTGGCCGGCGACCTGTTCGAGTCGGCGGCGCCCACGCCCGACGCCGAGCGGATCGTGTACCGCGCGCTGCTCGACCTGGCGGATGTCGCCCCCGTGGTGGTCGTCAGCGGGAACCACGACAACGAACGGCGTCTGGCTGCGGTCGAGCCGCTGCTCGGCCTCGGCCGGATCACGACGCGCGCGATGCTCGCCAACGCCGACGCGGGTGGGGTCCTGCGGCTTCAGACCGCCGGCGGCGAGCACGCGCAGGTCGCCCTGATGCCCTGGATCTCGCAGCGCTACATCGTGCGCGCCGAAGAGCTGATGACCATGGACGCCGACCAGCACACCGGCCTGTTCACCGAGCGCCTCGCCGCCATCGTCGCGAGGCTGTGCGAGAGCTTCTCATCCGACACGGTCAACATCGTCGCCGGTCACGCCATGGTCTCGGGCGGTGCCCTCGGCGGGGGGGAGCGCCTGGCGCACACGGTCTTCGAGTACTGCATGTCCGCGACCGGCTTCCCGGCCTCGGCCCATTACGTCGCGCTCGGGCACCTACACCGCTGCCAGCAGCTCGGCGGCCAGCCGCCGGTCTGGTACTGCGGTTCGCCGCTGCAACTGGATTTCGGCGAGACCGACGACGCCAAAGCCGTGCTGATCGCCGAGGCGACCCCCTCCACGCCTGCACGCGTTGAGACGATCCCGCTGAGCTCCGGCCGCCGCTTGCGCAAGCTCGCCGGGACGCTCGAGCAGCTCGCCGCCATCGCCGGCACCACCGGCGGCGACTACCTCCGTGTGATCGTGCACGAGGACACGCGCGCCGGCCTGGCCGACGAGGTGCGCGAGCTGTTCGGCGACGATGCCGTGGACGTGATGATCCAGTCCCAGAGCGCCACCGACTTAGGCATCGACGTTCGGGTGCACGAAGGCAAGGCGCCGCGCGAGCTGTTCGCGGAATACCTCGATGACCGCAAGGCGGCCGACGAGCGCGTGCTGGCGCTGTTCGACGAGCTGCTCGAGGAGGACACGCGTGCGCCCGCTGAAGCTTGAGATCGCCGGCTTCACGGCCTTCCGCGAGCACATCGAGGTTGACTTCGAGGGAGTCGACTACTTCGCGCTGGTCGGGCCGACCGGATCGGGCAAGTCCAGCGTCATCGATGCGATCTGCTTCGCGCTCTACGGCAAGGTGCCCCGCCTCGACATGCGCAGCGTCGAGCCGGTCATCTCGCAGGGCAAGCAGGAGGCGCGCGTCCGGCTGGACTTCGCGATCGGTGAGCAGCGCTACACCGCAGCCCGCGTCGTCCGCCGGATGGGTCAGGACCGCGCAACCACGAAGGAGGCACGCCTCGAACGCGGCGATGAGGTCATCGCCGGCGACGCAGACGGGGTCAGCGCCGAGGTCGAGCGACTGCTCGGCCTCGGGTTCGTTGAGTTCACGCGATGCGTCGTGCTGCCGCAGGGCGAGTTCGCGCGATTCATGCACGACAAGCCGGCCGATCGCCAGGAGCTGCTCGTCAAGCTGCTCGACCTCGCCGTGTACGGGCGGATGGCCCAGCGCGCGAACCAGCGTGCGACGCTGGCCGAGACCGAGCTGGTGCTGCAGCGCAGACGCCTCGACGAGGAGCTGGCGTTCGCGACCAAGGAAGCGCTGGACCAGGCGCGCGCACACCTGGCGTCCCTGGACACCCTCCGGGAACGCATCGAGGCTGAGGAGCCGCGGCTGGAGGAGCTGCGGGAGACCGTGCGCGTCGAGCGCGAGAAGGCCACCGCAGCCCGCGCCGCCACCGGGGCGCTCGCCGGCGTGCGTGTCCCCGACGGTATCGAGCAGCTCGCGCAGGTCCTGTCCGGCGCGACCGGGGCGGCGAAGACAGCCGAGGAGGCTGCCGCGCGCGCCGACGAGGCGGTCACCACGGTGGAGGCGGCGCGCGCGGCGCTTCCCGATCGCGGTGAGCTGAAGGGAGCCCTCGGGGCGCACGAGCAGCGCGCCGTCGTGGCGCTGGATCTCGGGTCCTGTTCGGCCGAGGCGACCAAGCTCGAAGCGGCAGCCGCCGAGGCCGCGCAAGGTGTCGAGCGCGCCGAGCGCGCCGTTCACGACGCACAGCACGCGCTCGAGATCGCGCGCATCCAGCATCGCGCGCTCGACCTCGCCGGCACCCTGGTCGCCGGCGGGCCGTGCCCGGTGTGCCATCAGACGGTGCACGACATCCCCGCGATCGACGTGCCGGCCGACCTGGACGAAGCACGCACCGCGCTCGACACCGCCACGGCCGCCGCCAAGGATTCCAAGGAGCTGCAGGCCCGTGCGCAGACGGCGCTGACGCGATCGGCTGCGCGTGCCGATGCTCTCCGCGAGCAGCTCGCCGCGATCGAGCAGCGCCTCGCGGCACATCCGGATGCCGCCGTGGTGCAGGCGGCGCTGGCCGAGGTGGACGCAGCGGACACCCAGCTCGCGGAAGCGCGGACGGCCGCTCGAGAGGCGCGCGCGGCCGCGACGAAGACGCGACGCACCGTGGAGGCGGCAGAGGAGGCGCTGAAAGGGGCTCGCCGCGAGCTGGCGGCGACGCGAGACCGGATCGCGAACCTCTCCCCTCCCCCGCTATCGCACGACGACCTGGCAGCCGACTGGCGCGATCTCGTCTCGTGGGCCGCCGAGGAGCGCGACCGGCGGGCAACCGAGGCCGAGGCGGCGGACGCCCGCGCGGCGAAGGCCGCCGAGGAGGGCACCGCGTTGGTCGCGGCCCAGCGCGCGGCGTGCGTGGACGCCGGGATCGAGGAGGACGCGAGCCCACGCGACGACTGTCTCAAGGCGATCGAACGGCACCGGGGGATCACCGAACGTATCGAGCTCGCGCTGGAGGAGGCCGAGCGGATCCGCGGCGAGGTCACCACACTCGCGGAGCGCCACGTGGTGGCCAAGGAGCTCGGCAAGCATCTGAAGGCGAACGCGTTCGAGCGCTGGGTGCTCACTCAGGCGATCACGTCGCTGACCGACGGCGCGACCCAGATCCTGCGCGAGATCTCAGCCGGGCAGTATTCGCTGACAATCGACAAGAACCACGGGTTCGCGGTGATCGATCATCGCAACGCCGATGCGACGCGCTCGGCCCGGACCCTATCGGGGGGCGAGACGTTCCTGGCGTCCCTCGCCCTGGCGCTGGCGATGAGCGACCGGATCGCTCAGCTCTCGGCGCACACCGCGGTCCGGCTCGAGTCCATCTTCCTGGACGAGGGCTTCGGAACGCTGGACCCCGAGACCCTCGAAACCGTCGCGACTACGATCGAGACGCTGGGCGCCGGCAAGCGTATGGTCGGAATCGTCACGCACGTGCGGGACCTGGCCGAGCGCGTGCCCGTGCGCTTCGAGGTTCGCAAGGGACCGTCCACGGCGACCGTCGACAGGGTCCTCGCGTGAGGTTCGCCGTCGATGCATGGGCACCGGACTACGGCGCATCCCTCGACGACGCGTTCCTGGAGCCGTCGGACGCCACCGTCGACCTCGACTATGAGATGCAGGTGGATCGCTGGCGTCCCGTCTCGGCCGCGGAGGCCGGCCGAGCGACGATCCTGTTCGTCGACGGCGTGCAGCGGATCGACGCGCGAGTGTGGCTCACCGCCGACGGCGGCGCGACCAGGCTGGGGATCTGCGCCACGTTCGCCGCCGGGGTGGTGCGCTGCGACGGCGCCGCGGCCATCGAGGGCGCCGAGGTCCGGCGCGGCCTGTTCACGGCGGCCTCCGACGCTCAGGCCATCCAGACCAGGCACGGCACCTACCACGTGCTCGCGGCAGCCGGGGAATCGGGCGAGCAGCTGAGCCTCGCCGTGCAGCAACGCATGAGCGAGTTGGAGCGACAGGTGGCCGAGCGGGCGGGAGCCGCCGATCTGCTGGTGATCGACGGTCCGCTCCGCGGGCGCGGCCACCTCCAGGACGCCGTCGGCTACATCAAGAGCCATCGCGTCGGCTACCTTCCCGGCGAGCTGCACTCGATCGTGGGCGATCTGGCCCCGGGCGAGCGCACGCCCCTGTTCCTGATGACCACCGACTGGAGCAGGTTCTCCTGGTACCTGCGCCTGCCCGGAGGCGGCGGCGGTCACCCGTGGTCGGGCGTGGTTCGATGCGAGGCGAGCGCCGACCTCTCGCGCGACCAGGTGATCGCGCGCGCCGATCGCGCCACCGCGTTGCTGCCATCGTTCGCGTCGAGCCGGCACAAGGATCCGCGCGCGCCGCAGAACCTGTACCCCATCGCCGGGCTCGAGCGAGAACTTCGCCGGCGATCCGGCGATCCCACGCTGCTGTACCGCGCGCTGCTCGCGTCGGCGAACCGTACCTGACGAGCTTCACGTGTTCCCGCCCAGGCTGACGGCCGCTCTGCCGCTTCTGCCGGTTCGCGGCCATCCGGCATTACGCATGTCGGCACATCGGTCGCAGATGGGGAGGAAGCGTGATGCAGCACCACGAATCGCCCCACTCCAACGGTCTCAGAGAGAGGTTGCGATGCGAGGGCGGACGCTTCCCCGGGCCGCGAGCCTGACGCTCGCGGCGATCATGCTCGCTTCATTCATCCGCGCCGACGGCGCCGATGTGTCCTCGCTGGTGCTCGTCTCCCGTTCGAGCAGCGGCGCGACCGGCAACGACGACAGCAGCGGCACGTCGATGTCGCGGAAAGGCCGGTTCATCGCGTTCGCGTCGCTGGCCGGCAACCTCGTGGAGGACGACACCAACGGCATGGCGGATGTATTCGTCCACGACCGGCGCACGGGTGTCACGCGCCGCGTCTCCGTCGCGTCGGATGGTCGTCAGGCGCGTCAGATGGCTCCACTGCCGATCTCGGTGACCGCGATGGCCCCCGTCATCTCCACGGACGGTGACGTGGTCGCGTTCTGGTCCCGAGGCACGGACCTCGACCCAGACGGCCGCGCCGGGATCTTCGTACATGAACTCGCCACCGGGAAGACGACCCACCTGATCGACGTGGTCGGTGCGACGACCACGCTGTCGCTCTCCTACGCCGGCCGCTTCGTCGCGTTCGACACCGCGGCCCCCTTGATCGGCCCAGACACCAATGGGGTACCGGACGTGTACATGTACGACAGAGAGTTCGACATGGTCAGACCCATCTCCCTCGGGAACGATGGCCTCCCGATGGGAGGGGTCGATGCCTCCCTCGCAGCCGACGCCCCCCTGGTCGCCTTCCAGTCGCCGGGGATACCCTCTGCGATCTACGTCCATGACATGTGGAACGCGGTGACGCAGCGGGCGTCTCTGTCGTGGCGTAACGAACCGGCGGACGCGGCCAGCGCCGAACCCTGGATCTCGGCGGACGGACGGCGCGTGGCGTTCCGCTCAGCCGCCACGAACCTCGTCCCCGGAGACCACAACGAAGCTGAAGACGTCTTCGTGCGCGATCTCGTGGAAGGAACGACCGTCCCCGTATCGCTCGCCAACGACGGTCGCTCGGCCAACGGCGCGAGCAGCGCGCCCCGGCTCTCCGACGATGGGAACCGCGTGCTGTTCGCCTCGCGTGCGTCGAACCTCGTCGCGGGAGACACCAACAACGCGATGGATGTCTTCGTCCGGGATCTCCTAGCGGTCGCCACCGAGCGGGTTTCCCTCTCGGTCGGCGGGCTGCAGCTCCAGCGGGTCACAGGAGACGACCACGCGCTCTCGGGAGATGCGACCACGTTCGCATTCGCCTCGGCGGACGACGCTGTCACCTCCGATGACGGCGACATCTTCGTCGACATCTTCGCGGCCGGCCCCGCTCTGCCGCCGGGAGTCCCCTCTATCCTCTCTCCCGTCGACGGAGACACCATCGAGACCGCATCCGTGATCGTCGAAGGTGCCGGCGACCGAGGGGATACGATCGTCGTCTCGACCGACGGCACCACGGCGGGAGAGACGACGGTTGGCGACGACGGATCCTGGTCACTTCCGTTGACGCTCAGTGCCGGTGTCCACGAGCTGAGCGCGACTGCCGGGAACGGCTCCATGACTTCCGAGCCGTCGCCCGTTCTCTCGATCACGGTGCGCCTGGATCCACCGCCGGCGCCGACCATCCGTCAGCCGGTCGAGGGGTCCTTGCTCGGTGCGGCACCGGCCGTCGTGGCCGGTATCGCCCAGCCGGGCACGACCGTCACCATCCTCGAGGGTGGCATGAGCCTCCGCACCGCGATCGCTGATGAGAACGGATCCTGGCGGACGACCATCACGTTCACGGAGGGATCGCACAGCATCTCGGCGAGCGCCATGAACGCGAACGGGACTGGACCGGCATCGCCGGCGCGGACCTTCAGCGTGGACGCGACTCCTCCCTCCCAGCCACTCATCGTCACACCGGGGGTCGCCGAGGTCCTGTCTACCCGCACGGTCTCTTTCAGCGGTAGCGCCGAACCGGGCGCGCGCCTCGACCTTTCGGGTCTGCCCCTCGCCGCTCCCCAGCCGACGGCGGGACCGGACGGCAGCTGGCAGACGGCCGTAGACCTTCCGGCCGGCTCCTACAGCGTGACCGCAGCGGCGATCGACGGAGCCGGCAATCGCAGCCTCGCTTCGGCGCCACGATCGTTCCGCGTCGATCTGGACACGACCGGGCCGCAGCTGACCGTCGCCACGAAGGACCTCTCCCTGCTGCTCGGGGATGCCGGACTCATCGAGGGGACCGCGACCGACGACCGCGCCGTCGCGCAGATCGTCGTGCGTTTTTACGACCTCCGCGGGTCCCGCCTGACGGTCCGGCTCGCTCTCTGCAAGGGGTGCGATACGACCTCGGCAACGTGGTCGCTGGCGCCGGATCTGACGCCGGGGGCGTACGAAGCTCGGATCCAGGCGTTCGACCGCGCGGGCAACCCCTCACGCACCGTCTCGCTCCGGTTCGTCCGCGCGTAGGTCGAACCGGTACGCGGTCACCACGAACCCCGGCCGGGGATGGAAGTCATGCTCGGGGTAGCGCACGAAGCCCATCCGCTCGTACATGTCGCGCGCGACGGCCATCCACTCGGAGGTATGCAGGCCGAGCACCGGCGCCCCGTCGGCGCGCGCGAGCTCGACCATCGCTTCAGCCAACGCGCCTCCGACGCCCGTCCCTCGCGCCGACGGGTCGACACCGAGGTAGCGGATCGACGCCCATCCCGACGGCCAGTCCTCCCCTCTGCTCTGCCCCGGACGCGGTGGGTAGTAGTGCACCGTCCCGAGCAGCGCGCCGCCCGCCTCGGCGACGAAGATGACACCGTCCCCGGCGCGCGCGGCGACATCGGGCACGCTCGCGCGGTAAGACTGGTAGGTGGGCTCGCCCGCGCCGAGCGCATCGAACTCCGTCCAAGCCCGGTCCAGCAGCGTCGCGACGGCGTCGAGCTCGTCGGGACGGGCTTGTCGGATCACGATGCCATCCACGGCCGCACACCTTACCGCGCATAGACTTCCACGCATGCCCGCAGCCGCGCGCGTCGGCATCGACGTGGGAGGGACCTTCACCGACGTCGTGCTGATCGGCGAGGACGGCTCGCTCACGATCGCGAAGGTCCCCTCGACCGCGGCCGATCAGAGCGAAGGGTTCGTCGCCGGCATCGCGGCGGCGCGCGCGGAAGCCGGCGACCCACCGCTGCGGCTGATCGCGCACGGCACGACCGTCGCGACCAACGCGGTGCTGGAACGGCGCGGCGCCCGAACCGCGTTGCTGACGACCGACGGATTCCGCGACCTGCTGATCATCAGCCGGCAGCAGCGGCCCTCGCTGTACGACCTGACCGCGGTGCGGCCGGAACCCATCGTGCCGCGGGAACTGGCCGCCGGCGTGCCCGAACGGGTCGGCCGCGACGGCGAGGTCTTGGTCCCGCTAGACGAAGAGGCCGCGCGCGCGGCGATCGCCCGCCTGGACGCCGCAGGTGCCGAATCCGTCGCGGTGTGCTTGCTGTTCTCGTTCGCCGCCCCTGCGCACGAGCATCGTCTGCGCGCCCTCATCGAGGAGGCCGCTCCGGGAACGCCCGTGTCGCTATCCAGCGACGTGTTGCCCGAGTTCCGCGAGTACGAGCGCGCCTCGACCACGGCTTTGGACGCGTACGTGGGGCCGGTGATGAAGCGCTACGTCCGGAACCTGCGCGACAAGACGGCCGAGCACGAGGCGCCGGTGGTTGTGATGCGCTCGGGTGGCGGGACGATGAGCGCCGAGACGGCGGCGCGCGAACCCGTGCACACGCTGCTGTCCGGCCCGGCCGCGGGTGTGCGCGGCGCGACACTGGCGGCGCGCGCGGCAGGCTTCCACGACATCGTCTCCTTCGACATGGGCGGGACCTCCACCGATGTGTGCCTGGTCGAGAACGGCGAGCCGGCGATCGGGACCGAGGCCTCGATCGGCGGGCTGCCGTTCCGCACGCCGTCGCTGGCCGTGCACACGGTCGGCGCCGGTGGCGGCAGCGTGCTGTGGATCGACGAAGCCGGTGCGCTGCGTGCCGGGCCGCGTAGTGCCGGCGCGGTGCCCGGTCCTGCCAGTTACGGCCGGGGCGGCACCGAGCCGGCGCTGACCGACGCGCACGTCGCGCTCGGCCACATCGACCCCGGGGCGTTCCTCGGCGGACGGATGCGGCTGGACGTGCAAGCGGCGGCAGCCGCGCTGGGCAGCGTCGCGGCCGCGATGGGCGCAAGCAGCGACGAGGTCGCGCGCGCCGGCCTCGCGGCGGCGCGCGCGGCGATGAGCGCGGCCATCCGGGTGGTCACGGTCGAGCGGGGTCGCGATCCGCGCGCGTTCGTGCTCGTGGGGTTCGGTGGTGCGGGGCCGATGCATGCGACCGCGCTCGCCGACGAGCTGTCGATGACGACGGTGCTGATCCCGCCTGCCTCGGGGGTGCTGTCGGCGCTCGGCCTGCTCGCGGCCCCGCTCACCGCCGACGTCTCGCGCACGATGCCGATGGTCGAACCGGACGCCGAGGCGATGGGCGCGCTGCTCGACGAGCTCTCTCGAGAAGCCGCGGGCGCGCTGCTCGAGCAAGGATCGGACGCCGAACAGGTTCGGCTGGTCGTGGATCTCCGGTACCTGGGACAGGCGCACGAGGTCGGGGTGGATGCCGAACCGATCGAGTCGCTGCCCGAGCGGTTCCACGTCGAGCATCGCGCCCGGTTCGGCTGGGACGCGCGCGGAGAGCCGGTCGAGCTGGTGACGTTCCGCGCCCGTGCGAGCGGGCCCGAGCCGTCGGTGGAGCTGCCGGTGCTGTCGCGGCACAAGCCGTTCACGCCGCCGACACGCGCAGTGGATGTCGGAGGCGAACGCGTCGAGGTGCCGGCGTGGAACCGTGCTTCACTCGGCGGGGGTGCGCAGCTGCAAGGCCCGTGCGTGATCGACGGCGAGGAGTCGACGACGCTGATCGACCCCGGCTGGGTCGCCGAGGTCGATCAGCATGGGTCTATCGTGGCGGTGAAGCGCTAGTGCTATCCCTCCTCGGGGATCTCGATGCCGTACGACGCCAGGATCTCCCCCAGCGTCCCGAAGTACGGGCCACTGAAGAACCAGTCGATCCCCTTGCCGTCCCCGGCCCCAGCCTCGTTCATGTGCGAGGACCGGCCGGCCAGCGTCGGCCCCGCGTAGATCGAGAACAGCGTCGGAACACCGGCCTCACCGGCGTCGGCAACGATCAGGGCCGCCCCCGCCTCATCGATCCCGAACTCGCCGACCAGGATCTCCTCGAGATCGATCACGACCCACTTCCCCGCGTGTCCGGCGTTCACCGAACCTGCCTCGGATCGGTTGACGATGAAGCATTCGTGGGCCAGCGCAGCCGCAGCCGGCGCTGCGACCAGCAGCCCGGTCAGCGTCGACGTCGCGGTGACGCGTTTGATCTTCCCCATCTCTTCCCCCTTCTCGAACAGACGACAGCGACGCTGCCGAGGCTCCCAATCGCTCCCAAGTGGGCCTTCGCGACACCTGGAGTGGGGATAGCACGACTCTTCGGGGGGATGCTATGGACCCATTGACCCTCGAGGTCGTGCGCCACGCGCTGGACGGCGTGTGCGACGAGATGGGAGCGGCGCTGCGGCGCACTGCGCACTCGCCGAACATCACCGAACGCGAGGATTGCTCGTGCGCGCTCGCTACCCCCGACGCCCTGATGTGCGCGCAAGCCGAGCACATCCCGGTACACCTGGGCGCGATGCCCGCCTCGCTCGAGGCGGCCCTCGCCGCGTACGGGGACCTGCGGGACGGCGACGCAGTGCTGCTCAACGATCCGTACGCGGGCGGCACGCACCTGAACGACCTGACTTTGGTATCGCCCGTGTATCTAGACGGCACGCTGCTCGGGTACGTCGCGAACCGCGCGCACCATGCCGACGTCGGAGGCGAGGCACCCGGCAGCATGCCGGCCGACGCGACGCGCCTGGACCAGGAGGGCATCGTGATCCCCCCGACCCTCGCCTGGCGGAACGGCGAGCCGGTCGACGAGATGCTCGAACGCGTCGTGGCCGCCTCCCGTGCGCCGGCTGAACGCCGAGGTGACCTGCGCGCGCAGGCCGGCGCGAACGCCGTCGGCGCCGAGCGGCTGCGCTCACTGGCCCGACGCATGGGCCTCGAGCAGCTGCGCGCGGGGATGGACGCGCTGCTCGACTACTCCGAGCGGATGATCCGTGCCGGGATCCAGTCGCTGCCCGACGGCGAATGGTCGTTCGAGGATCGGATGGACTCGACCGGCGCCGGACGACCCCCCGCGGCGATCCGTGCGGCCGTGCGCGTCCGCGAGGATCAGCTGACCATCGACTTCGGCGGCACCGATCCTCAGGTGGACGGCAACGTGAACGCGGTCCTCGCAGTGACCGTGTCGTGCGTGACCTTCGTCGTGCGGGCGCTGTGCGGCCCGGACGTTCCACCGACGGCAGGCGCGATGCGTCCCGTGACCGTCATCGCTCCGGAGGGCACCCTGGTCAACGCGCAGCCGCCGCGCGCGGTCGCAGCCGGCAACGTCGAGACCTCGCAGCGCATCACGGACGTGCTCTTCGGAGCGTTCGCGCAAGCAGTCCCCGAGCGCGTGCCCGCCGCCTCGCAGGGCACGATGAACAACCTGCTGATCGGCGGCGAAGGCTTCGCGTACTACGAGACCATCGCAGGCGGGCAGGGCGCGCGGGCCGGCGCCGGCGGGATGAGCGGCGTGCACACCGGCATGACCAACACCAAGAACACACCGGCCGAAGCGATCGAATACGCCTACCCCTTGCGGATCCTGCGCGCCGAGCTGCGCGACGGTACCGGCGGCACCGGCCGGTTCCCCGGAGGGATGGGTGTGCGCCGCGACATCGAGATCCTGGCCGAGCGCGCCACGGTCACGCTGCAGACCGAGCGACGCGCGAGCGCGCCGTGGGGGCTCGCTGGCGGCGGCGACGGCGCGCGCGGCCGCAACGCACTGCTGCGCGACGGTGTGGAGGAAGAGCTGCTCGACAAATGTACGATCGAGGCCCGCCGCGGCGACGTGGTGATCGTCGAGACACCGGGCGGCGGAGGATGGGGGGAACCGTGAACGACGACGAGGCGCGACTGCACAAACGAACCGCGGTGGATCTCTACAACCGCGTGTGGGAGCTGATGGAGGCCGAGGCCCGCACGCTGGATGACGACATCGAGATGGTGACGGCGGCGTGCGCGTCCCGCTACCACTGGAGCATCGTCGGGGGTCCGGTTCAGGTCGCGACCGGTGACTGGCAGATCGCGCGGGCGCTGGCGCTGCTCGGCGACGGCTCGGCGGCGATCCGCTTCGCGCGAGCAGCGCTCGAGCGTATCCGGGCGACCGACGACGCGCCCGACTTCATGCTCGCGTCGTGTTACGAGGGCTTGGCGCGCGCGCACGCGGCCGCCGCCGGCGACAGCCCGGAACGCGACCGGAACATCGCGCTGGCGCGCGAGGCGCTTGATCGGATAGCCGAGGATGACGACCGCAACGAGATCGCCCGCCAGATCGACTCGGTCCCGACGGCGTAGGCGCTACGACGCGTGCCCGTTGGCGGGGGCGCGCTGCTCGAGGATGAACGGTTTGTCGAGCAGCGCGCGCCAGGGATCTCGCTTGGCCGTGAGCCAGTCCTCGGGGAGCGGCCGTCCGACCAGACGGTTCCCGGCCCAAGCCAGCACCACGAGCGTCCCGGAGAGCACGAGAACTACCCCGGCCAAGCTCATGATCGCTTCCATCGCGACCTCCTACGATCAGCATACGCTTCCGGGATCACTCTGGGTAGGTTCGTGGCATCTCAGCTGATCCGGTTCGTGAACCGTCCCACTGACGGCGCACGACAGATGCTCTGATGGCGACCCGCAAGGGTCGCACCTCAGGAGGCGCGTCATGCTGACCCTTGGGCTGATGGAGGGGATCTTCACCTTCGTCGCAACGACGATGGTGATCCTGATCCTCGTGGAACACAACGCCCCGATCCACCGCTTCGTCGCTCCACCGGCACTTGTCCTGAGCACAGTGATCGCGTACGCAGTTTACGCCACAGAAGCTGCTCATGGCGTTGCCGAAGTGACGGGTCTGCTCGTGGGATTCTTGGTCATGATCGTGGCTCCCCTGGCGGTTCTGCGGTACGCATGGAAGGCCACGAGCCCTCGTCCCGTCGAGCAGCGCACGCCGCCCGCCCGCGTGGAGCAGTTGCCGCCCACCGAGCAGTCTGGCGTCTCCGCAGCCGCGCCGCACACACGAGTCGCGTAACCCGCGCCGCGCCGCTCTTCTCAGCCCTTCGCGAGGTGGCGGCCGATGACGAGGCGCTGGATCTGCTGGGTCCCCTCGACGATCTGCAGCACCTTCGCCTCGCGCATGTAGCGCTCGACGGGGAACTCGTCCACGTAGCCGTACCCACCGTGGAGCTGCACCGCGTCGATGGTCACCTTCATGGCCATATCCGCCGCGAGCAGCTTCGCCATCGCCGCGTGCTTCGCGTACGCCGCCCCGGCGTCCCGACGTCGCGCGGCGTCGATGGTCAGCGCACGCGACGCCTCGAGCTGGGTGGCCATGTCGGCGAGCATGAACGACACGCCTTCGAAGTCGATGATGCGCTGGCCGAACTGCTCGCGGTCCCGGGTGAACGTCAGCGTCGCATCCAGCGCAGCTTGCGCCAGGCCGACCGAACAGGCCGCGATGCCGAGCCGGCCACCGTCGAGCGCCTGCATCGCGATACCGAACCCGATGCCCTCCTCGCCGATCAGGTGGTCCGCCGGCACGCGAACATCGTCGAAGGTGACCTGCGCGGTCGGCGACGACTGCATCCCCATCTTGTGCTCGAGCTTCGCGCGCGCGACACCCGGGGTGTCTGCGGGAACGAAGATGCAGGAGATGCCCTTCGGTCCCGCCTCGCCGGTGCGACAGAACACGAGGTAGTAGTCGGACTCGCCGCCGTGGGTCACCCACGCCTTGGTGCCGTTGAGCACGTAGGAGTCGCCTTCTCGTGTCGCTTTGGTGATCAGCGCGCCGGCGTCGGACCCGCTGTGCGGCTCGGAGAGGCAGTACGAGCCGATCCACTCCCCCGCCGCCGCGGGTGGCATCCAGCGCGCGCGCTGCTCGTCGCTGCCGAACGCGAACGTCGGGAACATGGTCAGGACCTGGACGCTGGTTCCCAATCCCACGGCGAGCAGCGCACGAGCGAGCTCCTCGAGCGCAAGCAGGTAGACCCAGTACGGTTGCGCGCCCCCGCCATACTGCTCGGGGTACGGCAGCCCCAGAAGCCCCGCTTCCCCGAGCGCATTGAACGCCGGCCGCGGGAACGTCGCCGTGCGTTCCCACTCGTCCGCGTGCGGCGCGATCTCGCGCGCGGCGATCTCACGCACAAGGCCGAGCAGCGCGCGCTGCTCATCGTTCAGTCCGAGGTGCGCACGCTCTTCGGGCATGACGGCACTATACTTCCGCCCGTGCCGGAGACCATCTGGAGTCGGCGGCGCTTCCTGCGCACCGGTGCGCTCGGGGCCGTGGGCGTCGCTGCGGCCGCGTGCTCCGCCGGCACTACCACCGCAGACCGTTCACCCAGCCGGTCGCCGGCTTCGCCACCGACGGGACCCGCCTCATCGTCGCCGGAACCGACGTTGCGCACGCTGGCCTGGCGGCGCCTGGGTGCTGAGGGCCCGGCGGCGCGGCGGGACCATGCCTTCGCCGGCTTCGAGGACGGCGCGCTCCTGTTCGGCGGGAGCCGCCGCGGCGAGCCGATGAACGATCTGTGGTTCTACGCCAACGGTGACTGGAGCGAACTGTCGGGCGATGGGCCGTCGCCTCGTTTCGGCCTCAACGCGATCGTCACCGATGGAAGCTTGATCGTGTTCGGGGGACAGGGCCGCGGCAACGAGTTCTTCAACGATGCCTGGCGTTACGACATCGACGCCCGCCGCTGGCGACAGCTCCAGCCGAAAGGATCGGCGCCCGCGAAGCGGTACGGTGCGAGCAGCGTCGCTCACGGGAGCGATCTGATCGTGTCGCATGGCTTCACGTTCCAGGGACGCTTCGACGACACCCGCTCGCTGCGGAGCGACCCACCGCGCTGGCGCGATCTCACCCCGCCGGGCACCAAACCGGTCGAGCGATGCCTTCACCGGGCCGCGCTGCTCGAGGCGACCAACACGATGTTGTTGTTCGGCGGGCAGACGACTGGCACGCCGTACCTCGGTGACACTTGGTTGTTCGACTTCGCGGAGGGCGAGTGGCGCAAGATGCCCGGCGACGGGCCTTCACCGAGGAACCTCTACGCCATGATCGGAGTCGAAGGGCAGGCCTACCTGTTCGGAGGCCTCGCCTCCGGCGGCGCCCTGCGGGACACCTGGCTGTTCGACGGCGCGGCGTGGCGCGAATTGTCTCCGGAGGGCGATCCGCCTCCGGGCCGTGGAGGCGTCGAAGGCGCGCTCACGGCCGGTGGGACGATGCTCGTCTTCGGTGGCTCCGACGGTTCCGGCGAGCTGGACGATCTCTGGGAGTTGACTCTGCCCGGCTGAGCCGGCGCCGGGTGTAAGCGCGCGGCTCAATCGGGCTGAGAGCGCGGGGTTCGCCCGGCCGCAGCGCGCGCGCCGCGCGGCGGGTTGCTGAAGCGCGCGCGCCGCGCGGCGGGTTGCTGAAGCGCGCGCGGGTCGTTCGGGCCGGCAGTGCGCATATCTGAGCGCGCGCGTGTGGACCGAAGCAGGGTTGCTTGGGTCTGATCATGATCGGTTCGCGGGGTGGTGTGGGCCCGGTGCGTCGCGGATTATCTGCGCGCGGGGCCGCGGATGCGGGGGTAGCTGGTGTAGGTACGGCCGCGGTGGCGGAAGGTCATGGAGGCGTCGGGGTGGACGGTGATCTTCCAGCGCTGTCGGTGGACGCGTCGGTGGCAGCGCCGGCATAGCATTGAGAGGTCGTCGATGCTGCGTGTCCGCCCGGGTCGGCGGCCTTTGATGTGATGGGCGTCGCTCCAAGCGGCCGGTGCCGAGCAGCCTGGGAAGCGGCATCCGCCGTCGCGTGCGGCCAGGGCGGCGCGCGCGCGCGGCGTGGGATCCCCGATGATGTCGCCCACGGCGATGGGGCGCCCGCGGTCGAAGATGATCGGCTGGAACTCCGCATCGCACAGAAGCGTCTGAGAGGCCGCGCGCGAGAGCCGGCCGGCGCGGCCGCGCGCGCGCCATAGGATGCGCGCGGTGGGGTCCTCATCGTCGGCGAGGTCACGCAGATCCAGGCTCACGAGGAAGCGAGGTCTGGGTCGCATCGTCGTGGCGCTGCCG
>DASWIP010000098.1:0-5406 GCA_036397635.1 Actinomycetota bacterium | reverse complement strand
CGTCTCGTACGTGCGGGTGGTGGACGGTTCGCTGCGCATGCGGGGCCGCGTCCGCATGATGGCCACCGGCGCCGAGCACGACATCGAAGAGCTGGGAGTGATGGCGCCGGCGCCCCGCCCGGTCGATGAGCTGGGCGTTGGCGAGGTGGGCTACCTGATCGCCGGGATCAAGGACATCGCCGACGCGAAGGTCGGCGACACCGTCACACGCGCGAGCAAGCACTTGCCCGAGCGGCTGCCCGGTTACCACGAGCCCAAGCCGATGGTCTTCGCCGGCCTGTATCCGATCTCGGGCGAGGACTATCCGGAGATGCGCGACGCGCTCGAGAAGCTGACGCTCAACGACGCGGCGCTGACCTACGAGCCCGAGACCTCGCGCGCGCTCGGCTTCGGGTTCCGGGTCGGCTTCCTCGGGCTGCTGCACATGGAGATCACGCGCGAGCGGCTCGAGCGCGAGTTCGACCTGTCGTTGATCACGACCGCGCCGAACGTGGCGTACCGGATCACCATGACCGACGGCGAGGAGTCGGTCGTGCGCAACCCGTCTGAGATGCCCGACCCCTCCAGCATCGAGCGCGTCGAAGAACCGCAAGTGTCGGTGACGGTGCTGACACCGAAGGAGTACGTCGGCGCGCTGATGGATCTGTGCCAGGGCCGCCGCGGCGTGCTCGACGGGATGCACTACCTATCCGAGGAGCGCGTCGAGCTCCGCTACCGGCTGCCGTTGGCGGAGATCATCTTCGATTTCTTCGATCAATTGAAGTCCCGTACGCGCGGGTACGCCTCGCTTGACTACGAGCCGATCGGCTACCAGCCGGCGAACTTGGTCAAGGTCGACATCCTGTTGAACGGCGAGCCGGTGGACGCGTTCAGCGCGATCGTGCACCGCGAGAAGGCACAGTATTACGGACGGCAGATGACCGAGAAGCTGCGAGGATTGATCCCACGCCAGATGTTCGACGTGCCTGTGCAGGCCGCGATCGGAAGCCGCGTGATCGCCCGTGAGACCATCAAGGCCAAGCGCAAGGACGTGCTCGCGAAATGCTACGGGGGCGACATCACGCGGAAGCGCAAGCTGCTCGAGAAGCAGAAGGAAGGCAAGCGCAAGATGAAGAACATCGGCAGCGTCGAGGTGCCGCAAGAGGCGTTCATCGCCGCGCTGCAGGTCGGGAACGAGGACAACAAGTGAGCGCGTTCAGCCTCGCCGAGGCGACCCAGATCTTGCGCGCGACCCCCGGGGTGCTGCGCGCGCTGGGCGAAGCACTTCCGCGAAAACGTCGGGCCGTGGGGTCGGTCCTCACGATCATGGACCGCGCCGAAGGGTAGAGCGCTCGAGGTGTGTGGCTCTCGTGGTGAGCGCGAACGCGATCACGGAGGCGGCGGCGGGCACCAGCAGTGACGGTGGCCAGAGCCACATCGGTCCTATCAGGCTGATCGCGAACATCGTCCCCGCGCGTAGCCATCGGCGCCGGAGCCACGCCACCAAACCAATCAGATAGGCGATCGATGCGATCGCGCCCAACAAGGCCCAGGGGAACCTCATCTGATACAGCGTCCCGCCAGAGAGGTAGAGCAGCCAGAGGGCCGTTTGCGTGATCGGGATTACAGAGAGCGCATGGAGGCCGGTTCCGATGGGATGCGATGCGGCATTCATCGGAGGCTCGGCTAGAAGGTCGCGGTCAGCGACAGGGCCAAGGCCCAGGCGAGGGCCTGTAGCCCGAGCACCCCGATGGTTGCCGCGACCCAGGCGAAGGATAGGGCTCGCGCGCGCCCGCGCTTGAGGACGCTGCGATCGAGATGACCAGGGTGAGCGTGAGCGCCTGAAGGCCCAGAACGCCGATGACAGCCACGAACCACGCGAGCGCGCGTCTGCCTCCCCGATGACCTTCACTGAGGACATTGCCGACCAGAGCGATGGCTACGATCAAGAGCAGCCAGCCCACGAAGGTCAGGGGCGAGTAGGACAAGCTGAGGTAGGTGCCGGCCGAGCCGATGATCCCACCGGCAACCAGGCGAAGCCGACGACGGGACGGCTTCGAACCGCCGATGAGTTCTGTCGTTGTGAGGTACCTGAGCCCCGCAGCCGCGATGAGCAACGATGCGGGGATCGCGAGCACGAGCCCGCCGATCGGGTAGGAACCGATCGTCGTCGCCAACGCGGCGACGCCCGCGCCGAGGCTTGTGCCGACAGACGACCGACCCCGGAGGACCCGCAAGAGCGTAGGAGCGGCCGCCACTCCCAACCCGGTCGTCAACGAGCCGCGGTGCAGCGCCGTTGCTCGAGGGTCCAGAGCCAATGCTGTGACCATGACGATTGCGGCTGCTAGCGCCAGGGCATCCAATACCGAGGCGCCACGCGAATGGACTCGTGCTGGCGGATCGGGCGTTATGTGTCTCATCGCCGTGCACCGTCCCGTCGCGCGGCCCGAGTGAAGGAGACGACCGCGAGCACCAACACCGCAAGTGCGCCCGGATAGAAGTAGCCCCACGGCGCGACGAGTGCGATCGTCAGCAGGATCCCGGCGGCAAGCCAACAGCGGCGGAACCAAGCGAAGGTGCCGAGCCAGAACGAGGCCGTGGCCGCGGGCCCGACGATCTTCCAGCCCTGCCAGTCTTGGGGAGAGATGGTGGATATCAGCGACGCGGTCGCGGCGCTGATGAAGACGCCGAGGAGGATCAACACCATACCAACCGGGAGGCGCGTCGGAGTCATGCTCTCGCCGAACCGGAGGCTCGGTCGTGCCAGCCGACCCGCACGAAGATGAGCAGCGTGGCGACTCCCGAGATGATGGCACCGATCATCGCTGCGGTGTCGCCGGGGTGGACCAGCAAGCCGGCTGTGATCCCGAGCATCGTCATGGTCAGCACGCCGATGCTCGTCAACGCCAGGCGTCCGAACCAGCTTGCGCCTCTGGTCATCAGCAACAGGGCCGGCACGGTGATCGGCGCCAGGATGATCTGCAGCCCGAAGCTCAGCAGCGGGATCGCCGTGGCGAGCCCGAGCAGCAGCCGAACCGGAGATCCGAGTGAACCCTCGCGTGTGGTGCTGGGCCCCACCGAGCGAGCCCGGCGGAGGATCTGGAAGGTGGCGATCCCGGAACCCGTGATGATGGTGAAACCGATCATCATGCGGAGAGCGTCCGCGCGACGCTCGAAACACCGAGACCCCGCCTCGGTGATCTCCTCGCCGACGCACTCGCCGCCCAGACCGTTGACGGAAAAGAACAATCCGACCGCGGCCCAGAGCATCGCCACCGCGAGCAGGCCGGCCGCCCTGCCTCGGAGGGCACCGCTGAGGCGCAGCAGTGTCGGGATCACGCCGGCGAAGACGAACCCGATCCAGAACGCCGTGACGCCGTGGTCCATCCCTTCCTCCCACATCTAGCGACTGCTTCGTGTATCATACAAACGTATGAATGGAAAAGCCAGCACGGATCTCTCCGGGTCGGCGACGCCGGCCCTCACGGACACCCGCGCGCGCCTGCTCGAGGCCGCGGACGCTTGCCTGCGCACGCACGGCATCCCAGGAGCCACGTCGCGCGCGATCGCGACCGAGGCGGGCACCAATCTGCAGGCGATCGCCTACCATTTCGGATCGAAGGACGAGCTGGTGTCGGAGGCCCTGGTGACCGGTATCCGGCGGTGGCTCGAGCCGGCGCTGGGGATCCTGCGCACGGACATGGATCCGGTGCGGCGGATGCTCGCGGCCGTGCGCGAGCTGAACGCCGCGCTCGATCGCGCGCGCGAAGCCATGCCGGTCTACCTCGAGGCGCTCGCCGGGGCGCAGCGGGACGAGCGCGTCTACCGGGCCTTCCGAGAGGTGCTCGGTGAGGTCCACGGGTTCGTCTCGGCGCAGATCGCCGAGCTGAAGCGGCGGCGAATCGTGCCGCGCTGGGTCGACCCCGATGCGATGGCCAGCCTGCAGATCGCGGCGGCCGACGGCATCGCGATCCACGCCGCCCTCGACCCGGGCATGGACCACCGAGCGGTCGCCGCCCAGGCCACCAAGATCCTCACGGCTCTCGCGCGCAGCCCGCGTGCCCGGCGCGTACGCTGAACGCGTGACCGGCCTGTATCTCCACGTGCCGTTCTGCTCGGCGCTGTGTCCGTACTGCGATTTCGCGGTCGTCGTGGGCCGGGCCGACCTGCACGCACGCTACCTCGACGCGCTCGTCGCCGAGGCGGAGGCGGAGGCGGAGGCGGCGGGCTGGAGCGAACCCATCGACACCGTCTTCATCGGCGGCGGCACGCCGAGCCTGGTCGACGCCGATCTGCTCGCCCGCACGCTCGAGAAGCTGCGCGGGATCTTCGCCATCGACGCCGGCGCCGAGATCACGATCGAGGCCAACCCCGAATCGGTCGACGAGGCATCGCTCCGAGTCCTGCACGAGGCGGGCGTCAACCGCGTCTCCGTTGGGGCGCAGTCGTTCCGGCCGGGCGTGCTTCGCACGCTCGGCCGGACCCACACGGTCACCGACATCGCGCGCGCGGCCACGGCCGCGCGCGCGGCCCACCTCGCCAACCTGAGCCTCGACCTCATCTACGGCGCGCCGGGCGAGACGCTCGAGGACTGGGAAGGCTCGCTGCGCGCCGCGATCGACCTCGGCGTCGAGCACCTCAGTTGCTACGCGCTCACCGTCGAGGAGCGCACCGCCTTCGGCAAGGCGGTCGCGCGCGGCACGATGCTCGAACCGGATCAGGACGCGCTCGCCGAGCGGTACGAGCTGGCGATCGAGCTGCTCGGCGCGACCGGGTTCGAGCACTACGAGCTGTCGAACTGGGCGAAGCCCCGACGCAAGAGCCGCCACAACCTCGTGTACTGGACCCAGGGCAACTACCTGGGCCTTGGGCTCGGCGCGCATTCGCACCGCGACGGGCACCGCTGGTGGAACACGCGCTCGATCAACCGCTATCTGGACGGTCGGATCCGTGACGGGGACGAGAAGCTCGACGAGCAGCAGCGCGCCGAGGAATGGGTTCACCTGCGCCTGCGGCTGGTTGACGGCCTCGACACAGCCGAGGCGGAGCGCCGGCTCGGACGGAGCCTCGCCGACGCCGTGGAGGAGCTGCGAGTCGAGGGTCTTGCCCACACCCAGCAGGAACGGCTCAAGCTCACCGTCAGGGGGATGCTTCTCGAGAACGAGGTTGCGCTCCGTCTGCTCGACCGGAACCTGTCGGGGAATGTGCGAGCAGAACCTGCAGGATCCGGACAAGAACAGCCGGGCAGGCGCAGCCGGCAGGCGTAGCGGGCAGGCGTAGCGGCCGGGCGCCGCGCCCTTAGCACTCGGCACCCTCGATTGCTAACATCGCAGCGATGACACCAAAACCCCTCGGCGCGCGCCAGGCCGCGATCCTTCGCGCGATCGTCCACCAGTACGTCTCGACGGGAGAGCCGGTCGGCTCCAA
>DASWIP010000097.1:0-8953 GCA_036397635.1 Actinomycetota bacterium | reverse complement strand
CCCCCCCCCCCCCCCCCCCCCCGCCGGGGGGAAGGTTGCCTACTCGATCAGGTTGATGATGTTGAACATCGGCATGTACAGCGCGACCACCATGCCTCCCACGGCCGCGCCCATCACGACGATCAGCAGCGGCTCGATCAGCGAAGTCATCGCGTCGACGGTTGCGTCGATCTCCTGGTCGTAGAAGTCCGCGATCTTCTCGAGCATGTGGTCCAGCGCGCCCGTCTCCTCGCCGACCATCATCATCTGTACGACCATCGGCGGGAAGACCGCGTGCTTCTCGAGCGGCTTGGCGATGCTCGCGCCCTCCTTGACCGAGGATTGAACCTCGGAGACGGCGTGCGCGACCACCTCGTTGTTGACGGTGTCCTTCACGATGTCGAGACCCTGCAGGATCGGCACACCCGAGCGGAGCAGCGCCGCCAGGGTCCGGGCGAACCGTGACAGGGCGGTCTTGTGGACCAGCCCGCCGAAGATGGGCAGTCGGAGCTTGATGCGGTCCCACGCGGCCTGCCCCGGCCCGGTGGCCTTCCACCGCTTGAACGCCCACGACGCGGCGAACAGGCCGCCGAACCAGATGAACCAGAACGTTTTGATCAGGTTGGACAGGCCGATCAGCGCACGCGTGGGCAGCGGCAGTGTCCCGCCGAGGTCCTTGTAGAGGTCCTCGAACATCGGGACGACGAACATCAGCATGGCCGTCACGATCAGGACCACCAGGCCGAAGATCGCCACGGGATAGGTCATCGCGCTCTTGATCTTCTGGCGGAGCGCGACCTCTTTCTCCAGCGTGTCGGCCATCCGATTGAGGGTTGCGTCGAGCGCGCCGGAGGACTCCCCCGACTTCACCATCGCGATGTAGAGCTTGTTGAACGCTTTCGGGTGCTTCTGCAGCGCCTGGGACAGCGATTGCCCGCGCTCGACATCGCTGCGGACCTCGCCCAGCACCGCGCGCAGGCTCGGGTTCTCGGTCTGCTCGGCGAGGATGTTCAGCGCGCGCAGCAGCGAGAGCCCCGAATTGATCATGACGGCGAACTGCCGGGACAGTACCGCGATGTCCCGCGGCTTGATCTTGCCGCCCCAGGGAAGCTTGATCTCCATCTGGCCGACGTTGCGCGACTGCTGGGAGATGTTCAGGGGTGCGTAGCCCATCTCCCGCAGGCGGCCGACCACAGCCTGCTGCGAATCCGCCTCGATGGTTCCCGAGACGATCTTGCCCGAACGATCCCGGACCCTGTACGCGAAGGTGGTGGACACGATGCGCTCCTATGCTTTCCCGGCGAGCCGGTTGAAGTCCTCGACGTCGTGACAGCGTTCGAGCGCCAGCTCGTACGCGACCTTGCCGGTGCGGACAAGCTCCCCCAACGATTGGTCCATCGTCTGCATCCCGTGCGCGCCGCCGGCCTGCATCGACGAGTAGATCATGTGGGTCTTGCCCTCCCGGATCAGGTTGCGGATCGCCGGTGTCGCCACCATCACCTCGCAAGCCAGGGCGCGCCCCACCCCGTCCTTGGTCTTGACGAGCTGCTGGGTGACCACGCCTTGGACCGTCGCGGCGAGCTGCACGCGAACCTGCTGCTGCTGGTGCGGCGGGAACACGTCGATCACGCGATCGATCGCCTCGGGCGCCGACTGCGTATGCAGGGTCGCGAACACCAGGTGACCGGTCTCGGCGGCGGTCAGCGCGGTCGAGATGGTCTCGAGGTCGCGCATCTCGCCCACCAGGATGATGTCTGGATCCTGCCGCAGCGCCGACCGCAGCGCGTTCGCGAACCCCTTGGTGTCGGCGCCGACCTCACGCTGGTTGACCAACGACCGTTTGTGGTTGTGCACGAACTCGATCGGGTCCTCGACGGTCAGGATGTGGTCGGGACGCTCCGAGTTCGCGATGTCGACGACGCCGGCCAATGTGGTCGACTTCCCCGATCCGGTCGGACCGGTGACCAGCACGAGGCCTCGCGTCAGGCGCGCGAACTCCGCGACGCGCGGCGGGACCCCCAGGTCTTGCAATGTCTTGATCTCGACCGGGATCAGGCGGATCGCCGCGCCGATCGCGTCCTTCTGGAAGTAGACGTTGATCCGGAAGCGCGCGCGCCCCGGCAGCGAGTACGCCATGTCCAGCTCGAGGGTCGCCTCCAGCTGCTCGCGCTGCTTCTGGGTCAGGATCGAGTACAGCATCTTGCGGAGCTCCGCCGGCTGCAGGACCGGATAGTCGTGGAGCTGCGTCAGCTCGCCCCGGAGCCGCAGGGTCGGCTGCGTGCTCACCGTCAGGTGCAGGTCCGATCCACCTTCCTCGATCAGTCGCTCGAGCAGCTCGTGCATCGAGATGTCCTTGTCGGACACGTCGGGCCGCGGCGGCGGGCCGCCCAAGGTCTCGGCGAGGACGTCGCCCTCGGGCGCCTGCGGCTTGGCGTGGGCGGCCTCGACGGCGGCCAGGATGCGCCGCTTGACCCCCAGCGCCGGCCGGCAGGGATACCCCGTGACCGTCGCGATCTCGCGCAGCGCGCCCTTGTTCGTGGGCTCGACCATCGCGACCGTGAGCGTGCCGTCGGTCAGTTCAACCGGGACCGCGCCGAACCTGCTCGCGACCTCCTTGGGGATCAGGGTGGCGATGGTGGTCGGCGGCGGATAGGTGGCGAGATCGGCGAAGGGCAGCCCGAGCTGGCCGGCAACGGCCTCGACGAGCGAATCCTCGTTCACGGCGCCCATCTCGAGCAGGATCTTGCCGATGGGCTTGCCGGTGTCCCGCTGGCGCGCGAGGGCTTGCGAGAGCTGCTCGCGGGAGATCAGGCGCTGCTCGATCAGCACCTCGCCCAGCGGTTTCTGCGCTGCCATCTCCCCATCTCCTCCCCTCAGCCCGGGGTTGCATGGAAGCACGAACCCGGGCGTATGGGTCTGGTGGAGTCATCGGCGACGGCCGCGGGGGGCTTAACCCTCGGCTTCAGACGATGACCCGGAAGGTCTCCTCCAGGCTGGTCAGGCCCTCCAGGACCTTCATGATCCCGTCCTGACGCAGGGTCATCATCCCCTGCTCGACCGCCAGCCGGCCGATGTCCTCGCTCGAAGCCCGCTCCACGGTCATCCGCTCGACCTCCTCGGTCATCTGCAGCACCTCGTGGACGGCCATCCGGCCCCGGTACCCGGTGTTGCCGCACTGGTTGCACCCGACCGGGCGGAACAGCCGTGGGGCAGTGCCGTCGGCGAGCAACGGCACCCTGGCTTCCTTCAGCGATTCCGGGGTGGGCTGGTAGTACTCCTTGCACCGATCGCACAGCTTGCGCACGAGCCGCTGCGCCAAGACGGCGTCCACCGCGGAGGAGACCAGGAACGGCTCGATGCCCATCTCGGTCAGCCGCGTGATCGCCGAAGGCGCGTTGTTCGTGTGCAGCGTCGACAGGACTAGGTGGCCGGTGAGCGCGGCCTGGATGGCGATCTGGGCGGTCTCGGCGTCGCGGATCTCACCCACCAGTACGATGTCCGGGTCCGAGCGCAGGATCGATCGCAGCGCGGCGGCGAAGGTCAGCCCGGCCTTGGGGTTCATCTGGATCTGGTTGACCCCCGGAAGGCGATACTCGACCGGATCCTCGACCGTGATGATGTTGCGATCCTCGGTGTTGAGGATGTTCAGCGTCGCGTACAGGGTCGTGGACTTCCCCGACCCGGTCGGGCCGGTGACCAGGATCATCCCGTACGGCTTCCGGAACGACTCCTCGAACCGGTCCATGTTGTGCTCGCTGAACCCCAGATCGGTCAGGTTCAGCATCGCGTTGGACTTGTCCAGGATCCTGATGACCGCCTTCTCGCCGTGCACCGTCGGCAGGGTTGCGACACGCAGGTCGATGGCCTTGCCTCCTACGACAAGGCCGACGCGACCGTCCTGCGGGATCCGACGCTCGGCGATGTCGATGTCGGCCATGACCTTCAACCGCGACAAGACGCCGTTCTGGATCGACTTGGGCGAGCGCATGACCTCGTGGAGGACGCCGTCGATCCGGTACCGGATACGGACGTCGCGCTCGTGAGGCTCGATATGGATGTCCGAGGCCCGATCGTTGACGGCCTGCGTGATGATCAGGTTGACCAGCTTAACGATCGGCGCGTCCTCAACGGCCTCGCGAAGCTTGGAGAGGTCGTCGTCGTCGTCGTCTTCCTGCGCGGCGGCAGCGGCCGCGATGTCGTCGACCTCGGAGTCCAGACGCTGGACGCGCGCGATGGTGTTGACGATGTCGGTCCGGGTCGCCACCACAGGTCGGACCTCACGGCCCGTGATCGTGCGGATATCGTCGATCGCGAAGACGTTGCCCGGATCGCTCATCGCCACGATCAGGCCGCCATCGTCGTCGTAGCCGATCGGCAGGGCCATGTAGCGTTTCGCCACCGCATCTGGGATCGATGAGGCCGCGGTCACATCGACCTGCTGCTCGGCGAGGTCCACGAATGGCAGACCGATCTGCTCGGCCAGCGTCGCGACGAGTGCGGCCTCCGACACCAGCTCGAGGTCGATCAGGATCCGGCCGAGGCTCTTCCCGGTGCGCTCATGCTCCTGGCGTGCCTCGGTGAGTTGCTGGGATGTGATCAGGCCGTTGTCGACGAGCAGCTCGCCAAGGCTCCGCGTCGGCCGCATGGGCGCCGACACGGGCTTTTGCTGCTCGGCCTGTGGCTCCTCGGCCCCGGAGGCCGATGGCGCGCCGGGTCCTCGCATCCCGTCCCCTGACTAGTGACTACCGCCGCAGGCGGAGCCGCTGCTCTTCGCGCGTCGGTGGCCGCAAGGGGCGCACGGTCGCGTCCTCGTCGTCGGCGTCGTCGTCGTCTGCATCGTCCTCGACGACCGAGTCCTCGACGTCCTCGTCCTCCTCGCCGCCGAGCTCGTGCAGCAGCTCGGCCGGATCGGGATCGGGCTGGGATCGCTTCGGTCGCTTCTTCGGCCTCTTGACACCCTTGGTCTTATCGTCTTTCCACGACACGCCGGCGCCGGTGGTGACCATGCCTTGGTTGGCCAGCTCGGCGAGGGCCAGCGCCGCCGCGTACACGCTCTGGGCCGCGTCGCGCGCGATGTCTTGCACGCTGCGCGAGCCGTCGACCAGCGCCAGTAGCCGCCACTGCTCTGCCGAGATCGTGACCTGATCGGTCCCTTCGGGCAGATCGGCCACCAGGATCACCGGATCCTCCAGCGACCCGAGCACCGACACGACCTCTGCCCACTCTTCGCGGCGTCGTTCGACGGCCGCGGCCAACTGCTCGGCATCCAGGTCGAGCGGTCCGCCGACCCAGTCCTCTTCGACCACGCCGAACTCGCCACCGCTGCCATCGAACAGCAGGACGCAGACATCCAGCGATTCGTCGACGGTTGTGGGCGCCTCCTCGTCGGCGAGGCGCGCGGCGACATATCGCCCCTGATCGATCGACAGTTCCCCGCCGACCTCATCACGGGTGATCTCGATCCTGCCGGTCAGGTTGCCGTTCGCCACGAAACGCAGCACATCTGCCAAGGCGAACGTATCAAGGCTGCCGTTGAGCATGGGCCCCTCCCCGGGACTCCGATCCTGTAAGGAGATTCGGCAGCCGGACCGCGAGGCTTTACCGAGACACGCGCGCCAGCTCGGCAGCGCGGCGCATCTCCTCGATCGGGGCATCCAACCCGGTCCACAGCTCGAAGGACAGCGCGGCCTGGTGCACGAGCATCCCCAGCCCATCCTGGGCTTCAGCACCCGCCCGGCGCGCCGCCAGCAGGAACGCGGTCTCCGGCAGCGGATAGATGAGGTCGACGGCGACGACGCCCGGTCCGAGAGCCAGCCGGTCGAGCGGTAGCCCCTCGCGGGCTGAGGTCGCCTGGACGAATAGGTCCGCTTCGCCGGGATCGTCCCAATCGCCGAGGTATATCCCGTCGGCCAGCGACGTTATCTCCGCCGCCTGCTCGCGGCGCCGCGCGCAGATCCGGACCTCGACGCCGCTCCCTGCCAGCGCCACGGCCACGCCGCGCGCTGCGCCACCGCCCCCGAGCACGACCGCGCGCGTGGGCACGACTCGCTGCTCGGCGAGGGATCGAAGGAACCCGGGCCCGTCGGTGTTGTGGCCCACGAACCGTTCCCTCTCCCGCGCGATCGTGTTCACGGCTCCCACGGCGCGCGCGTCCGGCGCGAGGCCGTCGAGGTGCTCGATGACGGTCTGCTTGTGCGGCATGGTGACGTTGGCGCCGGCGACGTCCAGCAGCCGCAAGAGCTTGATCGCTGTCGCGCCGTCACCCGGCGGAACGGCCAGCGTCAGATAGATCCAGTCGAGCCCCAGGGCGGCGAAGGCGGCGTGATGGATCGCTGGTGACGAGCTGTGCGCGACGGGGAAGCCGATGATCCCGGTGACCCGCATCACCGGCTCGCACAGCGTGCGTGTCCGGCCGAGTCGCGGCTGAAGCAGTGCGAGCGGCCGTCGGATGAGAGCCGGTAGAAGTAGAAGTCCGTGTCGGCCGGGTTCAACGCGGCATCGAGCGACGCGAGGCCGGCAGACGCGATCGGCGCCGGAGGAAGCCCGTCGATCAAGTAGGTGTTGTAGGGAGACCGCACGTCGGTGTAGTGGTCCTGGGTCAGGTTCCTCTCGTATTCGCCGTCGCGCAGCAGGATCGCGTACTGCACTGTGGCGTCTATCTGAAGACGCATCGGCCGGCGCAGCCGGTTGTAGATCACCGACGACACCAGCGGCCGATCCTTCTGCACTTTCGCCTCCCGCTCGATCAGGCTCGCGATGATCGCCGCCTCGTACGGCGTGACGCCGAGCCGTTCCGCGCGCGCGAGATCCAGCTCGGCGGTCTCCTTCTCGAACTGCCCCAGCATGCGCTGGATCACATCCCCCGCATCCATCTCCTCGGTCACGTCGTAGGTCTTCGGGAACAGCAGGCCCTCCAGGTTCTTGGAGCCTTTGGGCATCAGGCCGATCCGGTGACGACCCGAGCGCGCCTCTTGCAGGAACTCCCCTTCGGTGATGTGGGTCCCGTCGCCGACGATGCGCGCGATCTCGATGACGGTCTTGCCTTCGGGCACCGTGATCCGGACGAACTTCGGCTCGATGCCCTGCTGCAGCAGGTCGATGACGCCTTCCACGCCGAGGCCCTCCCGCATCTCGTACACCCCGGGCTTCAGGCCGGTGTCGACGCTGCGAAGGCGCGCGACCAGACGGAACACCAGCGCCGACCGCACGACCTCAGCTTCCTCCAGGATCGCCGCGATGCGCGCGCCCGACGCGCCCTTAGGGATCTCGACCGTGACCGCCTCCCCCGAATCGGTCCCGCCCATGGCCCAGATGCCGTACCCTGCGACACCCCCGGCACCCAGGACCGCGAGCAGGATCAGCAGGACCAGCCACCTGAGCCACCGTCGCTTCTTCTTCGGCGGCTCGGGCGGGTGCTGGTCGGTTCCGACGTCGGCGTCGATCATCGTTTCTTGGTGTCGAGGAACGCCTGCAGCAATACCGTGGCAGCCGCCTTGTCGATCCTTCCTCGCTGCTGCCGGGCTTTCACTCCCTTGCTCTGCAACTTCTTGGTCGCCTCGACGGTGGTCAGCCGCTCGTCGAACAGCTTCACCTTGGCGCCGGCCGCCTTGAGTTTCTCGGCGAACGCTTCGGTCACAAAGGCTGCAGCGCCTCGCGTGCCGTCGAGCTTGAGCGGGTGGCCGAGCACGACCTCCTTGACGCGCTCGGCGGCGGCTATCTCGGCGATGGCGCGCGCATCGTGCTCGTCGCTGGTTCGATCCAGGGTCAGGTACGGCGTGGCGAGCGTGCCCTTGGAGTCGGAGAGGGCAAGGCCTATACGGCGTGTCCCCAGGTCCACCCCTATCCAGCGCGGCATGGCCTCAGCCCAATTCCTCCTGCGCCGCCGACCTGGCCAGGCGCAGTGCCTCGGACACGCCGGCGGCGTTGGCGCCTCCGCCGGTGGCGACCTCGCCCTTCCCGCCGGCGCCGCCACCGATCGCCTTGGCGGCATCGGCGATCAGCGCGCGCGGTTGCACCCGCGCGGCGGTCGCCTTGTCGAGCGCGGCGACGATCGCTGCTCGCCCGTCTGCCGCCGAGACCAGCACGACCGCGACCGCACCGCCGACCGCCTCGCGGACGGCCAGCCCCAGATCCTGCAGTTCCTTGGTCCCCAGGCCGGGCACTTCCGCGAACACCACGCTCGTATCCCCGATCATCTCCGCCGCGGCCGCGAGCTCGCCAGCGCGCGCGCGCGCCCCAGCCTGCTGCGATTTGCGAACCTGCCCCTCGGCGGCCCGCAGCTCCTCGAGCAGCTTCTCGATCCGAGCCGGCGCTTCCTCGGGTGAGGTGCGCAGCAGGCGCGCGATGTCCTCGAGCAGCGCGTGGGACTGCGCGTACGCCGCGATCGCCTCCGCGCCGGTCAGCGCCTCGACCCGACGCAGGTTCGATCCGATCGAGGCTTCACCGAGGATCTTGACCGTCCCCACCTGCGCGGTGTGGTGCACGTGCGTGCCGCCGCACAACTCGATCGAGTAGTCGCCGATCTCGACCACGCGGACGATGTCGCCGTACTTCTCCTCGAACAGCATCAGGGCGCCGCGGTTACGCGCCTCGTCCATCGTGGTCTCGTACGGCTTGACCAGCTCGTCGGCGAGCAGGTGCTGGTTGACCTCGGCCTCGACCTCGGCGAGCACCTCGCCGGGAACGGCCTCGAAATGATGGAAGTCGAAGCGCAAGCGCCCGGGCGCGACCAGCGAGCCGGCCTGGCGCGCATGCTCGCCGAGGCGACCGCGCAGCAGTGCGTGCAAGATGTGCGTGGCGGTGTGGCTGCGCTGCGTCGCAGCCCGCCGCTGTGTATCCACCGACGCGCGCGCGGGTATGCCGGCCGTGATCTCGCCGACCGTCACTCGCGCGACGTGCACGATCAAGTCGCCGAGTCGCTTCTGCGTGTCGAGAACCTCGACGCGCGCGCCGTCGGTCTCGATCACGCCGGCGT
>DASWIP010000096.1:0-35020 GCA_036397635.1 Actinomycetota bacterium | reverse complement strand
TGACCACGATCGGGCTTCACTTCCTGACACGCCCGTAACCGTGCTCGGCCGCCGGAGCGCCATCGCGCTCGTCCTCGCGTTGATCGCGACAGCCTGCGACCCATCTCTCCCGACGGACACAGACCCGCAGCCTCGCGCCGGCGGCGAGCTGGTCGTCGCGGTCCGCGATCTCGGCAGCCTGGATCCGGCCAAGGCCAGCGGTCGGGGCGCGCTGCTCGCGCTTGCGCAGATCTTCGATCCTCTGACCGCGATCGACCCCTCGACCAACGAGGTCGTGCCGGCGGCAGCGACCGCATGGTCGGTCAGTGATGACAAACTTCGCTGGACCTTCACCGTTTCCGGCACTTATCACAACGGCGCGCCGGTGCGCGCTCGGGATTTCAAGTTCGCGTTCGACCGCCTGACGCGAAAGGCGAACGAATCCGAAGCCGCGTTCCAGCTCGAGCAGGTCAAAGGGTTCCGCGAGGCGCACACGCTCGGTACCACGACGAGCCTCTCCGGCGTCCGTGCGACGGGCGCGCAGACGCTCGTGATCACCCTCGAGCGCTCCTTCGCCGAGCTTCCCCAGGCGCTCGCTCATCCCGCGCTCGGGCCGATCTCCATGAACGAGTACGGCGGCGGGACCGGTGGACTCGCGGCCATGCCGTTGGGGAACGGGCCGTTCAAGGTCGAGAGTGCGGCGCTGCGCGAAGAGGCGGTGTTGGCCCGGAACGAGGCGTACACGCCGACGCCGTTCTTGGATCGCATCCGCCTGGTCGTCGCGACGGGAACCGATGAGGGTTGGCGGCTGTTCAACGATGAGGAGGTCGACGTTGCCGACGTCCCGACCTCCTCGATCACGACCGCGCGCGGCCGGTTCGGCGACGAGGGCTTTACGCCGCAGTGGTCGACGTTGTCCTTCGGCCCCAACCTGAAGCTCAGCAAGTACGCCAAGCCCGAGGTCCGTCGCGCGATGTCGCTGCTGATCGATCGCGATGCGATCGCCTCGGCGATCTACGGCGGAACCAAGGATCCCGCAACCGGCATCCTGCCGCGCGGGATCCGCGGGTACGTGCCGGACGCATGCTCGGCGTGCGCCCGCGACGTGGAGCGCGCGCGCCAGATCGTGGACGCGGCGTTCCGGGTCAAGCCCAAGATCGTCATCGATCACCTGGACGACGACGCCAGCCGTCGCGTTTCACGCTCGATCGGCGCGTCGCTCGAGGAGGTTGGGTTCCAGGCCACGCTTCGGGCCCATTCGCCCGACGCATACCTGAAGCTGCTCAAGAGCGGCGGCCACGACTTCGCGCAGCTCGGATGGATCGCCGACGTGCCTTCGCCGGACGGGTTCCTCGCCCAGCAGCTGCGCACCGGATCCCCCAACAACCAGACGGGGTTCGCGGACGCGACCTTCGACCGGCTGATCGACCGCGCGCGCGCAACGCTGGACGAGGATCAACGCCTCGGCGTGTACCGTGCCGCCGAGGATCGTGCGCTCGAGCTGATGCCTTTGATCCCCGTCGTGTTCTTCCGGAACCGCGCAGCGATCGCCGACCGGGTGCACGGCCTGGTCCTGGATGGGGCGGGCCTGTTCGATGGCTCTGTGGTCTGGGTCGAGTCCTAGCCGCGCGGCGGCGGGCGCGCTGCTCGTTGCGTTCGTGACTGCTGCGTGCACCGCCGCTCCGGAGGAGCCGATGCCGACGGCTGCCCCTTCCATCATGCCGACTTCGGCTTCCGGCGGGGCGATCACCGTCGCGGTGCCGGCCGAGCCGGCCACGCTCGACCCTTTCGCTGCGGCCGGAGGGGCTCCGGCGACCCGCGACATCACGCGTCTGGTGATGCCGGCGCTATGGCGCAGCAACGCGGCGGGGGAGCGCGCGCCGTGGCTGCTCGCAGCCGAGCCCGAGCGCATCGACGCGCGCACGATCCGCGTGGCCCTGCGCGAGGATGCCGTCTGGAGCGACGGGAAGCCCATCACCATCGAGGATCTTGAGCACACGCGTGCGCACGCGATCGCCGAGGGCACGCACGGATACGACCGGATCGAGCGCATCCAGGCCGAGACGCCCAAACGCGCGCGGATCCGCTTCCGCGACGCCGCCCCGGATCCGCTGGATCTGTTCTCCGACGGCCTTGGCGTGCTGCCGGCGCATATCCCCGTCGAGCAGCTGCGTCGAGCGTGGCCCGTCTCGGGCGGCCCGTTCACGCTGCGCCGCTGGCGGTCGGGTCTGGACATCCAGCTTGACGGCAACCAGCGCGCGTGGGGCGGCGACGCCCCCCTGCTGGATCGCATGAGGATCGTGTTCGTGCCCGACGCGGTCGGCGCACTGGAGCTGCTCGAGCGCGGCGAGGTCGATGTGCTCGGACCCTATCTCGCGCCGGACTGGCAGCGGCGTCTGCGAGAGGTCCCCGGCGTCGAAGTCAGCGCCGCGACGGGCCAGACCTGGTCGGTCCTGGTGATGAACACCGAGCGCGCGCCGCTCTCGGATCGGCGGGTGCGGCGCGCGCTCGCGCACGCGATCGATCGCCGGCGGATCGCCCGCGGGCTGGTTGGCCCGCAAGGGGCGGGGCTCGACGAGGCCCCGCCGGGTGGCGCCGGTGGCTTCGGCGTCTACGGGAACCCCGCGCAGGCGCGCGCGCTGCTCGACCGGGCGGGTTGGTCGGGATCGCCGCGGCGGAAGGGCGGTTCAACGCTCGATCCGACCGTCGCCTTCGTCGGTGAGGATCTGACCTGGGTCGTGGTGCGCGCGATCCAGTTCCAGGCGCGGCAGGTCGGGTTCGACCTCCAGGCGGTTCCTCTCGACACCCGTCAGCTCTGGGAGGAGTGGCTCGGCAGCGACGAGCAGCGCGCGGCCGTGCTCGTGCTCCGCGACCCCCCCAGCGTGCTCCGCTCGAGCATCGGCGTCCGCGACGGTGATCCGGCGAGCAACGTCTCGGTCCTCCCTTTGTTCGCGGTGTCGGTCGTGCTGGGGGCGGTGGACGGCGTTGCCGGGGTCTGCGCGAGCGCGTCGCCCGACGGGCCCTTCTGGAACGCTCACACGTGGTCGCTGGGGGAAGCCGCCGCCGGCGTCTGCCCGACGCGCTTGCCATCCGCGGCGTGAGCCGCCGGTTGGTATCCTGGCTCTTCGCGCACGCGGGTGTGCTGGAATAGGCAGACAGGCATGGTTGAGGGCCATGTGGGGGCAACCCCGTGGAGGTTCAAGTCCTCTCACCCGCACCAGGTTTGACCAGCGAAATCGACGAGGGCCGGTCCTGGTGACCGGCCCTCACAGATGATGGATTCGGAGAGAGGGAGGCGATGACGATGAGTCGCGTGACAGCCGTTCTCTTACTTGGTCTCCTGACCGTGGCGGCGTAAACGACGCCACCGGCCCAGTCGATTCCGCCGCCCTTGAGTTAGCCTGCTCGAACCCGCAGCAGATGTCATTCCAAACAGGTGCGACGCCCGGACAAGAGTCACCAGCGACGCCGATCGAGGCGGTTGAGCGCATCCTTGACTTGGCTCTCGCCGAGAATGTGCCGGATGGAACGCTGCATGAGGTTGTGGACAGTTCCTCGATCGTCCTTCGTGAAGGCGGCTCGACGCTTGCGGTGTTCTTCGTCAATCATCTTTCGGAGCAGGCTGGGGTGGCTTCGGGGTGGGTGGCTTCGGGGTGGGTGGCTTCGGGGTGGGCGGCTTCGGGGTGGGCGGCTTCAGGCACTGCTAGCTTCTCGGCGCGTCGCACCAGCTCCGGCGCGAGCCGGCGGGTCCTCACCTACTCCCCGGCGGCACAGCCAGCGCTGCGGCGATCTGGGCGACCACCCCGTCGAGCTCGTCACGCATCTGGGTCCATGTCACGTGGATCACGCGCCAGCCCATCGCAGTCAGCGCGTTGAGTCGCGCCCGGTCGCGATCGAACCGCGCGCGGCTAGAATGCCATTGGTGTCCGTCGGCCTCGATCGCGAGCTTGACGTCCGGATAGGCGAAGTCGACCCTGGCGACGAACCGTCCACGATCGAGGATCTCGTGTTGGAGGACGGGGCCTGGAAGACCCGCGCGCCTGATCAGGCGCAATAGCTTGGTCTCGAACGGACTCTCCGGGACAGGATCACTCGGCAGGCGAGCATCGAGCAGCGAACGCATCGCGGCGATCCCCGGTCGCCCGCTCCGACCGAGTTCGCCCAGGCGCCGCCCGAGCCGGGTCAGGGTCGTCAGACCGCGCCTCAGCATGTGGTCGAGGGCTTCCTCGACCACATCGATGTGCGTCACCGCAGCGAGGTCGATGAGCGTTCGCGTCGGCGTCGTGACTGGGATGCGGGCATGGTGCGTACGATCGATCCGGGTGAGGTCACGCGGGCGATGCACCTTCACTCCCGGCAGGGTGAGGCGACGCGCTCGCGGCACGCTGATCTCCAGAACCTCGCCCGTGAAGCCCTCCGGCGCCCAGAGGAGCGCAGCCGCCCGATACGACACAACGGCGCCCTCGCCGGCAGCCAGACTGGTGGCGAGGAGGCGTTGCTGCAACGACGGAACGGTCCCGGCGAGTCGATACACACCCGTGAAGAGGCGCTCCCACCGACCCGAGTCGAGGCGTCGCTGGATGAGGCTTCGCGAGGCACCGGCCTCCATGGCCTGCATGCGCGAGACGAGGCCGTACTGCCGACGCGCCAGGCGCGCAAGTGCGCGGTCGAGCGCCTCTGGGGAGTCCCATACCCGGATAGGGGTGTTCATCTTCCCCAGAACAGCACACGGAAGGGTGTGATCCCAGCCTGGCCCGACCGGATCGCGACGTGCGAGCACAACGTCGTGAACGTGGCGCCGAGGGAAGGTGGGCCGGTACCGAGAGATTGCCCTGCTGAGCCCCCGGATCCGGGGACGAAGTCGGTTGCGCTCAGGGGGGTCTGGTGCGAGAATGCGCCCTTGCGCGTCGCTCCTTCGCGGGCGGCGCGCCATCATGCTGGCCCGGCAAATGTCCGGGGGGCCCGAAGGGTGGTGGGATGTACGAACAGCCGAACCTCGTGATCCTCGTCCAAGGAGCCGCTGAAGGCGACTCCGAGCTCACAGCTTTCGACAACGCACTTCGCAAGGCCGGTATCGGCGACCTGAACCTCATCCGCGTCTCGAGCATCGTCCCGCCGGGCGCGCGCCTCGCCTCTCTCCCCGAGATCCCGATGGGATCCCTCACGCCCGCCGCCTACGCCAAGGCGGTCTCGAGCGTGCCAGGGCAGCAGATCGCAGCGTGCGTTGGCGCGGGGATCACCGAGCGGGGCGGGGTCCTGATGGAGGCCACCGCCGAGTGCAGCGCCGACGAGCTATCCGAGCAGGTTCGGCTGATGGTCGAGGAAGGCATGCGCGTGCGCGGCCTCGAGCCCTACGAGTTCCACATCGCTGCCGCGGACCACACGGTCCAGCACGTCGGCTCCGCGATCGCGGCTGCCGTGTTGTGGCAAGACCAGTCGACCGGAGGTGGTTCGGTCCGGAACAGGGGGGGTGAAGGATGAACGCGTTGGGGCGGCATTTCTTGATCGAGCTCTGGGATCCACAGAACCTGGACCGGCCCGACATCGGCGAGGAAGCGCTCGTCGAGTGCGTGCGCGCCACCGGGGGCACGCTGCTGGATACGCGGTTCATCCCTTTCCCGAACGGCGGCTACTCGGGCGTATGCATCATCGCGGAATCCCACGTGACGATCCACACCTGGCCCGAGAACAACTACGCGGCCGTGGATATGTTCACGTGCGGGCCGACGATGGACTTCGATGCCGGCATCGACGTGCTCAAGAAGTACTTCTCGCCGGGGCAGATCCAGATCGTGGAGGTCAAGCGCGGCTTGATCGCGTGACGTGATGGTCCGTTTCTCCGAAGAGGTCGCGGCCGGCTGGGTTTCCTCGTACGAGTGCGAGCAGCTCACCTCCGAGCGCTCGGCGTTCCAGCAGATAGACATCTACGCTCATCCAACCTTCGGACGGATGCTCGTGCTCGACGGGCTGCTGCAGACCACCGAGCGGGACGAGTTCTGCTACCACGAGATGCTCGTGCACGTGCCCTTGCTGACCTTGGAAGAGCCGCGCCGGGTCCTGATCATCGGCGGCGGCGACGGAGGCACGCTGCGCCACGTGTTGATGCATCCCAGCGTCGAGCGTGCGGTGATGTGCGAGATCGACGAGCGCGTCACCGCCTTGTGCCGCCGGTTCCTTCCCGCGATCGGTGGGGATGCGTTCGAGGACCCGCGCGCGCAGGTGTTGTTCGACGATGGCATTGCGTTCGTGGCCGAAGGCTCCGACGTGTTCGACGCGATCATCGTGGACTCCTCAGATCCGGTCGGGCCAGGGGAGGGGCTGTTCACGTCGGCGTTCTACCGCTCGGCTGCCGCGCGCCTCACGCCCGGCGGGGTCGTGTGCATCCAGTCGGGGTCTCCGTTCTTCCAACAGGACGAGCTGCACCGCGCGCACACCAACATGAAGCGCGTGCTGCCGGACGTGCGCACGTACCTTGGGCACGTTCCCACGTATCCCGGCACGGCGTGGACCTACACGTTGGGCGGCGATGCCCTGATGCTCGACCCCGACGTTGCGGGTGAGCGCGCATTGAAGCGCGGCCTGGCGCCCCGCTACTGGACGACCGATGTTCAGCGCGGCGCGTTCTGCCTGCCGGCGATCGCGGCGGACGTGGTCGCGCCCGACGGCCCGCCGCACACCTGGGGCCTGTCCCCGGAGGAACGTGAGCGACGTTCTCTTCCTGGCGTCTGAGCCCCTCGGCTCGGTCCCCTCGCCGGCGGCTATCGTCCAGGGCGTTCCCTATGACGGCGGGGTGTCCTGGCGGCCGGGCACGGCCGAGGCGCCCCGCGTGATCAGGGAAGCATCGGACTCGATCGAGAGCTTCTCGCCCCTGCTTCGAGGAGATCTCGAGGACATCGCGTTGGCCGATGCGGGCGACGTAGTCGTGGGCCCGTTGCGCGCGGCTGCGGTGATCGATCGGATCGCCGAACGGGCCGAGCAGCTCGCGCACACCGGCGCGCTGCTGGTGACCATCGGCGGCGATCACTCGATCTCGATGGGGACCTCTCGCGGGCTGCGTGCAGCGCATCCTGATCTCGCGCACGTGGTGTTCGACGCGCATCTGGATATGCGCGAGGACTACGAGGGGGATCGATACTCGCACGCGTGCGGGACGAGGCGGATGGCTCAGGCTGGACCGACGTGCGTGCTCGGGGTGCGATCCGGCTCGCGCGACGAGTTCGCCGACGCGGATGCGATGCTCGTCGCGTGGTCGGACGACGTCGCGATGCCCGATGCGATGCGTGCGGCGATCGACGATCGTCCGGTGTTCGTGTCGGTCGATCTGGACGTGCTCGATCCGAGCATCCTTCCCGGCACCGGTAATCCCGAGCCGGCCGGTGTTGCGTATCGCGACCTGCGCGCGGCGTTGCTCGCACTGAAGGACGCGCGCGTCGTCGGGATCGACTTCTGCGAGGTGTCACCACCGATCGACGCGAGTGGCTTGTCGGCGATCGTCGCTGCCGGGCTGATCCGCGACACCATCATCGCCCTCGTCCGCTGAGCCCGTCACAGTCCGTCGAGCCCGTCGCGCGATCCTCGCGCGCGCCGGCAGCGCTGTTCTCGACTCTTCGTCGTGAAGAGGAACGTTTGCCCTTCCGACCGCGCGGTCGCGTTTCGTGAAAAGTGCAAAAACCGGCATCAACCATTCCATATAGGGCTGTCTCGGCATAGGCTTTCGGCGCTGCACAGAAATCTCTTACCGCCCGTAACAGCACCTAGGGAAGTTCGTTGGGAGGAGTAAGCCGGGCGACCGGCGAATCCTCTGGAGAGGGACCAGGGGAAGGGAGCGGTCCCGAAGGTTGGGACCGGAGGGCGACGAAGATGACGCCAGAGCTGGAAGCGGTGACTGCAACCGCCGCGGGGGAGACGACAGAACCATCGTCGTCCTCGATCCGCGTCGCGGTCCCGTCGCAGCAGCTCGAAGTCGCCGTCGCCGAAGAGATCCCCGAAACCCCCGCGCTGATCGCCCGCGCGATCGAGGGTGACCGTCAAGCGTTCGCGGCCCTGTACCGCGAATACCTGCCGACCGTCTACAGGTTCCTCTACTACCGCATGGGGAACAACAAGGCCGTCGCCGAAGACATGACCGCCGAGGTGTTCCTGCGCGCGCTGCGGCGGATCGACAAGTTCTCGTGGACCGGCGCCGACTTCGGCTCCTGGCTGCTGCGGATCGCTCGCAACCTGGTGCTGGACAACGCGAAGTCGTCGCGCGCGAAGCTCGAGGTCCTCAACGACGAGATGCCCGAGGACGCCGGAGGCGAGGACAAGGCCACGGAGATGGCCGTGCTCGAGAACCTGGACAACAGCCAGGTCTACAGCGCGATCAAGCAGCTAAGCCCCGACCAGCGGGACGTCATCACCATGCGCTTCATCCAGGGCATGGACGTCTCGGCCGTGGCTGAGGCGATGGGAAAGAAAGAAGGCACTGTCCGAACCCTGCAGTTCCGCGGGCTCAAAGCGCTCAAGAAACTGCTGGTCAAGGACGGTTTCGACGCCGAAGAGGCCGGGTCGGTGCGCCCAGGAGGCGTCCGGCTGGCCGAAAATGGTCGGAGCGGGGGCCGAACGGAATCCGAGGCCGCTCGTTTTGGCACTGCGGAAGGTGACAGATAGATGGGACGCATGATGGGGGACCAGCTGGCTCTCGAGCTCTCGCTCGAGGGGCAGATCGCCGCTCGCGGTGAGACCGCCGACCTGGTGGCGCTCGCCGAGGGCCTGGCGAACCTGCCCGCTCCACAGATCGACGAGACCTGGGCGTCCGCGCTCGAGGCTCGGCTGCTGAACGAGGGTCTTGAGACCCCCGCGGTGGTCGGGCGTCCGAGCCTGATGGTCGTGGGCGAGCCGCAGAAGACCACCGAAGCCGCGCCGGTTCGTCGCGCGCCGGTCGTGACGCTGCCGCGTCGCCGTCTAGTGGTGCGCAAGTCCGTCGCCGCGGTCGCCGCGGCGGCAGCGCTGGCGGCGTTCCCGGTGGCGGCGGCAGCATCCTCGCTGCCCGAGAGCCCCTTCTACAGCGTGAAGCGTTTCATGGAGCGCGCCGAGATCGCCCTGGTCGGCGGTTCCGTGCACGATGCGTTCACCCACCTCAAGCACGCGAACGTCCGTCTTGACGAGGCGGAGCAGATGGGCGCGCTCGGCTACGACGACGCCGCGATCGCTGCGGTGCTCGCCGACGCCGAGGAGCTGGTGAGCAAGGCCAACGCGCTCATCTGGGCCAACACCTCTGATCCCGCGACGCTCGAACGGCTCGCCGCCGAGGCGCGCGCGATCGAGGACCAGGCCATCCTGATCGGCGGCGGCCCGGTGAATGCAGGCGCGCTGGCACCGGTGATCGCCACGAGCCGCCAGATCCAGGTGGACGTGGCCGAGCACCTCGGTCTGCCAGCCCCCGCGCTGGTCGAGCCCCCTGAGGTGGACGCCACGACGGTGACTGCTCCGACCACCATGACGACCTTCGACTCGAGCAGCTCGCCGACCAGCACCGGCTCGCAAGGGAGCACGTCCGGTGGGTCATCCGGCGGTTCCACGTCGCCCAGCGAGGGCGGCAGCAGCGGACCAGGCGCTAAGACGAAGGGCATCAGCGGCGACGAGTCCGATGGCTGCGAGATCCCCGGCAGCGGCAACGGCTTCGGCGACCTGATGGCCCCGGTCACCAAGGTGTGGTGTAGCTAGAGACGAACGAGGCATGAACGAGGCCCCCACCGGGGGCCTCGTTCATTTCCTGGAGGAAGCGGGGCAGGCATCGCCGAATCCTTCGGCGATGCCTCCTCGTGCCGTCGCGGCAGGCGCCGCGGTCGCGGTGCTGTTCACGGGCGTGCTCGCGATCCCCGCCTCGGCGGGTCACGTCTGCGAGGATCGGCGGATCTACCGCTACTGTGGCGAGCATCTGGCCGCTGCCGGCTATCCGATCCGTTTCCAGGTCAGCACCGCCAACGCATCGACGGTCCGCTTCGCCGAGTTGCTCCGGTCCTCGATGGACGGAACCGAGGCGTGGAACCAGGCATGGGAGATGGCGAAGCTCGCCGACGGACGCCCTCCTGCCCCGAATATCTGTGGGCCGACAGGCCGGCTGATGTGCCTCGCGGGCACGACCGCGGTCGCCGGCGATGCCGGCGACGGCGTGAATACGATCGCGTTCCGGCCCGCCCTTGCCGGCACCTGCGGTGCCGGCACGGGCTACACTGCGGTCACGTGCTTGATCTACCAGAGCACCAGCGGTACCGGGGCCCATCGGATCGTCGAGGCCGACATCTATCTCGACTCAACGGTGTCCTTCCGCGAGCCGAGCGCGGTCGAGCTCGTGCGGGGAGAGCCAGCATGGGCTTATCCCGGACCGGCACCGGAGATGATCTGCTCCCCTCGGTGGGCCGACACGTGGTCGGTGCTGGCTCATGAGCTCGGGCACGCGGTAGGCCTCGAGCACATCCACTCGAGCTATCCCGCCGACCTCACCGACGTCCTGCCGTTGCGCCAGACCATGTGGGACACCTACCGCATGTGCTCGACCCACCAGCGGACGCTCGCCGAGGGGGACATCCTGGGTCTCATCCAGGTGGCGCGAGCGACCTTCGCGGACGGGGCGTGAGCCGACCTCACGATCAGTGGGTCCGCGATCATCTGATTCCGGTTCGCCCCTTTGGTCCGAGGAAAATACCTGCCTTGACCTGCGCGATCGCTAGAACAACGGGCCCCAACCGTCGTTTTCACTAGCGGAAGGGACAAGGAGGGCGAAGACCTGGGAACGGGGGCACACCCCGCCAGCAGGGACGGAACCCCCCGAGACCGAGGAAAGCCGCGCCGCAGTCCAGATGGGGAGGTTGGAGGATATGCAGTCGAGGCGAACGAGCCGGGAGGCCACCGCTGCAACGCGCGCGCGGACGATCTCGTTGGACTCTACGGATGCTCAGGACGTCCTGGATCTGAAGATGCTCGAGGCGCTGGAGCGTATCGAGCGAGTCCGGTCCAAGGCGCTGAGCGCAGTCGGGTCGATCCTCTCGCAGGAATTCTGAGCGAGGCGGTCGCCCGGAGATGGGGGACAAGTGAAGAGGCTGACGAGCATGGCGATGATCGCGGCAGTTGCTGCCGCGGTCATCGGCGTGGTCGAGGTCCAGAGCGCCCCCCGCTGCACCGATGCGGTCTCGTTCCGCTACTGCGGCGAGCACCTGTCTCGCCTGCCGCTGACGGTCAGGCTTAACAACGCCGGCAAGCCCTCGACCCTCGGCGGCAACAGTGTGGCCGCGGCGACGCGCGATGCGATCGATGTGTGGAACCGGGCCTGGCCCAAGGTTCTGCTAACGGGCAACGGCCTTCGCGTTGAGGCCGGGAGCTGCTCGCCCCTGTGCTATGGCGGCACCACCACGACGGCCGTTGCGGGCGTCATGGACACGGTGAGCACGATCGGCTGGGGCGATCCCAGCGACTGCGACGGATCGCACGCCGAGCGCGTCGCCGTCGCCTGCCTGTGGTACGAGGACGCCGCGAAAGCCAAGATCAAGGAAGTCGACATCATCCTCAACGTGTCGAAGGCCTGGCGACTCACCGATCCGATGGGCGAGCTGGTGCTCGGCGAGGTGCAGGGCTCGGTGCCTGTCCGCGACGTGCTGCTGGAGGACGCGAACTGGTACGACGTGCAGGCGGCGCTCACCCACGAGCTGGGTCACGCGCTCGGCCTCGAGGACATCGGCGATGAGGTCCGAAAGTGGCCGGGCAACTTCGAGGACGCACTCAAGCACACGCAAACCATGTATCGCTGGTACATGCAGGGATCGACGAACAAGCGAACCCTTGGAGAAGGGGACGTCATCGGCCTGTCCATGGCTGCCATGGACACGGCCAAAGATGCGTAGGGAGGCTCAGGGCGGGCGCGCGTTTCCGTCTCCGATGTGGATGGACCTGGCGCGGCCCACCTGAGGAGAAGCGTTAGCCCGCCCGGGCCGACCTTTCCGCATCAGCCGGCACCCTGCTGAGTCCCGGCCGGTACGATACGTTCGTGCCTCCCGACCAGCAGACGCCGTATCAGCCACCCCGTGGCCTGATCATCGCTCGCGTCGCCGGCATCGAGCTGAACCTGGATCCCAGCTGGTTCCTGTCGCTGTTGCTGTTGTCCTTCGTCTCGAACTGGTTCATCGTCGCCCATCTGATCGCGGATCCGTCCTCGCCGCTCGGGATGCTCCTGTCGGTCGGGTTCGGCCTCGCCATCTCGGCGTGCATCGTCTTCCACGAGTTCGCGCACGCCGTGATCGCGCGCGTGTACGGGATGCGCGTGCGCCGCATCACGTTGTTCCTTTTCGGCGGCGTGGCGCAGATCGAGCACGAGGCGCCGCGGCCCTCGGCCGAGTTCGCCGTGGCGCTCGCCGGCCCATTGGCGAGCATCGTGCTGGCGACCACGCTGGCGGGTGTCGCCCGGTTGTTCCATCCGGCATCCTCCGGCCTGCCGGGACCGTGGGGGCGGATGGCGTACCTGAACCTGCTGGTCGCGATCTTCAATCTGCTGCCGGCCTTCCCGATGGACGGGGGCCGCCTGCTGCGCAGCGTGCTATGGGCGCTGCTGAAAGCCCGGGCCCGCGCCACCCGCTATGCGGTGCTCGGGGGCCGTGGATTCGCCGCCCTTCTTGTCGCCTGGGGCGTGCTGGTCGTCGGGTCGAGCGCGTTCCGCGACCTCAGCGGCCTGTACACGATCCTTATCGGGGTGTTCCTGTACAACGCGGCGGGGACCGCGGGACGGGTCGAGGGCGGCGAGCGTCCGAACGCCCCCGGCCTCGCGCTGGAGGACGACGAGGACGCCGACGTCAACATCGTCACCGGGCGATCGCGGGATGAGCGATGAGCGCGCCCTTCGAGCCTGGGGAGCGCGCGCTGCTGCTCGATCGGAAAGGCCGTCGGTACCTGATCACGCTGAAGACCGGCGGCGAGTTCCACACCCACGTCGGCTTCGTCAGACACGACGACCTCATCGGGCGACCGGAGGGCGTGCGGATGGACTCGACGGGCGGAGCCACCTTCGTCGCGGTGCGTCCGGGGCTGACGGACTTCGTTCTCAAGATGCCCCGGGGCGCGCAAGTGGTGTACCCGAAGGACCTCGCGATGATCCTGGTTGGCGCCGACATCGCGCCGGGCGCGATCGTGCTCGAAGCGGGGACCGGATCGGGCGCCTTGACGCTGGCTCTGGTGCGCGCGGTCGGCGAGAGGGGCAGCGTCATCTCGTACGAGGCGCGCGAGGATCATCAGGCGAAGGCGCGCGCCAACATCGAGGCGTTCCTGGGGAAGATCCCCGACCACCTCGAGCTCCGGCTCGGCGATGTGGTCGACGGTGTGCCCGAGACCGGGCTCGACCGGGTCGTGCTCGACCTGCCCGAGCCCTGGCGGGTCGTGCCCGTGGCTGTCGCGGCGCTCCGGGCGGGCGGCATCTTCTGCTCGTACGTGCCCTCGGTTCCGCAGGTGGCGGCCATCACGGAGGCCCTGAAGGCGGCGGGGTTCATCGACGTGGCGACCACGGAGACGCTGGTCAGAGGCTGGCATGTGGAGGGCCAGGCCGTTCGGCCCGATCACCGCATGGTGGCACACACCGGGTTCATCACCGTGGCGCGGTTCCTGGGCGCCTGAGCGCGACCACCGCGTGTTTGCCCTCATCGGGATGGGAAAAATCAGAACGAATCCGACCCGCGGGCGTTGGTGGAGTCGAGGCCTTCTGCTGTCGATATCTAGAAGGACGACGGAGCAGATCGAGGATGCAGTTGGGGGTCACGATGGTGGAGAGAAGCAGCGACGACTATCCCAGCGAACGCCGCCCGCGCTCGTATAATCGCGGATACCGGTTCGGCCCTGACCCACGAGGTGGCCGGATCCGGGAGGAGGTGTAGCGCCGTGTCGGAGCAGGACGCCGGAAATGAGGCGCAGGCCGAAGCAGCATCGCTCCACTTGCAGATCCGCCACCTCGAAGAGGAGGCAGCGATCCTGCGACGCAGGATCGCCGACCCGGGTGGGCAGGTCCGCCTGTTCGAGGAGAAGCTGGCCGAGACGCGCGCGCGCCTGACCCATGCGCTGGGTCAGAACGAGCGCCTCGCCGCCGCCCTCAAGGAGGTCCGCGAGCAGATCGTGGCGCTGAAGGAAGAGGTCGAGAAGCTGTCCCAGCCCCCCTCGGGGTTCGGCGTGTTCCTCGGGACCAACGAGGACGGCTCGATCGACATCTCGTCTTCCGGGCGCAAGCTGCGCGTCAACGTCGCGAACGAGATCGATCCCAAGAGCTTGGTCCCCGGCCAGGAGATCATGCTCAACGAAGCGATGAACGTGATCGGCGTCCGCGAGTTCGAAACCCAGGGCGAGGTGGTCACGCTCAAGGAGATGCTCGATTCGCAGCGCGCGATCGTGGTCGGCCACGCCGACGAGGAGCGCGTGGTAACGCTGGCCGATCCTTTGATCGCGCAGAGCCTGCGCGCCGGCGATCACCTGATGCTGGACAACCGTTCCGGCTACGTTTACGAGCGGCTGCCCAAGGCAGAGGTCGAGGAGCTCGTGCTCGAAGAGGTCCCCGACGTCAGCTATGAGGACATCGGCGGGCTCAAGGGGCAGATCGTGGCCATCCGCGACGCGGTCGAACTCCCGTTCCTGCACACCGACCTTTTCATCGAGCACAAGCTCAAGCCGCCCAAGGGCGTGCTGCTGTACGGGCCGCCGGGCTGCGGGAAGACGCTGATCGCCAAGGCGGTTGCGAATTCCCTCGCCAAACAGATCGCCTCCAAGTCGGGCAACGACAACGCGAAGAGCTACTTCCTGAACATCAAGGGCCCGGAGCTGCTCAACAAATACGTCGGCGAGACTGAGCGGCAGATCCGCCAGATCTTCCAGCGCGCCAAGGAGAAGAGCGACGAGGGCTTCCCGGTCATCGTGTTCTTCGACGAGATGGATTCGCTGTTCCGGACGCGGGGAAGCGGCGTGTCCTCCGACGTCGAGAACACGATCGTCCCCCAGTTGCTCAGCGAGATCGACGGTGTCGAGACGCTGTCCAACGTGATCGTCATCGGCGCATCGAACCGCGAAGACATGATCGACCCCGCGATCCTGCGGCCCGGGCGCTTGGATGTGAAGATCAAGATCGAGCGACCCGACGCGGACGCCGCGAGCGAGATCTTCGCCATCTACTTGACGCCAGATCTCCCACTCGACGAGAAGGAGGTCAAGCGCGCCGGCGGCCGTGAGCAACTGGTCGAGCTGATCGTCGGCGAGACCGTCGAGCGGATGTACTCCGACGACGAGGACAACCGCTTCCTGGAGGTCACCTACGCGAACGGCGACAAGGAGATCCTGTACTTCAAGGACTTCAACTCCGGCGCGATGATCGAGAACGTGGTGCAGCGAGCCAAGAAGGACGCGATCAAGCGGTTCCTCGAGATCGGTGTGAAGGGTTTGCGTAAGGAGGACCTGCTCGCCGCGGTCCGCGAGGAGTTCCGCGAGAACGAGGACCTACCCAACACCACCAACCCCGACGACTGGGCCCGTATCTCCGGCAAGAAGGGCGAGCGGATCGTGTACGTGCGCACGCTGATCAGCCAGGGCGACAAGGGCACCTCCAAGTCGATCGAGAACATCAACACGGGGCAGTACCTGTAGACGCCACCGGGCCGGCGCACCCATGGGGGGTTCCGTCGCGCAGTGCGCCGGGTAGGATGGGCGGCGTGTTCGGTCCCATGAGGAGGGTGTGAAGTGGCGATCCCGAAGGTGATGGGGATCGAGACCGAGTACGGCATCACGGTGCCGGACCAGGCCGACTTCAACCCGGTGCTCGCCTCGTCGGTGCTGATCAACTCCTACGTTGCTTCGGAGCTGCGCCGGGTGCGGTGGGACTACGAGGAAGAGACGCCGCTGCGCGATGCACGTGGCTACGAGACGGTAGCTGCGATGGAGCCGCCTTCGGACGAAGAGCTCGGCCTCGCCAACGTCATCCTCACCAACGGCGCGCGCTATTACGTCGATCACGCGCACCCTGAGTACTCCACGCCAGAGTGCTCGAATCCCCGTGATCTAGTGGTGCACGACAAGGCAGGCGAACTGATCCTGGAGCGCTCGATCGCGCGCGCGACCGAGGCGATGCCGCGGCAGCAGCGCGTGCTCGTCTACAAGAACAACACCGACGGGAAGGGTGCGTCATACGGAACGCACGAGAACTACCTGGTCGACCGAGCGACGCCGTTCCCGCGGATCGTTCACGACATCATCCCATACTTCGTCACGCGCCAGATCTTCCTGGGCGCGGGGCTGCTCGGTGGCCACGTCGAGCAGCCCGAGGGCTCGGAACGATTCCAGGTCTCGCAACGCGCCGACTTCTTCGAGGTCGAAGTGGGGCTCGAGACGACTCTGAAGCGCCCGATAGTGAACACGCGTGACGAGCCGCACGCCGATCCGGAGCGCTACCGCCGCCTCCACGTGATCATCGGCGATGCGAACATGAGCGAGGTCGCGATCTACTTGAAGACCGGGATCACCGCGATCGTGCTGATGATGATCGAGGACGAGGCCGTGACCGACGACTGGTCGCTGGAGAACCCGGTGCAGGCGTTGCGCGGCATCAGCCACGACCTGACCTGTCGCCGCACGGTGCGAACCAAATCCGGGCGCGCAGTTCGCGCGGTGGACGTCCAGTGGGGCTACCACGAGATGGCGCGGAAGTATCTGATGCAGTCCGAGCAGCCGCCCGCCTGGGCCGCCGATGTCATGACGCGCTGGGAAGAGACACTCGCCGCGCTCGAACGCGACCCGATGACGCTGGAGCGGACCGTGGATTGGGTCGCGAAGTACAAGCTGCTCGAGGGATATCGCGGGAAGCACGGGATGGCCTGGGATGATCCCAAGTTGTCGATGTTGGATCTGCAGTACCACGACGTGCGTCGGGACAAGGGGCTCGCGAACGTGCTCACCAGGAAGGGCAAGCTCGAGCGGTTGACCTCGGACGAGGAGATCGCGCGCGCGGTCGAGGAGCCGCCGACCGACACGCGCGCCTACTTCCGCGGCCGGTGCCTTGCCAAGTACGCGAACCAGGTGGCCGCTGCGTCGTGGGACTCCGTGATCTTCGACACCGGCGGCGACAGCATGCAGCGGGTCCCGATGCACGAGCCCCTGCGCGGCACCCAGAGCATGGTCGACGACCTGCTCGCGGCGAGCCCGACCGCTCACGACCTGCTCAAGAAGCTGCAGGGCTAGGGGCATGAGCGGTGACCCCTTCCGGGGACTGGCCGACCGCTTCATCGATCATTACGGAACCCTGCGCGGCGCCGTCCGACACGCCCTCGTGGCGCGCGCGCTGGAACACCATATGGATCCATCGGCGGGGTCCGTCCTCGACATCGGCGGTGGCCGGGGAGACCAAGCGGCATGGCTCGCGACGCGAGGGCATCGAGTCACTGTGCTCGATCCCTCGAACACGATGCTGGCGCGCGCGCGCGCCTACCTTCCTTCGGGGGTGGAGCTGATCCTCGGACGCGGTGAAGAGGCCCAGCAGCTGTTGCCCGGCAGATCCTTCGAGGCTGTGCTGTGTCACGCCGTGCTTCCCTACATCGACGACCCCCGGCCCCTGCTCGAGGCATGCGCTTCCATGGTGCGCTCAGGCGGGTTGGTGTCGATCGTTGCCAAGAACGCAGATGCGCTTGCGATGCGACCGGGTCTGGAGGGACGGTGGGCAGAAGTTCCCAGTGCGTTCGACGCGACCGGGGATGTGGGCGGTATGGGCGTGGCGACCAAAGCCCATCGGGTTTCGGATCTGATCCGGACCCTCGACCTCTTGGGGATCGAACACGTTGCCTGGTACGGGATCCGGCTCTTCACGGATCACTTCGGGGGTCAACCCGTGCCCCCTGACGCCGAAGACATCATCGAGGCAGAATGGCAGGCAGGGTGCCGTGACCCCTATCGGGGGGTGGCACGGCTTGTCCACGTCGTGGGCCGCCGCCGGTGAGGAAGCGGGCCGCCGTCCTACCTCACGCGTATCATGGGAGGACTCGTCGGAAGGAGGACCTGTGGCCGACGGTGGGAAGCAGCAACAGAAGAAGACCCACAAGCACACCGAGGACGCTCCCGAGGTCAAGGAGGGCGCCGAGGTCGCTGAGAAGGCCGAGGAGATCAAGGACGACCTGGACGACCTGCTCGACGAGATCGACGAGGTCCTCGAGCAGAACGCCGAGGAATTCGTGCGGTCTTACGTCCAAAAAGGCGGCCAGTAGGACCCAGAGCGTTCGTCGAGCACGGAGGGTAAGAGCTTGGTTGTGATGCCTCGATGACCGGGGGCGGGTTCCCGCCCGAGTGGACGCGCGCGGCTTTCTCCGCCGACGCGAACCCCAGTTTCTCGGATCTCCTGCGGCGTGCCGATCCCGCCGCGTTCCAGGTCGCCGATCAGGGGGCGGTCGCCGCCGCGGCGCGCGCGGATCTGCCGCACGGCACGACGGTGCTGGCGATGCGCTTCGACGGGGGCATCGTGATGGCCGGCGACCGGCGCGCAACAGCGGGCAACCTGATCGCCGATCGCAGGATGGAGAAGGTGTTCCCCGCGGACGACCATTCGGCGGTCGCGATCGCCGGCGCAGCGGGCCCCGCGATCGACATGGTGAAGCTGCTCCAGGTGGAAGTGGAGCATTACGAGAAGATCGAGGGCGAGTCGCTGTCCCTCGAGGGTAAGGCGAACAAGCTCGCGCAGATGATCAAGATGAACTTCCCGATGGCCATGCAAGGTCTGGTCGTCGTGCCGATCTTCGGCGGGTATGACGTGCGCCGAGGCGAGGGCCGCCTGTTCCGGTACGACGCGGTCGGCGGCCGCTACGAGGAGACCGACTTCTGCTCGACGGGTTCCGGGAGCCTTCACGCGACGGCCTCGCTGAAGAAGCGCTACCGCAAGGACATGGGCCGTGACGAGGCGGTGCGCGTCGCGCTCGAAGCGTTGATGGACGCCGCGGACGAGGACACCGCGACCGGCGGGCCCGATCTCGAGCGCGGCATCTTCCCGAACATGGCCGTCGTGGTCGCGGACGGATACACGCCGGCCGGCGAGGCCGAGCTGCGCACGGTCGCCGAAGAGCTGCTCGCGCAGAGGAGGAACGCCTGATGCCTTCGCTGCCGTATTACGTCTCGCCCGAGCAGCTCATGAAGGACCGCGCCGACTACGCGCGCAAGGGCATCGCGCGCGGCCGCTCGATCGTCGCGGTCGAGTGCGCGCCGGGCATCGTGATAATCGCCGAGAACCCGAGCGCGACCCTCCGCAAGATCAGCGAGCTGTACGACCGCATCGCCTACGCGGCGGTGGGCAAGTACAACGAGTTCGAAGGGTTGCGTCAGGCCGGCATCAGGCTCGCGGACATGCGCGGGTGGTCGTACGGGCGTGAGGACGTCAGCGCTCGCTCGCTCGCCAACGCCTACGCGCAGGCGCTGGGCACGGCTTTCACCGACCAGATGAAGCCCTACGAGGTCGAGGTGCTGGTCGCTCAGATCGGTGATACCCCCGAGTCCGACGAGATGTACCGGGTGCTCTACGACGGCAGCCTGCAGGACGAGGAGGGTGTCTTGGCGATGGGCGGTCACGCGGAGACGCTCATGATGGCGCTCGAGCAGGGGTACCAGCCGGGCCTCGGCCTCGAGGACGCGGTACGGCTGGGGTCACAGGCGCTGTCCAGCGCATCCCAGGACGATGCAGCGCTCACGGCGGACAAGCTGGAGGTGGCGGTGCTCGACAGGGCACGGCCGCGCCGGACGTTCCGCCGTCTCTCCGATGTCGATGTCGCCGGGATCGTCCAAGGAGCTGGGTGAACCAGGACCGTCCGCCCTTCGATCACGACGAGGGCGCCCCCACCGGATCGACCTGGCAGCGGCCCGGTCCACGTCCGTACCCGCGCGGAGTCCTTCCGATCCTCGCGGTCGCGCTGGTCGTCTCGCTGCTCACCAACCTGCTGCTCGTCTCCAGGTTGGAGGACGAGCGCGCCGACGTCGCAGCGCTCCGGCGCTCCGTGGCAGAGCAGCAGGCCGCGCTGGACACGCTACGGGGCGACGTGCGTGGCACGAGCGACGACCCGCTCGTCCAGATCTCCGCTGCGGTCGAACGGATCCGCTCCCTGTCGTTCCGGGAGCGGATCGAGCCCGAACTGCTGACCTCCGCCCAGCTCGCCGCGCGCGTGCGCGGATCCTTCCGCGACGACAACGACCGCGCGGAGTTCGAGGCGAATCAGCAGGTGCTCGAAGTGCTCGGCCTGATCGCGCCGGGCACCGATCTTTGGTCGCTGATCCAGGCCGCCAACGAGGAGCAGATCGGCGGCTTCTACGACAGCGACAAGGGTGTCATGGTGGTCGAGGCCCGGGACGCGACGAAGCTTGGATCGCTGGATCGTTTCGTGCTGGCCCACGAGTTCACCCACGCCGTCACCGATCAGCATTTCGATCTGAGCCGGCTTGACGATCTTCAAGAGAAGCGCGCCGACGACGAAGCGTTCGCCTACCTGTCGCTGGTCGAAGGAGACGCGCAGCTCGTCTCCGAGCTCTACGTCGGATCGGTGCTCACCCAGGACGAGCAGCTCGAGCTGCTCCGCGAGGCCGAGGGGATCTCGACGACCCGCTTCGACGCCCTGCCCGAGTATCTGCGCGAGGTGTACGAATTCCCCTATCGGAGCGGGGTCGATTTCGTGCGCGCCTTGCACCGGCAGGGAGGATTCGCCACGGTGAACGGCGCCTATCGCGATCCACCGGTCTCGACCGAGCAGATCATGCACCCGAACCGCTACATCGCAACGCGCGACGATCCGGTCGCGGTCCGCCTGCCCGATCTGCGCGCGCGCCTCGGGGGAGGCTGGCGACGCATCGACGGCGGCGGGATCGGCGAGCTGGACGTGTTGCTGATCGCCGATCACGGGGCCCAGAGCATCACTCGGACCGACGCGCGCAGGGCCGCTGCCGGCTGGGACGGCGGAGCCTACGTCGGTTTGCGCTCGGGCGACGATGTGCTGGTCGCCATGCTCACGGCGTGGGACTCGCAGGCTGAGGCGCGAGAGGCGGTGGCGCTGTTCGAGCGCTGGCTCCCGTTGCGCTTCGCCAACGTGGGCAGCGCCTTCGACGCGGGCTCGAACGCGAAGGGATGGGAGTCGCCCGACGGGGCCGGGATCGTCGCGCGCGATGGCGACCGCATGGTGCTGCTGGTCGGGCCGAGCCGGGGCAGCGTCGAACGAGCCGCTGCTGCGTTCTCCTCGAACTAGCCGGCGGGATCGCCGGGCTCGTCGTCGGTGGCCTCGCGGAACGCGGGAGGTGTCGCCGGACCGCCTTCGGCGATCATGTCTTCGGCCTCGGAATGCGTGGTCTCCTCCGTTCCGCCGGCTCGGCGCTCCTTCGCTGCCCACGCGCGAGCCTCCGCGGACCAGGCGCGCACCTCTTCGGACCAGGCCTGCTGCTCTGACCAGCCCGACCCAGGGCGCTCTTGGGGGACTGCTGCTGGCGGTTCAGTCGCGGGGAGGGGCTCGAGCGCGCGCCAGCCGACGCGCGCGATGCGATAGAGGCCGTACGCGATGATGGCGACCGAGACCCACTGGGTGCCGCGAAGGCCGCCATAGGTCGTCGCCGGTCGCGCGAAGTCGCTCACCAGACGTCCCAGCGCGTACCAGGAGGCCATGAACATGAACAGCGATCCGTCCGGACGGCGCTTGCGTCCCGCCCATAAGACCACGGGGAACACGATCAGGACGTTGAGCCAGTCGTACAGCGCCGTCTGATGGACGACCCCTCCGATGGCGGGACAGGAAACGGTCGGGCTCGGGTCGAAGCCCGGCACCGCGCAGCCGGGCGGAAGTGCCCCGCCGTCATAGCGGTAGCCGAGGAAGAAGCTCGTCGGCCCGCCGAGGTGGTCGCCGATCACCAGGTCGCCGATCCGCCCGATGAGCAGCCCCAGCGGGAACCCGGGTGCGATGGAATCCATCGCGTGCCAGAACGGGATCCCGTGCCGGCGCAGGTACGGGACCCCGGCGATGATGCCGCCGATCGCCCCACCGTAGAAAACGATCCCACCTTCCCAGATGCGAACGATGCCCAGGATGTCGTCCGGGAAGTAGTCGCCCAGGTGCCCCGCGACGTAGAACAGCCTCGAGCCGATGATGACGCCGACCACGGCCCACATCAACGCGTTCCAGATGTGGTCCTTCTTGATCGCGTACAGACGCTCGGCGCGCGCGGCACCCAGCGAGCCTCCGGCGACGTAGCCGATCGCGATCCCGAGGCCGTGGGGCGAGAAGGGGCCGATCTTATCGACCAGCTTCCAGCCGATCGCGGCGAGGGCGCTCACGGAGGCGAGACTACCATCCGCGTTCATGAGGGGCCGGGCTTCCGGAAGTCGCGCGGCGACGGGTTGCGGCCCGTACACTGGCACGGTGAGGAGCCCTCGCTCTGCCTGGAGGCCGGACGCCCCCTAGGCGCCCGGGACCTCCATGGAACGGCGCATCTTCGGCCTCGAGAACGAGTACGGGGTGACCTGCACGTTCCGCGGGCAACGGCGTCTGAGTCCAGATGAGGTCGCGCGGTACCTGTTCCGCCGCGTCGTGTCCTGGGGCCGGTCGTCGAACGTGTTCCTCGAGAACGGCGCGAGGCTGTACCTCGACGTCGGCTCGCACCCGGAGTACGCCACGCCCGAGTGCGACGACGTGATCGATCTGATCGCGCACGACAAAGCGGGGGAGCGGATCTTGGAAGGGCTGCTCGCCGCCGCCGAGCACCGGTTGCACGAGGAAGGCATCGCCGGGGACATCTACCTGTTCAAGAACAACACGGACTCGGCAGGGAACTCCTACGGCTGCCACGAGAACTATCTGGTGTCGCGCTACGGTGAGTTCCAGAAGCTCGCGGACGTGCTGATCCCGTTCCTAGTGACCCGGCAGATCTTCGCGGGTGCAGGCAAGGTCCTGCAGACGCCGCGTGGGTCGCTGTTCTGCCTGGCACAGCGGGCCGAGCACATCTGGGAGGGCGTCTCCAGCGCTACCACGCGCAGCAGGCCGATCATCAACACGCGGGACGAGCCTCACGCGGACGCGGAGCGTTACCGCCGCCTGCACGTGATCGTGGGCGACTCGAACATGAGCGAGTACGCGACGCTGCTCAAGATCGGTACCACCGATCTGGTGTTGCGGATGGTCGAGGAGGGAACGGTCATGCGCGACCTGTCCCTGGAGAACCCGATCCGCGCGATCCGCGAGATCAGCCACGACATCACCTGCCGGCGCCGGATGAAGCTGGCGGGGTCGCGTGAGATGTCGGCGATCGAGATCCAGTGGGAGTACTTCGACCGCGCGAGTAAGTTCGTCGAGCGACGCGGCATCGACGGTTTGCCCAAGCGCACGCTGATGATGTGGGAGGAAGCGTTGCGCAGCCTGGAGAAGCAGGACCTCGATGCGCTGGAGGGCAAGCTCGACTGGGTGACCAAGCGTGCGCTGATCGAGCGGTTCCGCGCGCGCGACAACCTCTCGCTCGGGTCGCCGAAGGTCGCCCTGCTCGACCTGGCGTACCACGATGTGAACCGCCAGCGTGGTCTCTACTACTTGCTCGAGCGCAAGGGCAGGATGGAGCGCATCGTGGACGAGGAGCGCGTGCAGGAGGCGACGGAGGTTCCGCCGCAGACCACGCGCGCGCGCCTGCGGGGCGAATTCATCCGTCGCGCCAAGGAGCGCCGGCGGGACTTCACGGTGGACTGGGTGCACCTCAAGCTCAACGACCAGGCGCAGCGGACCGTGCTGTGCAAGGATCCCTTCAAGGCGCACGACGAGCGCGTCGAGCGGCTCATCTCCTCGATGTAGCCGCCCGCCCCGCGTGGACGCCGGCGGCAGCCGCGGTCCTGAAGTAGTCCGGATCGTCGTCCAAGGCGCGGCCCATCGTGCGCAACGGGACCGGCGAGTCACGCAGCACGTCGTCCACCTCGCCGAGATCCACTTCCGTCAGGGTGTGCTTGTCGAGCAGGGGGGCGAGCTGCTCGCGCACGAAAGCGGCCCTATCCGCAGTCAGTTGCGGTAGCACGATCTCGGCGGGCGCCAGCGCGAGACCCAGGGCCGTCAGCGTGTGGTGCGATACGCCCCGGTGGCGCGCGCGCTGATCGGCGAACGACACGCGCGGCGCGACGATCGGGCGGCCGCCCATGGCCGCCACCACGTTGATGATCGTGGCCACCTCGATCAGGCCGAACCCCCAGCGGCTGCCGGTGCCGATGTTGCCCGGGCCCATCGCCGCGACCACGAGGTCGGCCCCGGCGACCACGCGGGCCGTCGCGAGCGCCCCCGGCAGCGTCACGGCCTCCAGATCACCTCCGAAGGTGTGACCGGAGGTGATGCTGACGTCGAGCAGCCCGGCGGCGCGCATCGCCGGAACCGCGTCGCTGAGCAAGAGCGGAAGCGCGCCGCCCTCGGTCATGACGTAGGCGACGCGCGCGCCCGGTGCGACGGAACGCACCCCGATCGCCGCGGGCGCCACGGCGCTGTGGAGTCCGGCGACGATCACGGGCATGGCATCGAGCGAGGTGACCGCATCGACCGCTTGACGGTGGGTCTCCTCGGCGGCGGCGACGACGGTTTGGCTCGGGGTGTAGCGCAGCTTCATCGCGTGGCCGGCCGGGCGCTCATCGGTCTCCCGACCCTCGACGGCCATCACGAAATGGGCCCCGCCCGTGCCGAGATCCAGGGCAACGGCCGTGGTGTTCAGGATCGCGATGTCACCCGGCGCGATCTCGCCGGTGAGGTCCGGATAGGCGAGCGCGGTCGCACGCGCGCCGTCGATCTCGACGGTCGCCTCCAGCAAACCGGGGTGGCGTTCCCGCACCGACAGCACGCGGCCGCGCCGGATCCTGATCACGGCGCGCAGCCTACCCGAGCACCGGTCGGGTCCCCTCCCGGCGCCGCGGGGTCGCGCCGGTAAACTCCGCGAGATGGCTCCTGCCGACAAGGCCGAGCGGCTGCTGGACCTGGTGATCCTGCTGCTGAGCGCATCCCGCCCGCTGACGGTGTCCGAGATCCGCGAGCGGATCCCGGGCTACGGGCAGCACAACGAGGAATCCTTCCACCGGATGTTCGAGCGCGACAAGGCCGAGCTGCGCGACATCGGGTTACCGCTCGAGCAGCAGGAGACACTCGCCGGGCCCGGCTATCGCGTGCGTGCTCGCGAGGCGCTGCTCGACGATCCCGGGCTGACGGTGGACGAGCAGGCGGCGCTGGCGCTCGCTGCTCGCGTGTGGGAGGGACGAGACGCATCGTCGGGCTGGCTCAAGTTGGCGGCGATCTCGGGTGCGACGGGGGAGGGCCCTGAAGGATTCGTCCTGCCTCGCGTTACCTTGACGCCCGAGGCCGCGACCGTGCTCGACGCGGTCGCGCGCCGCAAGCGGGTGTCGTTCCGCTACCGCACCGCTGCCGGCGAGGTCCGGGATCGGGAGGTCGAGCCATACGGACTGGTGCTGCGCCGGGGGCAGTGGTACCTCACCGGTCGCGATGTCGATGCGGACGGGTCCCGGCATTTCAAGATCGGCCGCGTCGAAGGAACGATCACCATCGCGACGGGGACCGAACCGGATTTCGATCCGCCGCCGCCCGGCGGCATCGACGCGCCGCGCGCGCCGTGGGAGGGCGAAGAGGCGGAGCACGCGCGGATCTCTTTCTCGCCCGACACCGCATGGTCGGTCCAGCGTCGTGCGGGGGTCGGGACCGTCGGAGAGCGAGACGGTTCGGTCGAGCTGCTCGTGCCGTTCTCGGACCTGCCGAGCTTCGCGTCCTGGATCGCCGGCTTCGGCGAGCGGGCGTTGGTGCTCGAGCCGGCCGACCTTCGCGATGCGGTGATCGGCCGTTTGCGCGCGCTGGCAGGAAGCGAGCCTCATGGCGGTTGAGGCGACGGTCGAGCGTCTGAAGCGGATCATGGTGCTGGTCCCGTGGGTGATGCAGCGAGGAGCGCCGACGGTGGAGGACGTGTGCCGGCAATTCGGCATGACCGGTGCGGAGCTGGCAGCCGACATCGACCTGCTGATGGTCTGCGGTCTCTGGCCGTTCATGCCTGGGGACTACATCGAGGCTTTCATCGAAGGGGGACGAGTCACGATCTCGATGGCCCACGCGCTCGAGCGGCCGCCGCGCCTGACTCGTCGCGAAGCGCTGGCGCTGCTGGTCGCGGGGCGGGCGGTGGCCGACCTGCCCGGTCTGGACGCGGCGGCGTCCCTGCGGTCCGCGCTGGGCAAGCTCGCGGCCGCGGTGTCGCCGGGCGACGCGCCGCACGCGGAGGATCTGGCCGACCGGGTCGCGATGTCGCTGGGCACCGAGGGGGCAGACGTGCTGGCGGTCCTCCGGGCGGCCGTGGCCGAGCGCGCGCGCCTGCGGATGAGTTACTACTCCGCGGGCCGCGACGAGCTGAGCAGCCGTGAGATCGACCCGCTGCTCGTCTTCGGGGCGGCGGGTTCGTGGTACGTCGCAACCCACGACCACCTCAGCGGCGAGGAGCGCCTGTTCCGCGTCGACCGCATCAAGGAGATCGAGCGTGCGGGGGAGCGCTTCGAGCCGCCTGCTGGGTTCGACGCCTCCCGCTATCAGCGGGAGCCCCTGTTCACGGCCGCGGAGCGAGACATCGAGGTGGTGCTCGATCTCGCTCCCGGCGCCGCGTGGCTGGCCGAGGTCGTGACGGCTGAAGCGATCACCAAGGGAGAGGCTGGGGCGACGAGGCTGAAGCTGCGGACGCCGCAACTCCCGTGGCTGGTGCGCTTGCTGCTCTCGGCCGGGCCGGATGCACGGGTCGTCTCCCCACCCGAGTTGGCCGATGCGTTACGGACGGCGGCGGCCACCGCGCTCGCGCGTTACGAGCCGGTCTGAGGATCACCGGATTTCCGCGGGAGCCGGACCGTGAACGTCGAGCCCTTGCCCAGGACCGATTCGACCTCGATGCCTCCGCCGAGCATCTCGGCGAGGGTCTTCGCCACGTAGAGGCCGGTGCCGGTCCCACCGTGACGCCGCGTGCTTGATGGATCGAGCTGGGTAAAAGGTTCGAAGATCCGCTCGATGTCCTTGGTGTAGATGCCCGGTCCGATATCGGTGATCGCCACGCGAACGCCATCCGGCTCGGCACTGATCCGCACCCGCACGTCGGTGTCGGGCTCGGAGTACTTCAAGGCGTTGTCCATCAAGTGCCAGACGATCTGCTCGACCTTGACCCGGTCGGTGTAGATGGGCAGGTCGGTGCCGGGCCGGTCCAACAGGACCATCCGATCCTCGTGGCGGGAGCCCAGCTCGCCGATGACGTTGTTGCAGACCGCGACGACGTCATCCCATCCGAGGTGCAGGGGCGGGCGACTACTCTCGACCTGTGAGATATACAGCAGATCCTCGATCAGACGCTCGAGTCGCTGGCTCTGGGTGAGGATGCTGTCGATCGCCTCCTGCCGCTGCGTCGCCGGCAGCTTCGCGCCGTGGCGCGCCAGCGTCCAGGCGTACCCTTTGATACTGGTAAGCGGCGTCCGCAGCTCGTGCCCGATCACGGCCAGGAAGTCGCTCTTCTTGCGATCCAGATCGCGCTGGTCGGTGATGTCGGCGAGCACGAGCGCGCGCGCTCCGTCGGCGTCGGCGGTCGCGGCTGTGACCCTGTAAACGTGCTCGCTGCCGGTCGGGTCGAACACCACGACCTCGGCCGTGACATCATCGTCGCGAAGCGCGATCCCTTCGATCTCGCCCGGGAGCTTGCCGGCGATGTGCTGGCCCATCTCGAACTCCGGTGCGATCCGGAACGCGCTCGCGGCCGCGCGGTTGATGGAGCGGAAACACCGGGCTTCATCCAGCAGGATGATGGGAAGGTCGATCGCGCTCACCATCGTGTCGAGCTTCTCCTCGCGCGACGCGACGCGCCGGTGCAGCAGCGCATTGGCGATCGCGAGCGCCGCCTGCGAGGCGTAGGTCCACAGAAGGCGCCGGAGCTCGGCGGGTACCCCGTTCGGGACCGCCACGCCCAGGACCGCCGACGGTCGCGATTCCGCGGCGAGCAGCGGGACGACCGCGAGCGAACGCCCGCTCAGCGCCGCAGCCAGCGGTTCGAACACGGTGTCGGAGATCAGGTCCGTGACCACGCGCATCTCTGCGGTTGCCGTGGCGCGCCGGAAGGCCGGGTTGGCCAGCACGTGGTGCAGCGCGTCGCCCGGGAGGCCTGAGAAGCGCGCAAGCTCGAGGTCATGCCCTTCCGGCCCGATGACGCAGATGAAGCCGGCGTCCGAGCCGGCGATGGACAGGGCCTCGGAGAGGGTGATCTCGGCGACCTGGTCGACCTCCAGGGTCGTTCCGAGTCGCAGCGTCGCACCTCGCAGCAGCTCCAGCTCGACCGCGTGCCGCCGGCTCTCGGCGAGCAGCTGCGAGTTCACGATCGTGTGCGCGGCAGTCTCCGCGAACAGGGTGACCAGGCGCAGGTCGCGGTCGGAGAACGGCGGCCCGGATGTCGTCCGGTTGACACTCAGCACACCGATGATCTCCTCGCGGGTGCGCAGGGGGACGCACAGGGCCCCGTAGATCGGTCGGTCCTTGGGCACGTAGCCCACGAACCGGTCCACGTCCACCGCCGACGGCAGCAGGAGGGCCTGGCCGGTAACGGCGACCGTGCCGCTGATGCCTTGTCCCAGCGCGACCACCTGCCGGCGAGCAGCCGGCCCCAGGCCGCGGCAGGCCATCACCGACAGGGTCCTGGTCGCCCGGTCGAGCAGCTGCACGGATCCCTCGTCGCCCCCCACCAGACGGATCGCCGCATCGAGGATGGTCTCGAGCGCCTGCCCCGGCTCGGGATGCTCTACGGCGGCTCGTGCCGCGGCCAGGAGGGCCTCCAGCTCGTCGACGCGCTGCGGCTCGTCCTGCGAAGGGCGCCGGACCAGCCTCATAAGGCCTCGGTCATCGTCGCGGCCGGGATCGGCGCAGCCGGCAGCGTGAACGAGAACGTGGAGCCCTTGCCGCGTTCGCTCTCGACCCAGACCTGTCCTCCGTGTGCCTCGATGAGCCCCTTGACGATGTACAGGCCCAGGCCCGTCCCCGGGATCTCGGCCGTTTCCTCGGATGCGATGCGACGGAACTTCTCGAACAGATGTGGGATCTCCATGGGATCGATCCCGATGCCGCCGTCGCGGACCGAGAGCGTGAGCCGTCCGTCGTCGGATGTGATCGCGACGTCGACCGGCGAGCCCGGGGGCGAGTACTTCACCGCGTTGTCGATCAGGTTGATCAGCACCTCCTCGAGGCGGCCTGGATCGGCGGTTGCGACCGGAAGACCGCCGGAGGTGGAGATCCTGATGTCGCGTCCGTCCCACTTGCCGGCGAACTGTTCGAGCAGCTCGCGCACGAGCACGCCCACGTCGACATCGGTCGGTTCGAGCACGACACGTCCTGCATCGATGCGCGCGACCTGCATCAGATCGTCGACCAGACGGGCGAGCCGGTCGGACTGATCGTTGATCATCGCCAGGTACTCGGTTCGGCGGTCGGGAGGAAGGTCGTCGCTCTTCAGCGCGAGCGTGCGCGCGAACCCCTTGATGGCGGTCAGCGGCGCTCGAAGCTCGTGCGCGGCCATCGAGACGAAGTCGCGGTGCATCCGCTCCTGTTCCTTCTGCTCGCCGATGTCGTGCAGCGTGATCAGGACGACGGCGGTGCGTCCGGTATCGGGATCCTCGACCGGGCTGAGCGTTGCAGCGACCCAGCGTTCATGGCCGTCGGCACGCTGGAGCTTCAACTGCTGCCCTGCCCGGGGGACCCCGTCGGCGATCACGGCCCGGATCGGATGTGAGAGATCCTCGGCGGAGATCTGGAAGCGCAGGACATCCGCGGCCGGTCGCCCAAGAGCCGTGTCGACGGGGACGGCGGTCAGGTCCTCCATCGCGTGGTTGAATCGCAAGATCGCGGTGTCGGCGCCGATGACGGCGATGGCGTCCGCCGAGTTGTCGAGCAGCGCGGCGTTGGTGTCTCGCTCACGGGTCAGCGCGCCCAGGTAGTGGAGGCGCTCGGCGAGCTGCTCGCTCTCGATGCGTTCCTGCACGAGACGCTCGTTGAGAAGATGAAGGTTGCGTTCGCGATCGACGGCGTAGATGACGAAGGCGACGATGATCCCGGCCAACCCGGCCGCGAGCAGGACGCGCGAGGGCAGGAAGGTGGGTGCGCCACCCTCCACCTCGGACGTTGTCAGGATGACGATGGCCCCGGCGAGAGCACCCATGATGGCGAACGCCACCGCCCACAGCTGCCACCGCGCGCGTACGACGTTGGATCTGGACTCCACGCGATCTCCCTCCCACAGGCCCCGTGAGCGGCACGGGTCGATAGTCTCGTCCCTTGCCCTGTTATCGGTCCCGATCCGGCCATGGTGAAGTTGTGCCGGCCCCTGCCCGAGGTGCCCGGAACGCGTAGCCCGCCCCAAGCGGCCCGGTGTGCCGGGGCGCGCCGCGCCGCCCGATTCATCCCGCGCGGCGCGACCCGGCGCCTAGAACCCCCGCCGAGCGCCGTCGTTTGAACGGATGAACGCGCCCGAGGTCCATCACGGAAGCCGGAGAAAACCCAGCTTGCGCCCACTAAAGCAGGGTTAGACCGTGCCGATACTCGGGGAAGAACGGTCCAGCGAGTTGGAGGCGGCGGTGACTACGATCCGGGCAACGTGCCACACCTGTGGAGAGGTTGAGCTGACGCCTGATGACATCGAGCTGCGTGTCTGCACGCATGCTTCAGCGTCGTACTACCGGTTCGAGTGCCCCCTGTGCCGCACCGAGGTGCAGAAGCCGGCGGACGATCGCGTCGTCCAGCTGCTCATCTCGGGTGGCGTCACCGCGACCGTCTGGGAACTTCCCGACGAGGTCCAGGAGGAGCGGGCGGGTCCGCCGCTGACGATGGACGACCTGCTGGACTTCCACCTGTTGCTCGGGCGCCACGACTGGTTCGACTCGCTGCTGCGGGTCCACTCCGCCACCTGACCTGCCCCTGCCGCCAGCCGGTACCATGCCGGCATGCTCCTAGGCGCGATCTCCTCCGCGTGGTGGGTCGTCGCGGCCGCGCTGCTGGTCTTCCTGCTCCTGGTCGTCCTGCGCTTCGCGCTGACCCTGGTTCGCCAGGTCCAGGAGCTGGCCGCGACCGTGCGGGACACCTCCGAACGGCTCCAGGACGCGCTGTCGGAGGTCCGGTCGGAGAGTGAGCGCGCCGCCGAGCGGATGGAAGACCTTCAGCCGATGCGACGGAAACGTTAACAAATGCCGCGTGACGACATCGTACCGCCACCGGTATAGGATTCAGGCTGTGGGCGTCGAAGAACAGGCCCGCGGAAGAAGGTGATCATATGAGCGTAGGAATCATCTCAGGACTCGGCTGGCAGGAGCTCATCATCGTGCTCCTGATCGCGCTGTTGCTGTTCGGCGCGAAGCGCTTGCCCGAGATCGCGCGCTCGATGGGCAAGTCCATGAAGGAATTCAAGGACGCAACTAAGGGCCTCGCGGACGACGTGAAGTCGGGCCTCGACGACGAGGCCACGCCGCCGTCACAACAGAGCACGGCGGCCGAGCGCAAGGACGAGTAGCCCGCGCTCATCGGCGGGCCTCCGCGCTGGGTTGCGCCTCCTCCCGAAACGCCGACGCGTCTCGCCCGACGGCCAGATGAGCGTCGTCGAGCACATCGACGAGTTCCGCTATCGCATCCTTATCTCGCTTGCCGCGTTCATGGTCGGCATGATCGTGTCGTTCATCTTCTACCGGCCGATCCTCGAGCTGATGATGCGTCCGCTGGACGAGGCCAACCGACTCGGGGACGTCGAGGTCAAGGACGTCTTCGTCCCCGGCGTGACGGGGCCGTTCATGCTGCGGCTGCGGGTCAGCGCCTTCGCCGGCCTGCTGTTCGCCTTGCCCGTGCTGCTGTTCCAGCTCTGGCGCTTCATCACCCCGGGCCTGCACTCGAACGAGAAGCGGTACGCGATCCCGTTCGTCGGCTCGTCGCTGGGCCTGTTCGCCCTGGGGGCCTGGTTCGCGTTCCTGGTGCTGCCCACCGGCGTCCGTTTCCTGCTGAGCTTCGTCGAGCCCGGCCTCCAGCAGCCCTTCATCACGTTCCAGGACTATCTTTCGTTCATCATCTTCATGATCCTGGCCTTCGGGATCACTTTCGAGTTCCCGATCCTGCTGGTGTTCCTGTCGCTGGTGGGGATCGTGACGTCCCGGCGTCTCCGGAAGTGGCGACGGTACGCGCTGCTGGGGGTGTTCGTGGTCGCGGCCGTCGCGACGCCGTCCCAGGATCCGTTCAGCCAGATCGCGATGGCGGCGCCGCTCTATATCCTGTACGAGGCATCGATCCTGGTGATCAGGTTCGCGCTGAAGAGGTGAGTTGATCGGTGGCCAAGCCACGTCGTGCTGCTTCTCGGTCTCGGGTGCGCGCCGGGGAGCGCGACCCGGGATGGGCCGGCGCCTGGTACGTGCGCGTGGCCGTGCTCGTGCTCGTCACTGTGATCGCGCTGCTCGTGGTGATCTTGCTGGGGGGCGGAGCGCGCGCGGACAAGCTGCGCGAGTACGACGCGGCGTTGTTCGAGGCACAGCGCCATTTCCTGAAACACTTCGATCCGGGATCCGAAACCAACCTGATCGACGCCCACCGGCGGTTCGCCGACGGTGACCTGCCGCCCGACCGGCTGGACGAGCTGGCCGCCACGTGGGAGAGAGACTTCGCCGAAGCGCGCGACGGCGTGCGCGAGCTCGACCCGAGCACCCCGATCGGGATCCCTCCGACGCCCGATGAGCTGATCCAGGCTTCCTGGTTCATCGCGGAGGGACTCGAGGCGTGGCGTGGCGTCGCCGGGATGTACCCGGGGGCGGCCGCCTTGCGCCGTGCGGCCGATCGGGCATCGGGGGCGTTGCGCGTCGATCTGCTCGAGCGGCTCGACGAGCTGCTCGAGCAGATCACCGGGTGGCAGTTGCGCGCCAGCAACCTGCACGAGCTGGGTGCGCGCCAGGTGCTAAACCTCCGGCAGGAGTGGGGGGTCGAGGCGGCTCCCCCGGTGCGCCCGGCCGCCGCTGAGGGCGACCAGGCCGGACCTCAGCCCTGAGCCCTGCCACGGCTCGCCGAGACTCCGCCGAGGGTACGGTGGCCCCGTGAAGCTGGACGAGCGCTTCGCGGGCGGGTATCCGTTCGCGCTGGACGATTTCCAGGTGGTCGCGGCTCGGTCCATGGCGGCCGGCCGAAGCGTCTTGGTGTGCGCGCCCACGGGCGCGGGCAAGACCGTCGTCGGGGAGTTCGGCGTGTGGCTCGCGCTCGAGCGCGGCGGCAAAGCCTTCTACACGACGCCCCTCAAAGCACTCTCCAACCAGAAGTTCGGGGACTTCATCGCCCGTCACGGCGCCGCGAAGGTGGGGCTGCTGACCGGAGACAACTCGATCAACGGCGAGGCGCCGGTGGTGGTCATGACTACCGAAGTGCTGCGCAACATGCTCTACGAGAGCTCTCCCACCTTGGACGACCTGACGGTCGTGGTCATGGACGAGGTGCACTACCTCCAGGACCCCTACCGGGGGGCCACATGGGAGGAGATCTTCATCCATCTCCCCTCGAGGGTTCAGGTGGCCGCCTTGTCGGCGACGGTGTCGAACGCCGAGGAGTTCGGCGAGTGGCTGCGCTCGGTGCGCGGCCCCACCGACGTGGTCATCGAGCACGAGCGGCCGGTGCCGATCGAGCACGCGTACATGGTGGGCCCGACGCTGCATCCGATGTTCATGCGCGAGGACGATCGGCTCATCCCCAATCCGGCGCTGCTGCGGATGCGCGCGCCGCGGTCCCGGTACCGTGGCCGTCCCGACCGCGGCGGCAAGCGCCCGCGGGAGGGGAGATCGCGCCCCTACCGGCCGAACCGGATCGAGGTGACCGAGCGCCTCGACGAGGACGGGCTGCTGCCGGCGATCGTGTTCATCTTCTCGCGCGCCGGGTGCGATCAAGCCGTGGAGATGTGCCGGACCGCCGGGCTGAGACTCACCGACGAGGACGAAGCCGAGCGCATCCGCGAGTACGCCGAGATGCGCTCGGCGGCGCTGCCCGATGAGGACCTCGAGGCGCTGGGATACGAACGATGGCTGGAGGCACTGCAGCGCGGCATCGCTGCTCACCACGCGGGCATGATCCCGCTGTTCAAAGAGACCGTCGAGGAGCTGTTCGAGCGCGCGCTGGTCAAAGCGGTGTTCGCGACCGAGACCCTGGCGCTCGGCATCAACATGCCGGCTCGGACCGTGGTGATCGAGCGGCTGATGAAGTTCACCGGCGAGAAGCACGAGCTGCTCACCCAGGGCCAGTACACACAGTTCACGGGGCGCGCCGGCCGGCGCGGCATGGACGAGGTGGGCTACGGCATCACCCTGTTCCAGGACGACATCGGGTTCGACCAGATCGCGATGCTCGCCTCGGGCCGATCGTTCCCGCTGACGTCGTCGTTCCGTCCTTCGTACAACATGGCCGTGAACCTGCTGCGCCGGTACTCGGTGGAGGAGGCCGGGCGGCTGCTGAACCTCTCGTTCGGCCAGTTCCTCGCCGACCGCAGCGTGGTCAAGCAGGAGCGTCGCATCGAGCGTAACGAGCGCGCGCTCGAGGGGTACCGGCAGAACATGGTCTGCGAGCACGGCGACGCCGAGGAGTACGCGCGGCTCATGCGGGAGGTCGAGCTGCTCGAACGAGGCGAGAGCGAGGAGTACCGTCGGGACCGGGCCAGCAGGATCAAGACGGGGTTCGAGCAGCTGCGACCCGGCCACGTGCTCCGGCTGCGCCGCGGCCTCGCCGCGGTGCTCGAGGTCCGATACGGCAAGGGCGGCGTGCCGCAACCGATCGTGCTGACCGACGATCGCAAGCAGCGTCGACTCGCCGCTCGCGATTTCCCCGAGCCGCCCGTGGTGGTCGGCCGGATCACGCTGCCGCGCGGCGATCCGCGCGCGCCCCGCTACCGCCATCAGGTCTCCCGCCTGCTCGAGCAGCTCACCCCAGCGCCCGAACGCCGGATCGGCGTCGCGAAGCCCGACCCCCGCGCGCGCGAA
>DASWIP010000095.1:0-3290 GCA_036397635.1 Actinomycetota bacterium | reverse complement strand
GATGCTGCTGCGAGCGACCGCGGTGCTCCTGGGGACGACCGGGATCGCCCTGGTCGCAGGCGCTTTCCTGCCGGGGAGCGGATGGCAGGCCGCCGCGTGGATCCTGCCCTCGCTGGCGGTGACGCTCTCAGGGCTCCTGCTTGGAACGTTCATCGACGGGGTCGCCGCAGCAGGCGCGGTCGCCTTCGCGTGGGTCGCGGGCGTTCTGACCTACTCCAGGCTTGCCGAGGACGTTGCCCAGGTCTTCGGCGGTCCCGCACAGGTCGGCTTCAGCGTGATCGCGATCGGCCTGGCCGGAGGGATCGTTCGCCGACGCGACCGTTTCGAGATCGAGCAGCGCGTGCGCAAGCGTGAGCTGGTGTCGGCCGCCGACGCGGAGCGCCGCCGGCTGGAGCGCAACCTGCACGATGGCGCCCAGCAACAGCTGGTCGGGATCGGGATCAAGGTCCGGCTGATCAGGAACGCGCTCGAGCGTGACCGGGGGGCGGCGCTCGCGCTGCTCGATCAGTTGGACGCGGATGTCGCCGATGCGATGGCGAGTCTGCGGGACCTTGCGCGGGGGATGTATCCGCCGGTCCTGGCCGAGCATGGTCTGGTGTCCGCGCTCGGATCGCAGATCGAGCGGCACGGCCTCCCCGTCAGCCTGGATGCTCGCACGCTCGGGCGTTACGCCCCTGAGATCGAGGCGACGGTGTACTTCTGCTGCCTCGAGGCCTTGCAGAACATCTCCAAGTACGCGCGCGCGAGCAGCGCGCGGATCAGCCTCAGTGGATCCGCTGGGGAGCTGAGCTTCCTTGTCCGCGACGACGGGATCGGCTTCGAGCCTGCACGCACTCAGCGGGGTGCCGGCTTGCGGAACATGGAGGAGCGCGTGGCCGCCTTCGGCGGAACGCTCCTGATCGACTCGGCGCCCGGGAAGGGCACCGCGATCCACGGCTCACTCCCCATCGCGCGCTGAATACCCCGACCGCTCCATCAGCGAGGATCTGCGCGCCGCGTCGTTGGGAGAGTGGGGATGTCACCCCGCGCGCAGGGGAACTTCGAGCGTGGATGATGCCGGGTAGATCGTGTTGCGCGCGCGCGCCTGATCGCTGGCGACCCAGGTGAGGCTGGAGGAGGCGACGATTACTTCGAGGTGATGGTCCGGCGCGAGCTGCCAGTCCTTGTCGATGAACTCGAGCCGGAAGGAGCGCTGCTCGCCCGGCGTGAGATCGGTGCCGGATGACAGCGAGTCGGCGTACCGCGCGTTGAGGAACGCGCGCGAGATGACGGTGCACGCGCCCGTCGGTCCGACGTCGCACATGATCCCGATGAGGTGGGTGCTCGCCGAATCACTGGTGGCATGCAGATCCAGCACCGCGCGCCCTTCGATCGCCAGGCCTTCCGAGCCGGGGACGACCAGGCGCGCGTACCTTTCCGCGCCGATACCGCGCAACATCTCCGACTCCGTCAGCAGCCCGTCGTCGAGGAACGTCACCGGTTCCCCTTCCAGCGGCAGCTCGAGCAGCTCGCCGTCGCCCCACGTCTCCTGCTCGCGGAAGCCCCCGGTGTTCGCCGCGACACGCACGGCCGGTTCGTCTTCGACCCCGTTCGGAACCTCGTAGAGCCACCGTTCGAACCACCGGTCGAGCAGCGTCACCCACGACGAGTAGACGGGCAGCGCGTGCGGCCATTGTCCGGCGACGAGCATCTTCTCACCCGGCAACGCCTGGAACCAGGCGGTGCCCTCCCAGGTCTTGACGTTGAAGTCCAGGAACCCGTGAGCGACCAGCACTGGAACCTGCACGCGCTCGGCCAGCCGCAGGTAGTCCCGTTCGACCCAGAACTCGTCGTAGTCGGGTTCTGGGTCGTAGCCGTGGATGGTTTGCTCGACGCGGTCGCATGGCGTGAACCGGGGGACCCAGCCGTCGATCGCCTCCTGCCGGTCGTAGGGCGGGACGACGCCGTACACCGTCATGAAGTCGGCGGGCGTGTCCGAGGGCGGGTCGATGTCGGCGGACTCGCCGCTGTAAGTGGAGCGCGCGCCCTGCTGGTAGGCGTAACCCCACCACCGGCTGATCGCCGAGATCGGCACGATAGTCGCCAGGTGCGGTGGCTGCTCGATCGCCGCAGCGTTGGCCGTCGTCCCGTCGTAAGAGGCGCCGATCATCCCCACGCGCCCGTTCGACCATGCCGCCGCGGGGCTGGGCTCGCCGTCGGTCATCACGCCGCCGAGCCACTCGACAAGGTCGTAGCCGTCCTGGCGTTCCTTGATCCCGCCGTAGTCCCAGCACCCGCCGGAGTTGTAGGTACCACGGACATCGGCGACCACGTAGGCGTATCCCCGGGGGACGAACCGGCTGCCCCACGGTGCCGGTGGATCGGTCTCGCCCCGGTCAAGTGCCTTGGACAGGATGTGATAGGGGCTGAGCGTCAGGATTACCGGCACGCGCACGTCGGCCGGCGTGACCGGGCGCCAGATGTCGACCGACAGCCGCACGTCGTCGCGCATGGGCACCATGACGCGCTCGTAGGTGTATTGCGAGTACACGACCGCGCGCGCCGGTGCGGCCGCCGCCATCATCGCGAGGAGAACGAGGATCCCGCCCCACGCCCGCGCGCGCGCGCCCGTTCTGCTCGTGCCGCGCCCGAGCCCGGAGACCGCGCGCGCGCTGCCCGACGCGGCGCCGATCGTCTTGCGCATCCAATCCTCCTCATCGCCTCGGAAGTCGCCTCGCTCACGAGAGTTCGATGGGGAGGGGGAGTCTCCTCCTCATGACCGCGTGAACGGCAAGGATGACGACGGCGTCTCGCGCCGTCGGCGGTGGATCGGCCGGAGGGTCGCCGGGACGATGGGCTTAGGTAGCAACGCGCGCGCCGGCGGCGCGGTATTGCTTGCCTGCGTGGTAGCTCGACCGCACCAAGGGCCCCGCCTCGACCCATGCGAACCCGAGGTCCTGCTCGCCGATGCGCTTCCACTCGGCGAACTCGTCGGGATGCACGTAGCGCGCGACCGGGATCTGCAGCTGCGACGGCTGCAGGTACTGGCCGATCGTGAGCAGCTCACAGCCCGCCTCGCGCAGATCGCTCATCGTTTGCACGACCTCGTGGGGGGTCTCGCCCATGCCCACGATTATGTTCGACTTCGTGAAGCTGGTCGGCGGAAGCCATGTGCGCGCGCGACTGAGGAACGCCAGAGACCCTTCGTACGTGAACGCCGGACGGATGCGACGCATCAGCCGCGGCACGGTTTCGATGTTGTGCGCGAGAACGTCGGGTTCGGCGTCGCACACGGTCCGCTGCGCCTCGGC
>DASWIP010000094.1:0-25769 GCA_036397635.1 Actinomycetota bacterium | reverse complement strand
ACCCCGCCACCGGTCCTGCGTTACGGGGGACTCGAGATCGACCTCGCGCGACAGCTCGTCCGCCTCGACGGCCAAGCCATTCCGTTGACACCCACCGAGTACCGCCTGCTGGAGGCCATGGCCAGCAACCCCGGCAAGCTGCTGACCCATCAATGGCTCCTCAGCAGGGTTTGGGGACCCGGATACGGAAGCGAGTCACTGCGCGTCTACGTCAAACAACTTCGCAAGAAGCTGCGAGAAGATCCCGCGCGACCCCGATGGATCACCACGGAACCCGGCATGGGGTACCGATGGCGCGCAGAACCGGACGCGTGAGCCGGAGTCCGGGACCGCGCGCAGACGGGGATCGATACCGACAACCTCTCCCGAGGTCAACATAGGAGGCCGGTCATTCGATCACCGTCCGAACCGCGGCCGCGTTCATGTAGGGCAGATTGGCACGTGGGAGGAAGAGGATTCGAACCTCTGAAGTCTGAGACACTTGATTTACAGTCAAGCCCGTTTGGCCGCTTCGGTATCCTCCCGTGGCCCGGGTTTCCCCGGACGCGAGGGCATATATTACCCTGCCGCCATGGCCAAGGATTCCTCGTTCGACATCGTTTCGGAGGTCGACCGGCAAGAGGTCGACAACGCGCTCAACCAGGCGCGCAAGGAGCTGCAGCAACGGTTCGACTTCAAGGGCACCGGCGCTGAGATCACCTGGACCGGCGAGCTGGCGCTGGAGATCAAGGCGAACGCCGAGGACCGCGTCGCGGCCGCCCTGGAGGTCTTCAAGGAGAAGCTCGTGAAGCGGCAGATCTCGCTGAAGGCGATCAACGCCGGGGAGATCAAGCCGACCGGCGGCAACGCCTACAAGTCCGAGATCAAGGTCATCCAAGGCATCGAGTCCGAGAAGGCGCGCGAGATCAACAAGGCGATCAAGGACGCGAAGCTCAAAGGCGTGCAGGTCCAGATCCAGGGCGAGCAGCTCCGCGTCTCGGGCAAGAGTCGCGACGCGCTCCAAGAAGTCATCCAGCTCGTCAAGGAGAAGGACTTCGACATCCCCCTGCAGTTCACGAACTACCGTTGAATCGATCGTTTCCTGGCGAGCTCGCGATTCGCGCGCCTCACCGGTGGGCAGGAGTTCCCGGGGCGCGCGTCGAACGCGAGGGGCCATGACCCGGGCCATCGCTCTGATCTTCGTCCTCGCGCTCGGCGCGCCGCTGACGGCGCCGGCCGAGGAGCCGCTGGCCGGCTCGTTCACCGCGATCGCGGCGCCCATGCCCTGGCCGCTGTGGGACACCACCGTCGGCCACCGCTGCAACGCCGGCGTCGAACCACTCCACAAGACCGTCGTGCCGCTGGTGGCTCCCAGCGACGGGCTGCTGACGCTCTCGGCCGAGAGCTTCATCGGCGATTGGGACCTGTTCATCGTGGACTCGGACGGCCTCGAGCTCGGCGGCTCGAACTTCCCACAGGTGGCGACGTCCACGACCGGTTCAGAGCGCGTGACCACGCTGCTCGAGGACGGCCAGGCGGTCGGCATGGTGGCATGCAACCAACTGGGCGCGCCGGCCGCCGAGATCGACTTCGCCTTCGAGCCATTCGACCCCGGCGACATCGCCGCGACGATCGGCATAGGCGACGACGGCGGCGCGAGCAACTACTACGACCCGCAGGAGGTCACGATCGCCGCGGGGCAAGCGGTGGCATGGTCGGTGGTGACCGGCTCCGCGCCACATACGGTCACCGCGGACGACGACTCGTTCCGCGGCGGCACGGTCATCGCGGGCACCTACGCGCGCACATTCACCGAGCCGGGCGTCTACCAGTTCTACTGCGAGTTCCACGGCCTGCCCGGCCAGATCGGCCAGTGGGGCCGCGTCACCGTGACCGCCTGATCAGGCGCGCTGCTCGGACAGGCTGAACGCGTCGGCACGCAGCTCGATCTCCATCCCCTCGTAGGCGAGTACCGGCGCCGCGACGTCCGAGCCCCACAGCGCGCGCGCGCGCAACTGGTGCGCCTCGAGCGCCTCGTCGGTGTGCAGAGGGTCGTGGTGGAACAGCACCAAGCGACCGACCCCGGTCACCTGCGCGAACTCGACCACATGCGCGATGCTCGAATGGCCCCAGCCGACCTTGTCGGGATACTCGGCCTCGCTGTACTGAGAGTCGTGGAGCAGCACGTCGGCGCCGTGCGCGACGCTGAAGCCCGAGATCCACGAGGGATCGAGCTCACGCAGGCTCATGCCACGGACGGGCTCGTGATCGGGGATGTACGCGAGCGACCGCCCGCCCTCCATGATGCGGTACCCGACCGCGGGCCCGGCGTGCGCCACCGGCTGCGCGAGAACGCGCGCACTCCCGATCTCGAATTCCCCGTCGGGTGCATCGTGCAGCGTGAGCGTGCTCGGCACATCCTTGATGTGCACGGGGAACAGCGGCGGCGACAGGTAGCGCGCGATGCGCTGCTCGAGAGACTTCATCGGCGATGCCGGCCCCCAGATGTGGAACTCGACGCCTTTGACCCATAGCGGGAAGAAGAACCCGAGTCCTTCGAGGTGGTCCAGGTGCAGATGCGTGAGCAGCAGGTGGACCGTGGTGGCCTCGGCTACCTCGGAGACCATGCCGAGTCGGCGTATCCCGGTGCCGGCGTCGAGGATGATCAGCGTGCCGTCGTCGAGCATCACCTGGACGCACGACGTGTTGCCGCCGTAGCGCACGGTCTCGGGACCGGGCGTCGCCAGGGATCCACGGCACCCCCAGATGGTCGCGCGCATCAGCCGTGACGCTCCCAGAAGATCGCGATCGCCCCGACGAAGCGGTCGTCGCGCGAGAACAGCGGGAACGCGGTCACCTCGATCGTTCGTTCGACGCCATCGAGGCCGGTGATCTGCAGGGGCCGATGCGCCGGCCGCCTCTTCTGCACGGCGATCGCCAGCGGCAGGTCTTCCAGCGGTACCCGGCCGTGCTCGAGATCGCGGGGGTTCCAACGATCGCCCCACTCGTGCGCCGCCAGCTCACCGGCGTCCTCGAACCGCTGCCCGAGGATCTGCTCGGCGTGCTCGTTGTAGTAGATGAGAGTGCCCAGCGCGTCCACGATGAAAACCGGCGACGCGATCTGGGCGGCCAGCTCGCGCGCCAGGATCAGGACCAGATCCTTCTGCCCGGTTGTGCTCACGATCGCGGGAGCCTATCCTCGCGCGCGCAGTGCGGACAAGGGGTCGCCCTAGAATGGCTGCTCGCCCAGTGCGAGGGGGATCGATGGCGAGCAGCGTCCGGACCGAGACCGCAGAGGCGGTTCGATCGATCGTGCTGAGCCGCCCTGAGGCCTACAACACGATCACCCCTGCGCTGCGCGACGAGCTGGCCGCCGCGATCGACGAGGCCGACGCCGATCCCGGCGTCAGGGTGATCCTGCTGCGCGCGGACGGGCCTGCATTCTGCGCCGGCTACGGCCTGGACTGGTCCACGGAGGCGCAGGCGACCCTGGAGGGCACGGGACGGGCCTGGGACTCGGTGGCCGACCATCAGATGATGTCGTCGTTCGTGCGCACCTACACCAAACTCTGGTACTGCTCGAAGCCGACGCTGGCGGCGGTGCAGGGCTGGTGCATCGCCGGCGGCACCGACCTGGTGCTGTGCGCCGACCTGATCGTCGCCGGCGAGTCCGCGACCTTCGGCTACCCTCCCGCGCGCGTGTGGGGAACGCCGACCAGCGCCATGTGGGTCTATCGGATGGGGCTCGAGCGCGCGAAGCGCTACCTGTTCACCGGCGACGAGATCCCCGCGCCCGAGGCCGCGCGCATCGGCCTGATCCTGGAAGCCGTCCCCGACGAGCAGCTGCAGGACCGCGCGTGGGCGCTGGCGACGCGGATGGCACGGTTGCCGCTGAACCAGCTCCAGATGATGAAGCTGCTGTGCAACCAGACCGTGGAGAACATGGGCCTCGCGTCCAGCCGCTCGCTCGGGATCCTGTTCGACGGGATCGCGCGGCACACCCAGGAAGGGCAGGACTTCGTCGCGCGCGCGGCCGAGGTCGGCTTCCGGGAGGCTGTGCGCGAGCGCGACCGGCCGTTCGGCGACTACGGCGAAGGGCCCCGCGCGCGGAGGCGCGAGTGAGCGCACCTCCCGCCCGTGACGGTGGCTACGGATGGGTCACCGTCGGCGCCGCCTTCTCGACCCACGTCGTCACGTTCGGCCTCGTCTACTCGTTCACGGTCTTCTTCCCGCCGATCCTGGAGGAGTTCGGCCGTGGCCGCGGCGCGACCGCGTGGGTGGGCTCGATCGCCGCGGCGTTCATGCTGGGCATGGGAGGCGTCTCCGGCGCCTTGACGGATCGTTTCGGCCCGCGGCGCGTGATGACGGCTGGGGCGTTGCTGCTCGGCGCGGGGCTGATCGGGTCGGCATCCGCCTCGGCGCTGTGGCAGGTGTACCTGGCCTTCGGCGTCGCGGTAGGCGTGGGAGGAGCGCTGTCCTACATCCCCGCGATCGGCGCGGTCGGCCAGTGGTTCGAGCAGCGCCGCGGCCTGGCGCTGGGGATCACCGTGGCGGGGTCGGGCGTGGGAACGCTGATCATGGCGCCGGTCGCCGAGGCCTTGATCGACGCCTACGACTGGCGGGTCGCGGTCCGCTGGCTGGGCGCCGGCGGGCTGGTATTGATGCTCGCATCGGCGGCGGTCATCCGTGGCGCGGTCATCGAGCGCGCGACCATCGGCGCTTTCGCGATGGTCCGCCGCAGCCGCGCGTTCTGGCTGCTGGTGTTCTCCTCGTTCGTCGCGGCCTACGGGTACTGGGTGCCGTTCGTGCACATCGTTCCCTACGCCGAGGATCACGGGATCGCGACCGCGCGCGCGGCGCTGCTGGTCGCGGTGATGGGCGCGGCCAACACGATCGGGCGGATCGTGATGGGCTGGCTGGCCGACAAGGTGGGACGGCTGCGGATGATGCAAGCGGCGACGGTCGGCATGACCGCAGCGATGTTCACGTGGCCCGCTGCGGAGAGCTGGGCGACGCTGGCGGCGTTCGGCGGCACCTACGCCCTGTTCGCCGGCGCCTTCATCTCGACCTTGCCGGCGTTGACGGCCGACTACTTCGGGATGGAACGCCTCGCGGGCATCACCGGGATGCTGTTCAGCGCCGCGGCGGTTGGGACGCTGTTCGGCGCGCCCGTCAGCGGGCTGATGTTCGATACGCAGGGTTCGTACACGACGGCGATCCTGGTCGCCGGCGGGACGATGGCGGTCGGCGCGGTGCTGCTGCTGCCGCTCCCCCAGCCCGGCGCACGCCGCGGCTCGGCGACCCTCGCCGGGGTGGCCGTTGGGGCAGTGGATCGTCGCCCGGATGCATGACCCCGCACGCCGGGTGGCGTAGCAGTTAGTGGACGTGGAAGCCGTTGACGTCGTCGTTCAGGCCGGCGAGCATCGCGGCGATCGGGTCGAGCGGCGCGATGTCCTCGCCCCCCGCGCCGGCCGGGGCGTCGAAGCCGACAAGCTCGTCCCAGGGCCGCATCGCGAGCAGCTCGGAAAGCGCGACGTCTGCGTACGCGATGATCCCGCCCGAGCCACCGAGGCCGGCCGCCCAGAACGCCGGCGGTGCCCCGACGGGCTCGGAGAACAGATCGACCAGCAGGCTCCAGCGCGCGGCGCCGAACGAGTTGAGCTGGGTGTGCGTGCGTGCTGCTCGGATGGTGGTGACCATCGCGGTCTCTGCGTCGGTCAGCCAGCGGTCCAGGATCGGCTTGGGGTTCACGGTGCCCAGCCCACCTGGGTTGATCTCGAAATGGACGTGCGGGTAGGTGCCCACGGCGTTGCCGGTGTTGCCTACCGTCCCGAGAAGGTCGCCGAGTCGCACGCGCGCGCCGGTCTTGAGCCCGCGCGAGAGCGAGTGCAGGTGGCCGTAGTAGTAGCGGACGCCGTCGTCGCCCATCAGCCATACGGCGTTGCCGCCCCTGCTGAACGAGCCCATCCGCCAGATGTAGCCGTCAACGACCGCGATCACCGGGGTGCCCCGCTCGGCGAACAGGTCGTTGCCCTCGTGCGCGCTGTAGTACGGCTTGAACCGCGGCGCGCCGTAGTCGTCCTGGTACCAGACGTAGCCGACGATGGGGAATCGCCCGAACGCCGCGCTCATCTCCTCGAACGCCGGCGTGCCGTTCCCCTCGTGCGCGAGCTGGATCAGATCGAGCAGCTTCGTGGTGGTGCGCGCCGGCGACCGCTCGCGCTCCTGCCACAGGGACAGGCCCTTCTCGACCACCGGGTCGACGGCGGTCTTCTTGCTCGACGGCTGCTTCTTGGTGCCTCCGGACCCGCTGCTGGACCCGCTGCCCGAGCCGGACGAGCCGTCTTGGGTGGGAGAGCTGGTCGGCGTGGGAGAGGAACGGGGCGTCGAGGTCGCGGTCGGCGACGGGCTCGGCGAAGGCTCGTCCAGGATCGGGATCTGGATCTGCGCGATCCCGGCTGGGGGCAGCACCGCCCAGACGGCCGCGAACAGGGCCGTCAGCAGCGAGATCCGGCGAAAGGTCCTCATGCCAGCGTCTGGTCAGTGGAGGTTGTCTTCGCCGCGCTGAGCGGCGAACCCTCTCACCGAGAGCAACGAACGAGGCCGAACGAGGGCACGAGAGCTCGGACATCCCGGAAGGAACGGACGAGCGGGAACCAAGACGGGCGCCCGAAGGCGCCCGTCGGTCGGATCTGGCGAGCTACACGCGCGCGCCGAGCTTGCGGAGCTGCTCGAGGCGCTGCTCGAGCGGCGGGTGCGACATGAACAGCTTGGTCACGCCCTGACCACGGAACGGCGCGTGCAGGAACAGGTGCGACACTGCCGGATTGACTGCCATCTGCGGGGTCCGCTTGGCGGCGGCGTCGATCTTGATTAGGGCGTTCGCCAGCGGGGTCGCGTCGCCGAGCAGCTGCGCGCCCGAGGCGTCCGCCTGCGCCTCGCGCGACCGCGAGACCGCCATCTGGATCATGAACGCGGCGATCGGCGCCAGGATCCAGCTGAGAAGCATCGCGACACCACCGAACGGGCCGCTGTTCCGGTCGCGGCCGCCGCCGCCCAGGATCGCGCCCCACATCGCCAACCGTGCGAGCATCGTCACCGCGGCCGCGACCGTCGCCGCCACCGCGCCGATCAAGATGTCGCGGTTGCGCACGTGCGCCAGCTCGTGGGCGAGCACGCCGGTCAGCTCCTGCTCGTCGAGCACCTCGAGGATCCCCGAGGTGACCGCGACGACCGCCTTACGCGGGTTGCGGCCGGTCGCGAACGCGTTGGGCTGCGAGGCCGGCATCAGGTACAGGCGCGGCATCGGCATCCCGGCGCTCTGCGACAGGGTCCCGACGATCCGGTACAACCACGGCGCCTCGGCCTCGGAGACGGGCTTGGCGCGCGTCATCTTGATCACGATCTTGTCGCTCCACCAGTACGAGACGAAGTTCATCGCCACGGCGATGAACAGGAAGATCATCATGCCGTTGGTCGCGCCGCCGAAGAACCGCGGCCCCAGGGCCGCGCCGATCAGCACGAGCAGACCGCCGAGCGCACCCAGGAAGACGAAAGTCTTCATGGTGTTCTTCGCGGTGGTCATCATGTCTGTGGATCCCTCCTGCGGTGCGTTCGCCGGCGACGTGCCGGAACGGACCGCTCAGCATCAGATGGTACCCGGCCACGGATCGTGCCGCCGCAGCCTGCGGAACCGCTGGAAGGATGCTGTGGACCGGCTGTGGCTATGAGGCGACCAAGGTTGCGCGCGGCGCGAAGTGGTTGACCGCCTCGGGGTACACGGTCACGACCGCGACCACCAGCACCATCAGGACGATCGCGACCACCAGCGGGTAGGGCACGCCCAGCGGCGCGCGCTCGCGCGGCTCGCGCAGGTACATGCGCGCGCCGATCGACAGGTAGTAGTACAGCGCGACGACGGTGTTGACGACCATGATCGCGGCCAGCCACACCGCGCCCGAGCCGCCGGCCCCGATCGCTGCTCGGAAGACGAAGAACTTCGCCCAGAACCCGGCGGTGGGGATCATGCCAGCCAGCGACAGGAGGAAGAACAGCATCGCCATGGCCAGGCCGGGCTCGCGCCGCGACAAGCCGTCGTAGTCCGAGATCTGGTTGTTCGGCATGTTCCGCGACACCGCGATCACGACCGCGAACACGCCGAGGTTCATGAAGGAATAGATCAAGATGTAGGTCAGCGACGATGCGAATGCCTCGTTGAGCACGTCGCCGGACTGCCCCGCGGCGATACCGAACGGCAGCAGCATGTACCCCGCCTGCGCGATCGACGAGTACGCGAGCAGCCGCACGATGTGGGTCTGGGTCAGCGCAACGAGGTTCCCAAGCGACATGGTCAACACGGCGAGGATCCCGAAGCCCGGCGCCCACACGTTGGCATGGTCGGGGAACGCGTAGAACGTCAGTTGCAGCAGGCCGGCGAAACCGGCGGCCTTCGAGGCGACCGACAGGAACGCGGCGACCGGAACCGGCGAGCCCTCGTAGGTGTCCGGCGCCCAGAAGTGGAACGGCACGGCCGAGACCTTGAACCCGAACCCGACCACGATCAGCAGGATGCTCGCGACGACCAGCGGATCGTCGGAACTGCCGGCCAGCGCCTCTGCGATCCCGGCGAGGTTGGTCGTCCGGGTGATGCCGTAGATCATCGACATCCCGAACAGCATCACGGCCGAGGCAAGCACGCCGAACAAGAAGAACTTGATCGCAGCCTCGTTCGAGCGCTCGTCCCGCTTCTTGAACCCGGCCAGCAGGAACCCGGGGATGCTCACCGTCTCCAGCGCGATGAACAGGGCGAGCATGTCGCGCGCGCTCGGCATGACCAGCGCCCCGAGCATGCTCACGAGCAGCAGGAAGTAGAACTCGCCCTGGATGCTGCGGATCGCCTCGTTGAGATAGGTCATGGACAGCAGCAGCAGCACGCCGGCGACGGCCAGGAACAGGAACTTGAACAGCAGGGCGTAACTGTCGATCACGAACATCTCGGCGAAGGTGGTTCGCTGCTCGCCGATGAGCGTCGCCAGCGCGATCCCCGCGCCCAGCACGCCGGCCATCGCGATGCCCGCGTTCCAGCGCTTGTAGTCGTTGGGCAGGAACAGGTCGATCACCAGCACCGCGAGCAGCGCCGCGGTGAGAGCGATCTCGGGAGCGATCGCGTGCAGATCGACGGCAGTCGGGTCCATGTCAGAACAACTGGGTCAGCGCGACGACGGCATCGTTCGTGATCTCGAAGACCAGCAGCGGCGCGATCCCCAGCGCCAGGATCGCCACGAGCAGCGGCGCCCACGCGACGGCCTCGACCGGTCTCAGATCGTCGATCGAGGCGTCGCCCGCCCACTTCTCGCGAACTTGACCCAACGTCAACCGCTGGATCAACCAGAGCATGTAGCCCGCGGTCAGGATGGTGCCGATGGCCCCAAGCACCATGTAGGTGCGGAACAGGCCCTGGTTCAGCACCTCCGCCGGGTTGAACGCGGCGAGCAGCGCGAAGACCTCGCCCCAGAAGCCCGCGAGGCCGGGCAGGCCCAGTGAGGCGATCGCCGAGAAGACGAAGATCGCTCCCATCCGAGGCATCTTCTGAAGCAGGCCCGGACCGATGTCGTCGATGACCCGCGTGTGGTAGCGCTCGTAGATAGAGCCGGCGAGGAAGAACAGCATGCCGGTGATGACGCCGTGCGCGACCATGCCGAAGATGGCGGCGTTGATCCCGGTGTCGGTCAGCGTCGAGATGCCGAGCATGATGAACCCCATGTGCCCGACCGAAGAGAACGCGATCAGGCGTTTGATATCGGTCTGCGCCAGGCAGCACAAGGCGCCGTACAGGATCGCGATCACCGAGAGCGCGCCGATGTAGGGGGCCCAGTCCGCGGCGGCTTCGGGCAACATCGGCAGAGCGATGCGGATGAACCCGTAGGTGCCCATCTTCAGCAGGATCCCGGCCAGCAGCACCGACCCCACCGTCGGCGCATCACCATGCGCGTCGGGGAGCCAGGTGTGGAACGGCCACATCGGCACCTTGATCGCGAATCCGAGGAACAGGCCCAGGAACACCAGGTTCTGGAACCCGAGACTGCCGCCGACGCCCTGCTGCTGCAACACCAACATGTCGAACGTGCGAGGCTCGGACTGGAAGTACATCGCCAGGAATCCCAGAAGCATGAACACGCTGCCGAAGAGCGTGTACAGGAAGAACTTGATCGCCGAGTACTCCTTCCGCTCCGAGCCCCAGATCGAGATCATGAAGTACATCGGGACCAGCACCATCTCCCAGAACACGAAGAACAGCACCAGGTCGAGGCTGGTGAATGTGCCGGCCATCCCGGTCTCGAGCAGCAGGATCAGCGCGAAGAAGCCCTTCTTTCGATCCTTCGGGTTCGGCATGATCTTGGTCGTGTACAGCACACAGAGGAACGACAGCGCGACCGTCAGCACGAGCAGCGGCAGCGAGATGCCGTCGACGGCCATGTGGTAGCGCGCGCCGACCGACTCGATCCACTTGGTGTCGACCGAGAACTGGAACACGCGGGTCGCGCCGAAGTCGAACCGCACCAGCGCGACGATGCCGAAGAACAGGGCGGCGCCCGAGAACAGCACCGCGATACCCTGGATCGCCTTCTCCTGCGCGCGCGGGGTCGCCGCGATCAGCCCCGCGCCCACCAACGGCAGGAACACGATCAGCGAGAGCAGCCACAGGTCCAGCGTCGATTCCATCAGCGATCCCCCGTCAGAACCTCGTGAACAGGAACGCGAACAGCGCGATGCCGACGAACATGATGGCGGCGTAGCGCTGGACGTTCCCCGATTGGACGTACTTGAGCAGACCCCCGCTGCCGCGGGCGGTCATGCCGGCGCCGTTGACGGCGCCGTCGATGACCTTCTGATCCACGACGTTGTACAGGCCGCGCGCGCTCGCGCGCGCGGCCGCCGCCGACCCGTTCACCGCGCCGTCGAGGACGTTCTGGTTGACCCAGTACATCGCCTTCGAGATCGAGTCGCGGATCGGGTACACGATGCCCTTGTAGTAGAAGTCATCGAGGTAGTACTTGTTGACGAGCAGCGTGTGGAACCACCCCAGCCGCTCGACCGGATCCGTCGCCGGTGCCGGCAGGTAGAGCTTGCGGCCCAGCGCAATCCCTCCGACCGCGATCGCGATCGAGATCACCATCACCAGAAGGTTCGCGCTCGGCACGTGCGTATGACCGCCGACCGCGGTCCAGGCGCCGAAGCCCGATTGCACCCCCGGCAGACCGACGAAGCCGCCGATCACGGCGAGCACGGCGAGGATGATCAGCGGCGTGGTCATGTTGCGAGGCGACTCGTGCGGATGGCCGTTGCCCCGGTACGTGCCCTCGAAGGTCAGGTGGACCGCGCGCGACATGTACAAGGCCGTCAGGAACGCGGACATCAACGCGACACCGAACACGATGAGCGCGACCACCGGAGCTCCGACCGCCTCCTCGGCGTGGGTGCCGAAGTGGTAGGCCTCGGCCACGATCTCGTCCTTGGACCAGAACCCGGCCAGCGGCGGGATCCCGGCCAGAGCCAGCGAACCCAGCAGGAAGGTCCAGTAAGTCGTCGGCATCTTCTTCCGTAGCCCGCCCATCTCGCTCATGTTGTTCGCGTGCACGGCGTGGATCACCGAGCCGGCCCCCAGGAAAAGCAGCGCCTTGAACCAGGCGTGGGTGAACAGATGGAAGACCGCGGCGTTGCCGGCGCCGACCCCGAGCGCGGCGATCATGTAGGCGAGCTGGCTGACGGTCGAATACGCCAGCACCTTCTTGATGTCGTCCTGCACCAGCGCGAGCAGCGCCGCCATCAGCATCGTGATCGCGCCGATGATCGCGACGACGTTCATCGCGGCCTCGGAGTGCTCGAACACCGGGAACATCCGTGCGACCAGGAACACGCCGGCCGTGACCATCGTCGCGGCGTGGATCAGCGCACTGACCGGCGTGGGGCCGGCCATCGCATCGGGCAGCCACACGTGCAGCGGGAACTGGGCGCTCTTGCCCACGGCGCCCCCGAACAGCAGGATCGCACCGGCGGTGAGCGTGATCGTCCCGATCGCGCCTTCCTCGGTCAGGCTGAGGATCTCGCCGATGTTGAAGGTTCCCGCGGCCGCGAAGAGCACGAAGATGCCGATCACGAACGGGATGTCACCGGTCTTGGTGGTGACGAAGGCCTTGATCGCCGCGTTGGAGTTCTCCTTCTCCTCCCACCAGAAACCGATCAGCAGGTACGAGCAGACCCCAACCAGCTCCCATCCGATCAGCAGTTGGAGCAGGTTGTTGGAGATCACTAACAGCAGCATCGAGAACGTGAACAGGTTCAGCGCCGTGAAGAACCATGTGAAGCGCGAGTCACCGTGCATGTAGCCCGTGGAGTAGATCTGCACCATCAGCGACACGACCGTCACGACGACGAACATGACCGCGGTCAGCCCATCGATGCGCATGCCGAGCTCGAGGGCGAGCCCTCGCCCGAAGGGGAACCATTCCACGGCCTTCTCGACCGTCGGGCCGCCACCGCCGATGAAGTCGGCCAGGACGACCGCCGACAGCACCACCGCGCCGAGCATGCCGACGATGCCGATCTCGGACCCGCCGCGGGGCAGGCGCTTGCCGAACAACCAGATCAGCACGAGCGTGACCGCCGGGATCGCAGGGATCAGCCACGCGGCGTTCGTGACCGCGTTGGCCGTCCCCTCGGCGACGGCGTGGGTCTCTTGGGCGGCGAACAGGGCAGCTACCACTTCAGCAGATCCACCTCATCCACATTGATGGTCTTGCGGTTCCGGAAGATCAGCAGCACGATCGCGAGGCCGACGCCCACTTCGGCCGCGGCAACCGTGATGACGAACAGCGCGAAGATCTGCCCGACGCTCTCCGAGGCGCCGAACCACGCATCGAACGCGACGAAGTTGATGTTCACCGAGTTGAGCATCAGCTCGATCGACATCAGGACCAAGACGGCGTTTCGCCGCGCGAGCACCCCATACACGCCGATGCTGAACAAGAACGCGCCCAGCGTGAGCAGCCAGGGGAGGCTCACTTCTGCCTCCCCTCGTCACGACGGGCAAGCACGATCGCGCCCACCAGCGCCGCGAGCAGCAACACCGACACCAGCTCGAAGGGCAAGATGAAGTTGGTGAACAGCGCCTCGCCGATGTCGGCGGTCCGCGTCGGCTGCTCGAGCGCGATCTCTTCGCCGCCGAAGGTCCGCCAGATCAGCCAGGTCAGCACCGCGAAGGTGACGCCGGCCGCGCCGAAGGCGATCAGGCGCTGCTGGTTATCGGTCGCGTCGCGCCCGATCGGCGCGCGCGTGAGCATCAGTCCGAACAGCAGCAGGACCACGATGGCCCCGACGTAGACCAGGAATTGCACCCAGCCGATGAACTCCGCGCCGACCAGCAGGAAGATCACCCCGACGCCGCCGAGCGTGATCACCAGGAACAGCGCGGCGTGGATCACGTTGCGAGATAGCACGACCGCGATCGCGGCGAGCGCCGTGAGCGCACCGAAGGCGAAGATGGCGAACTCGACCCAGCTCATCCTTGCTGTCTCCGTTTGAGGATCCACGCCTTCTTGGCCAGCGCGCGCGCCTCGCGGTCGGACTTTCCGGCTGCGATGTGCCGGTCGTAGGTCTCTTGATCGATCTGCGGGGGCTCCTCCTCATGGCGCTCCGGCTTGGCCGGCGCCTCGGCGGGTGGAGGCGCTTCGGCGGATGTAGGCGCTTCGGCGGGAACGGGAGCGGGCGCGCCCTGCGCCGGAGCCTCCGCGGGTGCCGCCGCAGCGGCGGGCGCGGGCGCTGCAGTGTCGGCTGGCGTGGGTGCCGCAGCAGCGGCGGGCGCGGCGGCCGGGAGGTCGTAGGCCTTGTCCTCGGCCGCGATCTCCTTCGGATCCTCGGCGCCCTCCTCGAGAGGCGGCGGCAGCGGCACCAGGTCCATCCACTTGCCGAGGGTATCCATCTCGTGGGTCAGCTCGTCGATGTCGGTGGTCGAGTATTCGAAGTGCGGCGACCAGAACAGGGCGTCGAACGGGCAGACCTCGACGCAGATACCGCAGTACATGCACAGCGCGTAGTCGATCGCGAACCGATCCAGGACGTTGCGAGTTCGCGCGCGCGCGCCGGGCGTCTTCGGCGGCATCACATCCTTGTGCGAGTCGATGTAGATGCACCAGTCGGGGCATTCGCGCGCGCAGAGCATGCAGACGGTGCAGTTCTCTTCTTGGAGGGCGATGATGCCGCGCGTCCGCGGCGGCAGGTCCGGCTTCACGTGCGGGTACTGCTGTGTAACCGCGGGCCGGAGCATCGTCCTCAGCGTGATCGACAGGCCCTTGGCGAGTCCGTACGCCGCGCCGATCCCCTTCTTCGCAAGGATCTTATGTTCGACCTCGCGGATCTTCGCCTGCCGCTCTTCCTTCGTCATGGCCATACCGGCTAGAACACCACCTTGAAGATGCCGGTTAGCAGGATGTTCAGCAGCGCGATCGGGATCAGGTACTTCCAGGACAGCTTCTGAAGCTGATCCTCACGCAGGCGCGGGTAGGTCGCGCGCAGCCAGATGACGAAGAACCCGAGCGCGCCGATCTTGGCGAGCGTCCACAGCGGTCCAGGGATGCCGGGGATGATGAACCCATGCCAGCCCCCCAGGTACAGCACCGTGGCCACCGCCGACAGGGACACGATCCCGGCGTACTCCGACAGCAGGAACAGGCCGAAGCGGATGCCCGAGTACTCGGTCATATGACCGAAGATGATCTCCGAGTCGGCGATCGGCATGTCGAAGGGGGGACGCGACAGCTCGGCGAGGCTGGCGGTGATGAAGATCGCGAAGCCGGCGAATTGCGGGACCACGTACCACATGCTCTGCTGGCCCTCGGCGATGCCGACCAGCGACAAGGTCCCGGCCTGCATGGCGACGGCAGCGGCGGCCAGCACCAGCGGCAGCTCGTACGCGATCAGCTGCGCGGCTCCGCGGATGGCGCCGATCAGCGAGAACTTATTCGCCGAGGCCCAGCCCGCCATGAGCATGCCGATCACGCTCACCGACGTAACCGCCAGCACGAAGAAGATCCCGACGTCGAGGTTCTCGCCCCACCAGCCGCAGCCGCCGGCACCGCAGGAGGCGGCCACATCGCTGTTCACCAGGGCCGGCCCGAACGGGATCACCAGGAACACGACCACGACCGGGACGATCACAACCGCGGGCGCGAGCGAGAACACCCACTTGTCGGCGGCCCGCGGGATCAGGTCTTCCTTCTGGATGAACTTGACGCCGTCGGCGACCAGCTGCGCCCAGCCGTGGAACTTGCCCGCCTCCATCGGCCCGAGACGCGCCTGCATGTGCGCGAGCACCTTGTGCTCGGTGTAGCCGATCAGCAGCGGCGCGGTCAGGAAGAAGATGAACAGGACCCCGAGCTTGAGCCCGAGGACGGCCCAGAAGTTGTCGAACAGCTCGTAGAAGATCACCTATCAACGTCTCCTACGACGAAGAACACGCTGCCGAGCACTGCGATCAGATCCGGCAGCAGCACGCCTTCAAGAAGGTACGGGATCATGCTGACGTTGTGGAAGGAAGGCGTCCGCATCTTCAGCCGCCACGGCTCCTTGCCGCCCCGCGACACCAGGTAGTACCCGGTCTCGCCGAGCGAGTTCTCGGTCCGCACGTAGGTCCAGCCCTCCGGGGGCTTGATGTTCTTGGGCATCTTGGCGGGGATGATCGGACCGGCGGGGAGCTTGTCGTGCACCTGCTCGATGATCTTCAGCGACTCCTCGATACGCCGGTACAGCACCAGGAACCGGTCGAAGGAATCCCCGTGCGCGCCCGTCGGCACCTCGAACTCGACCTGGTCGTAGTGCAGGTAGGGCTCGGTCTTGCGCGAGTCCTCGGCGACACCGGAGGCTTGCAGGATCGGGCCGGTGACCCCGTAGGACTTCGCGATCTCGCCGGGCAGCACGCCGATCGACACCGTGCGCTTCTTGAAGATCTCGTTGCCGAGCAGCAACCCCTCGTAGTCGAGCAGCCGGTGGCGGATCTTGCGCACCAGGTCCGACGATTCCTTGAGGAACCCGCGCGGCAGGTCCTCCTTCAGGCCGCCGACTCGGTTGTAGGTGAAGTGCATCCGCCCGCCGGTCGCCGCCTCGAGCAGGTGCTGGATGTCCTCGCGCTCGCGGAACGCGTAGAACATCGGCGTCATCGCACCCAGCTCGAGGCCGAACGAGCCGAGGAACATCAGGTGGTTGAGCACCCTGTTCCACTCGGCGACCAGCATGCGGATCCACTGCGCGCGCTCGGGCACCTCCAGCTCCATCAGGCGCTCGACCGCGAGCGTGATGCCCAGCTCGTTGCCGAAGGCGCTGAGCCAGTCGTGACGGTTCGACAGCGCGATGATCTGCCGGTAGTCGCGCGCCTCGGCGAGCTTGTCGAACGCGCGGTGCATGTAGCCGATCACCGGGATCGCGGATGCGATGCGCTCGCCGTCGAGGCCGAGCACGACACGGAGGACACCGTGGGTCGAGGGATGCTGCGGCCCGATCGACAGGGTCATCTCTTGGGTCGCCAGCTCGCCTTCACCGGCGATGACGACCTGCACGCCCTCACCCGGCCCTCCGGGCAGCACGCCGGCCGATCGCTCCGAGGGCACCACTACTTCACCTCCTCCGGCTCCTTGAGCCCCGGCCATTCCTTGATCTCGCGGCTCATGAGCAGGAAGTCCTTGCGCAGCGGGAACCCCTCGAACTCGTCGGGCAGCAGCAGCTTGCGAAGATCCCCGTGTCCGTCGAAGTCGATCCCGAACAGCTCGTGGGTCTCGCGCTCGCCCCAGTCGGCGCCCAGCCAGAGCCCCTTCAGCGTGCGCAAACGGGGCTCGGTTCGTGGCAAGAGCGTCTTGTAGTTGATGTGGTGCTGGCGGCGGACCGAGTACAGGTGGCAGACGACCTCGAAGCCCTCGTCCTCCAGGTCCACCGCGCTGATGAAGGTGAAGAAGTCGAAGCGGCAGCGCCCGCACTCCTTGAGGTGCTCGGCGCCGGCGACCCAGCCGTCGCGGGAGGCCCACATGGACAGCTCGCCGTGCGCGACCTCGTCGCGCTCGAACAGGCCCGTCTCGTTCAGATGCTTCGCGAGCTCTTCGGGGGTCACGTCCTACTCGTCCTCGATCTGGGTCTGGAAGATGGGACCGCCGCCGACCACGATCGGCTGCGCCTTCGGCTCGGTCGCGTCGCGGCGCTCGAACCGCTCCTTCAGTGACTCCTTGCCGATCATGTCTTGCAGCATCAGGATCCCCTCGAGCAGCGCCTCGGGACGCGGCGGGCAGCCGGGCACGTAGACGTCCACCGGCACGATCTGATCGACGCCCTTGGTCACCGAATAGGAATCCCAGAACGGGCCGCCGCAGTTCGAGCAGCTCCCGAAGCTGATCACGTACTTGGGCTCGGGCATCTGCTCGTAGACGCGCTTGAGGGCCGGCGCCATCTTGTCGGTCAAGGTGCCGGCGACCACCAGCAGGTCCGCCTGCCGGGGGCCGTGCGCGACCGGGATCACGCCCAGGCGGATGAAGTCGTGGCGGCTGGTCGAGGCGGCGATCAACTCGATCGCGCAGCAAGCCAGCCCGAAGTTCATGACCCACAGCGAGTACTTCCGGCCCCAGTTGAGCAGGAACTTGGCCGGCTGCGGCAGGTCGAACCGATCTACGAGGCCCATGGGATCAGATCCACTCCAGGACTTTCTTCCGCCACGCGTACAGCAGCGCCACCGCCAGGATCCCCACGAAGACGATCATCTCGACCAGCACCAGCCCCGGGTTCACGAAGTCCTCGAAGATGGTGGCGAACGGGAACAGGAACAGCGCCTCGACATCGAAGATCACGAACAGGAACGCGAAGATGTAATACCGGATCTGGGTCTGGCTCCACCCCTCGCCGACCGGGTCCACTCCGCATTCGTAGGTCGTGTACTTGTCGGGACGAGGCCGCACCGGACGCATGACCCGGTTCGCACCCAGACCGACAGCGACGAATACCAGCCCGAGCAGAGTGAGTGCCCCGAGCGTGCCGTAGGACTGGAAGTATTCGGTCACTCCGTCATGCCCCCGTCGCGCGCGTACGTGCCCGGTTGCACCGTGGTACCCCCCTGAAGATCGCATGGTATCCGGCGCGCGCGGACCCTTCCGGCGCTCGTGAATCGCATCACATGCGGCCCGGATATTACCCCAGGGCTGGAGGCCGACCAAAAGCAGCGGGACGACACGTGATGCACTTACGCACAACGTGTTGGGCGCCTACAGCGGCCTCACGCGCTCGTTCCGTAGATCACGTCGGGCGAGCGCGTTGCGCGTGTCCACGACCAGCGGCGCGTGCTGGAGCACGAGGGGATAATCGACGCTGTCGTGGTCGGTGAGGATGAGCACGCAGTCGGCCGCCTCGAGGGTCTCGGCGGTGAGGTCGACCGAGGACAGGTCGATGCCGCGGTGCCGGAACGCCGGCACGTACGGGTCGTGGTAGGAGACCTCGGAGCCTCCCTGAAGCAGCCCCAGGATGCATTCGACGGCCGGCGACTCACGGTAGTCGCGCACGTTCGGCTTGTACGCAACGCCCAGCACCAGGACCTTCGAGCCGCGAAGGGCTTTGGTGTGCTCATTGAGTGCGTCCTGCACCCGGTTGACCACCACCTGGGGCATCCGCGCGTTGATGGTCTCGGCCAGCTCGACGAAGCGCGTGCCCTCTCCGGTGAGCCGAGCCGCCCACTGGAGGTAGAAGGGATCCAAAGGTATGCAATGACCGCCCACGCCGGGGCCGGGATAGAAGGGCATGTAGCCGAACGGTTTGGTCGCCGCCGCCTCGATGACCTCCCAGATGTCCACGCCGATCGCGCGCGAGACCGCGGCCAGCTCGTTCACCAGGGCGATGTTGACCCACCGGAACGTGTTCTCGAGCAGCTTCGCCATCTCGGCCGTGCGCGCGCTGGACACGCGATGCACCTTGCCCACGAACCGCTCGTAGACCAAGGCGGCGGCCTCGGTGCTGCGCTCGGAGGCTCCGCCGACCACCCGGGGGATGTTGGACGTGCGGAAGCTTGGGTTGCCGGGGTCGACGCGCTCGGGCGAGTAGGCCAGCAGGAAGTCCTTGTCGAGCTCGAGACCGCTGGATTCAAGGATCGGCCTTACGGTGTTCTCGGTCGTACCTGGGTACGTCGTCGACTCCAGGATCACCAGATGGCCGGGACGCAGGATCCCGGCGATATCGTTCGCTGCTCGCTCGATGTATGAGACGTCGGGCTGCTTGCCCACCGCCAGGGGCGTGGGAACGCAGACGAACAGCACGTCCCGGTCGGCCAGGTCGGCGACGTTGGTGGTGAAGCTCGTGAGCTCGGCGACCTCGGCCAGATCGTCCGCGGTCACGTCATCGATGTGCGACCGGCCCGCGGTCAGCGCATCGACGACCTCGGGCTTGACGTCGAAGCCGGACGCCAGCACGCCGGCACGCGCCATCGTCACGACCAGCGGCAGGCCGATGTAGCCGAGGCCGACCACGCCGCCGCTCCAATTCCACTTCTCGAGCTTGCCGAGGGTTTCGTCGATCATCGGAGTCCTCCGGGATCCGCCGCTAGACTGGCGGTGCCCCCAACTGTAGCGGGGCCATGGTTCGCGGGCACACCGCACGGGTTCGGGACGATCACACGGAGGCGGAGCGCAGATGAGGGTCCTTCACGTTGCGGGCGCGCGCCCCAACTTCATGAAGGTCGCGCCGGTGATGCGCGCGCTGGCCGATCGCAGCATCGACCAGGCGCTCGTCCACACCGGGCAGCACTACGACCCGATGATGTCGGCGGCGTTCTTCGACGACCTCGGCTTGCCCGAACCGGACGTGCACCTCGAGGTCGGCTCGGGCTCTCACGCCGCGCAGACGGCGCGGATCATGGAGCGGATCGAGCCGGTGCTGCTCGACCAGAAGCCCGATCTGACCGTCGTGGTGGGGGACGTGAACTCGACCATCGCGGTCGCGCTGGTGTGCGCGAAGATGCTGCTGCCGGTCGCGCACGTCGAAGCGGGCCTGCGAAGCTTCGACCGGACCATGCCGGAGGAGATCAACCGGCTGCTGACCGACCAGTTGTCGGACCTGCTGTTCACCACCTCGCCAGAGGCCGAGGCGAACCTGACGGCCGAGGGCTGTCGCGGCGAGATCCACTTCGTCGGCAATCCCATGATCGACTCGCTGGAACGCCACCTCACGCACGCGCGCGCCTCCGACGTGCTCGAACGGATCGGCCTCGAGCAGCGCGGCTACGCGCTGGTGACGCTGCACCGGCCGTCGAACGTCGATGACCCCGAGACGCTGCGCGGGATCCTTGAAGCCCTGCGGGACGCGGCGGTCGAACTGCCGGTGCTGTTCCCCATCCACCCACGGACGGTGAAGATGCTCGACACGTTCGGGCTGTCGGAGATGGTGATGATGGGCGGCGCGCCGGCGCGTGGGATCGTCACCTGCATCGACCCGGTCGGCTACGTGGACTTCCTGCGGCTGATGGCCGACGCGCGCGTGGTCGTCACCGACTCGGGTGGCATCCAGGAGGAGACCACGATACTGGGCGTGCCGTGCTTGACGGTGCGACACAACACCGAGCGGCCGATCACGTGCGAGCTGGGCACGAACACGCTGATCGGGACGGATCCGGAACGGATCCGGACCGAGACCCTGGCCGCGGCGCGCGCGGAGCCGCTGCGGGATGCGCAGCGGCCGCCGCTGTGGGACGGCAAAGCCGGCGAGCGCATCGCCGACGTGATCGTCGCGCGCGCCTGATACGGCCGAGCAGATCGGGACGCAGATGCGTCCGTTTCGCGAGCGCATCTGTGTCTGGGGCCACTTAGCAACCCCAGGCTGACAGAAACATATGTTTCGCAGTGCTGCCTGAGGATGCGTGGATGAACGAGAACGGCATCTGTTGTCAATCCCGGGTTGCTAAGCGGCCGCGCATCCACCCCTGACTGAACGTCCCGAGAGATCTTGTGACACCGACCCACGAGACCTGGTGACACCAAGACCCGAGAGATCTTGTGAGAACGATCAGGTGACGGCGTCGCGCAAGGCTTCGGCGAACTGGGCCGCCGCGCGCGCAGGCGCGAGTTCTTCGGCGACGCGGCGCGCGGCCTGCTGGTACCGCTCGGCCTTGAGGTCCGGGGCGCGCGCGATCGCGTCGGCGAGCGCGCGCGGCGACGCCGGGTCGAAGCGGAGGCCGATCTCGTCGGAGACGAGATCGGCCACGCAGCCGCGGTCGGGCGCGATCACCGGCCGCCCGAAGCTCAGGCCGAGCATCAGCACGCCCGAGTTCAAGATGTCCGCGTACGGCAGCACGACCACGTCTGCGGCGCCGAGATACAATTGCAGATCCTCGTCGGGGATCCGGTCGAGCTTCGCGACGATCGCCGGATCGCGCTCGAGCCGGCCGCGCATCGCCTCCAACCCGGGGAACGCGATCGGCCGGCCTGCCACGATCAGCTTCAAGGACGCGTCCCCCTGCCGCACTTCGTCGAACGCCTCGAGCAGCGCGTCGATCCCCTTGTAGCGCCTGATCCCACCCACCACAGCGAGCACGGTGTCGCCGGCACCCAACCCAAGCTCGAAGCGTGCCTGCGCGCGCGAGAGATGCGCCGGATAGATCCCGAGGTAGCTCGGGTGCGGGATCACGCGCACCTTCTCGGGCGGGAGCGTGTAATGCGGCTCGGTCAGCTCGGGGGTGCGCGCGCACAGCACGTGGATCAGGTCGGCGCGCTCGGCGAGCGAGCGACACACGGCCGCCTCGAGCTCCTCGTAGCGGCGTTCATGTGGCAGCACGTTGTGCACGGTCCACGCGATCCGGCCGCCCGCACCCTTGAACGTCTCCAGGCGCTGCTCGAATGACGCCAGCAGCGCGCGCGCCTCGCGGTCGGAGCCCGCGCGCTGCAGCACCGGCGCGGTCCAGTGGACGTGCAGCCACACGTCTGCGCCGAGCCCGGCGAGCGCCGGTGTGTCATCCAGCGCCGCGAGATCGGTGACCGGGATCGGGGCGATCGCGTGATCCCAGCAGGGGGCGTAGATCATCGACTGGTAGGGGTTGTTCACCACGACCGGCCAATAGCCGAGCAGCGCCGGGTGGACCTCCGGCGTGTCGGCGAGCGCGCCTTGCTCGTCGCGTGTGGAGAGCAGCTTCAACGCCTCCATGCCCCGTTCGAGGAACGAGGCGTTGTCCTGACGGATCGGGCTCGCCGCCTTCGGTCCCGAGGCCATCGCGTGCGAGGCCACCTTGCCGGGCGCCGGCGCACCCGAACCACGCACGGTGCCGCGGGACGACGCGAGGTAGCGCGCACCACGCACGGCCAGCCCGGGCAGCCGCGCCCCGTTGCCCAGCTCGCGACGCACCGCTCGCGCCACGCGCGCCCACCGTCCCTCGGCGATCCGGCGGTATAGGTCTTCGCGCTCGGCGAGCTGCTCGCGCAGCGCGATGGCTTCGGCTTCCAGCACCTCGTCTCCCTCGGACACCACCGGCGCGGAAGGCGTCGGCGTGACGACGGGCGCTCCAGCGAGGAACCGTTCTCGCGCCTGCTCGTACAGCTCGCGGTAGCGGCGGCCGTTCGCCTCCCAGGTGCGCTCGCGCACGACCCATTCCCGGCCGAGCTCGCCGAGCTTGGCGCGCAGCGACTCATCGGCGACCAGCGGTTCGACCACAGCGGCGAGGCTCTCCGCCGAGCCGTGATCGAAGACGAGGCCGCGCGCTCCGTCGCCGACGATCTCGGCGAGCGCCGGCAGTGAGGCGACCACCAACGGACGCCCCATCGCCATCGCTTCGTAGGGTTTCAGCGGGGTCACGAGGCGCGCTGCTCGATCATCGCGACGCGGCACGATGAACACGTCGATCAGGGCGTAGTAGTCCTTGATCCGCTCATGCGGGATCGAGCCGACGAGGCGCACCCGGTCGCCGATGCCGAGCGCGCCGACGAGCGCCTCGAGCTTGGGCCGCTCGGGCCCGTCACCGGCGATGAGGCAGGCGACCGGCCGGCCCGCGCGGACCAGGCGCGCGACAGCCTCGATCAGGATGTCGAGCCCCTCGCGGTACCCGAGGTTGGAGATGTAGCCGAGCACGACCTTGCCGTCGAGCCCCAGCGACGCCGCGAGCGCCGCGTCCTTCGGACGCGGCGCGAACGCTTCGGCATCGACCGCGTTCGGGATGACCGTGACGCGCTCGGGATCGATCCCCCGGTCGATGATGTCGGCGCGCATCGACTCGGCGATCGTGATCACGTGGGCTGCTTGGCGCATCGCGCGGTTCTCCTGGGCGACCCGCAGCAGGTACAGCTCGCCCCGCTCGCTCCACTCGACGTCGGCGGTCCAGGTGGATTCCAGGAAGCTCGAGATCTCATAGACCATCGGGATGCGGAAGTGACGCGACAGCGCCAGGCCGACCAGGGGGATCTCGTAACCACGGAACCCCGAGCGCGCGTGGATGACCGCCGGCCGATGGTCGCGCACCACGCCGGCTGCGAGCCAGGCGAAGATGTCGAGCTGCTCGTCGGGCGGGAGCTGCTCGTACGGATAGTCCGCGCCAAGATCGAGCCTGTGGTGCGGGATCCCGTCGAGCAGCTCGACGGCCGGGACGTCGGCGACACCTTCGCTGCGCGGGAACCCGGGTGAGGTGACCACCGCCGGCTCCAGGCCTGCGCCCGCCTGCGCGAGCAGCGTGTAGCGGCTGCGGACGGTGTAGCCGTTGGTGTGGTACGGCAGCGAGTGCTTCAGCAGGTGCAGCACCCGGCCGGGCGACCCGGGCTCGAGCGGGCGCGGTGGGCCCGGCACCTCGGGCAGCCACGACGGATCGAGCTCGCGCAGCCGGCCCCCGATCATCCGCTCGGCGCGCGCGAGCGGGTCGGCATCGGCGACCGCCCGCATCTGCTGCACGGTGGCGAGCATCCCGGTCAAGTCGCCCATCTTCGACTGGGCTTCGCGCTTGCGCCGCAGCGCGCGCACGTCGGCCGGATCGCGCGCCAACGCATCGTCGAACGCGGCGGCCGCCTCGTCGTAGCGCTTCTCGCCGAGCAGCGCCTCGCCACGTCGCACCTCCGGTGACGACCGGATGAGGCCGCGCAGCACGCGGAACGCGAGCGCCAGAAGGCGCGGCAGCTTCCACGGCTTGCGCGCAGCCTCCTTGAGGATCTCGCGGGCCTGCCACCACGGGCTCGCGCTGACCGCGCCGATCCGGCGTTCGGTGGCCGCAAGGCGCACACGTAGTTCGGCGACGGCGCCCTCGAGATGCTTGGAGGGCTCGGCGCCGCCGGCGGGCGAGGCGCCGCCGCGATCGGGATGTGCTTGGTGGTTATCCACGGGTGGCTGCGGTGCCGCAGGATAACACGCGGTTACGGGGTGGGTGCCACACCGCCGATGCCCGGACGCGGCCCACAGCGGAGGGGTGGCCCGTCGGCGTGCCATGCCTCGCGCCTATGATGCCGCCCGAGATGCGCGTCGTGATGCTGCTCCGCAACCCGTTCACACGGGACGCGCGCGTGCTGCGCGAGGCGCGGACGCTCGCCGCCGCCGGGCACGCCGTCACCGTGATCGCGGTGCGCGCGCGCGGCCTGCCGGCGATGGAGCGCCGCGACGGCTTCGCGATCGACCGCGCGGTGGCGGCCGGACGGCTGGCCGGGCCGACGATCTCCGGCCAGGCAGCCCGGCCCGCGGCCGGCGGCGCGATGTCACGACGCCGTCCCGCGGCCGGCGGCGCGACGTCACGACGCCGTCCCGCTTCGGCGGTGTGGCTGCGCGACCGGACGCTGACGCGGTCGTTCACGCGCGCGGCGCTCGCCCGGCCGGCCGACGTCTACCACGCCCACGACCTCACGGTGCTCGAACCCGCCCTTCGAGCAGCGCGCGCCCACGGCGCCCGGCTGGTCTACGACGCGCACGAGCTGTACCCGGAGCTGACCGGCCTCGCCAAGAGCGAGCGCGCGCGCTGGGCTCGCCTGGAGCGGCGCCTGATCCGCGAGCCGGACGTGGTGATCGTGCCTTCGCCGGCGCGCGCCGACGCGATGGCCGAGCGGTACGGCATCGAACGGCCCGTGGTGATCATGAACGCCCCCGAAGCCGGCCCGGTGCCGGATCCGGCGGCGAGCCCGCTGGCGGTGCTACGGCAGGCCGGGGAGACGCTGCTGGTCTACGCGGGCGGCTTCACGCCCAACCGGGGACTCGAGAACGTGGTGCGGGCGCTCGAGGCGCTGCCGACGTGCCGGCTGACGATGATCGGCTGGGGGCCGCTCGAGCCGGAGCTGCGCGCGGTCGCCGCGCGCGGCGGCGCGGAGGCCCGCGTCGAGTTCCTGCCCGCGGTCGAGCCCGACCAGGTAGTCGCCACCATCGCCGGCGCCGACATCGGCCTCGCCCCCTACATCCCCATCGGCCTCAACAACCAGCTGGCGGCGCCCAACAAGCTGGCCGAGTACCTGCATGCGGGACTCGCGGTCGCCGCATCGGACCTGCCCGACGTGCGCGCGCTGGTCCAGCGTCACGCGGTCGGCACGCTGTTCGACGCGACCAGCCCGACGTCGATCGCGGCGGCGATCGGCGAGCTGCTCGAGCCGGGACGGCTGGAGAAGGCGAAGGCGGCGGCGCGGGCGGCGGCGCCCGGATACACCTGGGAGCGCCAGGCCGAGGTGCTCCTCGGCGTCTACGAGAAGCTGCGGTCTTAACAGAACGATGCGCGAACCGATTGATCGCTGGGGAGTCCCTCGCGCTCGCATCCCGAGCGATCTTGCATGCGTGGCACA
>DASWIP010000093.1:0-28634 GCA_036397635.1 Actinomycetota bacterium | reverse complement strand
TACCGTCGAGGAAGGGGTCGTCCTCAAGCTGCTCGACGCAAAGGAGAAGGGTGGGCTGGCCCAACTGATCGCGAAGGCGCCGCCTGTGCGCGCGCCGCGCGAGCGAACCGTTGCCAGACCTTCGGCCGAGCGCACCGCGGCCGAGCGCACCGCGGCGGAACGTCCGAGCGCGGAGCGACCGAGCGCCGAGCGACCAAGCGCCGAGCGTGCGCCTGCGCCGCGTCCGAGCGCGGAGCGTGCGCCTGCGCCGCGACCAAGTGCCGAGCGTCCGTCCGCCGAGCGTGCGCCCGGGTCGCGTCCGTCCGCCGAGCGCGCGCCCGGGTCGCGTCCGTCCGCCGAGCGCGTGCCCGGGTCGCGTCCGTCCGCCGAGCGCGTGCCCGGGTCGCGTCCGTCCGCCGAGCGCGTGCCTGCGCCCGCTGCGGTGCCCGAGCCGGCGGTGGCCGCAGCCGGCGACGGAGCGGAGCCAGGCACGCCCTTGATCGTCCACCGCGGGATCACCGTCCAGGGCCTCGCCGCGAAGCTCGAGGAGGCGCGCGGGCAGCCGACCCCGCCGGCCGAGATCATCAAGAAGCTCTTCCTGCTCGGCGAGACCTACACGGTTGCGCAGTCGCTCACCGATGACGCCGCGGAGCTGGTCGGCAGCGACTACGGCTACGTCGTCACGGTCGTCTCGCCCGACGACGAATTGGTCGAGGCGGGCGAGGAAGAGGTCGATGACGAGGAAGCGTTGAAGCCGCGGCCACCGGTGATCACGGTCATGGGTCACGTCGATCACGGGAAGACGTTGCTGCTCGACAAGATCCGGCAGACCGATGTGGTCGCTGAAGAGGCTGGTGGCATCACCCAGCACATCGGTGCCTACCAGGTCCGCAAGAACGATCGCGCGATCACCTTCATCGACACGCCCGGCCACGAAGCGTTCACGCAGATGCGCGCGCGCGGCGCCAAGGCGACGGATATCGCGGTGCTCGTCGTCGCGGCCGACGACGGCGTGAAGCCACAGACGATCGAGGCGCTCAACCACGCCAAAGCCGCCGAGGTCCCGATCGTGGTGGCCGTGAACAAGATCGATAAGGAAGGCGCCGACCCGTCGCGGGTGCGACAGCAGCTCACCGAGCACGAGCTGATCCCCGAAGAGTGGGGCGGCAGCACGGTGTTCGTTGACATCTCGGCCAAGCAGGGGACCAACATCGACCAGCTGCTCGAGATGCTGCTGCTCGTCGCCGACATCCAGGACCTGAAGGCGAACCCGGAGGCGCCGGCGCGCGGGGTGGTGATCGAGGCTCACCTGGACAAGGGCCGCGGCCCGGTCGCGACCGTGCTGGTGGAGCGCGGCACGCTGCGCAAGGGGGACACATTGGCGTGCGGCACGGCGTGGGCGCGCGTGCGCGCGATGCTCGACGATGTCGGCCAGGATCTGACGGAGGCGGGGCCGGGAACGCCGGGGCAGGTGCTTGGGTTCGACAGCGTGCCCGAAGCCGGGGACGAGTTCCGCGTCTACGCCGACGAGCGGCGCGCGCGCCAGACCGCCAACGACCGCGCGAGCCGCAAGCGCGCGGCGGAGCTCGTCTCGCGCCGCCGCGTCACCCTGGAGGACGTGTTCGAGAAGGTCGTGGAGGGCGAGCTCCAGGAACTGCTGATCGTTCTCAAGGCCGACGTGCAGGGCTCCCTGGAAGCGATCCAGGACGCGCTTGAGAAGCTCAAAGTCGAAGACGTGGCAGTGCGCGTGCTGCACCGCGCTGTCGGCGGGATCAACGAGAACGACGTCACCCTCGCCGCGGCGTCGGGCGCGATCATCGCCGGGTTCAACGTTCGGCCCGCGCCGGCCGCGCGCGCGCTCGCCGAGCGAGAAGGCGTCGAGATCCGGCTCTACCAGATCATCTACAAGCTGATCGAGGACATCGAGGCGGCGCTCAAGGGCATGCTCAGGCCGGTGTTCCAGGAAGTGCAGCTCGGCCGCGCCGAGGTGCGGCAGGTGTTCCGCGGCTCCTCGATCGGCGTCATCGCCGGGTCCCACGTCGAAGAGGGCGTGGCCCAACGCGGGGCGAAGGTGCGCTTGCTGCGGGACAACGTGATCGTGATCGACACGGTGTGCTCGTCGCTGTTCCGTTTCAAGGATGCGGTGAAGGAGGTTCAAGCCGGGTACGAATGCGGTATCGGCTTGGAGAACTTCGCCGATATCAAGGAGGGGGACTCGATCGAGTTCTACGAGGTGCGCGAGATCCCGCGCACGTAGGCCGGGTTGTCGATGTTCGTGGGGTACGCCCGGTACGACCTCCGGATCCCCGATGCGACCTCGTTGAAGGACAAGCGATCGGTGGTGCGTTCGTTGCAGGCTTTGTTGCATCAGAAGTTCCGCTGCGCGGTCGGCGAGGTCGATCATCAGGACCTGCGGCAGCGGGCGGCGGTAGGTGTATCGATCATCGCGCCGACCTCGTTCCACGCGCGCAAGGTGCTCAACGAGGTCGGAAGGCACGTCGAGACCCATCCCGGGGTGGAGCTGCTCGACACATTCATCGATGTGATCTCACCGGAGGACCGATGACGGCACCGCGGGCGTATCCACGCGCCGAACGCGTGCGCGCGCAGATCAAGCAGGTGCTGGCCGAGGAGGTCGAGCGCCTTCGCGACCCGGGCCTGGGGTACGTGACCATCACCGAGGTCACGATGGCGCCCGACCTGCGGCACGCGAAGGCGTACTACACGGTGCTCGGGGAAGAGGTCGTGCAGGCAGCGACGCGTGACGCGATGCAGCGGGCGACCAAACACCTGCGCTCGGTGATCGCGCAGCAGGTGCGGCTGCGGTACACGCCAACGCTGGAGCTGCTCGAGGATCCGGTGCCCGAGCGCGTCGACCGCATCGACCAGCTCATCCGCGACCTGCACAAGGAGGACCATTGAGCATCCCCGAGACCGAATGGGGCGCGGCGGTGGCGGCCTTCGAGCAAGCCGACCGGGTCGCGCTCGCCTGTCACGTCGGGCCCGACGGTGACGCCCTCGGATCGATGCTCGCACTCGGGCTGGCGCTGCGCGCGCGCGGGGTGCAGGTCACGGCCTCGTGGGGATCCAAGCCGTTCTCGCCTCCGCGGCAGTATGACTTCCTGGCCGGTCTCGATCTGCTGGTTCCCCCCGAGCAGGTCGACGAGGCGCCGCCGCTGATGGCCACCTTCGATGCCGGATCGCTGGACCGGCTCGGCAGCCTCGAACCGAACGCGCGCGCGGCCGGGGCGCTGGTGGTCGTGGACCATCACGCATCCAACGATCACTTCGGCACCGTGAACCTGATCGATCCCGAGTCTGCGGCCAGCGCGGTGCTGGTGCACGAGCTGCTCGGACGGCTGGGCGCGAAGCTGGATCGTGACATCGCGACGTGTCTGTACGTCGGGCTGGTCACCGACACCGGGCAGTTCAAGTACCGCAACACGACCCCGTCGGTGCACCAGGTGGCCGCAGACCTGCTCTCGCACGGCGTCCCCCAGGACGACATCGGACGGATCATCTACGACACGCACCCGGTCGGCTACCTGAGGCTGGCGTCGGTCGTGCTCGACCGGCTCACACATCGGCCCGAGGCGAAGATGGTGTGGTCGTGGTTCTCGCAACAGGACCTGGTGAAGGCCGGGTGCGAGATGGAAGACACCGACGCGATGATCGACCTGATCCGCACCGCCGACGTCGCCGATGTCGCCGCGCTGGTCAAGCAGCACGACGACGGCGCGTGGAAGGTGTCGATGCGATCGAAAGGCTCCACGGACGTGGGTGCGTTCTGCAGCGCACAGGGAGGCGGCGGGCACGCGCTGGCCGCGGGTTACACCTCGGACCAGCAGGATCCCGCCGTCATCGCCGAGCAGATCGTAACCGCGCTGCGACGGTGAACGGATTCGTCGTCGTGGACAAGCCTGCGGGGATGACCTCCCACGACGTGATCGCGCGCCTGCGCCGCGCGCTGGGTGAGCGCCGCATCGGACATGCGGGGACGCTGGATCCCGCCGCGACCGGCATCCTGCTGATCGGCGTCGGCCGCGGGACCCGGTTGCTGCGCTTCCTCGAGGCGCACGAGAAGGAGTACGAGGCCGACGCGATCCTGGGCCTGCGCACGAGCACACAGGACGCCGAAGGCGACGTGACCGGCGAAGCCGACGCCTCGGCGGTGACCGAGCAGGATGTGCGCGCGCTGCTGCCGCGGTTCACCGGCGAGATCGATCAGGTGCCGCCCATGGTCAGCGCGGTCAAGATCGGCGGTGAGCGGCTCTACAAGAAGGCGAGGCGCGGCGAGGAGGTCGAGCGCGCACCACGCCGCGTGACCGTTCACGCGCTCGACCTGATGGGCTTCGAGTCGGGGCCGCACGCGCGCGCGAGCTTGCGGGTGGTGTGCTCGCGAGGCACCTACATCCGCACGCTGGCGGCGGATCTGGGCGATGCGCTCGGCGTCGGTGCGCACCTGACGGCCCTGCGGCGCACGCGCGTCGGGCCGTATGCGCTCGCCGTCGCCGTGCCGCTCGACGCGGTGACACCCGAGCAGCTCGCGCCGATGGCCGAGGCCGTCAGCGGGTATCCTCGCCACGACGTCGGGGTCGACGGCGCGCGCGCGTTGATCCAGGGCAAACCGCTCCCGGCCGCCGGTCTCGACGGTCCCTACGCCGTGTTCGGGCCCGACGGTCTGGTGGCGATGGCTGAGGACAGGGGAGAGGAGCTGCGTTCGCTGTGCGTGGTGGCATGAAGGTCTACCGCGGGCTGCACGAGGTGCCCGAGGACTTCGGGCCGTCGGTGGTCACCATCGGGGTCTTCGACGGCGTGCACCGCGGCCATCAGGCGCTGATGCACACGGTCGTGGATCTGGGGCGCACGCACGAAGCCGTCCCGACCGTCGCCACGTTCGACCGGCACCCGCTCGAGGTGATCGCACCCGACAAGGCGCCGCAGCTGCTGTCGACGTTGCCGCAGCGCGCGCGCCTGATCGAGCAGCTCGGCATGGAAGCTCTCGTCGTGATGACCTTCGACGACGTGTTCCGTCACCTGTCGCCCGAGGAGTTCGTGCGGACGGTGCTCGTCGACGAGCTGCGCTGCGTGCACACTGTCGTCGGCGCCAACTTCACCTTCGGGCACAAGCGGGCCGGGACGATCGAGACGCTGCAGGCGCTCGGCGCCGAGCATGGGTTCGAGGTGACCGTGTTCGAGATGCAGACCGGCGCGGTCGAGGACGTCGTCTCCTCGACCCTGATCCGCCGCCACCTCGCCGACGGCGACGTCGATCGCGCGAACGCCGAGATGGATCACCCCTACCGGCTGGAGGGCTTCGTCGAGAAGGGGGCCGCGCGCGGCAAGGGCCTCGGGTTCCCCACCGCCAACCTGAGGATCCCCGATCGGATGCTTCTGCCCAAGCTCGGGGTCTACGTCGCGCGCGTCCTGCGGCGCGGCGCCGGCGAACCGCTGCCTGCCGTCGTCAACGTCGGAGTCAATCCCACGTTCGAGCAGCGCACCGACCCCGTCGTCGAGGTCCACGTCCTCGACTTCGACGAGGACCTGTACGGCGAGGTGCTAGAGGTCGAGTTCTTGCATCGCTTGCGCGACGAGCAGCGCTTCCCCGACGCCGACGCCCTGGTCGCCCAGATGGATCGCGACGTGGCCGACGCGCGCGCCTGGTTCGCAGGTTGATGGCCGCGGGGCTATGCCATGAACCGTCGTATAGTTCGTAGCGTGTCTCGTGTGCGTATCTCGACGACAGTTGACGAGCAGCTGCTCGAAGCATGCCGGCGGCTCGCGGATCTTCCGGACAGCCAGATGGTGGATCGGGTGTTGCGGGCACTGATCGACGAGCTCGAAGGGCTGGCGGAGATTCGTGCGCTCGGGGAGGCCCCCTACGACGACGATCCGGATCTGGCGTGGACGGTGTCAGAAGGTCCGCCGATGCCGTACGAGGGCAAGGTCCCGAAGGAGGTTCTCGCGCCCCGTTGCTGGCCCTGATCTGCTCTGATAACCTGCCCCGGTCCTATGGCATTCACGGCTGAGCAGAAACGCCCCATCGTCGAGGACTTCCGCATCAATGAGACCGACACCGGTTCGGCGGAAGTCCAGGTTGCGCTGCTCACCGCCCGGGTCAACCACCTGACCGAGCACCTCAAGGCCAATCCCAAGGACCATCACTCGCGGCGTGGGCTGCTGATGATGGTGGGCCGGCGTCGGCGCCTGCTGAAGTACATCTCTCAGCAGGACGTTCGGAAGTACCGGGGCATTATCGAGAAACTCGGTATCAGGCGCTAGACTCCGGGGGCGGATGATCCGCCCCCGAGTCGTATCCGCGGTAGGATGCGAGAAGGAAAAACCTGGAAAGCAGCCCGGCGGGGCTGGGGAGGTAGGTCAGTTTTCGGTCGCGAGCACGCAAGCGGGCACGCCCCTCTTGAGGCTCACAACCGGCAACTGGCCGGGCAATCGAACTCCCCCGCGCCGGGCAGATGACGAGGGCTGCGCGCCCTCGAGGAGGTACGTCTGTCATGGCCGACATCCACCCCTACACGCTCGAGCGTGAGTTCGGGAGCAAGACGTTGCGCTTCGAGGCGGGACGCCTTGCCGGGCTCGCCGACGGCGCGGTGCTCGTCACCATGGGCGAGACGCAGGTGCTGGTTACCGCGGTCGCCGGCAGGAAGCCGAAGGAGCATCTGGACTTCTTCCCGCTGACCGTCGACATCGAAGAGCGCATGTACGCGGTTGGGAAGATCCCCGGCTCGTTCTTCCGCCGGGAGGGCCGACCGTCGGAGACGGCGATCCTGACCTGTCGTCTGATCGACCGACCGCTGCGCCCGTCGTTCCCGAAGGGGTTCCGCAACGAGATCCACGTGGTAGGCACGATCACCTCGGTCGATCACGCGAATCCGTTCGACGTGATCGCGATCACGGGCGCATCGATGGCGGTGACGCTCGGCGGCCTGCCGTTCGAGGGTCCTGTGGCAGGCTTGCGCATGGGCTTCCGCGACGGCGAGTGGTTCCCGTTCCCGACCTTCCAAGAACTCGACGAATGCACGTTCGATCTGGTGGTCGCAGGCGCGACCAACCCCGATGGGGGCGACGTGCACATCCTCATGGTCGAGGCCGAAGCTCCAGAACACGCCTGGCAGTTGATCCAGGACGGCCAGCCGGCGCCGACGGAGGAGATCGTGGCGCAGGGGCTCGAAGCGGCGAAGGCGGTCATCCGCGAGCTGTGCGAGATGCAGGCCGAGTTCGCCAAGATGGCGGCCAAGCCGGTTCGCGAATTCCAGCTCTTCGCCGACTACGAAGATGACGTGTTCGAGCGCGTGCGCGCCGAGGCCGAAGCTGACCTGGGCCGGGCGCTGCAGATCGCGGACAAGAGCGATCGTGAGGACCGTCTCGATGAGATCAAGGCAACGCTGAAGGAGAAGCTGCTCGCGGAGGAGGCCTTCGCCGAGCGGGAGGACGAGGTCTCCGCTGCCTTGCGCTCGCTGACCAAGAGTCTCATCCGCAAGCGCATCGTGTCCGAAGGTCTGAGGATCGACGGTCGCAAGACCGACGAGATCCGGCCGCTGTCGGCGGACGTGAACGTGCTTCCGCGCGCGCACGGCACCGGCCTCTTCCAGCGGGGCGAGACCCAGGTCATGAGCATCGCCACGCTGGCGATGATGCGCATGACCCAGATGATCGACACGCTCGACCCCGAAGAAGAGAAGCGCTACATGCACCATTACAACTTCCCGCCCTTCTCGACCGGGGAGCCTGGCTTCATGCGAGGCCCGAAGCGCCGCGAGATCGGGCACGGCGCGCTCGCCGAGCGCGCGCTGCTGCCGGTGGTGCCCCACGAGGACGAGTTCCCCTATGCCATCCGGGTGGTGTCAGAGGTTCTGTCCTCCAACGGGTCCACGTCGATGGCCAGCGTCTGCGGCTCGACGTTGTCCCTGATGGATGCCGGCGTGCCGCTGCACGCGATGGTCGCCGGCATCGCGATGGGCCTGATCTACGAGGGCGGCGAGTATGTCACGCTCACCGACATCCTCGGGGCCGAGGACGCCTACGGCGACATGGACTTCAAGGTCGCCGGCACGCCCGAGTTCGTGACGGCGCTGCAGCTCGACACCAAGCTCACCGGCGTCCCCGCCGACGTGCTCGCTAAGGCACTCGAGCAGGCCAGGACCGCCCGCCTGCAGATCCTGGACGTGATGCGTTCGGCGATCCCCGAGCCACGCAGCGAGCTGAGCGCCTACGCGCCGAAGATCATCATGATCAACGTGCCGGTGGACAAGATCGGCGAGGTCATCGGCCCGAAGGGGAAGAAGATCAACGAGATTACCGCCGAGACCGGTGCCGAGATCGACATCCAGGACGACGGCCGCGTGTTCATCGCATCCAAGGGCGGCGAGGGCGCCGAGCTCGCGCGCGAGATGATCGAGCAGATCGTCAACCCGAAGATGCCCGACCCGGGCTTGCGCTTCCCCGGCAAGATCGTGGGCGTGCGCGAAGGCCTCGGCCTGTTCGTGGCGGTGCCCGGCTCGGCCAAGGACGGCTTGGTGCACATCTCCAAGCTCGGCTTCGGTCAGCGCATCGAGTCGATCGAGGGGCGTTACAACATCGGCGACGAGATCGAGGTCGAGGTCCAGAAGGTGGATGAGGCGCTCGGCAAGATCTCGCTGTCGCCGATCAACCCCGACACGGGCGAGCGTTACGACGGTCCCGAGCGCCGGCCGCGCGAGGGCGGGGACCGCGGCCCACGCGGCGACCGTGGTGGTGACCGTGGCGGCGACCGTGGTGGTGACCGTGGTGGTCGTGACCGGCAGCGGCGCCGCCGGCCGCGCGAGGAGCATGCCGGGAGCGGTGGCGACGCGGGCGGTGGCGACGCGGGCGGCACCGAGAGCTAGCCGGACGTCGATGGGGTTCCGGCGGACGGAGCTTCCAAACGGGGTCCGCGTGCTCACCGAGCACCTCCCCGGGCAGCGGTCGGCCTCCCTCGGCGCATGGGTCGGCACCGGATCCCGTGACGAGGAGCCCGAGGCCGCCGGCGCGACGCATTTCCTCGAGCACCTCGTGTTCAAGGGCACTCCGACGCGCTCGGCACTGCAGATCGCCCAGGACTTCGACGCCATCGGCGGCGATCTCAACGCGTTCACGACCAAGGAGCTGACCTGCTTCCACGCGCGCGTGCTCGCGAAGGACGTGCCGATGACGCTCGAGACGATCGCGGACATGCTGCAGAACGCGACGCTGACACCCGACGACGTGGAGGCCGAACGCAGCGTCGTGCTCGAGGAGATCGCGATGCACGAGGATACGCCGGACGACATCGTCTACGACGTCTTCCACGAAGCCCTGTGGGCGGGGCACGCGCTCGGCCGGCGCGTGCAGGGCTACGCCTCGACCATCGAGGCGATGCCGCGGGACGTTATCTCGAGCTTCTACCAAGCCCACTACCGGCCTCGCGGCATCGTGGTCAGCGCGGCAGGAGCGATCGAGCACGACGCGTTCTGCGACTTGGTCGCGCGCTGCTTCCCCGCCGCTCGCGCCGCGCCGCCGTCCCGCGCGGGTGATGCGCCGGTCGGCACGACGTCGCTCGAGATCGTCCGGCGTGACATCGAGCAGGTCCATCTGGTCTACGGCACCCCGGGACTGCGTCGCAGCGACGAGCGTCGCTGGGCCATCGGCGTGCTCAATGTGGCGCTGGGCGGCGGCATGTCCTCGCGGCTGTTCCAAGAGATCCGCGAGAAGCGCGGCCTGGCCTACGCGATCGGGTCGAGCCACCAGGGCTTCGCCGACGCGGGCGCGTTCACGGTGTACGCGGGATGCTCGCCGGAGCGCGCACACCAGGTGCTCACCTTGATCCGCGAGCAGGTCGACGCGGTCACCGCCGCCGGCATCACCGACGAGGAGCTCGAGCGCGCGCGCACTCACCTCCGCGGCATCCTGCTGGTCTCGCTCGACGATTCGACCGCGTTGATGTCGCATCTCGGCCGAAGCGAGCTGTACCACGATGAGGTGCTCGAGACCGAGGACATGATCCGCCGTATCGAGGCGGTGACCGCCGATGATGTGCGCGAGGTCGCCGGCGTCGTGCTCGCCGACGCTGCCTGGTCGCTCGCGGCGATCGGCCCGGCGATCGACGCGGACCTGAGCGGCTTCGTGGGGGAGGCGGCGTGATCAAGGTCGGCGTGCTCGGCGCCGCGGGGAAGATGGGTGGCGAGGTCTGCCGCGCTATCGCCGAGGATCCGGAGACGACGCTGGTCGCGGCGGTCGATCCGGCCGGGCCCGGTGGCACGGTCGCCGGCGTCTCGATCGGGGCGAGCATCGACGGGCTCGCCGGCGCCCAGGTCGCCGTGGACTTCACCCACCCCGACGCCGTGATGGGGAACCTCCGCTGGCTGATCGAGCGGGGCATCCACGCCGTCGTGGGCACGACGGGCATCGGCGATGCGGACCTGCAGGAGGTGCGCGCGCTGCTCGAGAAGGCCGACGGACGGTCGAACGTGTTCGTCGCCCCCAACTTCGCGATCGGGGCTGTGTTGATGACTCGCTTCGCGGCCCTGGCGGCGCGGCACCTGCCGCAGGCCGAGATCGTTGAGCTGCATCACGACAACAAGGCCGACGCACCGTCGGGCACGGCGATCGCGACGGCGCGCGCGATCGCGGCCGAGCGACGCGGTGATCCGGCGCGCGCACGCGAGTCGGCCGAGACCGTCGCCGGCGCGCGCGGCGGTGCCGTCGAGGGCGTGCCGATCCATTCGGTTCGCCTGCGGGGCCTGGTCGCGCACCAAGAGGTGATCCTCGGCGGGCCGGGGCAGACATTGAGCATCCGGCACGACTCGACCGACCGGACCAGCTTCATGCCGGGCGTGCTGCTTGCCGTCAAGGCGGTCGCGGGTCGTCCCGGGCTGACCGTCGGGCTCGAGCAGCTGCTCGACCTGTGACCGCGAGCCGTACGCAGAGTGCGAAGCCGGTGATCGGCTGGCGCGAGTGGGTTGCGCTTCCGGACCTCGGGGTCTCAGCGATCAAGGCGAAGATCGACACGGGTGCGCGCTCCTCGTCGTTGCACGCCTACAACATCGAGCGTTTCACGCGCGGCGATCAGGATCGAGTGCGCTTCACCGTGCACCCCTACCAGAGGGATATCGCGACGACGAGGGTCGCGGAGGCAACGCTGCTCGCGGAACGATGGGTCCGGTCCTCCAGTGGCCGCCAGGAGCTTCGAGCGGTGGTCGAGACGACGCTCGAGCTGATGGGACAGCGCTGGACGATCGAGCTGACGCTCTCGAACCGGGACCAGATGGGTTTCAGGATGCTGCTCGGGCGGCAGGCTGTCCGCAGAAGGTTCGTCGTCGATCCGGGACGCTCGTACCGGGCGGGACGACCGCCGGTAGACTCGGCCTCCCCGACGAGGAAGCCCCGATGAAGATCGCGATCTTGAGCCGCAAGTCGTCGCTGTACTCGACGGGACGGCTCCGCGAGGCTGCCGCCGAGCGCGGTCACGAGGTTCGTGTGATCGACTACCTGCGCTGCTACATGAACATCACCTCGCACAAGCCGGTCGTGATCTTCCAGGGCGAGGAGCTGCGCGGCTTCGACGCGGTCATCCCCCGGGTCGGCGCGCCGCACACGTTCTACGGTGCCGCGGTCGTGCGGCAGTTCGAGATGATGGGGACGTTCTGCGTCGCCGAGTCGCAGGCGATCACGCGCTCGCGTGACAAGCTGCGGTCGATGCAGCTGCTCGCGCGCCGGGGCATCGGGCTGCCGGTGACCAGCTTCGCCAACTCGACCAAGGACATCGAAGGGTTGATCGACATCGTGGGGGGCGCCCCGCTGGTCGTGAAGCTGCTCGAGGGGACCCAAGGCGTCGGCGTCGTGCTGGCCGAGACGCGCAAGGCCGCCGAGTCCGTGATCGCCGCGTTCCGCGAACTGGACGCGAACATCTTGGTCCAGGAGTACATCAAGGAGGCGGGAGGCACCGACATCCGCGCCTTCGTCGTCGGCGAGCGCGTCGTCGCCTCGATGATGCGGCACGCGGCGCCCGGAGAGTTCCGCTCGAACATCCACCGCGGCGGCACCGCCGAGAAGATCAGGCTCACGCCTGAGGAGCGCTCGACCGCCGTCCGAGCAGCGCGCGCCCTCGGCCTCAATGTCGCCGGTGTGGACATGATGCGTTCCAACCATGGTCCCGTCGTGCTCGAGGTGAACTCGTCGCCGGGGCTCGAGGGGATCGAGGGCGCGAGCGGCGTGGACGTCGCCGGCAAGATCGTCGAGTTCATCGAGAAGAATGCCAAGCACGGCAGGACGCGTGACCGCATCAAAGCCTGACCGGGGCCCCTCGGTATGGCTCTCCGGCAACGAGATCCAGCCGGGCCGTAAGCGCATGCTCGAGATCCCGTTCGCCCGGCTGCCCACCGGGACACGCATGTCGCTGCCGGTCACGGTGGTCAACGGATACGGCGACGGGCCGCAGATCTGGCTGTCGAGCACCGTCCACGGCGATGAGCTGAACGGGATCGAGATCATCCGCCGCGTGATGCGCGCGATCGATCCTCGCACGCTGGCGGGGTCGGTGATCGCGATCCCGATCCTCAACGTGTTCGGCTTCATCAGCGAGAGCCGGTACCTGCCCGACCGCCGGGACCTCAACCGCGCGTTCCCCGGCTCGCCGCGCGGGTCGCTGGCGGCACGCCTGGCCCATTTCTTCATGGAGGAGATCGCGGGGAAATGCGGCTATGGCATCGACTTTCACACCGGGTCGGATGACCGGACCAACCTTCCGCAGATCCGCACGGATCTCACCGATCCGGAGACCCGCCGGTGCGCGGAAGCGTTCGCCGCTCCGATCCTGATCCATTCGCGGGTCAGGGACGGATCGATGCGCGAGGCCGCGACCGCGCGCGGGGTGCACGTCCTGCTGTTCGAGGGCGGCGAGGCCCTGCGCTTCGACGACGACTCGATCGCCGTTGGCGTGGCGGGCACGCTTCGGGTCATGGCCGCGCTCGGGATGCGCGAGCCCGATCCCGGCGACGAGCCGTCGGCGGCCCTGGAGTCCGAGAGCACGGTCTGGGTGCGCGCGCGCCGCAGTGGCATCGTGCGTCTCAACGTTCATCTGGGCGAGCGCGTCCGTGCGCGGCAAGCTCTCGGCGTGATCGCCGACGCCTTCGGCGAAGACGAGGTAGTGGTTCGTGCGCCGGTCACAGGCGTGGTTATCGGGATGACCAGGAACCCCCTCGCCAGCCAGGGCGAAGGTCTGGTGCACGTCGCTCAGGTCGCCGATCAGGCGGAGTGATGCATCGGCGGGGATGCGCTGTCCGGACCGGCTGGTAGCATCCGCCGCATGACCCACCCCTACGTCGTCGAAGACTTCACGGCGGGTGAGCGCGTGATCCTCGACCGCTACTTCACCAACACCGACAGGCCGGTGTTCGCGCTGCGGAACCTCCCCGAGATCGTCAAGGGGGCCTTGTTCGCACGCTATTCGCGCACGGCCAAGTCGCTGCGTCGCTTGTTCCTCGACGAGTTCTACCGAGGCGAAGACTTCACCGAGGGCGCGGCCACGGGCGAGCAGCTGGGCGCCGCGCGCGCGCGTGACCTCTACGACCGGATCTTCATCGAGTTCGGCGACGATTCGGTCGCCCAGCTCGGCGGCGCGCACATCGCCGTCGAGCAAGGATCGAACATCCTGACCAAAGCGCTCGAGTGGGGGCGCCTGGCCGCCTACCTCGAGCAGTCCACGCGATACGTGCCCTACGACGACCGTCCCGCGGGCCGGTACCGCTGGTACCGCGAGCCCGACATCATGGCCTCCGGACACGCGGCGGCCTACGAGCGCACGATGGACGCGCTGTTCGACCAGTACGCGCAGGCGCTGCCCAAGGCGATCGCCGGATACGAGCAGCGTCACCCGAAGCAGCCCGAGGACACCGACTTCGTGTACCGCTCGACCATCCGAGCGAAGGCCCTCGACGCGCTGCGCGGCATGCTCCCGGCGGCGACGGTGTCCAACACCGGTATCTACGCCACCGGCCAGTCGTTCGAGCAGATGCTGTTGCGGATGCGGGCGTCGGCGCTATCCGAGGTGCGCGAGGTCGCGGAGATGATCCTCGCAGAACTGAACCAGGTGATCCCGGTTTTCCTGCTACGCGTGGAGCAGCCCGAGCGGGGCGGGGTGTGGACCGAATACCTGCGCAGCACGCGGGAGGGGACCGAGCAGGTCGCGCGCGCGCTGCTCGCCGACGACAAGCCCGAGCCCCGCGGCCTGGTGACCCTGACCGACTGGGATCCCGAGGGCGAGGAGAAGATCCTGGCGGCGATGCTGTACGCGGCTTCCGATCTGCCCGACGATCAGCTGCGCGCGCGCGTCCGGCGGCTCAGCGACGACGAGCGGGTCAGGTTGGTGCGCGCGTACGCCGGCGAGCGCGTGAACCGACGCCACAAGCCGGGGCGGGCCCTCGAGCGGGCGGGATACCGCTTCGATGTCCTGGCCGACTACGGGGCATTCCGGGACCTGCAACGGCACCGGATGCTCACGGTGGAGTGGCAGGATCTCTCGCCTCGGCACGGGTTCGACATGGCCGATGAGCTGGAGGACATCGGGGTGGCCGATGCGTTCCGCGAAGCGATGGAGGGCTCGGGTGAGACGTGGGAGGCGGTCGCCGCGGACCTGCCCAAGCAGGCGCAGTACGCGGTGGCGATGGCGTATCGGATCCGCTTCGTGTTGCAGCTCAACGCGCGCGAGGCGATGCACCTGATCGAGCTGCGATCCTCACCGCAGGGGCATCGGGCGTATCGCGCGGTCGCGCACGAGATGCACCGGCAGATCGCGGAAGTCGCCGGCCACCGGGCGGTCGCGGAGCTGATGCGACACGTCGATCACGCGGTGGTGGACCTTGAGCGGCTCGACGCCGAGCGGCGGGCGGAGGTCAAGCGGCGGCGCGCCTCTGGGGACGCGGCGGGAGAGAAGCCTTAGTCCTGGATCGGCTCGACGACCGGTCCGGGGCACAGCCACGACACTTCTTCGGTGGAGCCAAGGCGGGCCTCGACGATCTCGATCGCCGCGCCGACCTCGGGGGTTGGCTCCTCGGTGAGAACCCACATGATCATCTGACGTTCTCCTCTCCTTAGCGCATCGATTTCGTTGCGACGAGTTGTCGTTCCTGCTGCCCGACGACGGTTTCTGGTTCGACCGCCAACTTTTCTCGTCCGAAGCGGCAATACCGTGCGCCGCAGGGCCGGACACCCGAGTCAACGACGCTGCCTGCGCGCGGAAACGGCCGCGCGCGCAAGTGGCCGCTCAATCACGAAGCGGGTGTTCGCGCAGGTCAGGTGCATCGGTACGCGATGTGCGGAACCGTGCGCGTCGCCCGGAGGATGCACGTTCGCCGCCGCCGTGCGGTAGGTCCGACCGGGGGCATGCGTCCCTTCCGTGCGTACCGATTTCGCCACGTTCGTCCAGGTTCGAGGGGGTGGGCGCGAACCCTTCGCCGGGTGCCGCGTCGCTGCTCTATGCTGTTCCGGCCGACGCTGGAAGGGGAGGATCCATGTTCGGACGGGTGATCACCGCGATGGCGACGCCGTTCACCGCCGACGGCTCGCTGGACCTCGAGCGCGCGCGCGGGCTCGCGCAGCATCTGGTCGCAAACGGGTCCGACGGGCTGGTTGTGTGCGGCAGCACGGGCGAGTCCCCGACCCTGACCTTCGAGGAGAAGCGCGACCTGATCGCCGCCGTCGCCGAGGCGGTCTCGGGACGAGCCGATGTGATCGCCGGCACCGGCACCTACGACACGCGCGAATCCATCCACTTGTCCCAGATGGCCGCAGCGCAAGGCGCCAACGGGCTGCTGGTCGTCACCCCCTACTACTCGCGGCCGCCACAGTCCGGGCTTCTCGCTCATTTCAAGGCCATCGCCGGCGCCACCGAGCTGCCGATGATCCTCTACGACATACCGGGACGTACCGCCCGCAAGATCGAGCATGCGACGCTACTCGCGCTGGCCGAGACGCCGAACATCATCGGTGTGAAGGATGCGGCCGCGGACCTGGCCGGAACCGCCAAGCTCGCCGCCGAGAAGCCCGCCGACTTCACCATCTGGTCCGGCGACGACGCCTTGACGCTGCCGATGCTCTCGGTCGGCGCCCATGGGGTGATCAGCGTCGCCGCTCACCTGGCCGGCGCGCGCATCGCCGAGATGATCGCCGCATACACCAAGGGCGACACCGAGGGAGCCGCGGCGATCCAGCGCGAGCTGACGCCCCTGTTCGAGGTGCTGTTCATCACCTCGAACCCCATCCCGCTGAAGGCGGCGCTGGCGATGGTGGGTCAGCCGGCCGGCGAACCGCGGTTGCCGCTGGTTCCGGCCACCGAGGCGGAACGTTCCCAGATCCGCACGGTTCTGGACTCGCTCGGGGTAGGCTAGAGCGCACATGTTCGGATCGACCCGCGACGGGAGCGGCACATGGCCAAACCGAAGCGGGGGCGATCGCCTGGGGGCAAGGCCGGCGGGAAGCTCGCCGGGATCGCAGAAGGCGCGCGCGACGCGCTGGGCAATCAGCTCGGAGACGTCTACGGCGTCGCGCTCGGCGTGCTCGCGATCCTGTGCGCGCTCGGGATCTGGGTCGACCTCGCCGGCCCGGTAGGTCGGTTCCTCGAACTCGCCTTCCGCGGGCTCCTCGGCGTCGGCGGCCTGTTCACGCCGGTGCTGTTCGGCTACTTGGCCTACGCGATGTTCGTCACCCGCCCCGGCCCGGACCGGCCGCGGGTCGCCATCGGCCTCGGCGTGATCGTCGCCGGCATCCTCGGGCTCTGGCACCTGATCAACGGCACCCCCGACGTCACCTCGGGCGCCGGCAGGCTGCGTGAGGCGGGAGGGTTCGTCGGCGCCATCCTCGCGGGTCCGTTGAAGGGTCTGATGTCCCCATGGGGAGCCGGCGTCGTGCTGCTCGCGATGACGATGCTCGGAACGCTGATCCTGACCAAGACGCCGGTTCGCCGGGCGATGGAGATGATCGCCGAGCGCGTCGCGGTCATCCGCGAGACCGTCGCCGACACCATGCGCGCGCCACAGGACGACCTCGAAGATGAGCTCGAGCCCGAGGTGGTGGGCTTCGACGAGGACGATCAACCCGAAGATGATGAGGTGATCGATCTCGCGACCGAGGACGCAGGCTCCGCGATGCACGATGAGCTCGAGCGGCCACCAGCGCATCTGACCGAGCCGATAAAACTGCGTGCGCCCGAGGCCGAGGAGGGCGACGACGGCGAGGTTCTGCCTGCTCCGGCGCCGGCTGCCTACCGGATCCCGCCGCTCGAGCTGTTGCGCGCGGGGATCCCGCGGTCGGTCTCGACGCGCTCGTCGGCCGGAACGATCCGCACGCTCGAGGCGACCCTTCGCGATTTCGGCGTGGACGCGGCCGTCGCGCGCGTCACCCGCGGACCGACCGTGACCCGCTTCGAAGTCGAGCTCGGGCAGGGCGTCAAGGTCAACCGGGTCAAGGCGCTCGCCAACGACATCGCATACGCGCTGGCGACGCCGGACGTGCGCATGCTCGCCCCGATCCCGGGGAAGAGCGCGATCGGCATCGAGGTGCCGAACCCCGAACGCGAGCTGGTCACCCTCGGCGACATCCTGGTCTCGAACAAGGCCAAGGCCGACTTGCATCCCATGATCGTGGGGCTGGGGAAGGACATCAGCGGCGAGCCGATGCTGATGAACCTGACCAAGATGCCGCACTTGCTGATCGCCGGCGCGACCGGCGCCGGCAAGTCGACGCTTATCAACGCGCTCGTAGTGAGCGTGCTGGTGCGCGCGCGCCCGGATCAGGTCCGGATGATGCTGATCGATCCCAAGCGCGTCGAGCTGAGCCACTACAACGGCATGCCTCACCTGCTCGCTCCGGTGATCACTCACCCCAAGCGCGCCGCGGATGCACTGTCGTGGGTCGTCAAGGAGATGGAGAAGCGGTACGAGCTGCTCGCGACCAACGGGTGCCGCGAGATCACGACCTTCAACGACAAGGTGCGCGCCGGCAAGGCCAAGGAGGACGGGCTCCCGGTCTCGCAGGAGATGCCCTACATCCTGGTCGTGATCGATGAGCTCGCCGACCTGATGATGGTTGCGCCGCGCGATGTCGAGGACGCGATCTGTCGCATCGCGCAGATGGCGCGTGCGGTCGGGATCCACCTGGTCGTGGCCACGCAGCGGCCGAGCGTGGACGTCGTGACCGGGCTGATCAAGGCCAACATCCCCAGCCGCATCGCGTTCGCGACCGCGTCGCAGGCCGACTCCCGGGTCGTGCTGGATCAGGGCGGCGCCGAAAAGCTGATCGGGTTCGGCGACATGTTGTACCTGCCGGCCGCGATGGGGAAGCCACACCGCGTACAGGGGGCCTACGTCTCGGAGCCCGAGATCGAAGCTGTGACCGCGGCAGCGCGCAAGCAGGGGCAGCCCGAGTTCGTCGAGACGATCGCGGCGGTGGTTCACGGCAACGCCCCGGTCGATGTCGATCCCGGCAGCGACGACGACCTGCTCGATCAAGCGATGGATCTGGTCATCCGAACCGGCTTGGGCTCGACCAGCATGCTGCAGCGCAAGCTTAAGGTCGGCTTCGCGCGCGCCGGGCGGTTGATGGACCTGCTGGAGGAACGCGGGGTAGTCGGACCGAGTCTGGGGTCGAAGGCGCGAGAGGTGCTCGTGTCGCCCGAGGAGCTCGAGGAGATGCGCGCGCGCACATAGCCTCACGCAGCGCGGTCTTCACGCCAGGGATCACCCTCCTCCCAGGGTCTTTGGATTCGACCTCGCGCCGCTCCTATACTTGCGCCGTTGGCTGCTGCGAACACACACCAGAGAGGGACCGTGCCTGCCGCACCGCCCGGGATCGGGACCACCTTGCGGCGCGCACGGCTCGAGCGATCGCTGTCGATCGAGGAAACCGCGTGGCGTACACGCATGCGCCCGGAAACCTTGCGCGCCCTGGAGGGCGAGCACTTCGACACGATCGGACACAGCGCGTTCGTGCGCAGCCACCTGCACTCGTATGCGCGGTTCCTGGGGATCGATCCGTCGGAGGTCGTGGATGCATTCACGACCCTGCATGCACCGGCGGAACCGTCGGCGGTGCACGAGCTCCAGCGCCAGCGGAAGGAGGCGCGCAAGCCGCCGCGACCGAAATGGCTGGTCGCCGCGATCGTCTCCGGCGGGGTGCTGATCGCCGGCGCCGCGGTCGGTGTACTCGGCGGGCAGGGCGAACGCCCGGCCGCTGCGCCGTCGCCGGATGCATCGCTGCCCGAGGTGATCGCCTCCGCCTCGGGGTTGCCGGTGCCGCTGGCCGAGGCGCGCGTCCGGCTGCGCGTCGAGGCGCTCGCCGATACGACCGTGAGCATCTTCGCCGACGGGCAGCCGCTCTACGAAGGGCCGCTGACCGAGGGGATCGCGCGGACGTTCAACGCGCGCTCGGCCATCGAGATCATCCTGGCCGACGCAGGCACGGTTCGATTGCGCCTGAACGGCGCCGACCTGGGAACGCCGGGTGAACCGGGCGTCGTCTTTCGTCAGCGCTACGGTCCCGACGGACCCCTCAACGGTTAGGCCGCCGTGAGCGGCGGTCCCACATCGCGCGCGTCCAGACCACCGCCCCGGATCCATTGGCCGTGGGTCCTGACGATCGTTCGCATCGCTTTGGTGATCCCGGTCGTCGCGCTGACGCTGCGCGAGACCGACGCCTCCAGCTGGTTCGCGTTCGCCGCGTTCGCCGTTGCCGCGCTGACCGACGGCTTGGACGGCTTCGCGGCCCGGCGCTACGGGTTGGTTTCCGAAGCCGGTCAGCAGTGGGATCCCATCGCGGACAAGATCCTGGTGCTTGCCTCGATGGCAGGATTGGTCGTCGTCGGCCGGTTCCCGCTATGGGCTGCGGTGGTGATCGTAGCGAGAGAGATCGCGGTGACGATCCTGCGGTTCGTGGCGTCGCGCCGCGGCCGGGTCTTCGGCGCCAGCAAGACCGGGAAGCTCAAGACCGGCGCTCAGCTTGTGGCGGTGCTGCTGTTCATCCTGCCGCGAGACACGGTGCCCGGCTGGGCGGAGGTCACGGCGCTGTGGGTCGCTGTGGGGCTGACCGTGTTGTCGGGCGCGCAGTACTTCGCCCGCTCGTCGAGCCTGCTCGGCAACGATGCGCGCTGAGGTGCTCGGGGTGGGGACCGAGCTGCTGCTCGGCGACATCGTCAACACCAACGCCGCGCACATCGGGCGCGCGCTGGCCGCCGCCGGCATCGACTGCTTCCGTCACGGCGTCGTGGGGGACAACATCGACCGCATCGCCGATGCGATGCGCGAGGCGCTCAGTCGCGCCGATGCGCTGATCGTCACCGGCGGTCTGGGCCCGACGCAGGATGACGTCACGCGCGAGGCCATCGCGGTCGTGACCACCCGCCGGCTGGTTCGCGTTTCCGCGCTCGAGCAGCGGTTGCGCGACCGCTTCGCCAAGCTCGGCCGCGAGATGGCGGCGTCGAACCTGCGCCAAGCCGACGTCCCTGAGGGTGCGCGCGTGATCGACCAGACCTTCGGCACCGCGCCCGGCCTGATCGTCGAGCATCAAGACAAGGTGATCTATGCGATCCCCGGCGTGCCCGCCGAGATGGAGGACATGATGCAGCGCGCGGTGCTGCCCGATCTGCTGACGCGCGGTGGCGGCCCGGCGACCATCGTCTCGCGGGTGCTTCGCGTCGCCGGCGTGACCGAGAGCGGCGTCGCAGACGCGCTCGCCGAGACGTGGGACACGTTCTCCGGCGGGGTAACGATGGCGTTCCTCGCGGGTGGGGGAGAGGTGCGCGTCCGGCTCACCGCCAAAGCCGCGAGCGTGCGTGAGGTGACCGAACATCTCGACGCGGCCGAGGCGGCGGTGCGAGCAGCGCTCGGCCGTGCGGTGATCGGGATCGACGACGAGACCCTCGAGGTGGTGATCGGGAAGTTGCTGCTCGCGCGGGGATGGACGCTCGCGTGCGCCGAGTCCCTGACCGGCGGCGCGCTGGGTGCGCGGATCGTTTCGGCGGCGGGAGCGTCGGGCTACTTCCGAGGATCCATCGTCGCGTACGCGACCGAGACCAAGACGACGGTGCTCGGCGTGCCGGCCGGGGACCTGGACCGGCACGGTCCGGTCAGCGTGCCGGTCGCGCGCGCGATGGCCGAGGGCGCGCGTCGCGTGCTGGGTGCCGATGTCGGTCTGGCAACCACCGGGGTCGCCGGCCCGACCGAGCATGGCCGGCCGGTCGGCACAGTTGTGCTCGCGGTGGCCGGTCCGGCCGGGACCGAGGATCGGGAGCTGCGGCTCCCCGGCGACCGCGAGTTCATCCGCAGGCTTGCGGCGGCGTCCGCGCTGAACCTGCTGAGGCTGTACGTGATGGAGGCCGGGTGAAGGTGCGGCTGTTCGCGGTGGAGGCCGGCTGAAGGTGCGGCTGTTCGCGGTGGAGGCCGGGTGAAGGTGCGGCTGTTCGTCGCTCTTGGGTTGCTCCCAGAGGTCAAGGACGAGCTCGCCCGGATCGCAGGCGCACTGGCGCCGTTCGTGCCGGGCGCGCTGTGGGTTCCGCGCGACAACTACCACTTGACGTTGGCGTTCCTCGGTTGGGTCGCCGACGAGCGTGTCCCGGAGATCTCCGATGCCCTGCGTCAGGGCGTGGCCGAGCTTCGCGAAGGATCGGCCCGACTCGACGATCTCGGCGCGTTCCCTTCCGAACGGCGCGCACGGGTCGTGTGGGTCGGTCTGGCGGATCCGGAGGGCGTCGTCGAGGCGATGGCGGGTGCCGTGCACGAGTCCATGGCCGGCATCGGATCCCCGCCGGAGGAGCGGCCGTTCCGGGCGCACGTCACGCTGGCTCGATCCAAGACCCCCGGTCTGGTTGCGTTCCCCGAGGACGCGGCGCCGGCACCGCTGGCGGTCCCCGTGGGCCGGGTCACGCTGTTCCGCAGCCACCTGCGCCGTCCCGCTCCGAGGTACGAGGCGCTCGCCGAGTTCCCCTTCCGGCGCGGTTGAGACGGTCGCGTCGTCTCGCCGGGTTCTCCCAGACGTGACCGTGTCGGTGCCGGGTCGTATCGTCCTCCCAGGTTCTTGACCCCGAACACCTGTTCGACTAGCCTACGGCCGTCTTACAGGCGTGTGATTCGGTCGGACCCCGAGCCTATACTCGGACGGCAACGCGAGAGAAGGAGAAGAGTCGTGGCGAAGCGCACTGAGAATCGGCCCATGGCAGAGCGGAACCCGACCCAGACGGGCCGCGAGCAGGCCCTCGAGATCGCGCTCTCGCAGATCGAGAAGAGCTTCGGCAAGGGCTCGATCATGCGTATGGGCGAGCAGAACGTCCAGCAAGTCAGCGCTATCCCGACGGGCGCCATGTCGCTCGACATAGCGCTGGGGATCGGAGGCTTGCCCCGTGGTCGCGTGGTCGAGGTCTTCGGCGCCGAGTCCAGCGGAAAGACCACCATCGCGATGCACATCATGGCCGAGGCGCAGCGCCTCGGCGGCATCGCCGCCCTGATCGACGCAGAGCACGCCTTCGATCCCACCTACGGGCGGAACCTGGGTCTGAACCTCGACGAGCTTTTGATCTCCCAGCCCGATACAGGTGAGCAGGCGCTCGAGATCGCCGACACTCTGATCCGCTCGAGCGCGGTGGATGTGGTCGTGATCGACTCGGTCGCCGCGCTGGTCCCGCGCGCCGAGATAGAGGGTGAGATGGGCGACTCCCATGTCGGCCTCCAGGCGCGACTGATGTCGCAGGCCCTGCGGAAGCTGACCGCCAACCTGAGCCGGTCCCGCACGATGGCGCTGTTCATCAACCAGCTCCGCGAGAAGATCGGGGTCATGTTCGGCAGCCCCGAGACGACGCCGGGCGGGCGCGCGCTGAAGTTCTACTCGTCGGTGCGGCTGGACGTCCGACGGATCGAGAACCTCAAGGACGGCAGCGAGGTCGTAGGCAGCCGGGTGCGCGCGAAGGTGGTCAAGAACAAGGTTGCCCCGCCGTTCCGGATGGCCGAGTTCGACATCATGTACGGCAAAGGGATCTCACGCGAGGGGTCGTTGCTCGACGTCGGGGTCGAGCATGACCAGATCAAGAAGTCGGGCGCCTGGTTCACCTACGAGGGCGAGCAGATCGGCCAGGGTCGAGAGAACGTGCGCCAGTTCCTGATCGAGAACCCGGACGTGGCGCTGGACATCGAGAAGCGGCTCCGCGACACGCTGGGCCTGGTGCCCACGGAGAACGTCGAGCCTCCGCCGGCCGATGAACCGCCTGCCGAGGTAGAGGACGACGCCTAAGTCCGCCGAGCGCATGCGCGCGCGCGGACGAGGCCGCAAGACGGGCGACGGGGCCGCGAGGGCGGTCCCGTCGTCGTTGAGCATCCCCGAGCAGATAGACGCGGCTCGGGAGGTTGCTCTCCGCCTGCTCGCGGTCCGCGAACGCTCCCGGGCCGAGCTCCGGACCAGGCTGCGGCAGCGAGGGTTCCTTCCCGATGCGATCGAACCGATGCTGGATCGCCTCGCCGAGACGGGTCTCCAGGACGACCGGCGTTTCGCGGAGCGCTACGCGGAGGAAGGGGTGGCGCGGGGCAAGGCCTCCAGGCTGATCCAGGGAGAGCTCCGCCGGCGTGGCGTGGGTATCGAGACGGCCGCCGCGGCGGCGGTGGCGGCGCCGGAAGATGAGCTGGCCCGCGCGCGCAGCCTGGCTCGTTCGAAGGCCGCCAGGATGATCGGAGGGGACGACGCGACCCGGGCCCGGCGGATCCTTGGGATGCTCGCCCGGCGAGGCTACGACCCCGAGACCTGCCGGCGGGTCGCCGCCGAGGTCTCCGAGGTGGACGACCCCGAACTCGAGGACCCCGAGCCCCTGTGAGGCACGGCCCGGGCGTCCTTGACCCTCTCTTCGGCCGGGCCGTACCATCACCTTGTTCGACGATAACTCGCTTACCTGCATATCGACCTTGACCGGATCGATCACCGGAACGGCCACGACGGACATGAGGGAGAACAGAGCGACCGCCGGACCCTAGCCAGGGTCCTCGCTCAGCCATCTCCTTCACGGACGCAGCCGCGCGGGTGCGGGACGCGAGGTATCGCCGAGCTTGGCTCGGCTTTTTTCATGCGATGGAACCGGGCCTACGCGGCTCCGTCGCGCAGGCCCGTCAGAGAGGAGTGAACGACGATGGCCTGGGTGATCGGGATCATCCTCGGCCTCGCCGCCGGCATCGTCGCCGGGTATGTGATCCGTCACCGCCAGGGCTTGTCCCGGGTCGACGCGGCCGAGACGCGTGCGCGCGGCCTCATAGACGACGCGGAACGGGAAGCGGATACCCACCGACGAGAGATGCTCGTCCAAGCGAGGGACGAAGCGCTGGCCGTCCGGCAGAAGGTCGAGGAGGAGCTGGCTCGCCGCCGGGAGGACGTCGACCGCCGCGAGAGCCGCATCGAGCAGCGCGAGCTGGCGATGGAGAAGCGCGAGGAGCAGATGGAGGAGCGGGCGGGAGGCTTCGAGCGTCGCTCCGAGGAGCTCAAAGCCCAAGAGGACCGGCTCGCCGGCCAGGTCGAGCGCGTCGGCGCCGACCGCGAGGAGGTGGACAGGCAGCTCCAGCGGGTCGCGGGGATGTCGGCCTCCGAGGCGAAGAGCTCGCTGATGAAGCGGATCGAGGACGAGGCGAAACGCGACTCGATGGGCCTGGTCCGGACACTCGAAACCAAGGCGCGCGAGGAGGCCGACGAGCGGGCCCGCCGCATCGTGACGCTGGCGATCCAGCGGATCGCGTCGGAGGCCACGACCGAGTCGAGCGTCGCGGTCGTCAGCATCCCCAACGAGGAGATGAAGGGCCGCATCATCGGACGAGAGGGCCGCAATATCCGGGCTTTCGAGGCGGTGACCGGGGTCAACATCATCATCGACGACACCCCCGACGCGGTGCTGCTGTCCTGCTTCGATCCGGTCCGCCGGGAGATCGGTCGGATCTGCCTCGAGAAGCTCGTCGCCGACGGGCGCATCCACCCCTCGCGGATCGAGGAGATGGCCGAGCGCGCCAAGGGCGATGTCGAGGAGGAGGTGCTGCGCGCGGGCGAGGCCGCGGTGCTCGACGTCGGGATCACCGACATGCACCCCGAGCTGGTGCGTGTCCTCGGACGGCTGCAGTACCGGACCTCCTACGGCCAGAACGTGCTGAAGCACCTGGTCGAGACCGCACACATCGCCGGGATCCTCGGCGCCGAGCTTGGCATGAGCGAGGACGAGTCACGGCTGCTGAAGCGGTGCGGCTTGGTCCACGACATCGGCAAAGCCGTCACCCACGAGGTGGAAGGTTCGCACGCCTTGATCGGTGCCGAACTCGCGCGGCGCCTCGGTGAGTCGCCCGAGGTGGTGCACGCCATCGAGTCCCACCACGGCGAGGTCGAGCAGCGCACGCTGTTCGCTGTGCTGTCCCAGACGGCCGACCAGATCTCCGGTGGGCGGCCCGGTGCCCGCCGGGAGACGCTCGAAACCTACGTCAAGCGTCTCGAGAAGCTCGAGGAGATCGCCACGTCCTACGAAGGGGTGGAGAAGACCTTTGCGATGCAAGCGGGCCGCGAGGTCCGTGTGATCGTCAAGCCGCAGGACATCGACGATGTCGCCTGCCAGGTGCTCGCGCGCGACATCGTCAAGCGGATCGAGGAAGAGTTGCAGTACCCGGGACAGATCAAGGTGACCGTCGTACGCGAGACGCGCGCGACCGAGTACGCAAAGTAGCAGAGAGGGGATCTTGTTCTTGCCGCACGCGAAGTGTGCCAACGTGCGCAGCGCACCCAATATTGGGGTTATCGAAACGCGATTCCTTGTCTGATGCCCTTGGCACGGGGGGTGAAGGGCGCTATTGTCGCAAGTTGACATCGGAGATAGGTCCGGTCATCCCGGGGGTGGTTTCCGGGGCCGGATCTACGGGTAAAACGGCGGTGGGTGCCCATGGACGTCCTCAAAGTATCCGCCAAATCGAGCCCGAACGCCGTGGCGGGGGCGATCGCAGGCATCCTTCGTGAGCAGGGCGCCGTGTGTATCCAGATCATCGGCGCGGGCGCTCTCAATCAAGCCGTCAAGGCCGTGGCGATCGCCCGGTCATTCGTGGTCGAGGACAACATCGACCTGATCTGCATCCCTGCCTTCCACGACGTCGACATCGACGGCGAGAGCAGGACCGCCATCCGGCTGCAGATCGAAGACAGAGCCGGCGCGCGCGTGTCGCTCGAGGCCAGCTCCGTCGGCGAGGCCTCGCCGGGCCTCTGAACCGGCACCGAACCGGTCTCATCTTCCTCGGTGATAGCCTGAAGTATCGCGCGCTCTGCGCACGGACAGGCTCACGAGGCCGGAGGTGAGCGATGAGCGGCACGGACGAGTTCCCCATCCTTGGGATCGATCACGTCGAGTTCTGGGTAGGTAACGCGAGGCAGGCGGCCCACTATTACCAGAACGCGTTCGGCTTCCATCGGGCCGCCTACGCGGGCCTCGAGACCGGCCTGAAGGATCGAACCAGCCATCTCGTGGTCCAGGGAGAGGTCCGATTCCTGCTCACCGGCGCGCTTGCCCCGGACGGGCCTGTGGCCGATCACGTCAGGGCGCATGGCGACGGCGTCCGCGACGTGGCCTTGCGTGTTCCCAACGCCGAGCAGGCCTTCGCCGTTGCCGTTGCGCGTGGGGCAACGCCGGTGCACGAGCCGGTCGTGTCCGAGGATGAGCATGGCAAGGTCGTGCGCGCGGCGATCGGGACCTACGGCGACACGATCCACTCCCTGATCCAGCGGGAGGAGTACGTCGGTCCCTTTCTGCCGCGGTTCGTGTCTATCGAGCAGACCAACGACCGCACCGTCGGCATCGTGTCGATCGACCACATCGTGGGCAACGTAGAGCTCGGGAAGATGAACACATGGGCCTCCTACTACGCCGAGGTCATGGGTTTCACGAACATGGTGCATTTCAAGGACGACCAGATCTCGACTGAGTTCACGGCCCTGATGTCGAAGGTGATGTGGGACGGGGTCGGCCGGGTAAAGTTCCCGATCAACGAGCCGGCGCCGGCGAAGAAGAAGTCCCAGATCGACGAGTACCTCGAGTTCTACCGCGGCCCGGGCGTGCAGCATCTAGCGTTGCGGACCGACGACATCCTGCGCACGGTGTCCGAGCTGCGCGATCGGGGAGTGGAGTTCCTGCGCGTGCCCGACACCTACTACAAGGACGTGGCGAGCAAGTTCGCCGATATGCGCGATGAGGTGGACGTGGACGCCCTCCGCGAGCTGGCGATCCTCGCCGATCGCGACGACGAGGGCTACTTGTTGCAGATCTTCTCCAAGCCGGTCACCGACCGGCCGACGGTGTTCTTCGAGATCATCCAACGCCACGGCTCGCGGGGATTCGGACTCGGGAACTTCAAGGCTCTGTTCGAGGCGATCGAGCGCGAGCAGGAGCTCCGCGGGACGCTGTAGAGGAGGCGCGCGTGATCCCGATCTCGCGAGGCAAGGTCACCAAGCAGGCGCACGTGGGTCTTCCGGAGGGAACTTTCGAGGAGGAGCACGGCCGCGAGTCCTTCGCCGGACGCGCCTCGCATCTGTACCGAACCCATCCCCCAACCGCCTGGGTCCGCGTCGAGGGACCCCTGAAGCCGCGCGCGTTCGACCTCAACGGGTTCAAGACCCCGGATGCTACGAGCGCCGATGGGGAGTGGGGACTCGTCGCCGGCAACGATGAGGTGCGGCTGTTCCTGTCCCGGCGCCGCGAGCCGATGACGTACTTCCTGCGCGACGCGGACGGCGACGTCTGCTATTTCGTCCACGAGGGCGCCGGCGTGCTCGAAACCGACTACGGCCCGCTGCGGTTCGAGAAGGGCGATTACCTGATCGTGCCCAAGGGAACGACGCATCGGCTGATCCCCGAGGCCGAGCTGTTCCTGTTCGTGATCGAGGGATCGGGCGAATACCGGATCCCGGATCGAGGGATGCTCGGGCGCCATGCGATGTTCGACCCCGGCGTGCTCGACACCCCCGAGCCCCAGCCGCACGACGAGCAGGGCGAGTTCGAGGTGCGGGTCAAACGCGACGGCGTGTACACGCTGCTGACCTATCCGTTCCATCCCCTCGACGTCGTGGGCTGGCAGGGGGACCTATGCCCGGTCCGGCTCAACGTCCGTGACTTCCGCCCGGTGGTATCGCCGCGGTACCACCTGCCGCCGAGCGTGCACTGCACGTGGGAGAACGACGGCTTCGAGATCTGTACGTTCGCGCCCCGCCCGACCGAGACAGGCGACCCGGCGGCGCTGCGCGTGCCGTTCTTCCATTCGAACATCGATCGCGACGAAGTGATCTTCTACCACTCGGGCAATTTCTTCAGCCGCGCCGGCATCGGGCCCGCGTACATGACCGTCCATCCGATGGGTCTGCATCACGGACCGCAGGCCGCTGCGATCGCTGCGAGCAAGGACAAGGACTTCGCCGACGAGGTGGCCGTGATGGTCGAGACGGCCACGCCGCTGGTGCTCGCGCCCGAGGCAGATGGAGTGGAGGTCGACGGCTACGCGACCAGCTGGGCGCGGGGGCTCGGCCTGCTGGACGAGTAGCCTCCGGCGGGCGGGCCTCAAGGCTGAATCCGGACAAAGCGGCAGGAGGCCGGCTTCCGGCATCGAAGAATGCGACGT
>DASWIP010000092.1:0-20670 GCA_036397635.1 Actinomycetota bacterium | reverse complement strand
CCCTCTGGCGAGCTGACGCTCGGCAACTACATCGGCGCGCTGCGATACTTCGTTGCCGATCAGGACGTGCACGACTGCTTCTTCCCGGTCGTGGACCTCCATGCGATCACCGTCCAGCAGGATCCCGGCGAGCTACAGCGCAACAGTCTGGACATCGCAGCGCTCTACCTGTCCGTCGGTCTGGATCCGGACAAGGCGACGCTGTTCATCCAGTCACACGTCCCCGAGCACGCCGAGGTTGGTTGGATCCTCGGGTGCATCACCGGCTTCGGCGAGTTGCGTCGCATGACCCAGTTCAAGGACAAGAGCGCCAAGCGTGGAGAGGGTGCCTCGACCGCCGGTCTGTTCACCTATCCGGTGTTGATGGCGGCCGACATCCTGATCTACCAGGCCGACCGTGTGCCCGTGGGCGACGATCAGAAGCAACACCTCGAGCTGACCCGCGATATCGCGATGCGCTTCAACTCGCGCTTCGGGGACACGTTCGTGGTGCCCGAGGCGGCGATCCCCAAGCACGGTGCGCGGATCATGGATCTACAGGACCCGACAGCGAAGATGTCGAAATCCGAGGAGTCGCCCAATGGAACCATCGGGCTGCTCGACGCGCCCGAGACCTTGCGCAAGAAGATCAAGACGGCGGTGACAGACTCGGGGCGCGAGATCCTGGCGCGCGAGGACAAGCCCGCGATCACCAACCTCCTCGAGATCTTCAGCGCCGTCGACGGCCGCTCGATCGGCGAGCTCGAGCGGGCGTACGAGGGCCGGGGGTACGGCGACTTCAAGACCGATCTCGCCGAGGCGATCGTCGCGTTCCTGGACCCCGTGCAGAAGCGCTACGACGAGATCGTGAGAGATCAGGCCGGCTTGATGGCCACGCTCGCGCGCGGAGCTCAGAAGGCGCAAGCGGTCGCGGCCGAGACGCTCGACAGGGTCAGGGAGCGGGTCGGCTTCGTGCCGCGCGCGCGCTGAGGCGTGAGCGCCCGCAGCCGACCTTGAGCCTCCTCCGCTGAGTCGAGGACGCGCACGAGCTGACCAGCCCTGTACGACCTCTGACCAGCCCTGCCCGACCGGGCTCGACCTGGTTCCCCTGAAGCAGGACTTCCTGTTTTGCCCGAAGCAGGACTTCTAGTCCCAAATGTCCAATACAGGGCCTTCAGGAACTTTTGGTGAAGCCTGATCGAGATCGGGGGAGCCATCATGCGGGTCAAGCGGTTCGCTGCCGTAGTCGTTGCACTGCTCGTCGCCGGGTTGCCCGGCATCGCATCCGCGAACCACAGCGGACCCGGGGGCATCGTGGGCGGGTTCGAGGTCGATGGCGACTTCGACTTCGACGGTTTGGTCGCCGGAGGCGAAGCTGCGACTCGGGACTGGGAAACCATCACGCCCGTGATCGGGAGCACCGATGCTGGGAACAGCTCCACCGACGACATCTTCACGGGCGGCAGCAAGGAGAACGAGCCGAACAACTGGGTCTTCGGCACGGGGAAGCCTTCCGGGAAATCGGATCTTATCCGCGGGTACGCCGCCTCTGAGGTGACCGAGACCGACTCCTATCTCTGGCTCGCATTCGAGCGTCTGGCCATCCAAGGGAACGGTTCCGCGAACGTGAACTTCGAGATCAACAGGAAGCGCAGCAAGATCGTCAACGGCGCGGGGACGCTGATCCCCGAGCGCTCAACCGACGATCTCTTGGTGATCTACGACTACGCGGGCGGGTCCAACCCGGTCGCCATCGGACTCCGGCGGTGGCAGGGGCAGACGGATAACCCACTTACGCCGCAGAACGAGGAAGCACTGTTCGGTGAGTGGGTTTCGGTAGTCATCCCCGCCAACGACGCCTTCGGCGACATCAACAACACGCTTATCGCGCGGCCGGTGCACGAACCGTTCGGCGGTGGTGATGTGCAGATCCGCCGTTTCGGTGAGGTGGGCTTGAACGTCACCGGCATCTTCGGACCCGATTTCCTCGGATGTCCGGGCTTCGGTTCCTTCTGGGTGAAGACGCGCGCGTCGGGCTCGTCGTTCAACTCAGCGCTGGAAGACTTCACGCAGCCCGCGCCCGCCGACTTCTCGACGTGCAGCGACATCACGGTCGAGAAGGTAGACGACGATGGTTCGCCGCTGAACGGCGCCACGTTCACCCTGTACGCCGATGACGGCGACGGCTCGTTCACCGCGCTTGATCAGGCGGTCGGGACCTGCGTCTCGGGCGAAGAGGGCGCCTCGGGCCGCTGCACCTTCGAGCAGGTCGAACCCGGCGACTACTGGGTACAGGAGACGGCCGCTCCCGACGGCTACGTGGTCGATCCGACGGTCTCGGCCGTCACGGTCGGGTTCCGCGATCAGATCACGGTCAGCCACACGTATGTGAACACCAAGATCAGGTACCGGCTGACCTTGACCCCTGAGCAGGCCAACAACCTCACCGGAACCGATCACGTTGTCACGTCGCTGCTCGAGCGGTCGCTGGACGGCGGCGCGACGTGGGATGGGGCGAGCGGTGAGACCGTGTCGTTCGAGCTGCTCGGCGAAGGAACCATCACCGGCATCACGCCGGCCGGTCCGGACGCGGACAGCTGCTCGACCGATGGGGACGGTGAGTGCGAGGTGACGTTCACCTCGGACGACGCCGGCGACTCTACGTTGCGGGCGACCTTCGAGAAGATCACGGCCACCTCCCCGGTCACCGCGAGCGGTGAGGCCGGCAAGACCTGGGTGAACTACCGGATCTCGGTCACCCCCGGTTCGGACACCAACGTCGCTGGCACGCCGCACGTCTTCACGGTCACGCTCGAGCGCACGACCGACGGGGAGACCTGGACGGGCGTGTCGGGCGCGAGCATCGACATCGAGCTGTCCGGCGTCGGTGAGGTCACCGAGAACACCTGCGACTCCACCGCCGCGGACGGGACGTGTACTGTCACGATAACGTCGGCGACTGCGGGAGAGAGCACGCTCACGGCGTCCTACCTCGCCGTGGAAGGCGACACGTCGGCGACGTTCAGCGCCTCGGCGACGAAGCAATGGCTCGACTTCCGGATCGCCGTCTCGCCCGACGGCCAGGTCAACCCGGTGCGAACCGGCGATGGTGAGACCGGATCCGTCCTGCACACCTTCACGGTGACGATCGAGCAGACCGCCGACGGCCAGACCTGGACTGGTGTGGAAGGCGCGCACCCGAGCATCGAGCTCTCCGGCGTCGGCGAGATCGTGTCCAACGACTGCGAGGACATCGGGACAGGTGCCGATGGAACCTGCACGGTCGTCATCACATCGGACACCGCCGGCCAGAGCACCGTCACGGCAACCTATCTGGCCGCCGCCGGCAACTCGTCGCGGTCCTTCTCAGCGTCGGCGGACAAGTTCTGGGAGGACTACGCCATCGACGTCGATCCACCCAGCGCGTTCAACCGCATCGGCGAGCCTCACACCTTCACGATCACGCTCACGCGCGATCAGGGCGACGGCTTCGAAGCGTACGCGGGCCAGACGGTGGAGCTGATGCTCGATCCCGGTGAGAGCGATGCGGAGTTCTCGTCGATCAACGATGAGCCTGCGTCGGGTACCGAAGCGACCTGCGTCAGCGACGCGGACGGCGTGTGCACCGCGACGATCAACGCCACGACACCCGGAACCGTCACGTTGACGGCGACCTGGAACGGTACCGTCGGCGGGGTCGATGTGAGCTTCGATGCGGACGCCGTGAAGACGTACCTCGCGATCACGCTGACCAAGGGTGCGTGCCCGAGCGAGACGTCGCCACCGGGTGGTGTCGTCGAGTACGACATCGAGCTGACCGTGGCGGGCGCGCCGCTGACCAACGCCACGGTCACCGACGACCTGCCCGGGGGCGTGCGCTTCGGCTCGGCCTCGACGCTGGCAGGCGTCGAACCGGTCACCCCGGCGCAGGGTGATCCCAACGGACAGGTTGTGTGGTCCTTCGCGAGCCTGCCGGAAGGGACCTACGAGGCGACCATCACGGTCACGGTGGACACGGAGGCGACGGCGGGCGACGAGATCGTCAACACGGTGACGCTCGACGCCGACGAGATCGATCCGCAGGAAGCCTCGTGGACGATCACGGTCGCGTTCGGCGGCGAGGCGTCGGCACGCGCGTTCGGTCTCCGCGCGGAGCTGCTCGGATCGCTGCTGGTTGAAGACACGCCCGACAGCGACGAGGCGAGCCCGGATCAGGTGCTCGAGATCCCGATCCCCGGCGTCGGATCGGTGAGCCTGCTCCACGTCGACGAGTCGGACGACTCGGAGGATGGGGTCTTCGCCGCGTCCGCGGTGGCTACCACCGCGGCGGTCGATCTGGACCTGGGTGCCGTGCACGTCCAGGCCTCAACGATCGTCGCGCGCTCGGCCAGCCGTGCGACGGTCGCGTCGGCGGGTTCGTCGGCCGAGGGATCCAGGGTCCAGGATCTGGTCATCAACGACACCACCTACGGCGACCTGACCGGCCCGAAGACCATCGCCGTGACCGCGCCCGATGGGACGCCGATCGCCGAGGTCTACGTGCTCGAGCGTCAGCCGACCGGCGCAGCCGCGGGCGAGATCCAGCCCAACGACAACAGCGAGTTCGCCAGTGGGCTCGCCGTCAACGGGCTGCGCGTGCGGCTGCTCGACGGTGATCTCACCGAGATCACGGTCGCGCACACCCAGAGCGACGCGTCGGCGCCCTCGGGCATCGGCTGCGCCACGCAACCTGGTGTGGGCGGGGAAGCCTACGTCCTGTCGCTCCACAACGTGACCCCCGATGTCGGCAGCGCGCGCATCGGTCAGGTCACGCTGCCTATCACGGGCGGCAACGAGTCGGCAGTCGTGACGGGACTCGATCTGCCCGTCGGGACGTCGGCCACCGGCGGGACGAGCACCCAAGGTTCGGTCACCGCCGACACGGCGTCGGCGACATCTACCGCGACCCTGGAAGATCTGGATCTGCTCGACGGTGCGGTGACGGCAACGCTTGCGCGCGCCGAAGCGACCGCCGACCTCGATGGGGCATCCGGGACTGCGACCATCGCCGACCTGGCGATCGGCGACAACCACCTGTGCGGGGTTCCGAACGTATGCCGGGCTCCGCCGAACACGGTTCTGCTGATCCCCGGCGGTCCGGTGCTTGTGATGCTGAACGAGCAGCTTCCGACCGAGCACGGGATCACGGTCAACGCCGTACATATCTGGGTGCTTGGCCAAGACAATCCGCTGGGGCTGCCGGTCGGAGCCGAGATCGTGATCTCCAGCGCGACCGCCGAGGCTTTCCCGGCACCCGAACCGCCGGGACCGGGCGACGGCGGTGATACCGACGATGGCGACGGGCTCGCGCCGCCGACGGACACGATGCCGGACGGAGCGATCCCGCAGCCGGTCGCCCCGGTCGCCCCGGTCGCACTGGTGGCGCCGGCGGCACCTCAACCGACGGCTGAGTTGACGCGGCGCCTCGGGATCGACCTGTAGAGCAACGGAACGCGAAGAGGAGGCGGGGTCACCCGCCTCCTCTTCGGTCTCGCCTCGCTCAGACGCGCTCGAACAGCGACGCCTGCTTGACCTCTTGGATCGCCTTGGTGACCTTGATGCCGCGCGGGCACGCGTCGGTGCAGTTGAAAGTGGTGCGGCATCGGAAGGCGCCTTCCTTGTCGCCCAGGATCTCCAGGCGCTGCGGTCCGCCGCGGTCCCGCGAGTCGAAGATGAACCGGTGCGCGTTGACGATGGCCGCCGGCCCGAAGTACTCGTCGTCGTTCCAATACACCGGGCACGACGTCGTGCACGCGGCGCATAGGATGCACTTGGTGGTGTCGTCGAAGCGCTCGCGCTCCTCGGGTGACTGCAGGCGCTCCCGCGTGGGTTCGGGCTCATCGTTGACCAGGAACGGCATCATCTTGCGATAGGCCGCGAAGAACGGGTCCATGTCCACGATCAGGTCCTTCTCGACCTTCAATCCGCGCAGTGGGGCGATGGTGATCGGCTGCTTGAGGTCTTTGATCAGCACTTTGCATGCCAGCCGGTTGACCCCGTTGATCAGCATCGCGTCCGATCCGCAGATCCCGTGCGCGCACGAGCGGCGGAAGGTCAACGACCCATCCTGCTGCCACTTGATCTGGTGCAGCGCGTCCAGCACACGGTCGAGCCGCTCGAAGGTGACGTAGTACGTCTCCCAGTGCGGCTTCTGGTCGGTCTCGGGGTTGTAGCGAAGGACGCGGATCCGCGCCTCGCTCTCGGCGGCCTTCTTCTTCACGCGGCCGCCACCTCGGGGCAATACGTCTCCACGATCCCGTCGAGCAGCCGGTTGATCGCGTCCAGCGCGTCCTCCGCAGCCTGCAGGGCCGCCTCGCGCTCGCCCTCAGGCGCCTGCTCGAGCAGCTCACGGGCCACCTGCGCGTGCCACTCGTCCACCTCCAGGTGGACGGTGAAGAACCGGATCGCTTCGGTATCGGTGATCCCGTAGTGCTGGGCGAGCCCATCGATCTTGCTGCGCGCCACCGAGGGCACCATCGACTCGTACGCGTACAGCGCCGCCAGTCCCGGGACCGCACCGCGCGCGCCGGCGATCTCGCGGTAGGCCTCGTCGCACGCCGCCGTCTGGGCCAGCGGCTCCGCGCGCTGGACGTCGCCGCGGGTGGCCCCGAGCGCCTCGGCGAATCGCAGCCACAGCTCGGGGTGGTTGTCGGGCCCCGCCTCTTCATCGTTGAGGTTCTCGAGCAGGTACTGGCGCGCGGCCAGATCGGCCGTCTGGGCGTGGATCGCGGAGAGGTAGCGCGGGAACGCCGCGACGTGGTTGTAGTACTGGGCCGCGTATCCGCGCAGCGCCTCCATCGAAAGACGCCCCTCGGTCCACGCGGTATAGAAGCGGTGCTTCAGCAGGTGCTTGGCCTCCACGGCCTCGTCGATCCGCTCGATCCAGTTCATCGTGACCTCCTCAGTACTTGCGCTCGGTCGGTTGGTACCTCGTGATCGCGACGGGCTTGTAGTCGAGCTTGATGTCGCCGTTGATCTTCCACGCCAGCGAGTGTTTCAGCCAGTTCACGTCGTCGCGTTCGGTGTGGTCGCCGCGGTAGTGGCCGCCGCGGCTCTCGGTGCGCGCGCGCGCGCCGGCGACCATGACCTGTGCGACATCGAGCAGGAACCCGAGCTCGACGCCTTCAAGAAGGTCGGTGTTGTAGAGGCGCGACTTGTCCTGGACTCCGACGTGCTGGTAGCGCTCCTGCAGCTCGGCGATCATGTTCGTTTGGGCTCGAAGCGTGTCCTCGGTCCGGTACACGCCGCAGTTGTCGTCCATCGACTGCTGCAGCTCGGCCCTGATCCCGGCTACGGTCTCGGCGCGCGCCCGGTCGAGAAGCGCCTGCAGCATCTCGGCAACATCCTTCTCGGGTTCGTCGGGCAGCTCCGGATCGTCCAGCCGCGCAGCCTCCTCGGCCATCGCGATTCCGCCGCGCCGCCCGAACACCACGATGTCGAGCAGCGAGTTGGTCCCCAGTCGGTTCGCGCCGTGCACGCTGACGCACGCGCATTCTCCTGCGGCGTAGAGGCCGGGAACGACGGTGCCGGCAGCGTCCGAGATCACCTGCCCGGTGATCGTGGTGGGGATCCCGCCCATCGCGTAGTGCGCGGTCGGCTGGATCGGCACACCTTCCTTGAGCGGTTCCACGTCCAGGTAGATGCGCGCGAAGTCGGTGATGTCCGGCAATTTCTCCTCGACAACCTTCGGATCGAGATGGTCGACGTGCAAGTAAACGTAGTCCTTCTTGGGGCCGATCCCGCGGCCCTCCTTGATCTCGAAGTAGATGGCACGGCTGACCATGTCGCGTGGCGCGAGGTCCTTGATGGTCGGTGCGTACCGTTCCATGAACCGCTCGCCGGTCGCGTTGCGCAGGATCCCACCTTCGCCGCGCGCTGCTTCGGATAGCAGGATCCCGATGCCGTAGATGCCGGTGGGATGGAACTGATAGAACTCCATGTCCTCCAGCGGCAGGCCGCGCCGCAGGATCACGCCCGGGCCGTCACCGGTCAGCGCGTGAGCGTTGGAGGTCACCTTGAAGACCTTGCCGTAGCCGCCGGTGGCGAACATCACGGTCTTCGCGCGGAACACGTGCAGCTCCCCGGTTGAAAGCTCGTACGCGACGACGCCGGCGACGTGCTCGCCGACCATCAGCAGGTCCAGGACGTAGAACTCGTCGTAGAACTCCACCCCCTGCTTGACGCATTGCTGGAACAGCGTCTGCAGGATCATGTGTCCGGTCCGGTCGGCCGCGTAGCAGGCTCGCTTCACCGGGCCTTGTCCGTGGTGGTGGGTGTGGCCGCCGAATCGCCGCTGGTCGATCTTGCCCTCGGGCGTCCGGTTGAACGGCATGCCCATGTGCTCGAGGTCCAGGACCGCGTCGATGGCATCCTTGCACATCACCTCGACCGCGTCCTGATCCGCCAGGAAGTCAGACCCCTTCACCGTGTCGTAGGCGTGCCACTCCCAGTTGTCCTCTTCCACGTTCGCCAGCGCGGCGCACATCCCACCCTGGGCGGCACCGGTGTGCGAGCGCGTCGGGTAGAGCTTGGTGATGACCGCGGTCTTGACGCGCTTGGATGCCTCCAACGCACCGCGCAACCCTGCGCCGCCGGCGCCGATGATGACCGCATCGTGGGAGTGGTATTGGGTCATGGGCTCACGCTTGATCTGGGTCGAAGGTCAGGATGACAAGCGTCCCGAGCAGCAGGAACACCAGCGTCGAGACGTACAGCATGCTCTTCAACGCGACGCGTACCGAGGGACGCTGCACGTACTCCTCGACGATCGTCTTCAGCCCGTTCGTGCCGTGCAGCAGTCCGAGGAACAACATGGTCCAGTCCCAGGTCTGCCAGAACGGCGATGCCCAGCGTCCGGCGACGAAGGCGAAGTTGACGCGGTCGATGCCCTCGCCGAGCAGGTGCACGATCGTGAAGTGCCCGAGCACCAGGAACAGCAGGACGATGCCCGAGATCCGCATGAAGAACCACGTCCACAGCTCCCACGAGGACGAAGCGCGCTCGCGCGCGCCGGGGCGGGTCGGCGGCCTGGTCGCCACGGCCACTAGAACCACCCCCGTTGTTGCATCTCTTCGACCAGGCCGCGTCCCATGAAGTACACGGCCGGCACGATCAGCATCACGTAGAGGCCGACCACGACGCCGAACATCTGCCGGTGCCACTGCGTGGCCCGCGGCCAGAAGTCGATGATGATGATGCGGATGCCGTTGAGCGCGTGGAAGAGCACGGCAGCGGCGAGGCCGATCTCCATCAGTCGGATGATCGGATGGTGGTAGACCCCGACGACCCGGTTGTAGAACTCGGGCCCGAACGCCACGAGCGAGGTGTCCAGGATATGGGCGTAGAGGAACAGGATCACCATGATGCCGGTGATACGGTGGAGAGCCCACGACCACTGGCCCTGACCGCCCCGATAGGCGGTGCCCACTCGCTCCGACAGACGGGCCACTTCCCCCCCTCATCACGAAAGACGCGGCCGAACGTTATCCGCGGGCCGCTCCGGGGGGAACTATATCACCGACGCGCGATGCCCCATCCGGCCGACGCTGTCGTGTCTTCGGCGATGGGCGCGCAGCGATGACGTCGTCGCAGGACCCGTAGAATGCCATCGAGATGACCGCTCCCGATCAACGCCGGACGCCGTCGGGGATCCCCGTGGATCCCCTGTACCAGCCCAGCTCGCTGTCCGGGTTCGACCTCGCCGCGCTGGGTGAGCCGGGCGAGTATCCCTTTGCGCGCGGCATCTACCCGGACATGTACCGCGGCCGGGCCTGGACGATGCGCCAGTACGCCGGTTACGCCACGGCGGCGGAATCCAATGCGCGCTACCGATACCTGCTCGAGCATGGTCAGACCGGCCTCAGTGTCGCCTTCGACCTGCCAACGCAGATGGGCTACGACTCCGACGACCCCGTCGCCGACGGCGAGGTGGGCAAGGTCGGGGTCGCCATCGATTCGCTCGGGGACATGCGCGCGCTGTTCGACGGGATCCCGCTGGACAAGGTCTCGACGTCGATGACGATCAACGCCCCGGCGAGCGTGCTTCTGCTGCTCTACCAGCTGGTGGGGGAGGAGCAGGGCGTCGATCCGGCCGCCCTCACCGGCACGATCCAGAACGACATCCTGAAGGAGTACATCGCGCGCGGGACCTACATCTACCCACCCGAGCCGTCGATGCGGCTGATCACCGATACCTTCGCCTACTGCGCCGAGCATCTTCCGAGGTTCAACACGATCTCGATATCCGGTTACCACATGGGCGAGAAAGGCGCGACGGCTGTGCAGGAGGTCGCGTTCACGCTCGCCAACGCGATCGCGTACGTGCAGGCCGCGGTTGACGCCGGGTTGGACGTGGATCGGTTCGCGCCGCGCCTTTCGTTCTTCTTCGTCGCGCGCACGACCCTGCTGGAAGAGATCGCCAAGTTCCGAGCAGCGCGCGCGATCTGGGCGCAGATCATGCGCGACCGGTTCGGGGCAACGGACCCGCGCTCGCAGATGCTGCGCTTCCACACCCAAACCGCGGGTGTGCAGCTCACTGCGCAGCAGCCGGAGAACAACATCGTGCGGGTCGCGATCCAGTCGCTGGCCGCGGTGCTCGGAGGCACACAATCGCTGCACGCCAACTCGTTCGATGAGGCTCTGGCGTTGCCGACCGAGCGTGCAGCCAAGATCGCGCTGCGGACCCAGCAGATCATCGCGAATGAGACTGGCGTCACCGACACGGCCGATCCACTCGGCGGATCGTGGTACATCGAGTCCTTGACCGCTGAGATCGAGCGGCGCGTTCGCGAGTACATCGACAAGGTCGAGGGACTCGGCGGGTCCGTTCAGGCCATCGACTACATGCAGGTCGAGATCGAGAACGCGGCGTACGAGGAGATGCGTCGTGTCGAAGCCGAGGAGCAGATCGTCGTCGGCGTCAACCGGTACGCCGAGACCGAGGAGATCCACCCGGAGATCCTCCGGGTGGATCGGGCGATCCAGGACGGCCAGGTCGCGCGCGTGCGCGCGGTGCGCGACGCGCGCGACACCGCCGCTGCCGAGGGCGCGCTGCAGGACCTGCTCGACGCGGCGGTAGGCACCGACAACCTGCTCGTCCCGATGCGGCAGGCTCTGCACGCGCAGTGCACCGTCGGTGAGGTGTGCGGCGTCCTCCGCGATGTCTTCGGCCGATACCAGCCGCGCTCGTGATGCGGATACTGATCGTAGGAGGCGGACCTGGCGGCTACGAGGCCGCGCTGGTCGCAGCCGAGCTCGGCGCCGATGTCACCGTGGTCGACCGGGCAGGGCTCGGGGGCGCATGCGTGCTGTGGGACTGCGTGCCGTCCAAGACGCTGTGCTCGACCGCCGAGGTGGTCACCTGGATGGAAGCGGCGCCGGCGCTGGGGCTCGCGCGCGCGCGCCCGCAGATCGAGGTGGATCTGCACCGTGTGTTCGAGCGCGTGCTCTGGCTCGCGACCGCGCAGAGCCGCGACGTCGAGAAGAAGGTCGAGCAGGCCGGCGTCCGGGTGGTGCGCGCGCACGGGCGCCTCGCCGATGCCCACACCGTGCATGTTGCCGACGACGCGGGCATCGACGAGCGCATCTCCGCCGACGCGATCCTGCTCGCGACCGGATCCTCGCCCCGGGTGATGGCGGGCGCAGCGCCCGACGGCGAGCGCATCCTCAACGGGCGCCAGGTGTACAACCTCACCGAAGTGCCCGAGCATCTGATCGTGGTGGGGTCCGGGGCCAGCGGCGCTGAGTTCACCCACGCGTTCAACCGGCTCGGCGCGCACGTCACGCTGATCTCGTCGCGCGATCACGTCCTGCCGGCGGAGGACACCGATGCGGCGGTTGTGCTCGAGGAGGTCTTTACCCGCCGCGGCGTCGAGATCGTCAAGCGGGCGCGCGCGGCCTCGGCGCGCTGGGACGGCGACGGTGTCGCGGTCGAGTTGACCGATGGCCGGACGCTGAGCGGCTCCCACGCGCTGATCACCGTCGGGCAGGTGCCGAACTCCGACGACCTCGGGCTCGAAGCGGCCGGCGTGCGCACGAGCGGCGCCGCGATTGCGATCGACGGGGTCAGCCGGACCAACGTGCCCCACATCTATGCCGCAGGCGATGTGACGGGGTCGATGATGCTGGCCAGCGTGGCGGCGATGCAGGGGCGCATCGCCATGTGGCACGCGCTCGGCCAGGCCGTCACGCCCTTCCGGGAGGACGAGGTCGCCGCGACCGTGTTCACCGATCCCGAGATCGCCACCGCCGGTCTGAGCGAGCCTGCTGCGCGCGAGCGCGGCCTTGCGATCGACGTGTTCAAGCAGCCGTTCGCTACCAACGCGCGCGCGAAGATGGTCGGCCTCGAGGACGGCTTCGTCAAGCTGATCGTGGGCTCGCACACCGGCACGGTGCTCGGTGGGACGATCGTGGCACCGCACGCCTCGGACCTGATCCTGCCGGTGTCGGTCGCGGTGCACGCGCGCCTGCCGGTATCGCAGCTCGCGCAGTCCTTCTCGATCTATCCGAGCTTCGGCGGCAGCATCCAGGAGGCCGCGCGCCGGCTGATGAACCGCCGCTAGCCGGAACGACGGGAGACGGCCCTCAGGATCCCGAGGCCGATCGCCGCGGCGATGATCGAGCCGCCGAGCACGCCGAGCTTCGCCTGCGACTGGAGGTCTGCCGACACGAACGCGAGCCCCGCGATGAACAGCGACACGGTGAATCCGATGCCGGCAACGGCCGACGCACCGACGACATGACCCCACCCGATCCCTCTCGGTAGCCGGCCGATGCCGGTCCGCGTCGCCAGCCACGACGCTGCGGTGATCCCCAGTATCTTCCCGGCCACCAAACCCAGCGCGATGCCGATCGCGACCGAGCCGATCCCCGACGAGGTTGCCTCGCCGATATTCACGCCCGCGTTGGCGAAGGCGAACAGCGGCAGGATCAGATACGAGGTCCACGGGTGCAGGACCTCCTCGTTGTGGGTCAGCGGCGAGATCGCGCGGCGCGACAACCGGGCGAGGCCGAGCCATTCTCCGATCCGGCGTCGAGCCACGGGGTCGTCACCCTCGGTCAGCGCGGCGAGTCGCTTGGCCTCCTTCGTGGCCGGCTCGGGCCGGTGGAACGGCGTGGAGGGCGTGATGAACCCGAGGGCGACGCCGGCGATCGTGGCGTGCACGCCGGACTCGAACGTGGCGAGCCAGACCCCCAGGGCCAGCACGACGTACAGATAGCCGGCGCGGATCCCGAGTCGCAGCATGGCAACCATCAGCACCAGGAGCCCGATCGCCGCTCCTCCGGCTGCCAGGTTCAACGAACCCGTGTAGAAGATCGCGATGACCGCGATCGCGCCGATGTCGTCCACGATCGCCAGCGCCAGCACGAACAGGGTCAGCGACCCGGGGATGCGCTTGCCGAACAGGCTGAGGACGCCGACCGCGAATGCGATGTCGGTGGCCATGGGGATGCCCCAGCCGTTGGCCTGATCGCCGCTCGGGTTGAACGCGAAGTAGATCAGCGCCGGAACGACCATCCCGCCGATCGCCGCGACCGCAGGCAGCGCAGCGTTACGGGGATCGCGCAGCTCGCCGATGAGCAGCTCGCGCTTGATCTCGAGTCCCACGACGTAGAAGAACAGCGCCATCAGCAGGTCGTTGACCCAGTGACGCAGATCCTCCGCGATCTCCCACGGTCCCAACGTGATGGTCAGCTCGGTGTGCCAGAAACTCTCGTACGAGGCGTTCCAGGGCGAGTTCGCCCACCCGAGCGCGGCCACCGCGCCGACCAGCAGCACGATGCCGCCCGCGGTCTCGGTCTGCAGGAACCCCGCGATCGGCTGCAGGACCGCGCGCCGGATGCGCCGGTCGCGATCCATCCACGGGAGGGTGAGGCCCTTGGCGTCCCGCTTCTCGGTCATCGCCCGAGCATATGGAACCGACGGCTCCCGAACACGTTCATCGGTATCGCCAGCCCGTGACACGCTCGACGTCGATCGCGATCACCCGATCGTCCGGCGGATCCTCTCGGTACTGGACGTACTTGTCCGCGAGCAGCGCGAGCCCACGCTCGTGCTCCGGCCCATCGTCCAGGACGCGCGCGCGCCCGTCGAGGCGAACCCACCACAGACGCTCCCATTCCTCGTCGTACTCGTCCGCGAGCAGCGCGACGCGCGGCTCGTGCTCGATGTTGCGCAGCCGCTGCAGCGAGCGCGAGCGTTTCGGCTTCCGGTCGATGGGTGTGTAGATCTGCTCGTCGTAGAGCACGAAAACGCAGGGGACGACGTGCGGCGCGCCGTCGGGCCTCACGGTGGCGAGGTGGCCGACGCGCGCGGCGGCTGCCAGGGCGCGCGCCTCGGCGTCGTCCATGTCCGAAGCTTAACGCCCCGAGGCGGTTCAGCCGCCGCGCCGGACGGGCGAGTCGGCGGCAGCGGCGCCACCCGGCGCCGGTGGGCGCGCGCGCGTCACCGTCGCGAGCACGGCCAATCCCGCGATGGCGGCGACCACCGAACCGCCGAGCACACCGATCTTCGCCTGCGACAGCAGTTCTTCGCTGGCGAAGGCGAGGTTGGTGACGAACAGCGCCACCGTGAACCCGATGCCGCCGACGATCGAGGCCCCGAACAGCAGCGGCCAGGTGACGCCGCTCGGCAGTTTGCCGATGCCGGATCGCACGGCCAGCCACGACGCCGAGAAGATGCCGATGGTCTTGCCGAGCACCAAGCCGAAGGCGACCCCGAGGGTGACGCGACCGATCCCAGAGGACGTGGCATCGGCCAGGTTGACGCCCGCGTTGGCGAGCGCGAACAGCGGCAGGATCAGGTAGCTCGTCCAGGGGTGCAGCATGTCCTCGTTGTGCGACAGCGGCGAGACGGCCTGCCGCGAGAGCTTCGCGAGCTGGAGCCATTCTCCGACGCGCTGCCGATGCTCGGGCCCCTCGTCCGCCGCAGCTTGCTCGGCCACGCGGCGAGCCTGAGCGCCCACAGCCCCATGTCGTTGGAACGCGACCGCGGGGGTCAGGAAACCGAGAGCGACGCCGGCGATCGTGGCATGAACGCCGGACTCGAACATCGCCAGCCACGCGCCGGCTGCGAGCAGCACGTACACGTACCCTGCGCGGATCCCGAGGCGCAGCATCACGGTGACCAGCCCCAGCAAGCCGATCGAGATTCCCAGCGCGGCGAAGTTGAGGTTGCCGGTATAGAAGATCGCGATCACCAGGATCGCGCCGAGGTCGTCGGCGATCGCGAGCGCGAGGATGAACAGGATCAAGCTGCTCGGGATGCGCTTGGTGAACAGGCTCAGCACGCCGACGGCGAAGGCGATGTCGGTCGCCATCGGGATCCCCCAGCCGCTCGCTGCATCACCCGATGGGTTCAGCGCGAAGAAGATCAGCGCCGGAACGACCATCCCGCCGAGCGCCGCGACCGCCGGCAGGGCGGCCGCCCGCGGATCGCGCATCTCGCCCACGAGCAGCTCGCGCTTGATCTCGAGCCCCACCACGTAGAAGAACAGTGCCATCAGCAGGTCGTTGACCCAGCCCCGCAGGTGCTCGGCGATATGCCAGGAGCCGACGTTGATGGCGATCTCGGTCTCCCACAGGCTTTCGTATGAGCCGCGCCAGGGCGAGTTCGCCCAGGCGAGCGCGAGGACCGCGGCCGACACCAGCAGCACGCCGCCGGCGATCTCGCGGTGCAGGAACTGCGCGATCGGCTGCAGGATCACGCGCGGCACCGGCCGGTCCTGGTGCAGCCATGGCAACTCGAGTCCGACGTCTTGGACGTCGTCTTGATCCACGTTCGGGCTCCGTCTGGGTGGGTTGACCGGCCCAGGTTACTTCGTCCGGCGTCCCAACGGCGGGGTCGGTAGGCTCAACTTCATGGTGCGCGCGAGGACGGTCCATGACCGCTGGGTCGCCGCCTGCGCCGCCCTGGCCATGATGGCGGTCGCGTGCTCGTCCGAGCCGCGCGCGGTGGAGACCCCGACACCGACGACGCCCTCGCCGTCGGTGTCGTCCCCTTCGGCGACACCCACGCGTTCCCCCTCGCCGACGCCGTCGGCTTCGCCGCGGTCGTCACCGACCGCCACGGCTCCGGCGGGCGTCCCCGCGTTGAGGCTCCGACGCGTCGTGACGTTGTCCCAGCCGCTCGCGATGGCCACCCGCCGCGGCGAGGATTCCTTGTTCATCGCCGAGAAGGCTGGGCGGGTGATCAGGTACCGGAACGGGGCGACCAGGACGGTGCTGGACATCCGAGGACGGGTGTCCACCGGGGGTGAGCAAGGGCTGCTCGGGATCGTGTTCTCCTCGGATGGGTCGAAGCTGTTCGTCAACTACACCAACACCTCGGGTGACACGCGCGTGGTCGAGTACGACTACAGCGGTGGTTCCGCTTCCTTCCCGCGTGAGCTGCTCCGGATCAACCAGCCGTACTCGAACCACAATGGTGGCGCGCTGGCCGTCGGTCGGGATGGGATGCTCTACATCTCGACCGGTGACGGAGGCTCCGCCGGTGACCCTCAGGGCAACGCCCAGTCGCTGGACACGCTGCTCGGGAAGATCCTGCGCATCGATCCGCGTCCCTCGGGGGGCAACGCGTACCGGATCCCGCCCGACAACCCGTTCGTCGGCCGGTCGGGGCGCGACGAGATCTGGTCCTACGGGCTGCGCAACCCTTGGCGGTTCAGCTTCGACCGCGCGAACGGCGCGATGTGGATCGGCGACGTGGGGCAGAACTCGTGGGAGGAGGTCAACTACCGAGCCGGCTCCTCCAGCGGGGGTGAGAACTACGGCTGGGACCGCCTCGAGGGCACTCACCGTTTCGAGGGGAGCCCGCCGGCCAGGCACGTGCTGCCCATCCACGAGTACGCGCGCTCGGGCTCGAACTGCGCGGTCACCGGCGGGTACGTCTATCGGGGCGACCGGATGCCGGGCCTTCGCGGCTGGTACCTGTTCGCCGACTTCTGCGCCGGTCGTGTGATGCGGCTGCGCCGAACGAGCAGCGGCATCACCGAGCGCGACACCGGCATGCGCGCGTCGAACGTTGCGTCGTTCGGCGAGGGGCCGACGGGCGAGGTGTACCTGCTCTCGTTGAGCGGCCCCGTCTACCGCATCGTCCCCGCCTGAACCACTCGGGGCGAGCGATCGTCGAGGTGGATGGGGTTGACGCGCGCTGCTCGAGACGAATATAGTTAAACAGATGGTTAACTATTCGAGGTCGGGCCCGGCGGCCGGGCGCACGACCATGGATCGGGCGTTCGCTGCCCTTTCGGATCCGACGCGACGCGCGATCGTGGCGCGGCTGGCCAGAGGCGAGGCGACCGTGTCGGAGCTGGCGGCGCCGTTCCCGGTCAGCCTGCCGGCGATCTCCAAGCACTTGAAGGTGCTCGAGGAGGCCGGCCTGATGGCGAGGAGCAAGCAGGGCCGCGTGCATCGGTGCCGTCTGGTGCCGCGCGCACTCAAGCAAGCGGAAGGCTGGATCGGCGAGCGCCGGCGGGTGTGGGAGCACCGGCTCGACGCGCTCGGCGCACACCTACAGGAGGGGGACCGATGAACCCGAACACGGCGACCGAGGAAACCACGATCGAGCTGACCCGCGTGTACCGCGCGCCCCGCGCGCGTGTGTGGGCCGCCTTCACCGAACCCGAGCAGCTCAAGCGCTGGTACGCGCCGGTCGCGGGCTGGACGATCCCCGTGTGCGAGGTCGATCTGCGCGTCGGCGGCACCTACGAGATCCACTTGCAGCCGCCCGGCCGCGACGCCTACGTAGAGCGCGGCACCTACGTCGAGATCGTGCCCGAGCAGCGCTTGGTCGTGGATCTCGGCATCGCCGGCGAGCAGACGACGCTGACCGTCGAGCTGCTCGACGCCGAAGAGGGGACCGAGGTGCGCGTCACCGAGACCGGTTACAGCAGCCGGGAGATCCGTGACCGGCACCTCGGTGGCTGGACGACCATGCTCTCCCAGCTCGAGCAGCAGCTCGAGCAGCAGCTCGCGTAGCGGCCTGCGTCTGCCGGTACGATCCGGCGGATGCAGACCATCAGCGCCTCGGAGGCGCGCCGTATCGCGCTCGCCGCGCAAGGCTTCGCCGACCCGCGACCGCGCGGACGCGTGGACGCTCGGCACCTCCGCAAGGTGATCGCGCGCACGGCGGTGCTGCAGATCGATTCGGTCAACGTGCTCGCGCGCGCGCACTACCTGCCGGTCTTCTCGCGGATCGGGCCGTACCCGACGGCGCTGCTCGACGATCTGGCGTACAAGCGCCGCGAGCTGTTCGAGTACTGGGCCCACGAGGCGTCGCTGATCCCGGTCGAGCTGCATCCGCTGCTGCGGTTCCGGATGGAACGGTCGAACTGGCGCCGTCTCGAACGGTTCGCGGACGAGCATGCCGAGGTGCTCGACGCGATCATGCGGGAGGTCGATGCACGCGGGCCGCTCGGCGCCTCCGACGTCGACGGGCACCGGCGCACCGGCCCGTGGTGGGGATGGGGAGAGGTCAAGCTCGGGCTCGAGTACCTGTTCTGGACCGGACGCGTCGCCGTCGCCGGCCGCCGCAACTTCGAGCGCCTCTACGACCTGCCCGAGCGCGTTCTCCCCGCGCGCGTGCTGAACGCGCCGACGCCGAGCGAAGAGGAGTCCAAGACCGAGCTGCTGCGCATCGCCGCGCGATCGCTCGGCGTCGGCACCGCGCGCGACCTCGCCGACTACTTCCGGCTCAAGCACGTGGCGAAGCTGCTCGCGCATCTCGTGGATGAGGGGACGCTCACGTCGGTGCGCGTCGAAGGGTGGCGGCAGCAAGCATTCCTGGCGCGCGATGCGCGTGCGCCGCGGGCGATCGGCGCGCGCGCGCTGCTCGCGCCGTTCGACCCGGTGGTGTGGGAGCGGTCGCGCGCCGAGCGTCTCTTCGGGTTCCGCTACCGCATCGAGATCTACACCCCCGCGCCCAAGCGCGTATACGGCTACTACGTGCTGCCGTTCCTGCTGGGCGAGCAGCTCGTCGCGCGCGTCGACCTGAAGGCCGACCGCAAGGCCGGCGCGCTGCTGGTGCAAGGCGCGTTCGCCGAACCGGGCACCGATGCGCGCGCGACCGCCGGGGCGCTGGCCGAAGAGCTACGGACGATGGCAGCGTGGCTGGGACTCGACGCGGTCAAGGTCGGTCGGCGAGGCGACCTATCGGCGCCGTTGCGCCGTTCGCTCGGGGGGCGCGCGCGGGGTAGGGTCGACTCGACAAGGGGGTAAGGCGATGGGCGAGACGCACGTTGGGCCGGCGGCCGAGTTGACGCCGGGCACGGTCAAGGGCGCAGGCCGCTGGGCGGTCGGGAACGCCGCCGGCGAAACCTTCGCCGTCACGCGGCGATGCCGGCACCTCTACGCCGACCTCGCAGGTGGGACGATCGATTCGAAAGGATGCCTGGTGTGTCCGTGGCACGGCTCGCGCTACGACGTGAGCACCGGGCGGATGGTCAAGGGCCCCGGGGGGATCTTCGAGAAGATCCCTGGCCTCGGCTCAGCATTCAAGGCGCTCACCAAGGTGCTCCCTCTGGGCCGCGGCACGGTCGAGGAGCGCGACGGCGAGATCTACGTGCGCTAGCGGCTCTTCCGCCCACCGATTTCCCGCTCTTTGCGCCCGGGCGGGCAGGAACCAAGCGCCGGGCGGCGAAGCGCCTCCCCACGCCACAACGTGGAGGGGATGCTATGCGACGTATGAGGATCGCCGGGCTGGTCGCGACCGCGCTGGCGCTGGCACTGTCGTCCGCGGCCGCCGACCCGGCGGCGCCGACGACGATCGACGCGCTCAACGTCTCGGTGAGCGATGGAACGCTTGACGTCGATGGTCAGGTTACGTTCGGCGGCGACTCCGAGACGATCGTGGCCACGGACGGGACGGACGACTTCGCCGACGATCCCGATCTTGGGCCGCTCGCCGGTCCGCTGGGGATCGATGTGACCGAACTGGCTATCCACACACCGGATGCAAGAGCTCACGCGGTCGAGTTCGTGATCAGGGTGACGGACCTGCAGGTGCCGCCGCCGAATGAGATCATCCGGTTCCTGTGGGACTTCAAGGTGGACGGCACGACGTTCCGGCTCCAAGCTAAATCCTCGGACATCGCCAGCACGATGCTCGCCGACGATCCGGTGGGCGCGCTCGAGCGTCTAACGGGGGCGTTTCGCCTCCGCGGCAACTGCGAGGTGATCGGCGTCCTGTCGAACTGCGCACATCTGATGTGGCTCGACGGTGTCTTCGACGTCGAGAACAACGAGATCCGCATGACGGTTCCGCTGAACGCGGGCGTGTCGGCCTTCCGGCGGGGCGCGGTGATCTCCCCGGAGAGCGGTGATGGTGACATGACGGCCTCGATCCAGGTGGGGGCCTCGAACAACCTGACATCGGACAACGTCGACGTCGTCGGGTCGTACACGATCCCGAGCGGCACGATCTCGTTCGGGATCGAGCCTGCCGGGACCGATCCAGAGGACGTTGCGTTCGGGATCGAGACCGGGCCGACCTTCATCGGCATCCCGGGGGGCGACTTCTCGGGCTCCGTCGACGTGAGCGCGCTCGCTCCCGGTTCGTACGAGCTGTTCTTGCTCGCGTGCTTCACGGACAACTGCACGATCGGGAGCGCGCCGTTCGACCTCTGATCTACTCGAGGCTTCTGTCGGCGGCCGCCC
>DASWIP010000091.1:0-5133 GCA_036397635.1 Actinomycetota bacterium | reverse complement strand
GAAGCACAAGGGCCTCACGATCTTCATCGTCGACGCGTCGCTGCCGGGCATCTCGATGACGCCGATCCACACCCTCGACGACGGCCGGACCAACGCCGTCTACTTCTCCGACGTGCGCGTGCCCGCCTCGGCGATCGTCGGAGGCGAGAACGAAGGGTGGCGGCTGATCACGACCCAGCTCAACCACGAGCGCGTCGCGCTCGCGTGCTCGGGGAAGGCCGAGGCGCTGTACGAGGAGACGCTCGCGTGGGCGCGCGCTGCATCGACGCCCGACGGCGGCCGCGTTCTGGATAGGCCGTGGGTGCGTTTGGCGCTGGCCGAGGTGCGCGCGCGCCTGAACGCGCTCGAGCTGCTGAACTGGCGCATGGTGTGGGCGATGACGCAGGACACGCTGCGGCCCGAGGACGCGAGCGTCGTGAAGGTCTACGGCACCGAAACGCAGGTGTGGGTGTTCCGCACGCTGCTCGAGGTGATCGGGCAAGCCGGGACGCTGCAGGAGGGATCGCCGGACGCGGTGCTGCGCGGGCGCGTCGATCTCGCGTACCGCTGGTCGCTGGTGCTGACCTTCGGCGGCGGCGTCAACGAGATCCAGCGCGAGATCATCGCGGTCGCCGGCCTGGGCATGCCGAGGGGACGCCGATGAGCTTGGTCGAGCAGCTGCGCGCGTTCTGCTCGGACGACTACGAGCTGGTGCGCGAGGGGCTGGATCCGGTGAACGAGCCGATGATCCGGCATTGGTGCGAGGCGCTCGGCGACACCAACCCCGTGTACACCGACGCCGCGTTCGCCGCCTCGAGCATCCACGGCGGGATCGTCGCGCCGCCGACGATGGTGGGCGCGTGGACGATGCGGCCGATCGATCCCGGGCCGCCGGATCCGCGCGACGGGCGGCGCGCGCTGATCGCAGCGCTGGATGACGCGGGCTTCACCGGGATCGTGGCGACCAACACCGAGCAGGAGTACGCGCGCTACCTCCGTCCCGGTGACCGCATCACCGCGCGCATCCGCGTCGAGTCGGTCAGCAACGAGAAGGACACGGCGCTCGGCCCCGGCTTCTTCTTCACCACCACGACCATCTACACAGACGCCGAAGGCGAGGTCGTCGCGACCGAGCGCTTCCGGATGCTGAAGTTCAAGCCTGCCGCGCGCGCTTCTTCGGTGGACACGTCGCCGGCCGCACGCACCCGCCCGGCGATGAACGATGACACGCGGTTCTTCTGGGAGGGCGCGGGGCGGGGTGAGCTGCTCGTGCAGCGGTGTTCGTCGTGTGGCACGCTGCGGCATCCCCCGCGGCCGATGTGCGCAGCGTGTCGGTCGCTGGAGTGGGACACCGTGCGTTCGGACGGCCGAGGCGAGGTGTACTCGTTCGTGATCTACCACCATCCCCCGGTGCCCGGGTTCGAGCTGCCCTACGTGGTCGCGCTCGTCTCGCTGCCCGAGGGCGTGCGGATCCTGTCGAACGTCGTGGACGTCTCGCCCGGCGAGGTGAAGATCGGCATGCCGGTCGAGGTCTCGTTCCTGGATCTCGACGACGACACCACCCTGCCGGTGTTCCGCCCTGCGGGAGGCGCGCGCTGATGGACCTGTCGTTCACGCCCGAGCAGCACGCGGTCCGCGACCTCGCGCGCCAGATCTTCGACGGCATGTGCACCGAGGACCGGTTGCGCGAGATCGAGGCCGGCGGCGAGCGGCACGACCCGGCGCTGTGGACCGAGCTTGCGCGCGCCGGGCTGCTCGGCCTCAGCATCCCCGAAGCCGACGGCGGCAGCGGCGGCGGGATCATCGAGCTGTGCCTGCTGCTGGAGGAGGCCGGGCGCGCAGCCGCGCCGGTGCCGCTGTGGGGCGCGCTGGTCACCGGCTCGCTTCCGGTCGCACGTTTCGGCAGCGGCGAGCAGCGCGCGCAGCTGCTCGCACCGTATCCGCTGGGCGGCGCGCCGGTCGTCGCGGCTCTGGACGAGGCCAACCGGATCGCGATCGACGACGGCTTTGCGACGGGGACCCTGACGTTCGTGCCGGCCGCGGCGATGGCCGCGGCGATCATCGTTCCCGCTGCGGACGGCGTGTTCGTGATCGACCCGGCCGGCGCGGTGCTCGAGCGGCAGAACGAACCGATCGGATCGCCGCTGTACCGGGTAACGCTGGAGGGCGCGCGCGCCGAGCAGCTCGCCGGCATCGACGTGGTGCCGTGGGTGCGCGAGCACGCGCTCGTCGGGTTGTGCGCGCTGCAGACCGGCATCTGCGATCGGGCAGTGCGACTCACAGCCGAGTACCTCTCGGGACGCGAGCAGTTCGACAAGCCGCTCGGCTCGTTCCAGGCCGTGCAGCAGCGCATCGCCGACGCCTACATCAACCTCGAGACGGTGCGGTGGACGATGTGGCGCGCCGCGTTCCTGCTCGCGCAGGGACGGCCGGCCGCCGAGGAAACCGCCGTCGCGAAGCATTTCGCGTCCGCCGCAGGCGCGCGCGCGCTGGAGGCGGCACAGCACTTGCACGGAGGGATGGGCGTGGATACCGACTACCCGCTGCACCGCTACCGGCTGCTCGCGCATCAGGTCGAGCTGACGCTCGGCGGTTCGTGGCCGCATCTGGCGGCGCTCGGGGAGATGATCGCGCGATGACCGTGCAGACGCGCGCGGCGGCAGCGGTCGAAGCCGGGATGGAGCTGCCGCCCCTGGAGATCCCGATCACCGCGACGCTGATCGTTGCGGGCGCACTCGCCAGCCGTGACTTCCAGGACGTGCATCACGACGCCGCCGTCGCGAAGGCGAGCGGCGCGAAGGACTTGTTCATGAACATCTTGACCACCGGCGGGCTGGTCGGCCGCTACGTCACCGATTGGACCGGGCCGGAGGCGCTGGTGCGGAAGATGTCGATCCGGCTCGGCGTGCCCAACTATCCGGGCGACACGATGACGCTGACCGGGCGGGTAACGACGGTCGCCGGCAGCGATGTGATCGTCGAGGTGCGCGGCGCGAACGCGCTCGGCGATCACGTGACCGGGACGGTCGAGGTGACGCTGCCGTGACGAGCATCAGCGGCGCGGCCGCGATCGCCGGGATCGGCCAGACCGAGTTCTCGAAGGATTCGGGCCGCACAGAGATGCGGCTCGCCGTGGAGGCCGTCGCTTCAGCGCTGCACGACGCAGGGCTGCAACCGACCGACGTCGACGGCATGGTCACGTTCTCGACCGACCGCAACGACGAGATCGAGCTGGCGCGCAACCTGGGCATCCCCGAGCTGACCTTCTTCAGCCGCGTGCCCCACGGTGGCGGCGCCGCGTGCGGGACGCTGCACCAAGCCGCGATGGCCGTCGCGACCGGCATGGCGAAGACCGTCGTCGTGTACCGCGCGTTCAACGAGCGCTCGTGGTACCGCTACGGGCGGGTGCAGATCCGCCAGCCCGCGCCGACCGCCGACGTCGTGCACTACTCCTGGATCCTGCCGTTCGGCCTGTCCACACCCGCGAGTTGGGTGGCGATGTTCACGCAACGCTACATGCACGAATACGGCGCGAGCAGCGAGGACCTCGGCCGCGTCGCCGTCGCCGACCGCCGCCACGCCGCCACCAACCCCGATGCGTTCTTCTATCAGCAGCCGATCACCCTCGACGAGCATCAGGCGAGCCGCTGGATCGTCGAGCCGCTGCGGATGCTCGACTGCTGCCAGGAATCCGACGGCGCCGTCGCCGTCGTCGTCACGAGCAGCGCGCGTGCACGCGACCTGCGCCAGCCGCCCGCGGTGATCGAGGCCGTCGCGCAAGGCGCGGCGTACGCGCAGTGGATGATGACCTCGTACTATCGCGACGTGATCAGCGACCTGCCCGAGATGGGGTTGGTCGCGCGCCAGCTTTGGTCGCAGTCGGGCCTCGGGCCGGACGATATCGATGTGGCGATCCTCTACGACGCGTTCACGCCGATGGTGCTCATCCAGCTCGAGGAGTTCGGTTTCTGCGCGCGCGGGGAGGCGCCCGCGTTCGTGCGCGACGGCGGCATCGAGATCGGCGGGCGGCTGCCAATCAACACGAACGGCGGTCAGTTAGGCGAGGCCTACATCCACGGCATGAACGGCATCACCGAAGCGGTTCGCCAGCTCCGAGGCACCGCCGTCAACCAGATCGACGGCGCCGCGCGCGTGCTCGCCACCGCCGGCACCGGCGTCCCCACGAGCGCGGCCATATTCGGGGTCGACAGCTGATATCCGCTTCGCGCTGACGCCCTTTCCCGGACACGTCTTCCCTTCCTAGACGGGGGCAAACTGATCGGGGTCCGACTGATTGGCCGCGCGAGTTCCATCCACAACGGTATCGAAGGGTGCCAGGACTTCGGAGCGGCTAGGTCAGACTAGGTGTCGGTAGAGGCAGAAGGCTAGGAGGAGTCGTCCTCGACCAACTCGAGGCTGAAGGAGCCTATCGGGGCCCCCGGAACCGCGGTTGAGCAAGTCGCCTCCACACAGGAATACGGGAGGATGTAGAAGATCAACTCGCCTGGTTCATTCAATTGGAAGTGAATCCGTGGGAACCCCTCGCTCCAGGTTTCGTACCCGCCGCCGATGCGGCGCCCCCCCCGATAGGACCCAGCTCTAAGCGACATCTCGGTTCTGATAATCCTCGTTGAGCCCCGGAAGACCTCCCCCACCGCGACCCCCGTGGCAAGGTCGTCCCAACTCACGCCATAGCGGTAGCTGCCAGCTTGCATTGTGAACCGACACGCTTCCCGGGGGCCGATCACTACCGCGCCGGGACGCTCGCAGGCGGTACCGGAGGCGGGAGGGCTGGCCTGGCCCTGATCAGGGACGAGACTCACGAGCGTCAGCGCAGCGATAAGCCCCAATCGGGCTGCATGGCTCCTACTGGCCTCACGCAGATCCATAGATCTTCTCAAGACTTCACCGATCCTACCCCCTCACGAGGCGGTTCGACGCGCCCCGCCCGGACTCCTCCCTATGACACGTAGGGTCTGATCAGGTTGGGGCACGGTAGCTGAAGGCTCTGGTGTACCGGGCGTCGAGAGTTTCGAGATTCTCTGTCATCCGCACATGCTCAGCGCCGGTTTGCACCACCGCCAAGACGAGCGCCCATCCGTTACAGAAGGTGTGCGTGAACCAGCAAAGAAGTCCCTGGGCCGAGGAGTTGCT
>DASWIP010000090.1:0-13081 GCA_036397635.1 Actinomycetota bacterium | reverse complement strand
CGCGCGCCAGACCTCCACGTACTGCCGTTCGCGGCCGATGGTCGTGTCCAGGCCGTGGCCGGGGGAGACGCGCGTCTCGTCGTCGAGCAGCTCGAACAGCCGGTCTACCGAGCGCATGACCATCGCGAACGATTCCGGGGTTGAGGTCGCGCCCGGGCCGCCGGGGAAGAGCGTGTCGCCGGAGAACAGGTGTCCGCGCGCGAGGAAGCACAGGCCGCCGGGCGTGTGGCCGGGCGTGTGCAAGACGTCGAGCTCCAGGGTGCCGACCTTGATGGTCTGTCCATCGTTCAGCGGCCGGTCGTCGACGGGGATCCCGCGCGCGTCGCTTGGATGCGCGAAAGCGGGCGCGTTCAGCGCCGCGAGCAGCTCGGGCAGCGCCTGGACGTGGTCTGGATGGCTGTGCGTCTGGACGATCCCGACGACGTTCATGCCGGCGACCTGCTCCAGGATCCGCGGCGCGTCGGCGGCGCCGTCGACGATCAGCGCTTGGTTCGTCTCGGTGCAGCGGACCACGTACACGTTGTTATCGAACGGTCCGACCGAGAACTTCTTCACTTCCATGCCGTCGACGGGGTCGTAGGCGTGCGCGGGCCCGCCGGGCACGACGTGACCGAACTCGGGGGTCTCCGGGGGATGCGGGGTCTCGCCGGGGCGGGTCATCGTGCGAGACGTCGCAGCACGGCCGGCAGGATGCCGCCCTGGCGGATGTAGTCCACGTCGGTGGGGGTGTCGAGGCGCGCGGTCGCGGTGAACCGCGTCTCGGCGCCGTCGCCGTCGCGTGCGATCACCTCGACCGCCTGCCCGACCGCCGGTTCCTCCAGCCCGAGCAGCTCGAAGGTCTCGGTCCCGGTGAGGCCGAGGGAGTCCGCGTCTTCCCCCTGGACGAACTGCAGCGGGACCACACCCATCTGCACCAGGTTGGAGCGGTGGATCCGCTCGTAGCTCGTGGCGATCACCGCGCGCACGCCCAACAGAGCCGTTCCCTTGGCCGCCCAGTCGCGGGACGAGCCCGACCCGTACTCCGCGCCGGCGAGGATGATCAGGGGGACGCTCTCATCCTGGTATCGCATCGCCGCGTCGTAGATGGTGAGCTGCTCGCCGTCGGGTAGATGCACGGTGACGCCGCCCTCCGATCCGGGGACGAGCTGGTTGCGCAGCCGGATGTTCGCGAATGTGCCCCGCATCATCACCTCGTGGTTGCCGCGGCGGGAGCCGTAGGAGTTGAACTCCTCCGGCGTGACCCCTCGGTCCATCAGGTACGCGGCGGCGGGTGAGGTCTTGGCGATGCTGCCGGCGGGGGAGATGTGATCGGTCGTGACCGAGTCGCCGACCTTCACCAGCACGCGCGCGCCTGCGACCGGTTGCAGCTGGACCGGATCGAAGCTCACGTCCTTCATGAACGGCGGCTCCTGGATATAGGTCGACGCCGCATCCCACGCGTAGAGATCGCCCTCGGGGGTCTCCGTCGCGCGCCAGCGCGCGTCCCCGTCGAAGATCCGCGCGTAGCGGGTGCTGTAGAACCCAGGGTCCATTGCCCCGGCGACGGTCGCGGCGATCTCCTCGGACGACGGCCAGATCTCCGAGAGCATGACCGGCTTCCCCTCCGGGTCGGTCCCGATCGGCTCGCTGGTCAGGTCGATGTCCACCGTCCCTGCCAGTGCGTAGGCGACGACCAGCGGAGGCGAGGCGAGGAACGACATCCGCACCTGCGGGTGGATCCGTCCCTCGAAGTTGCGGTTGCCCGACAGGACCGCGGCGACCGCCAGATCGTTCTGATCGATCGCGGCTGCGATCGGATCCGGCAGCGGCCCGGAGTTGCCGATGCAGGTCGTGCAGCCGAACCCGACCAGGTAGAAGCCGAGTGCCTCGAGATCGTCGAGCAGCTCGGCCCGCTTCAGGTAATCGACGACCACCGGCGAGCCCGGCGCGAGCGAGGTCTTGACGTGCGGCGAGACGTTGAGGCCGCGCGCGACTGCATTGCGCGCGAGCAGCCCGGCGCCGAGCATGACCGAGGGGTTCGAGGTGTTCGTGCACGATGTGATCGCAGCGATGACCACCGAGCCGTCGCCGATCTCGGCCTCGGCACCGTCGATCGAGACCTTCGTGCGCACCATCTCGGCCACGCTGCCACCACCTCGGTAGCTGGGCAGCGCCTCGCGGAAGGTACCTTGCACGCCGCCGAGCGCGACGCGGTCCTGCGGCCGGCGCGGCCCGGCCAGGCTCGGCTCCACCGACCCCAGGTCGAACTCCAGCAGGTCCTCGTAGCCGGGTTCCGGGTCGCCCGGCTCGTGGAACAGGCCCTGCTCCTTGGTGTACCGCTCGACTAAGTCGATGAGGTGCGGGTCGCGTCCGGTGCCGCGCAGATACGCGAGTGTCTGATGGTCGACCGGGAAGTAGCCTTCGGTCGCGCCGTACTCGGGCGACATGTTCGCCACGGTCGCGCGGTCCGGCACGGTCAACGCCTGCAGGCCGGGGCCGACGAACTCGACGAAGCGGCCCACGACGCCGTGCTTCCGGAGCAGCTCGGTCAGTTCGAGCACCAGGTCGGTCGCGGTCGCGCCCTCGGGGAGCGATCCCGAAAGCCGGACGCCGACCACCCCGGGCACGAGCATGTTCACGGGTTCTCCGAGCATCGCGGCCTCGGCCTCGATCCCGCCGACGCCCCACCCGAGCACGCCGACGCCACCGATCATGGTGGTGTGAGAGTCTGTCCCGACCAACGTGTCGGGGAACGCGACGCCGTCGACGGTGGATACCACGCGAGCCAAGTACTCCAGGTTGACCTGGTGCACGATCCCCGACCCGGGGGGAACGACGCGGAAGTGGTCGAAGGCGCCCTGCGCCCATCGGAGGAACTGGTAGCGCTCCTTGTTGCGCTGTACCTCCAGCGCGACGTTGCGCGCGAACGCGCCGGCATCGCCGAAGGCGTCGACCTGTACCGAGTGATCGATGACCAGGTCGACGGGCACCTGCGGCGTGACCCGGCCGGTGTCGCCCCCGAGCCGGGCGACGGCGTTGCGCATCGCCGCCAGGTCGGCCACGACGGGGACGCCGGTGAAGTCCTGCAGGACCACGCGTCCAGGCCGGAACGGGAACTCCACGCCGCCGGCAGGCCATGCGAGCAGCGCGGCGAGATGCTCCTCGCCGGCGCCGGCGTCCTGGAAGCGGAGCACATTCTCGAGGAAGAGCCGCACCACGTAGGGCAAGCGCCCGATGGCGTCAGGGTCCGCGGCGCCCGAGAGCGGGATGTATGCGACATCCCCACCGGCGGTCTGCAGCCGTTCTGATCGCGTCATCGTTCCGTCGCCTCCCTCTGAAAGGCTCAGACTAGCGCGCGGGAGGTAGGGCCGGGGCCCTCCCTCTTTCGATCAGAGTGGTCGGCTGCGCGGACACGACGGCGCGCACAGCCGCCAATATGACCTCGCGAGCGCGAGGGCCAAGGGCCTCCCTTTCATGTCCGGAGCCTCCGCGCCCTTGAATCCTTCCGCTCTCTGTCCTATCATAGGGAATGAGAACGGAAGGAAGAGAGATGGCGAAGAAGGCGGTCCTCACGCCGCAAGAGGTCGAGGTCGAGGACGTCCGGCGCGCGCTCAACAAGGTCGCTGAGGCGCCTGCCGCGTACCGCGCGCGTACGCGGGCCGGTGCCACCGGGAAGCGCGCAGCCGACCCGCGGCTCGAGGCCTACCGGGGCGCGCGCGAAGTGATCCGCAGGTTCGCGAACGCCCCCGAGTGGCGAGACCATCCGCTCGTGCTGGATCTGCTCGACCGTACGTTCGAGCTCGAAGTCGCGATTGAGCAGGACCCCTCCGGCCGGGACCCGGACTGGAAGCTCCGGGAGATCCGCGACCAGATCGTCGATATCGTCGCCGCCTTGCAGCGTCAGGCCGGGCAGCGCGAGATGGACGACGCTTCCGGCGCCGTCGCCTTCCTGCTCGAACACCTTCGGACGCTTCGGCAAGCGGACCTGGGCGCGCTCGTCGGGGTCGATCCACGAACGGTGCGCGGCTGGAAGGCGCGCCGACCGAGCGCCGTCCGCAAACAGCCGGAGCGGGTCGTGCTGGTCGCGCGACTCGTGGACGAGCTGCGCCGCTCGCGAACGCCGCTTGGCATCATGCAATGGTTCACGCGCGCGCGGCCCCAACTCGAGGGTCGGACGCCCCTCGAGCTGCTCGAGCAGGACGTGGCGCGCGCGACCGACGCGCTGATCCCGCTCGCGCGAGCGTCCCGTGGCCAGATGGCGTCGTGAGCCGCAGCGCCTGAGCGGCGAGTGGACCGGGTACCGGTACGTCGCCCCTGGCTACCCGCCGCTGTGGCATGAAGGATCACCCAGACGACCTGCCATGCAGCCGTCTGCGCGCTGGCACCATGGCCATCTGGGCAGGCTCGCGCAGTACTTCTCGCTGGATGTGGACGGCGCGTGGGCCGAGCTGGTCCGCTGGGAGCACATCCGAACCGAAGAAGAGCGGCTCAACCTGCGCGCCATCCTGTGGCAAGGCGTCATCGTCGAGGATGCCATCGCCGATCTCAGGACCTTCGATGTGATCGAGCACTGCGGCATCGACCCTGGGATCGTCATCGACGACGAGCATGCGGCCTGCCGGGACCTCGCCGAGCAGTTGATCGACGCCGGCTACCGTGGCCTGATCGCCCCGAGCGCGTCGCTGACCGGCAGCGTCAACCTCACGCTGTTCGGTTCCCGCCGAGAGATCTACCCCGACGAGGGGCTGGGGGAGAACTTCCGCCCCCACCTCTACATCCCGGTGCGCCAGCTTGTGGAAGGATCTCCACCTGCTACCGTCCTCGCGCGCGCGCGCCTGTACGGTGATCCCCACGATGGCTACGAGGCCTGGCGGAATCCCCGGAGATAACGCGCGCAGCCCCGGCGTCGCCGGGGCGTCCGGTTCCTGGGCGGATGCTCTAGATCAGGTCGCCTTCGGCGCTGAGGGCCAAGGCGCCGCCGAACTCGCAGGGGTTCACCGCGCAGGTCGCGTTCTGCACCGTCACCGTGAAGGTCTGCGTCCCTGGGTAGTAGTGATCGGCCAGCGGGCCGGCTCGCCAGCAGCCCAGACGCAGCACGTGCGCGGGCACGGCCCCGACGGAGGGGCAGTGGAACTCGGCGATCAGGTTCCCGCGTGCGTCGGTCCAATCGAGGCGCATGACGCCGTAGCCTCCGGGGCTCTCGTAGCCCGCGTGGGTGCCGAGGATCGAGATGAAACGCGGATCGGATAGCTCGAATGTCGCCGAGCACGACGCGGTGTCCTTGTCTGTCACCGAACCCGAGCACGCAGCAGTAACCTGCTCGGCCCGTGCCGCAGGCGAGGCCAAGAGGCAGGCCGTCACCAGCGTCAAGACGCCCTTCCTGATCATCAGATCATCCCCCAGAGGTTGATAATAGGAGCGGCCGCCCCTGCGAGGCGACCGCTCCCTGAGATCTCGAACCTGCCGTGCTTAGGCCGGGTCGCCCTCTTCGCTGAAGACGATCGCACCGGAGTACTCGCAGGCACCTTCGGGGCACATCGCTTCGAGGACATCAACCACCATGGTCTGCACGCCGGCAGCGTAGGTGTCGGCGGCAGGCGACGATTCCGAGCAGAGCAGTCGGTGCTCGTGGAGCTTGCCCGGGAGCCCCAGACCGGTGCACGCGTACTCCACGACCGTGGCACCGGCGGCGTCGATCCACGTGACGCTAAGAGCTCCCGTGGCGCCGAGGTTGCCGAAGTTCGCGTGCGTGCCGAGCAGGGACACGAATCGTGCGCTGTCGAGTTCGAACTGATAGGTGCAGGACGCGGTCGCGCCGTCTGCCACCGTTCCTCCGCACTGGACACCGGCCGGGGTCGCCGTACCGATACCAGGGGCAAGAAGTGCGACAGTCGCCGTGATGGCGAGTGCAATGACGCCTCGCTTCATGGCCTTTCCTCCCCCTCCGAGAGACGTTCCGCAAGAGTGAAGGTTCTTCTGAGCCCCATCCGAATCCTTGCTCCCTCGTGTGCGAAATACGGGATAAACCAGCAGGGCCCTCGGCGGGGGCGGATCGGGACAACGACGGACGAATCGGAAGCAGCGGCAGCAGCGGAACCCGCGAACGGTGTCAGCGGAAGGAGCGGAACGTGCGACTGCCGAACCGTAGTCTCGTTCTGGATTCCAAGAGACATTCGCGATGACGCGACAGGCCACGTGTCGAAGGGGGAGCCGACATTGTTCTTCACGTCTGGGGAAGTCATCCGCGCGCTGGCGCGGTTCCGTGACTGCTATGACCCGAAGAGCGCCTCGCTGATGCTCGTCGGGGCGCATGCCGACGATCCTCACGCCGAACCGTTCCGCCAGGGTTTCATCTCGCGCTTCGACGAGCGATCAGAGCTGGTCCGGCGCCTCTCGAAGCTCGATGAGCGCGCGCGCCGGCTGCTGCTGCTGTGGCACGTCGAGGCCGTGCCCGTCGCGCAGATCGCGCGCCGCCTTGGGATCTCTCGGGTTCACTGCTATCGGGTGAACCGGCGTGCTCTCGAGATGATGATGGACGACGCGCCGGCCTCCGCGGCTGCGCTCGCGTGAACCCTCGGACCTTGCCGCTTTGCACACCATTGGACGCGTTCCGAACGTTGACATGTAACACTCCAACCCCCTAACCTCCGAGACTGCAGAAGCGTGCCGAGCGGAAGCAGCGGAAATCTCGGCATCCATAAGGCAAAGCGGGCCTCACGGGCCCGCTTTCTGTTTCCCGGAGAGGTGCACACGTGCTGCAGCAAGCTTCGGCCGACGCCGTTCGCGCGACGCGTGTCGTCAAGCGCTTCAGGGGGACAACCGCCCTCGACGGTGTGGACCTGTCGGTTCCGCGGGGGTCGATCTCGGTCTTGACCGGCGCGAACGGCGCGGGGAAGACCACGCTGCTTCGGGTCTTCGCGACCTTGCTGGTGCCGGACGCCGGGACGGCCGCGGTCGCGGGCGCCGATGTGGTCGCTCAGCCCGATCGGGTGCGCCGCGCCGTCGGCGTCGCGCTGGTCAACGAACGCGGTCTCTACTGGCGACTCTCGGGGTTCGACAACCTGGTCTTCTTCGGCCGACTCGACGGCGCGCGCCGGGCCGACGCGCGGGCGCAGGCGCGCGCGCTGCTCGAGCAGGTCGGTCTTGGTCACGTGGGCGATAAGCGGGTCGCGGCATACTCGGCCGGTCAGCGGCAACGATTGATCCTGGCGCGCGCGCTGCTCGGCGCACCGCCGGTACTGCTGCTCGACGAGCCCATGCGAGGTCTCGACGAGGAAGGCGTCGCGCGGGTCCGTGCGCTGCTGCGTGCGAGAACCGAGGCGGGAGGAACCGTGCTGATCGCGGCGCCGACCATGGACGGGATCGAAGGGCTGGGCGACGACGTGATCGAGCTGCGCCAGGGAGCCATCGTCGAACGCCGTCGCAGCGTCGTGGGGGTGGAGCGTTGAGCGTCGCCGGCACGGCCGTCCTGTTCGCCGGGCGCGACCTTCGGATCGCGCGCTCGTACCGGTTCCCATTCATCATGACGATCCTCGGGACGGTGATGTCGTTGATCACGTTCCGCTTCATCGCCGAGCTGGTGGGCGACGCGAGCGCGATCAAGGCGACGGGGGACTACTTCGCTTTCGTCGTCGTCGGCATGGTGATGGCGCAGGTGCTCGAGCGCACGCTTTCGGGACCTGGTGGCTCGGTTCGGCAAGAGCAGGTGCAGGGGACCCTCGAGGTGTTGGCGACGAAACCGATGTCCATCGCCTCCCTGGCCGCGGGCTGGAGCGGGTACCCGATCATGGAAAGTCTCGTGTCGGCTGTCGCGATGATGGCGATCGCGGTGCCGCTCGGCTTCACCGCCCGGGATCCCAACCTTTTGGTCGCGATCCCGACCATAGTCATCGCGGCGGTGGTCTTCTCCGCCATCGGGCTGCTCGCCGCCGCCTTCGTGCTGGTGTTCCAGCAGGCCGGTGCCATCACTCGCTGGCTGTCGGCGGGGCTCGCGCTCATCAGTGGTGTGTTCTTCCCGATCTCGCTGTTCCCCCGCGCGGTCCAGTTGCTCGCCGAAGCGTCGCCGCTGACGCACGCCCTGCGCGCGCTGCGTGGAACGCTGCTCGAGGGAGCCGGGATCGAAGCGGTCGCCGGCTCCCTGCTCACGCTTGTTGCGACGGGCCTCGTGCTGCTCCCGGTCGCGATCGCCGCCGTCGGCGTCGCGCTCGGGCGCGCCCGCCAGCGGGGGACGCTGGGTACGTACTGATCACCCAACCATCGACGATCCTACGAATGGTCCGCCCGCAAGCGGGCGTGGAAGGAGGAAGCAGAGATGCGATCACTGGACATCCCGGAAGAGGTGCTTTCCCGGGACATCGACGGCGAGGCGGTCCTGCTCGACCTGCGGTCGGGCCGCTATTTCGGGCTGAACGCGACGGGCGCGCGCATGTGGGCGCTGCTCAAGGACGGGCTCGAGCTCGAGGCGGCAGCGGCCGGCATCGTGGACGAGTTCGACGTGGACGTCGAGCAGGCGCGCGCCGACGTGCAGGCGTTCGTCGACTCGTTGGTCGAGCGCGGGCTCGCCAAGGTTCGGACGAGGGCCTGACGGACTATGGCCGTTCGATGGAATCGCGACGAACGGGGGGAGCGTCTGATCACGCTCGACCGTCTGTCCCGGTTCCGTCCCCGTGACGCGTTCACCGTGGCGCAGACCCTCTGGTGGGTCGTGGTCGCGCGCGGGCTGATCGCCGTCCGGGGCTTCCACCGTATCCACCGTAGGCTCGGCCTGTCTCGCGTGGAACCGGTCGATGTGGTGCCCGGTGCGGTGCCGTTGCTTCCGCTGCGATCGCAGCGCACGGCGCGGGTTGCGCTGAAGCTGCTCGACGCGAAGATCCTGGAGGCGGACTGCATCCCGCGGTCGGTCGCGTTGCAGCGGGTCCTGCGTCGAGCAGGGATCGATGCCGATCTGGTGATCGGCTGCCTGACCGAGGACGAGTTCAAGGCGCACGCGTGGGTCGAGATCGGCGGCTATCCGGTCGGGTTCGAGGAGGTCGGTGCGCGACGGTGGATGCCGCTCGCGCGGTTCCGCCTCACCGGCGCAGGAGCCTAGCGATGGGTGGCTTTCTCGCGATCCATCCCAGCGACGGATCGGTCCCGGACGACGTGGTCGAGCAGCTCTGTGAAGCGATGGCGTACCGCGGTGCCCCGAGGCCTTGGCAGGACGAACGCGGGGTTCTCCTGGTCGCGTTCGGCGATGCCTCGCTCGCGGTGACCGATGATCTGGCCGTCGTCGCGGATGCGCGGTTGGATCAAGTGCCGGCGGAGACCGCCGGCGCGAGCAGCGCCGAACAGATCCTCAACGCATGGCGACGCTGGGGAGAGGCTGCGCTCGACCGGCTTATCGGAGATTTCGCTGCGACGGTGCTCGACCGGCGCGATGGACGTACCTGGTTCATCCGGGACGCGATGGGCGGTCGCCCGGCATTGATCGGGCGCGCGCGCGGCCGTGTGGTGGCCGGTAGCTCGATCGCCGGTCTGCTCGCGGACCCCGGCCTCGATCAGACGATCGACGAAGCATGGGTCGCCGACTACCTAGCGAACGTTCCCGCGTTCGCGACGCGGACCGGGTACCGGTCGATCGCCCGGCTGGAGCCTGGCACGCTGGCGCGTTGCGACGACGGGCGCGACGTGCGGGTGCGACGCTGGTTCACGTGGCGGCCGCGGGCGGTGCGCGCGCGCGATCCTCGTGAGTACGGAGAAGGCTTCCGCGAGCTGTTCACCACCGCCGTCGCCGATCGCATCCGCGGGGCGTCCCGCCTCGGCGTGATGCTGTCTGGTGGTCTTGACTCGAGCAGCGTGGCGGTGACGGCTCGATCCATCGATCCGGCGCTCGAGATGGTCGCGCTCTCGATGCCGTTCGATGGGAAAGGTGACGAGCGCGCGCTGCAGCAGCTGGTGGCCGAGCGCGTCGGCGCGCGGCTGCGATGGGCGTCGCTGGAAGGACGGAATCCGTTCGGGACCTCGGCTGCCGACACGATCCAGATGCTCGGCACCCCGCCCGTCCCGCCCAACGTGTTCCACGCGTTCGCGGTGGCCGACGCCGGGGCGGCCGAAGGCGTCGACGTCGCGCTCGACGGGATCGACGGCGACGGCATCATCGGTGGCAACTGGCTGTACCTCGCCGACCTGGCGATCACGGGGCGGTGGCGGCGCTGGGCACGGGAAGCGCGCGCCATCCGGGATGTGCACGGCGCGTCGCGGCGGATGCTGCTGACCCGCTACACGCTCGAGCCGCTGGTGCCGTGGCGCGTGCGGGCCCTCAGAGGCCGCAGCGAGCAGCTGATCCCAGCGTCCCTCGCGCCGGGCTTCGCGGATAAACACAACGTCAGGAACCGGATGCTCTCGGAGCCGTGGCGCCCGGGACGTGCGTTCCGCTCGCAGGAGCTGGTCGCGGCGAGCACGCGGATCCTGCCGCTGGTGGCGGAGGTGACCAACGAGATCTGGATGCGCCGAGGCATCACGGTGGCGCATCCCTTCCTGGACCAGCGCCTGGTGGCGTTCTGTTTGGGGCTGCCACGTCGGCAGAAGACAGCGAACGGTGTCACCAAGATCGCGCTTCGACAAGCTGTGGGATCGCTGCTCCCTTCGGAAGTAGCGGAGCGGACGGATAAAGCAGAACTTGCAGAGCCTTTTTTTACCGGTTTATGGGGGTCGGGATGGCAGGAGCTAGCGGAGGGTCTGACCGGCGCCACGTCGAACCCATCAGCGTGGTTCCAGAGGGAGCGGATCGAAGGTCTGCGGCACAGTCTCGGACGCAGCGATCTCTACGAGGCGTTCCGCACCGCATTCGTAGTCCATTGGATCCGCTGGCTGAGCAGGCAGCGATCCGCGACCAACGGAACGAGAACGAGGATGACATGACAGCGAACCGGCACCGCGAGCGGTACCGCCCGCCGGTCCTCGAGGATCTAGGTCAGATCCACGAGGCGGCGTACTCGGATCGCTAGCTTTCGCGGACGGTGCGCACCTGACGGAGGGGGAGGCGCAGATCATGGCGCAGGACGCTCGGAAGGCCTACGAGGCGCCGACGGTCACCGACTTCGGTGACATCGACGACGTCACCAAGGGCCCGCTGGCGATCAGCTTGGACGACGGCGTGCTCGGCGCGGCGGTACTTCCGCCGGTCGAGAGCGGCACCGTCGGTTGATCAACGGCTCACGACAACGCACATCGATCGATGAACACCGACTCATGAGGGAGGGGACAATGGCTTCCGATAAGAACCGGCAGTCGTATGAGGCACCCAAGGTCACCGACTACGGTGACATCGATGACGTCACCAAGGGCCCGCTGGCGATCAGCCTGGACGACGGGATCCTCGGAGAGGCAGTCGTGCCGCCGCCGCCTGGGAGCGGCACGGTCGGCTGAACCGACGTTCCGGTCTGGTTCAGGGAGGGGGAATAAGCATGGCGACTGAGAACAGCCGGCAGGCCTACGAGGCGCCGACGGTCACCGACTTCGGTGACATCGACGACGTCACCAAGGGCCCGCTGGCGATCAGCCTGGACGACGGCGTGCTAGGAGCGAAGGTCATCGACCCTGTCGTGGTGAGCCCCGTCGGCTGAAACAGTCCGAACGAACGACCTACGAAGACCCGCCACACGGCGGGTCTTCGTCATTGGGAGGCAGCGTGAAGCCGCAACCGACACACGAAGAGATCCCGATCCAACGACACTGGTTCTCGAGCGCGGGGCTCAACATCGTCTCGTCCATGTCCCTCGACGACCTGGCCGAGGCCGGCATCCCCGGACGCCCGGATCTTTCCATCGAGGAGATCGGGGCACCCGTCGCGGACGAGTACACGGCGCAGACGACACACGTCGTATCGATCGGCGAGGTCGGCGCGCCCTGGCTCGAGGTCCGTCGGGGATCCGACGGCTACCTCGCTCGCTGGCCCGGAGCGCTCGATGTGATCATCCCGAACGATGGCCGGCGGATGCTGGTGCATCAGCGAGCTCCGATCAGCGACTCGGTCGGGCGACTCCTGCTGTGCCAGGGAATGTCGTTCGTCCTTCCGATGCATGGGCGGGAGGGGTTACACGCATCGGCAGTCGACATCGACGGACGAGCGGTCGTGATCTCCGGCAGGTCGGGGCGCGGCAAGTCCACGCTCGCGACCGCGCTGTGTCGCAAGGGGGGTCGTCTCCTCTCGGATGACCTGACCAGCGTGCGCTTGGGCGAGGACGGGACGCCGATGGTGGATGTGTCCTCCAAGCGTGTGTGGCTGATGCGTGAGGTCGCTGCGAACATGTTCGGCGAGAACGGGACCGTAGACCTGAACCGTCTCCACAAGGTGGCGGTTGGAGGCGACGGCGTCCGACCCGGCACGCGCGCCGCACCGCTGGGTGCGGTTTACCTGATCGGCTATCGGGGTGGCGAACCCGAGATCTCCGAGCCCATGCACGGCAAGCACGCCTTGGTGGGCCTCCTGGGTGCGCTGTTCAACTTCGTGATCCGCACGCCGGAACGGCTCGATCTGCAGTTCAGGATCGCCACCGAGGTGTGCGCGCGCGCCCCGGTGCGAACGCTCAAGTGGGAGGTCGGACCCGAGACGGCCGAACGGGTCGCCGACATGATCATCGAGCAGCTCAACGCCGCCGCCGCGCCGCCGCCCGCTGCCCGGCCGAACGATCGTGCGGGGCGCCTCCACGTGGTGGGGGACCCCCAGACCAACGGCCACCGCGACGCGAACGGTCACCACGACGCGATCATCGACCCGACCGTCGCAGCGCTGCTCGATGAGGATGGTGCGGTCGGCCCCGGGTCTGTCACGTCCCCGGAGCGCAGTCGCCTGATCGACGAGCTCCGGCGTGCCGGCGTGCAAGACGTGCCCGAGGACGACGACGAGCTGCTGCTGCGGACGTCCCAGGTCGCGGCGCTGCTCCGTTCCAGCGATCGGACCATCAGAACCTGGGCCGACGCGGGGAAGCTTTCGTACATCAAGACCCTAGGCGGACGCCGGCTGTTCCCGGCCTCCGCCGTGATGACCGTGCTCCGCTCGATGCAGGGCGGATCGCACAAGGAGGGATAAACAGATGGAAGAGCAGGTCACAGATATCCGAGA
>DASWIP010000089.1:0-8460 GCA_036397635.1 Actinomycetota bacterium | reverse complement strand
TCGAGGTCGACGAGGCCCTCGCCGGACACGGGCAGCTCGAGCACCTCGAAGCCTTCGGCCTCCAGGGCACGCGCGGCGCGCAGCACCGCGGTGTGCTCGACCGCGGAGACCGCGATCCGGCGGGGTTTCCGGGCCGCCGCTGCGGCGCGCGCGCCTCCTACCACGGCCAAGTTGCACGATTCGGTGCCGCTGGCTGTGAACACGATCTCCTCGGGGCGCGCGCTGATGGCCTCCGCCACCGCCGTCCGGGCCTGGTCCAGCAGGATGCGGGCTCGCCGGGCCGCACCGTAGAGCCGCGACGGATCGGCGAAGCCCTCCCGGGCCGCTTCGACCAGCGCCTCGACCGCCTCGGGCAACGGTGGTGTGGTGGACGCGTGGTCCAGGTACAGGCTCACAAGGCCGAAGTATAGGACGCAGGTCACGATGTCGCGGGTTGTCCGAGGTGACCAAGTCGGTTGTCAACGAGCCGGTGGGACGCGCGTTAGGATGAGTATCCGGCTTGCTCGGGGCGTCCTTCCCGAGACCCCGAGGGCACGAGTGGTGAGGGGATGATCGAAGCACCATGACCACGAAACATGTGGACGAGGTTTCACATGTCGTCATCCGGTTCGCAGGAGATTCTGGGGACGGCATGCAGCTCACGGGAGAACGGTTCACCAACGCCACGGCGATCCTCGGCAACGACCTGGCGACGCTCCCGGACTTCCCCGCCGAGATCCGCGCGCCGGCCGGCACCCTCGCCGGGGTGTCCGGCTTCCAGATCCACTTCTCCGACGAGGACATCCTGACGCCGGGTGATCAGCCCAACGTGCTGATCGCGATGAATCCGGCGGGCCTGGCGGCCAACATCAGCGATCTGGCAGCCGGCGGAGTGTTGATCGTCAATGCCGATGCGTTCACCGACAAGAACCTCGAGCGCGCCGGCTACAAGACCGACCCGCGCGCCGACGGCACGCTGAGCTCGTACCAGGTGTTCGAGGTGCCGATGACCTCGATGACCCTCGAGTCGACCAAGGACATCGACGGGATCACCAAGAAGGAAGCCGAGCGCGCGAAGAACATGTTCGCCCTCGGGCTGGTGTCGTGGATGTACAGCCGGCCGGTGGACGTGACCTTGTCGTGGCTCGAGAAGCGATTCGCGAAGCAGCCCGAGATCCTGGAGGCGAACGTACGCGCGCTGAAGGCCGGGCACGCGTTCGGCGAGACCGCCGAGCTCTTCGCGCACCAGTACACGGTCAAGCCCGCGCCGCACGAGGCGGGGCAGTACCGCAACATCACCGGCAGCGTCGCGCTGTCGTGGGGCCTGATCGCCGCCTCGCAGCTCGGGGATGTACCGCTGTTCTACGCGAGCTACCCGATCACGCCGGCGTCGGAGATCCTGCACGAGCTTTCCAAGCACAAGAACTTCGGGGTCCGCACGATGCAGGCCGAGGACGAGATCGCCGCGGCCTGCGCTGCCATCGGGGCATCGTTCGGCGGCAATCTCGGTGTGACCGCGACCAGCGGACCCGGCATGGACCTCAAGGCCGAGTCGATCGCGCTGGCTATCGTGCTCGAGCTTCCGATGGTCATCGTCGACGTGCAGCGAGGCGGACCGAGCACCGGCCTGCCGACCAAGCAGGAAGCGGCCGACCTGATGCTCGCGATGTACGGGCGTCACGGCGAGTCGCCGCTCCCGATCGTGTCGGCGAACACGCCGGCGCACTGCTTCCACGCCGCGTTCGAGGCGGCCCGGATCGCGGTGACCTATCGGACGCCGGTGATCTTGCTGTCGGACACGTTCCTGTCCAACTCCTCGGAGCCGTGGCGGCTGCCGTCGCTCGACGGATTGCCGCGTTTCGCGCCGGCGTACGCGACCGAACCGAACCGGCCCGACGGGGCGTTCTGGCCCTACCTGCGCGATGAGAATCTTGCACGACCCTGGGCGGTCCCGGGCACGCCGGGGCTCGAGCATCGCATCGGCGGGCTCGAGAAGCAGGACGGGACCGGGAACGTCGCCTACGACCCGGCCAACCACGAGTACATGTCGCGGCTGCGCGCTGCTCGCATCGCCAAGATCGCCGACGATATCCCCGCGCTCGAGGTTGACGACCCGTCGGGGGAGGCCGAGCTGCTCGTCCTGGGGTGGGGGTCGTCGTACGGCGCGATCCGAGCTGCGTGCAAAGCGGTGCGTGCCGACGGCGGCAAGGTCGCTCACGCGCACCTGACGCACCTGAACCCGATGCCGCTCAACATCGGCGATGTGGTTCGTGGGTATCCGCGGGTGCTGGTGCCCGAGATGAACCTCGGTCAGCTGGTGAAGCTGATCCGGGCAGAGTTCCTGGTGGACGCGAAGTCCTACACCAAGGTGCAGGGCCTGCCGTTCCGGGCGGGCGAGATCCGGACCGAGATCCAGAAGAGGTTGTGACGGTGATGGCGGATGGCAACGGAGGACCGGTAGCGCTGACCAAGAAGGACTTCGTCAGCGACCAGGAGGTGCGGTGGTGCCCCGGATGCGGGGACTACGCGATCCTGTCGACCGTGCAGTCGCTGATGCCCGAGTTGGGGATCGCGCGCGAGGACATGGTGTTCGTCTCCGGGATCGGCTGCTCGAGCAGGTTCCCGTACTACATGAACACCTACGGGGTACACGGGATCCACGGGCGCGCGCCGGCGATCGCCACGGGGCTCGCTGCCGCGAGGCCGGATCTGCATGTCTGGGTGATCACCGGCGACGGCGATGGGCTGTCGATCGGTGGGAACCATCTGATCCACACGATGCGCCGCAACGTGAATCTGACGATCCTGCTGTTCAACAACCAGATCTACGGGCTGACCAAGGGGCAGTATTCGCCGACATCTGAGGTCGGCAAGGTCACCAAGTCCACGCCGTTCGGGTCATTGGATCACCCGTTCAACCCGGTCGCACTGGCGCTGGGGTCCGAGGCGACGTTCGTGGCTCGGTCGCTCGATGTCGATCGCAAGCATCTCACGGAAGTGCTGCGGGCGGCCGCGTCGCACCGCGGGACCTCGTTCGTCGAGATCTACCAGAACTGCAACATCTTCAACGACGGCGCCTTCGAGATGGTCACCGGCAAGGACAACCGCGACGACTTCCAGATCCGGCTCGAGCACGGCAAGCCGATCCGCTTCGGCAAGGAAGGGGCCAAGGGCATCCGGATGACGCCCCAGGGCGCGCTGGAGATCGTGGACGTGGTCAAGATCGGCGAGGAGAACCTCCTCGTGCACGACGCGCGGCGCGAGGACCCTGCGCTGGCTTTCCAGCTTGCCCACATCGCGCGCGGTCCAACCGAGCCGACGCCGATCGGGATCTTCCGGGAGGTCGAGCGGCCCGTCTACGGCACGCAGATGGAGTTGCAGCTCGAGCGCGCCACCGCCGAGCTGGGCCGCGGAGAGCTGGCGACGCTGCTCGCGAGCGGAGACACTTGGGAAGTCGACTAGAGCCCAGCGGACGACGAAGGCCGGCCCGAGGGCCGGCCTTCGTGCTGCTCGGATGGCTCAGTGGTGCTCGTGTCCGGGATGCGTCTCGTGGTCTTGCTCTTCGCCGTGCGCCCCGATCCCGTGCTCCGGTTCGACCGCCTCGATGGGCGAGGTCAGGTGCGGGCGCAGGATCCCCATGTCGTACAAGGACGCGGCGAGCACACCGCCGGCGACCGGGCCGATCCAGTAGACCCACCACCCGGTCCAGGATCCGCTGACCAGCGCCGGGCCGAACGCGCGCGCCGGGTTCATGGCCGCGCCGGTGAAAGGGCCGCCCATGAAGATGTCCATCGTGATGACGAATCCGATCGCCAGGCCCGCGACCTTGTTGAACGCGCCCTCGGGGTCGACCGCGGTACCGAAGACTACCCAGACCAGGAAGAAGGTCAGGATCGCCTCGATCAGGATCGCCTGCCCGTTGGAGATCGACGGGGACACCAACGGCGTGCCGAGGCTGACCCCTTCCCAGAAGCTGCTCGGGAGTGCGCTGCGCAGCAGGCCGGCGCCGGCGGCGCCACCCGCGAGCTGCGCGAGGATGTATGCCCCGGCGTCGCGGCTGGAGATCTTCTGGGTAACCCACGCGCCGGCGGTGACCGCCGGATTGATGTGACCGCCCGAGACGTGGCCGATCGCGGTGACCATCACCGCGATCGCAAGCCCGTGTGCGAGGCCGATGGTGACCAGTCCGCCGCCGCCCTGGGTCGACGCGATGATCGAGCCGGCGCCGATGAAGATGAGCGTGAAGGTGCCCACGAACTCCGCGAGCATCCGCTGGCTGAGGCTGCGTTCCATGATTCCCTCCGTCGGAGATGGGATCCCGCCTCTCGATAGCCGCTGGGCATGAGGGTGTCAAGGACCGGGGAGCGACCACCGTCGCGGCATCGGTTAGCATTGGCGCCCGATGAACGTGCTGATCGTGTCCCGGAGGGAGCAGACCCGCGCCTGGGTTCGCAGCGCCTTGGGCCCCGACTTCCCGGCCGAGGATGCCGACGACGGGCTCGCCGCGCTCGCGCGCGCGCGCGCCGGAGGCATCGACCTGGTCGTGGCCGACGAGACCTCCGAGCCCTACGGCGCGTTCGGGCTCTGCCGGGAGTTGAAGCTGCTGCCGGACGCGCCCGGCGTGATCGTGCAACTCGAGCGCGCGCAAGACGTCTGGCTGGCCGGCTGGTCGGGTGCCGACCGCTGGTTCGTCCAGCCGGTCGATCCCTTCGAGCTGGCCGCCGCCGCACGCGAGGTCACCGTCGCGCGCGGCGGCGAGTCGAGCACGGAGCCGGGCGTCGATGGCGCCGTCGGCGACATCATCGAGCAGGTCGCCGGGTAGTCCTTGACCGAGCCGACCCCCGACGCCGCGGCGACGTTGCGGGCCGCCGCCGAGGTGTTCGTCCCGGGCTCCGACCGAGACCTCACGCCGGGCGCTCCCGACGTCGCCGCCGAGCTGTTCATCTCCCACTACCTGGACTTCATGATGCCCGGCCTTGCCGAGGGCGTGCCGACGCTGCTCGACGAGATCGCGAACGCACGCTTCGGGGCGGCGTTCGCGTCCCTGGAGCTGGGGCAGCGCGAGCAGGTGCTCGATGCGATCGCGACGCATGAGGTCGAGCAGCTGCGCGACATCCCCACCGCGCTCGGGATCCTGTCGATCGCGGCCGTCTACGGCGAGTGGACCGGGCAGGACGCCGAGGGGAACCTGATCCGGCGGCCGCTCGGATGGCAGCTCGCGCGCTTCGAGGGGCCGACGCGCGCGCGCCCCAACCTGATGCGGGAGCCGTAGATGCCCGAGGACCTGCGCGCGCCCGACGTGGTCGTGATCGGCGCCGGCGGCACCGGGGCGGTGGTCGCCAAAGAGCTCGCGGAGGCGGGGCTTGGTGTAGTGGTGCTCGAGGCGGGACCATGGCATGACCCGCAGCGCAACTTCTCGGGGCTCGAGTGGGAGATGCTCAACCCGTTCGATTCGCTGTTCCGCTGGGGGCCGCTCGACCGGACGCTGCCACCGTGGCCGCGGGTGCGCGACGGGATGGCGGCGCTGCTCCAAACGCCTGGGGTCGGCGGCAACACGCTGCATTTCGGCGCGAACTGTCCGCGCGCGTACATCGGCGCGATCGAGAGCGCGTGGCCGTTCAGGTACCGCGAGCTGGTTCCCTACTTCTTCAAGGTCGAGGAGACGCTGCCGGTCGCGGTCCCCGAGATCGCCGCGCGCAAGGACGAGCTGTTCATCCGCGGCTGCGAAGGTGCGGGGATCGAGCACATCGCCGGCCCCGACATCTCCAGATCGGGGTGGCGGATGCAGCCCAATGCGATCCTTCCGATCGCCGAGCGGGCCGAGCACCTGCGCTACCCGGCGATCGACGGCTGCACGCAGTGCGGCGAGTGTATCGTCGGGTGTCGCAACCCCGAGGGCGCGCCGCTGGAGCGCAGCGCGAAGCGGGGCACCAACGTCACCTACGCGCCCATGGCGTTGCGGACCAAGCGCTGCGAGTTCCGCACCGGCTGCTTCGTCACCAGGATCGTCACCGAGGAGTACCTCGGCGGGTCGCGTGCGCGCGCGGTTCGGTACCGAACCGCCGACGGCGCCGAGCACGAGCAGGAGGCGCGCGCGATCGTGCTGTGCGCCGGCGCCATCGAGAGTCCCCGGCTGTGGCTGGCCAGCGGCCTGCCGGACCGGGGCGCGGTGGGCCGGTACTTCACGAATCATTGGTTCGACTACGTCTCGGGCGTGCTGCCCGAGGATGTGAACATGTTCGAAGGGCAAACCTCGATGGTGCGCGCCGAGTTCCCCGGCTACGGCTTCATCGAGTCCCAGGGCCTCGGGCCGATGTGGTACGCGCTGGCGACCTCGTTCGGCCCAGCCTCGTCCGGCCCATACTCGTCCGACCCGGCCGGCCCGTGGGCGCAGCGCGGCCGAACCTGGGGGACGACGCTGAAGCGACGGCTCGAGGCCTACCGCCGGACGCTGATGATCGTTGCATCGGTGGACGACGAGGCCGTGCCGTCGAACCGAGTGCTGCTCGCAGACGACGTCGCCGACGAGCACAACCCCGCGCCCAAGGTCGTCTACCGCCCGACCGAGCGAACGATCGCGCGCCGCGACTGGCTGGGCCGGCGCGCGGCCGAGGTCCTGATCGCTGCCGGCGCGGATCCGGACTCGATCCACCGAGCCGACGCCGCGCCGACCACGATCCACATGCATGGGACCCTGCGAATGGGTCTCGATGCGGCTACCTCCGTGGTCGATCCCGACGGTGAGGCTCACGACGTGGGGCGCCTGTTCGTGGCGGATACCAGCGTGTTCCCCGACGGCATCGGAGGACCGAATCCCACGCTGACCGCGCAGGCCGTCGCCACCCGGACCGCAGAGAAGATCGTTCAGCGATACTTCGGGTGATGGGTTCCTTCCTGGTCGGGACGAGCAGCTGGACGGACAAGACGCTGCTCGAGTCGGGGTGGTATCCCTCCGACGCCAACACCGCCGAGTCGCGGCTGGCGTTCTACGCGTCTCGGTTCCCGCTCGTGGAGGTCGACGCGACCTACTACGGGTTGCCCTCCGAGAAGAACGCAGCGCTGTGGGTCGAGCGCACGCCGGGAGACTTCACGTTCAACGTCAAGGCGTTCTCGCTGATGACGCAGCATCCGACCAAGGTCGCGTCGCTGCCGAAGGCCTTGCGGGAGACGGCGCCCGAGGACAAGGGCACCGTCTATCAGAAGGATCTCCCCGCGCCGGTCGTCGACGAGGTCTTCGAGGTGTTCCGACGTGCGCTCATGCCTCTGCACTCGGCCGGCAAGCTTGGGTGCATCCTGTTCCAGTTCCCCGAGTGGTTCACGCCGTCGAGGGCCAACAAGGCCTATGTCGAGTCGTGCATCGAGCGCCTGCCCGACTACCAGATCGCGGTCGAGTTCCGGCTGCGCTCGTGGATGGATCCGCCCGAGCGTGCCGAGCGGACACTCGCCTGGCTGTCCGAGCACCAGCTGGTCTACGTCTGCGTCGACATGCCGCAGAGGTTCCGGTCCTCGATGCCCCCGGTGGTTGCGGCGACGAGCGGCGATCTTGCGTTCATGCGCTTCCACGGGCACAACGAGGAGAACTGGAAGCGCAAAGGGATCAGCGTCGCCGAGCGCTTCAACTACCTGTACGAGGAGAAGGAGCTGCGCGCCTGGCAGCCGCGGCTGTTCGACCTCGCGGCGCAGACGAAGCGGACCCACGTACTGTTCAACAACTGCTACCGGGACAACGGGGTGCGCAACGCGGCGCAGATGGCGTCGCTGCTCGAAGGGATGTGATCCGCGGCGGTGGGTGCCGCGCGGTACTCATACGATGCGCGCTAAGCGTCCGCTTGCTTGACCTTGCGGATATTGGCGATCTCGGTGGGATCCAGCTCGGTCTGGGCGAACCAGGCGTCGAGGATCTCGCGGGCGAGCTGCTCGGAGGTCAAGCGGAGGCTCATGCCGAGCACGTTCGCGTCGTTGTACATCCGCGCGCCGCGTGCCTGCTCGGCGTCGGTGCACAGGGCCGCGCGCGCGCCGGGCACCTTGTTCGCAGCCATCGTCACCCCGGTGCCCGTCCAGCAGAACACGATGCCCTGATCGGCCTCGCCCTTGGCGACCGCTTTCCCCACCTCGAGTCCGCAATCGGCCCATTCCTCGTGCTGCCCGCCGACGGGGCCGAGCACCTTGACCAGCTCGTGGCCGCGCGCGCGCAGCTGCTCGAGCACGAGATCCGTCACGGCATTGCGCGCGTCACCGGCTACCGCGATCCTCATCATGCCGAGGATACCGCGCCCCGACGCCCCTATACTGGTCGTCACTATGGCGCAGTGGCCGGACGTTCTCGCAGCGTTGGTTCGACGCGAGGATCTGGACGAAACGACCGCGTCCGAGGCGATGCGCTCGATCATGTCGGGCGAGGCGACGCCCGGGCAGATCGGCGGGTTCCTGCTCGCGCTGCGGGCGAAGGGCGAGACCGTCGATGAGATCGTGGGCCTCGCG
>DASWIP010000088.1:0-6994 GCA_036397635.1 Actinomycetota bacterium | reverse complement strand
CGGGTTCGAGAACCTGCCGGCGATCGCGGGCATGGCGGCCGCGTTGCGCGCGCGCACCGGCGAGCTGGCCGCGGAGGCCGAGCGACTGCGCGCGCTGGACGCGAGGCTGTGGTCGCGGCTGCCCGAGGTGCTCGACGACGTCGCCATGCACGGCCCCGCCGAGGGAAGGCTCCCCGGCCTGGTCGCGTTCAGCGTGTTGTATGTGGACGGCGAGGCGTTGCTACTCGGGTTAGATCAACGCGGGATCGCCGTGCACTCGGGGTCATCGTGCACGTCGAGCACCGAGGAACCCTCGCACGTGCTGGCCGCGATGCGCGCGCTCACCCACGGCTCGGTGCGCGTATCGATGGGACGCGACACGTCCGAGGCCGACGTCGATGCGTTCCTCGACGCGCTCGTGCCGGTGGTCGCGAAGGCCCGCGGAACGGCGTCGCTGGACGCCGAGGCGTTGGCGCGCGCCGAGCGAGAGCGATGACCGAGCAGCGCGTGGTGATCGACTGCCTCGGACACGCGTGCCCGATCCCGGTGTTGCGACTGGCGAAGGCAGCCGAAGAAGCGTCGCCGGGCACGCTCATCGAGCTCCTCTCCGACGACGCGGCCGCGAAGGTCGACATCCCGGTCTGGACCCGGATGAAGCATCAGGAGTTCGTCGGCCGCGAGGACCGCGCGCGCGGCTGGGCGTTCCTGGTCCGCGTTATCGGCTAAGTGCTCTCGACGACGTCCTCGACGGCGATCTCACCGCGCTGCTCGACGAGCGCGTACACCCCGACCGTGTTGTCGGCCTCGCGCGCGACCGTTCGCAGGATGCCGCGATCGTGCGGCAGGTCGTCCTGCTCGAGCGTGGTCATCACGCACCGCCGGCACGGCTTGCGGATGGCCAGGAGCACCTTCCCGACACGGATCGTCCTGCCTACCCAGGCTTGTTCGACCGGCCCTTCGTCTCCCGCGTCGACGACGATATTGGGCCGGAAGCGCCTTGGGTCGAACATGCCCTCGGGATACAGCGCCTCAAGGTGCGCCATGGTCGCGGTGGTCACCACGTGCACCGGCGAGGAATCGAAGAACGTCCCGGCCATCCCGCGGAAGCTCTCCCCGTCCTCGTCGGCGATGACCGGACGAGCGGCGTCGGGTTCCGCGATCCGGATGTCGCGGCCAAGCCAGGCGCTCACGGCATCGTCCGCCTCCACGGCAGCGACGACCTCTCCGCCGGGCAGGCTGATCTTCACACCGTCACGCTCGAGCAGCGCGCGCCCTTCGAGCAGGCCGGGAACCCGCCGCCCGCTGAGGACCTCGCCGGTCCCCCGATCGACGATAGCGAGCCCCCGATCGCCCTCGATGCCGCCGGCGGTGAGGCGCGCGCGCGTGAGCTGCTCGCCGAGCAGCGACTTCACCGGGTAGCGCCAGAGGGCAGCGACCGTCCCGAGCATGGCCACGGCGTCACCTTATCCTTCCGACTCTTCCGCTATCAGCGGATACGGCGGGACGAACCCGATCCACCTGGGAGGAGGTTGGTGGCGGAGGGCGAATCTCCAGGGAGCACATACGGCGAGCTCGTTCCGTATGACGCTGGGTGCCGAATGGCTGCAGACGTCGATCCTCCAACCGGACCTCCGGAAGACGACTGGGGTGGGCCGCGCCGGATCGACGTCTGCAACCCGGCATCATTCCGCACCCACCCGGTTCGCCCCGTTTCCGACCGCTCGGTAGCCTAGGGGAGGGTCTCGGAAGGGCCCGTCGAACCCAGCCATGATGCCCCCCCACACACACCGAGCCGGGCGCGCGCTCACCGCCGCGCTCGCCCTCGCCGGCGCCGTAGCGCTGCTCACCGGCCCACCCGCATCGGCCGATCCACCTCGCTCGCGGATCACCGAGATCTACGACGCCGACAGATGCGGCTCGCAGGTGTGCGGCCCCGGTGATCCCACCCTGAAGCCCGGCGCGAGCATCACCGGCATGATCCAGGTCCACGTGCACTCAGAGGCCACGTTCGGCTTGGAGTGGGTCAGACTCCAGGCTCATGTCGACGGAACGCCGGCATCGCTGTGGATCTGCCTTCAGCAATGGCGCCCCGCCGCTGGGAGCCTGAGCTATCAGGATCACTACACCTGGGACAGCCGCGTCTGGCCGGATCCCGCGACCGCTGAATCCGACTGCGAGCACGCAACGAAGCACTACCACAGCGAGGCGACCAAGAACGCCCTGTACACCTTGCGAGTGATCGCTCGGGAGCGTCCGCCGGACCGCGACCTGGAGACAGAGTCCCCGGGCTTCGAGGTCCGGCTGCGTAACCCCCCGGTGGCGCCGCAGTGGGCGGGCGACCCGAGCGTCTCGACCGGAAGCACTCCCGCTGTGACGCTCCGGTGGAAGGCGAATCCGGAGGAACGAACGCAGCCCTCACCCGACATCGTCGAATACCACTTCGTACGAGAAGGTCCCGGTGGGGATCACCAGGAGTTCGCGGTGAACGCGACCGACCCCGGCAGACAGGGCTGCCAGCGACTCTCCTCGCTGTACCAATGCAAGGACACCACCTTCGATACGTCGGGGCGGTATCGCTACGCGCTGATCGCGTTCAGGGCCGGCGCCGGACGCGGTGCGGCTTGCGCGACCGCCGCGGGCACCTGCGTCGAGTCGCCGCTGAGCTCGGTGCACGCGGCCTCGATCACGGTCGGCTCGCCGGGCACTCCGTCGGTGTTGGCCACGGATACGCCTTCGGCCGGGCCGAGCCCGACGGCATCCGCCTCGGCTTCGACCTTCCCGATCGCGCCGGTGGAAGTCGCACCGCCGGCCGACCGGTCCGAGCAGCTCGCCGCCGCCTCCGACGGTGGTGGAACCGGCGCGCCGGCCGTTCCGGTCGCCGCTGGGCTGGTACTTCTGCTGACGGCCGCGCACGTGTTCCGGAGCTTGAGAGGCTCGCGATGAGGCGGCGCGCGCTGGGAGTACTGGTCGGGCTGGCGCTGCTGATCCCGGCGCCGGTGCCGGCGACCCACGGCTCCGGCGGCTGCGGCTCACCGACCGACTCGTCCGGCAACGCGCGCTGGCTGACCGCGCGATCGAGATGGTGCACCTTCGACATCCGCGGGCTCCCGGTGACGGTCTGGGGCGAGGCGCGCGATCCGGTCGGGAGCCGGCAGGTCTCGCTGCGCGTCTTCGTCACCTTCGCCGAGGAGCACGATCTGTCGCGGACCACCGGCCACGATCCTTATGTCGTGGTGGAGTGCACCGCCTCGGGCGCGGGTTTCGCGACCTGCGAGGACGACGTCAGCGTCGGCGAGGTCGTGGACACCCAGCGGGGATTCCTCGGGCGGCTGCGCTGCAACGTCGAAGCCACCCCGAGCGGGTCCTGGACGCCTCAGTTCGTGTACTGGTGCTCGGTCGGCTCGGGTATCGGCTGAGCTCCGAACAGCGAGAAGGCGGCCCGAAAGCCGCCCTCTGCCGGCATCGTGGTCCTAGTGGAACGAGTCCCCGCACGCGCACGAGCTCTGCGCATTCGGGTTATCGATCATGAAGCCCGACTGCTGCAGCGAGTCCACGTAGTCGACCTTCGCGCCGCCGAGGTACGGGGCGCTCATCTTGTCCACCACGAGCTTCACGCCGTGCAGGACGTACGTCTTGTCCGAGTCGGCGATCTGATCGTCGAAGTACAGGGCGTAGCGCAGGCCCGAGCAGCCACCCGGCTGGACGGCGATCCGCAGGGCCATCTCGGTCTCGGGCGACTCACGCTGCAAGAGGTCCCGGATCTTGCCGGCAGCGGATTCCGTGAGGTTCACGCCGGTCGTGGTGGTCGTGGTCTCCATGGATTCTCCTCGTCGGGTCGATGACCATAGGGAACAAGTCGTGAACCTAGATTATACCCGCCCTCGATGGCTTTTCGAGGGCGCCCTCCGGTTCACTCGTGCAAGTCCTCGACCAGGGCCTTCGTGGCCTTGAGCAGCCCCCCGGGTCTTGGGCTCATCGTCGCCGGCGGTCCGATCCCAGCCGCGCGGCCAGAGCCTGTAGCCCCGGAGCAGCGCGCGCCATGGCCTGGTCACGATCGCCGGCGAAATGATCCAGCAGCGCGCGGACCTCGTCGAAACCGTCGACCGCCTCACCGTACTCGCCGACCAGGGCGACGCATGGGACCCCTGCGGCCTTGGCAAGCTCGGCGACAGCGGCGGGCGCCTTGCCGGCAGTGGTGCTCGCATCGAGACGCCCCTCGCCTGTGACGACCAGGTCGGCAGCGGCGATCCGTTCAGCGAGGCCCTGCGCCTCGGCCACCACGTCGGCGCCACGCTGTAGCGCCGCGCCGAGCGCGAGCAGCATCCCGCCGGCTCCGCCGGCCGCGCCGGCGCCCGGAACCTCGGCGATCGACGTACGCAGGTCGCGTTCGATCACTCTCGCCAGCGACGCCAGCCCCTGCTCGAGCAGCTCGACCTGCACGCTGCTCGCACCTTTCTGGGGGCCGTAGACGTGCGCGGCGCCTTCGGGTCCGAGCAGCGGGCTCAAGACATCGGCGGCGACCAGGACATCGATCGACGCGAACCGTTCGTCGAGGCGTGATGCATCGATGCTCGCGATCCGGCTGAGCACCCCGCCCCCCTGCGGCGGCACCTCGTGGCCGTCCGCGTCGAGGAACCGCACGCCGAGGGCGCGCGCCAGACCGACGCCGCCGTCCACGGTGGCGCTCCCGCCGAGTCCGACGATCAGCCTGTGCGGGCGGCGCGCGAGCGCGCCCTTGATCAGCTCGCCGGTCCCGTAGGTACTCGCGCGCATCGGGTCGCGTTCCTCGGGTGCGACCAGCCGGAGCCCTGAGGCCTGCGAGAGCTCGACGACGCCGGTTCCGTCCGCGAGGCGCCCGATGTGCGCGCGCACCGGGATGCCGAGCGGCCCGCGCGCGATGACCCCCATCACGGTCCCTCCCAGCGACGCGACGAGCGCGTCCAGGGTGCCCTCCCCGCCGTCGGCCATCGGGCAAACGTCGGGATCGGCGCCAGCGGCCTTCAAGCCGCGCGCGATCGCCTCGGCCGCCTCGGCCGCCGAGAGCGAACCTTTGAACTTGTCGGGAGCGACGACGACCCGCACGGCCGCACAGGGTAACCGACGGCGGACGAACCGGACGCATCAAGCGGTCATCGGCCGGGGTCGATATCGTCAGAGGATCATGTCCGAGTCAGTCGTGCAGCTCTCCGGTGTCACACGCCGTTTCGGCGCGGTGATGGCGCTGCACGACTTCTCCCTGGAAGTACCGAAGGGAACCGTCACCGCGCTGCTCGGACCGAACGGAGCGGGCAAGACGACCACGGTGCGCGTGATCACCGGAGGCCTGCCCGTCGAGACCGGTTCGGTGCGCGTGTTCGGTTTGGATCCTCGGCGGAACGGCGAAGAGGTGCGCGCGCGCTGCGGCGTCGTGTCGGCGAAGCCGGCGCTGTACGACCGGCTGAGCGGCTTCGACAACCTGCTGTACTCGGCGCGGCTCTACGGGCTCGGCAACCTCGCGATGATCGAGCCTGCCGCCGCGCGCTTCGGGATCGAGCACGCGCTCAAACTACAGGTCGGCACCTACTCGACGGGGATGAAGACCCGCCTCGCCCTGGCGCGCGCGGTGCTTCACGACCCCGAGCTGCTGCTGCTCGACGAGCCGACCGCCGGGCTGGATCCCGAGTCGTCGCGCGCGGTGCTGCAGCTGATCGACGACATGGCCGGCGGCGGCAAGACCGTCGTGCTGTGCACCCACCTGCTGCTCGAGGCGGAGGGACTGGCGGATCAAGTCGTGGTGATGGACCACGGGACCGACCTGGTCGCCGGCCCACCGGGCGCGCTCGCGAAGCGGTTCTGGCCCGATGCGGTCGTGCTGCTGGACGCCGAGGAACGAGACGCGCTCGAGATGGTCCGCGACTTCGACGGCGTCACGGCGTTCGAGCGCAACGGCCACGCGATCGTCCAAGTCACCGAGCTGTCGATCGTGCCCGACCTTGTGGAGTTCCTGATCAAGGCGGGCGTCCGGTTGACGCGTGTCGAGCCTCACATCCCGTCGCTCGAGGAGCTGTACTTCGCCGTACGCCGGAAGGAGCGTCCGTGAACGCGCACCGGATGTTCACCGTGATGCGCGCGGATCTGCTGGTGCTGCGACAGAGCCGCGACTTCTGGATCCCGATGACGATCCTCGCCGCGCTGTTCTTCATCGTGTTCCCGACGTTCCTGCTGCTGGCCGTGGATCGGGCCGGTCAGATCGAGCTGGTCCAACAGATCGGCAAGACCCTGGACACGCTGCCGGCCGCGGTCGAGCAGTCGCTGCAGGGAGACACGCCGGAGGTTCGCGCGCAGTACGCGATGGCCGTGTACCTGTTCGCACCGCTGGCCGTGGTGGTACCGCTGACCATCTCGACCGCGATCGGCGCCAACACGATCGTCGGGGAACGCGAGCGCGGCACCGGTGAGTTCCTCGCGCACTCCCCCGCGACCGAACGCGAGATCTACATCGGCAAGCTGATCGCGTCGATCCTGCCCGGCTACGCGGCCACGCTGGTCGGCTTCGGCATCTACGCCCTGATCGTGAACACGATCGTCGGGCCGGATGTGGGCGGCTGGTTCTTCCCGACCGCGCAGTGGTGGGTGCTGATGCTGTGGGTCGTGCCGCCGTTCATCGCCCTCGCTCTTTCGGTGGTGCTGCGGATCAGCGCGCGCGTCAAGAGCGCCACCGCGGCACAGCAGGCTTCGGGACTGGTGACGCTGCCACTTATCCTGATCGCCTACGGGCAGTCCAGCGGCTCGCTGCTCGGCGCGGGGAACGCGGCCGGATGGTGGATCGGGGCGGTCGCCTGGATCGGAGCGATCTACGGCCTCGCGCGCGGCGCGCGCTCCGTCAGCCGCGAGCGGCTGCTGGGCGCGGACATCCGCGGCTGAAGCGTGCTCTGCCTCGAACCCGTTGGTCCGAGGCCGCGCCGGTCGTCAGCCGAGGACAGGCTCACCGCAAGATGCCGGCCCGATGCCCGCGCGCGCGAGCGCATCGCGCGCG
>DASWIP010000087.1:0-2544 GCA_036397635.1 Actinomycetota bacterium | reverse complement strand
GCGTCCGCTTGACCGCCGGACGGTTCACGCGCACGCCGTGGCCCGAGTTCGCCCGTCTGTACGACGCGATCCTGCATCAGGTGCGCGCGCTCGCCGACGGCGCGGCCGGTGTGGTGCTGGCGCCGACCAGCCATCGCTCGGATTACTACGCGGATGTCCACCCGCAGCGCGCGGAGCGGGAGCGCGGTCAGATCGAGATCGCGACCGGGCACGGCTATCCGGTGGTTCGCGCATGGCCGATCGTGGAACCGAACGCGGAAGGGTTGAACCCCGACGGCATCCACTGGCCGGCGCAGGTGCACACCGCGATCGGGCGCGCGCTGGGCGAGCAGCTGGTTGCCCAGCTCCGCGACGAGGCGCCGCGACCGCGCGCGCCCTGGACGTAGCGCGAACCGGCGAAGGCATGCCCGGCAATCGGCCCACGGGCTGAGGGTGGCCCGCGGGGATCAGCCCACCAACGCGAGGCGGTCGGCGCCGCGGAGCGAGAGCGTGAACGTGGCACCGGTCCCCGGGGAGCTATCCACCGCCAGTGACCCGCCGATCGAGGTGGCGAGCCTGCGTGCGATGTACAGCCCGAGGCCGGCGCCGCCCTGCGCGCGCGTCGCGTGATCGCCCAATCGCCGGAACCGCTCGAAGATCGCGTCGTGGTCGCGGGGGTCGATGCCGGGTCCCTGATCCGACACGGTGATCGTCACTGCCTTGCGATCGCCGCGGACGCTCACGTCGATCGGTTCGGGACCTGGGGCGTACTTGAGGGCGTTCGAGACCAGGTTGGAAAGGATCCGCTCGATCCACAGATCGTTGCCCAGCGCGATGAGCGGGTGCTCGTCGACGTTCAGCACGATCGAGCGGCGCGGGTTCGAGAGCATGAACTCGTCGACCACCTTGCCCGCCACCGAAGCCGCGTCGATCCGCGCGTTCCGCTCCAGCCCCTGACTCGGCTCGATCTGCGACGCCTGCAGCAGGTCCGTGATCAACCGCTCGAGGTGTGCCGCCTGGCGCCCGATCGCCTCAGCGGCGATCCGACGTTCGTGCGGGCGAAGCTGCTCGCCGCGTTCGAGCAACGTCGTGGCCCAACCTCGGATCGGGGTGAGAGGGGTGCGAAGCTCGTGCGAAACCGTGGCGACGAAGTCGTCCTTGAGCTGCTCGACCTCCCGGACCTTGGTCACGTCGCGCGCGACGACGATGAGTGTGCGCGCCTGCCCATCGCCGTCGGCCACCCGCGTGTACGTACACGACAGCCATCGCAGCGCGCCTCCTCGATCGACGATCTGGATGTCCCGGGGCAGCTCGACACCGTCGTCCGCCCATCGTTCGAGCAACACGTCGTGCCCGTCGGCGCCTCGCGGACGCAGGATCCCGAGCTGTTGCGAGCCGACCATGCCCTCGGCTGGGTATCCGGTGATCTGCTCGCTGGCCGGATTCCAGGTGTGGATCGTCCCGTCGGATCCGACCGTCATGATGCCGTCGGAGGTCGACGTGACGATCTCCGAGAAACGACGACGTTCCTCGAGGACCTGTTCGAGCAGCGCGCCGCGTTCGATCATGGCCGCGGCCTCCCCCGCGAGCGCGTGCAGCACCGCGATCTCGCTCTCTTCGAAGCCTTCCAGGCCGGAGCTGTCGTACGCGGCGACCATCCCCTTGACCACGCCGTCGGTGATCACGGGGGCGGCGATGCAATCGCGCCAGCCATCGCGTCGCATCATCGGGGCCAGCTCGATGTCCCCCGAGGACGAGGTCACTCGCAGGGGACCGCCACGCGCGAGCAGCGCGGCGGCGAGAGACGGTGCCTCGGCTTCTTCCAGGATGCGGCGGTGCACGGCGTCGCGACCCATCCGGTGGACGAGCCGTCCGTCGTCGCAGGGCAGGATCAACTCCACGGTATCCGCGTCGAAGCAGTCGCGCACTTCAGAGAGGAGTCGCTCGATCGCGACCTGCGGATCGATCGGTGCGCTGAACATCTGAAGAGCATGGTGCAGCCGGGCGAGCCGGCGGCGGTCCGCGACGGCTGTGGCGTGTCCACGATAGGACGAATGCAGCGCGATCAGGGGCACCAGGAACAGCGCCACCGACGCCGGCGACCGCGAGGTGGCCAGCACGAACAGCGATCCGACGGACGAGTTGATCAGCCAGCCGAGGAGCACGGGCGGCGCGACCCGGGCGAGGATGAGCGACATCGATTCGTCCTGGGTCAACCGCATCACCCCGGTGACGAGGACCATGTTCACCACGGCCATGACGGCGAGCGCCACCAGAACCGCGATGAGCGTGTGCGCGAAGGCGAAGTCGCGCTCGCCGACGGCGTTGTACGCGGCGACTCCGGCGGCAGCGGCCAGCGCCCACTGCGCCGTGTTGAACAGCGTCTTCAGGGGCCGCACCCGATGTCCGGCGCCTGCGGCCACCTGTGCGGCGACGACCGTCAGGACCACCGTCGGCGGCGACAACACCGCGATCGCCGGGGCGAGGACCGCCTCGAAGAGGCTCAGCGCGATCGTCTCGCCCCTGTACTCGAACCTGACGATCAGGTATTCGGCCGCGGCGAGC
>DASWIP010000086.1:0-21649 GCA_036397635.1 Actinomycetota bacterium | reverse complement strand
GCCGAGGGGCACGATGTGGACGTCCAGACCGATCTGGCGCGCGAGCAGCTGCTCGAGCGGATCGGATCCTACGACGCGTTGATCGTGCGCTCGGCGACCAAGGCCGACGCCGAGCTGATCGAGCGCGGCGTCAACCTGAAGGTGATCGGGCGCGCGGGCGTCGGGGTGGACAACGTGGACGTCGATGCGGCGACCCGAAGCGGGATCGTGGTCGTCAATGCTCCCCAGGCGAACATCCTGTCCAACGCCGAGCACACGGTCGGCATGCTGTTATCGCTCGCGCGGAACATTCCACAGGCGAACGCCTCGCTGAAGGGTGGCGCTTGGGACCGCGCGAGGTTCACCGGGATCGAGCTGTACGGCAAGACCCTGGCGATCCTGGGGCTCGGCCGGGTCGGGACGCTGGTCGCGCAGCGCGCGATGTCGTTCGGCATGCGGGTCATCGCGCGCGATCCCTACGTCTCCAAGCAGCGCGCGGCCCAGATCGGGGTCGAGCTTGTCTCGCTCGAGGACGCGCTCGCGCAGGCGGATTTCGTGTGCGTGCTGGTCGTCAAGACCCCCGAGACCGTCGGGATGATCGGCGCCGCCCAGCTGGCGTTGATGAAGCCAACGGCGCGCTTGGTCAACACCGGCCGCGGCGGGATCGTCGACGAGCAGGCGCTCGCCGACGCGATCGCCGCGGGCACGCTCGGCGGCGCCGCGATCGACGTCTTCGCTGAGGAGCCGACCACGTCGTCGCCCCTGTTCGGGCTCGAGCAGGTGGTCGTGACCCCGCATCTCGGCGCCTCCACGCAAGAGGCGCAGGACAAGGCAGGAGAGACTATCGCCGAGCAGGTCGGCCTCGCCCTCCGCGGTGAGCTCGCGCAGTACGCCGTCAACGTGGATGTGGGCCGCGAGATCTCCGAGGTCCTGCGGCCGTTCCTGCCGCTGGCCGAGAAGCTCGGCCGGATCCTCACCGTGATCGCCGGCGACGGCCTGCACAGCGTGCGCGTCTCGTACCACGGCCAGATCGCGGACCAGGACACGCGCGTAACGACGCTCGCGGCGTTGAAGGGCATGCTCGCCGCGGTTTCCAGCGAGCCGGTCACGTTCGTCAACGCGCCGCTGATCGCGACCGACCGCGGGATCGAATACTCCGAGGAGCGGTACCCGACCGGCCGCTCGTACGTGAACGAGCTCGAACTGGCCTCCGACACCGGTGTTGCGGTTTCGGGCACGGTCGTCGGGGTGAACCACGAGCAGCGCATCACCGGCGTCTACGACTTCGAGGTCGAGATGCCGCCGGGAGAGAACATGGTGTTTCTGCGCTACGACGACCGTCCCGGAGTGATCGGTGCCATCGGCACGATCCTCGGCCGGCGCGGCGTGAACATCGCCGACATGCGCGTGGGCCGCCAGACCAAGGGCGGTGAAGCCCTGATGGCTCTCACGGTGGACCAAGCCATCGACCCTGAGATCCTCGAGGAGCTTGCCGAAGGATCCGGCGCCAAAGACGCGCGCTTCATCGTCCTCGAGTCGTAAACTCGTTGACGTGTGCGAGGAACCTGTGCCACAATCCGGAGCGATGAGGAACCTGCTGCTTACGTAGAGCGCGCGCGAGCTGCTCGTGCGCGCTGACCCTTCGCATCCGCGAAGGGTTTTCGATTTCCAGGGCCGGGAACGGGACCGACGGAGGAAGATATGGATCGCGTCACGATCTTCGACACCACGCTGCGGGACGGCGAACAGTCGCCCGGTATCAACCTGAACGTCAAGGAGAAGCTCGAGATCGCCGAGCAGCTCGCGCGCCTGGGCGTCGATGTGATCGAGGCCGGTTTCCCGATCACGTCGCCGGGCGACTTCGAGGCGGTGAAAGCCATCGCGGCCACGGTCAAAGGCCCGAAGATCGCGGCGCTGGCGCGCTGCGCAGACGGTGACATCGACCGGGCCTGGGATGCGATCCGCGAGGCGAAGGAGCACCGGATCCATGTGTTCCTCTCGACCAGCGATATCCATCGCAAGTACATGCTGAACGCCACCGAGGAAGAGATCGTCGCGCAGGCCGTCAAGGGCGTCGAGCGTGCGAAAGGGTACTGCGAAGACGTCGAGTTCTCGCCCCAGGACGCGACGCGGACCGAGTTCGACTTCCTCGCCGCCGTCGTCCAGGCCACCATCGAGGCCGGCGCGACAACCATCAACGTCCCCGACACGGTCGGCTACGCGATCCCGTTCGACTTCGGCGACATGCTGCGCGCGCTGTACGAGCGGGTGCCGCGCCTGCACGATGTCGTGCTCAGCGTGCACTGCCACAACGATCTGGGGCTCGCGGTCTCGAACTCGCTGGAAGCCGTTCGAGCCGGTGCGCGCCAGGTCGAGGTTGCCGTCAACGGGATCGGCGAGCGCGCGGGGAACTGCTCGCTGGAAGAGGTCGTGATGGGTATCAAGACCCGTCGCGATCTGCTCGGGGTGGAGACAGGGGTAAATACGAAGGAGCTGGCCCGCGCCTCCCGGCTGGTCTCGCTGCTGACCGGATATCAGGTCCAGCGCAACAAGGCCATCGTCGGCGAGAACGCGTTCTCGCACGAGTCCGGCATCCATCAGCACGGTGTCATCCAGGACCGTCTGACCTACGAGATCATGAAGGCCGAGGACATAGGGGTCGAGGGCGGCAAGATCGTGCTCGGCAAGCACTCGGGCCGGCACGCGTTCTCCAAACAGCTCGAGGAGATGGGCTTCCAGCTCTCGGCCGAGGAGCTGCAGCGTTCGTTCACGCGGTTCAAGGAGCTGGTCGACCGCAAGATCCAGATCACCGACAAGGACCTTGAGGCGATCGTCGCCGACGAGTTCCAGAACGTCGAGGAAGTGTTCGCGCTCGAGTCCCTGCAGGTCGCCGGCGGCACCCACCTGGCGCCGACGGCGACAGTGCGGATCACGCGGAACGGCGAGTCGCTGCAGGAGTCGGCGATGGGCGACGGGATGGTGGACGCGGTCTACGGGGCGATCCTGCGCGCGAGCGGCGTGGACGCCAAACTTGCGGCGTTCAACATCGCGGCGGTGACCGCAGGCGCCGAGGCGCTCGGGGACGTCAGCGTGCAGCTCGAGATCGACGGCGAACGGTTCAGCGGCCGCGGTTTAGCGACCGACATCGTCGAGGCGAGCGCGCGCGCGTTCCTCAACGCGCTCAACCGAGCAGCGCGGCGCAACGCGCGCGCGCGCCCTGCGGAACCGACGCCGTAGCGATTACGCCGCTTCCTCTTACTCCTCGGCGCCGCACCGACGCTGAGTTCAGCCATCCGCGCCATTGCCGAAGAGCGGCGCAGATCAGATCATCGAGGTCTGACTTCGATGAAGCCGGCCGCCGCGAAATCACCGTCGAATGCGAGCGCTTCCCGCAATCTCATCCGTCGCATCAAGGCGAAGCTGCTCGCGTCGACGAATGAATGATCTCGTTCGTCGTGACGGCGGAGCCATCGCCACGCATCCGCGATCAGGTCCTCATCGAGGTGTCGGATCGTCAGAGAGGCTGATCGGGTCACTGCGTCGATGAACTCGACCGCTCGCCGATGGCCCGCCCGCCGGCGGAGGAATGTCCAGGTCTCTCCGACAACGGCATCCGTAGTGATGATCCCACCAGGGCCTGCCTCCCAGAGGCGGCGTGCGTCCTGGTGACGGCCGTCACGGGCGAACCGGAGGGCCACCCAGAAGGATGTATCGACGAATCTCAACGGTCGTAGACGACGGCATCGATGTCGCCAGCTTCGTCGTCGATGTCTCCGATCAAAGCGGTGATGGGATCCCGTGGTGCCTGGCCTCTTCCGAGCCGCTCACGGACGTACTGCCGGATCAGGGCAGCCTTCGAGGTCCGTCGTCGGCTCGCCTCGACTGCGAGGGCGTCGTCGAGGTCCTCGTCGATGCTTATCTGGAGCCGCTTCATTGAGTGGTGCATACATCATATGGTGATGGTGATGTAACCTTGAAAGCGTGTAATTTTCGTCCGGAGCGGGTCTTAGGCGTAGAGCTGCTCGATCTGGGTCTGGTAGCGGTCGGCGACGACGTTGCGTTTGAGCTTCAGGGTCGGCGTCAGCTCGCCGGATTCGGGCGTCCACTCGGTCGGCACGACCGCGAAGCGCTTGATCGACTCCACCCGCGAGACCCGTTGGTTCGTCGCATCGACCGCGCGCTGGATCTCCTGCTCGATCTCGGGTGACGTGGCGAACGAGGCGAGGTCGGTGAACGCGATCCCGTTCTGCGCGGCCCAGGCAGGCGCGGTCTCCGCGTCGATCGTGATCAGCGCCGCGAGGTACTTGCGGCCGTCGCCCACGACGCACGCCTGCCCGATCAGCGGATGCTCCTTCAGATAGCCCTCGAGGTTGTTGGGCGAGATGTTCTTCCCGCCGGCGGTGATGATCAGCTCCTTCTTCCGTCCGACGATGCGAAGGTGGCCGTCCGGGTCGATCGCGCCGAGGTCGCCGGAGTGCACCCAGCCGTCGGCGTCGAAGGTCTGGGCGGTTTGCTCGGGCAGGTTCAGGTAGCCGGCCACGACGTTGCCGCCGCGCGCCAGGATCTCGCCGTCGGGCGCGAGGCGGATCTCGACTCCGGGGAGCGGCACGCCGACGGTGTCGGTGCGCGGCGCGTCGGGCGGGTTGATGGTCGCGACGACGGTCAGCTCGGTCATCCCCCAGGTGTCGAGCAGCGGGATGCCGAGGCCACGGAAGAACAGGTGCACGTCCTCGGGGCACGGCGCCGAGCCGGTCAAGATCCAGCGTGCGCGGTCCAGGCCGATCTGTGCTCGCACCTTGCTGTAGACGAGCCGATCGAAGAGCGCGCGCAGCGGAGCCGTGGCCAGCGCCGCGGCCGCCCCGTAGCGCTTCTCGAGCCGTGCGGCTGCCATGCCGTACGCGATCGCGCGCTGTGCGATCTGACGCTTCGCCGGGCTCGGCTCCTTCGCGATCCCGGCCATGACGCCGGCGCGCACCTTCTCCCATACGCGCGGCACCCCGAGGAATACGGTCGGGCGCGCGAACCGCGCGTACTCGATCGCCTCGGTGATCTCCGGGCACATGGTGCCGTGGCCGACCGCGCGCAGCCCGATGTAGTAGCTCGTGAACCGCTCCGCCACGTGCGCCAGGGGCAGGTAGGAAAGGCCGCTCGCGCCGATCGGCGGATCGATGAAGCGCATGATGCTCTCTTGCATCCAGCGCACGTTGCGGTGCGTGATGATCGCGCCCTTGGGCGGCCCGGTCGTCCCTGAGGTGTAGACGATCGTCGCAGGATCCTCGGGCCGTACGTCGTCGTCGGCGCGATCGGCGGCTCCTGGATCCGCGAGCAGCGCCGCGCGGCCGTCGGCTTCGAGCTGCTCGAACGACAAGACACTGTCGAGGTGGCGGAAGTCTTCAGCGTGGTTGATCAGCACGATGCGCTGTAGCGCGGGACAGCGCGGGAGGATCTCCTCCCAGCGCTTCATCACGTCGCGGTCCTCCAGCACCGCGACCTTCGCGCCGCAGTCGTTGACGATGTGGGCGATCTGCTCGGGCGCGAGCGTGTTGTAGACCGACACCGGCGTCGCGGCCGCGTGCATCGCGGCGGCGTCGGCAAGCAGGTGCTCGGGGATGTTTCGAGCCATGATCGCGACGAAATCGCCGTGTCCGACGCCGAGGCCGCGCAGGCCCATCGCGACGGCGCGCGCGCGCTCGCGCTGCTCGGCCCAGGTCACGGTCTCCCAGGTCTCGCCTTCGCGCCATGACACGCACGGCAGGTCGCCGTGGTCGCGCGCGTTGGCCTCGAACAGGTCGAGCAGGGTCTGCCCGGCGATCTCGCGGTCGATCTGCTCGCTGACGGCCCTCGGATCTTCCCTCATGCACGCGACGCTATCCCGCCGGACGCCGGACGGTCCACCCCGGGGTGCTCCGCCGCGAGACGGTAGCCTGAGGCGCCATGACCAGACCGAAGGTGGCGGTGCGGCCGCAGGCGGACTTGATCGAGCGAGCCGTCGAGGCCGGCGGCGGTGTGATCACCGACCCGGCCGATGCCGACGTGATCGTGTGGATGGATCACCGGGACCCTGAAGGGTTGCGGAAGCTGCTCGAGACATCCAAGGCGCGATGGGTGCAGCTGCCGTTCGCCGGCATCGAGGCGTTCTTCGCCGCGGGCGTGATCGATCCGGCCCTGACGTGGACGTGCGCGAAGGGGGCGTACGGGCAGGTGACCGCCGAGCATGCGCTCGCGCTCGTCTTGCTCGCGGCGCGACGGCTGGACGTGCACGTGCGCGCGCGCACCTGGCAACGGGATCCCGGCGCGCGGCGCATGGATGAGCTGACCGTGCTGATCATCGGCGCAGGGGGGATCGGGCGCGCGCTCGCCGCGATGCTCGCGCCGCTGCGCGCGCGCGTGCTGGCGGCCAGCGGCTCGGGCGCGCCGATGCCGGGAGCCGAGCGAACCGTGGCATCGGATCTCCTGGCCGAGGTCCTGCCCGAAGCGGACGTGGTCGTGGTCGCCGCGCCGTCGATCGAGAGCACCAGGGGGATGGTCGGCGCGGCCGCTTTCGCGCGCATGAAGCCGGGTGCCTGGCTGGTCAACGTCGCGCGCGGCGACCTGGTGGATACCGGCGCGCTGCTCGAGGCGCTGCGATCCGAGCAGCTGGGCGGGGCCGCCCTGGACGTCGTCGATCCAGAGCCGCTGCCCGACGAGCATCCGCTGTGGACGATGCCCAACGTGGTCATCACCAGCCATACCGCGAACACCGCCCGGATGGCGATCGATCCGCTGGCCGCCATGGTCGAGGACAACGTGCGCGCCTTCGCCGCCGGCGAGGCGCTCCAGGGCGTCGTCGACGTCGAGAAGGGCTACTGACCCCTCAGCTTCCCCGTTACCTAGGAAACGGGCATCTCGCCTCTAATGTTGTGGGGCCATGCGTGCAGCCGTTGTTGCCGCCGCTCTCGTCGCCGGCCTCGTGCCGGCCGCTGCGGCGTCTGCGCAGACCGCCACTCCGTCGCCCGACGCCGCGCAGCCGACCGCCGAACAGGTGCGAGCAGCGCTCGGCTCCGCCCCGCCGCGCGCAGCGCTCATCTACGATCCGCGCGAGCAGCGCGTGATCTGGGGACTGCGCGCGGACGTCCGCATGCCGGTGGCGAGCTTGATCAAGATGGTGACCGCGATCGCCGCCGCCGAGCGGCTCCAGCCGGAGGATGAGGTCACGATCTCGGCGCGCGCCGCTCGGACGCCGCACGACCGGCTGCAGTGGCGAGAAGGCGCGACCTTCACCGCCAACGAGGTGATGCACGGGATGCTGATGGAGTCGTCCAACGGCGCCGCCGTGGCGATCGCCGAAGCGGCCGCCGGCTCGGTGCCGGCGTTCGCCGAACTGGCGGGCGGGAAGCTCGCGTCGATGGGACTCGAGGACACGGCCCTGGTCGATCCGAGCGGCCTGGACGCGTCCGGGCAATACTCGACCGTCCACGACCTGGCCATGGTTGCCGCGGCGCTGCTGGAGAACGAATGGCTGGCCTCGATCGTGTCCACCCGCAGCTTCGAGCTGCCCTGGCCCGACGGCGGTCGCGCGACCTTCGGCAACATCAACCACTACTTCGAGCGGGACCCCACCGCCGTCGGCGTGAAGAACGGGTTCACGTCTGCCGCCGGAAACACCGTCGCGGCGGCGGCGACCAGGCAGGGACGCACCCATATCGTCATCGCGCTCAACTCGGCCAAGGTCTACGACGCCGCGAAGCGGCTGATGGACGTCGCCTTCGAGGTCGCCCCCCCGACCGCCGAGGATCGCGCCCGGGCGGCCGCTGAGGCGAACTCCCTGCGCATCAGGGAGGCGGGGTCAACCCCCGTTGCTGCCGAGGCCACCGACACACGTATCGCCGGCCCAGCGGTCGCGGCATCCGAACCGGGTGGGGCAAAGGGCACGCTGCGGCTGGTGCTGTTCGCCGTGTTCCTGCCCTACGCAGGATTCGTGTTCGGCCAGCGGCGACAGCAGCATCGGCAAGCTCGTCGCGCGCGCCGGCGCCCCGCACGAACCGTCGTCCCGCCTGCAGAGGCCGAGATCTTCGAGTACCCGCTGATCGAGTGGATCCCCGCGTTCGAGCCGTCCGAGGAGTTGCCCGAGCGCTGGCCCGAACGGTCCTGGCAGTAGCCGGCTACAGCGCCGTCGTCGACGGGGTAGGCAGCGCGCGCTCCCGCTCGTAAGTTCCGATGTCGGCCGCGTGCTGCAGGGTCAGAGCGATCTCGTCGAGTCCGTTGAGCAAGCGCCGTTTGATCTCGGGGTCGATGTCGAAAGACACGCTCCGGCCGGCGAACGTCACCGTCTGCGCGTCGAGGTCGATCGTGGCCTCGCCGGCGACCATGAGCGCGCGCACGTCCTGCTCGGGCAGACTGACCGGCAGCAGGCCGTTCTTGGTGCAGTTGCCGTAGAAGATGTCCGAGAAGCTGGGGGCAACCACCGCCTGGAAGCCGTACTGCTGGATGCCCCAGACGGCATGCTCGCGCGAGGAGCCGCTGCCGAAGTTGGGCCCGGCGGCCAGGATCGGGTTGGGCTCGATCCTGATCTCGCCCGATCGGACCCAGTCGTAGAACAGGAACTCGCCGTAGCCGGTGCGTTCGATGCGCTTGAGGAACTGCTTTGGCATGATCTGATCGGTGTCGACGTCCGCGCGGTCGAGCACCGTGACCCTGCCCGTGATCACGCCGACGGGTTCCATGGTTCCTTCCATCCGTTCCAGTAGGTGATCTCTTCCGCCGGCCTGCGCGACGCAGGCTTGAAGGTGTCGCCGGTGTAGTAGGCGACCGGCACCAGCCCGATCTGGGAGACGGTCTCGGGGATGCCGAGCAGCTCGCCGGCATCCTTCTCCAACCCCAGATGCATCGTCGTCAGCGCCGTCCCGAGGCCGCGCGCGCGTGCCGCCACCTGGAAGCTCCACACGGCCGGCCAGATAGACCCGTAAAAGCCGCTCGCCGCTTGGTTATCCGAGATCGGGATCGGGTAGCCGGCGTCCCGGAGGAACGAGCGCTGGTCCTCGAACGACCCGAGTTCGCAGGGAACCACCAACACCGGCACGCGTGGGAGGATCTCGACGAGGTGGCGTGCCGAATCGATCACCGGACGCGAGCCGGGGTTGTTGCCGAACGCGTTCTCCATCACATCCAGGTACGGGCCGATCGCGCGCGCGTAGAGGTCGGCGAGCGCTGCTCGCTTCGCCTGGTCGGTGACCACGATCCAGCGCCACGTCTGCAGGTTCGAGCCCGTCGGCGCCTGCGTCGCCACGCGGAGGCAATCAAGGATGACCTCCGGTTCAACCGGACGGTCGAGGTCGAGTCGCTTGCGGACCGCTCGCGTGGTCATCAGCGCGTGATCCACCGCCGCGGTATCGATGTCCGTTGCCGTCATCGCTTCCCCCATTCCCTGATGTCGACGAAGTGTCCCTCGATCGCCGCGGCCGCCGCCATCTCGGGGGAGACTAGATGGGTGCGTCCCCCCGCGCCCTGGCGGCCCTCGAAGTTGCGGTTGCTGGTGGACGCGCATCGCTCCTGCGGGGCGAGGATGTCGGGGTTCATCCCCAGGCACATCGAGCAGCCGGCCTCTCGCCACTCGAAGCCGGCGGCGGTGAAGATCTGGTCGAGGCCCTCCGCCTCCGCCTCCGCCTTCACGTGCCGGGACCCGGGGACGACCATGGCCCGCACGCCGGAGGCGACCCTGCGGCCTTCGGCGACGCGCGCGGCGGCGCGCAGATCCTCGATGCGGGAGTTCGTGCACGAGCCGATGAACACGCGGTCGAGCGCCAGCTCTGTCAATGGGGTGCCCGGCTGCAAGCCCATGTACGCCAGCGCGCGCTCGGCCGTCTCGGGCGCTACCGTCGCGGCGTGGGCGGGATCGGGCACCCGGTCGGTGACCGGCACCACCATCCCCGGTGTCGTGCCCCACGTGACCATCGGCGCGATCGCCGAGGCGTCGATGCGTTCCTCCCGGTCGAAGGTTGCGCCGTCCTCGGTGGGCAGCGCGCGCCACCGTTCGAGCGCGTCGTCCCAGTCATTGGGTGCCGCAGGCCGCGTTCGCATGTAGGCGAAGGTGGTCTCGTCCGGCGCGATCATCCCGGCGCGACCGCCGCCTTCGATGGTCATGTTGCATACGGTCATGCGGCCTTCCATGCTGAGCGCCTCGATCGCGGGGCCGGCGTACTCCACTACGTGGCCGACCATGCCGCTGGTGCCGAGTCGCCCGATCGTCGCCAGGATCAGGTCCTTCGCCGTGACGCCGAACCCGAGGCTCCCCTCGTACAGGAGCCGCATCGTGCGGGGCCGCTTCTGTCCGAGCGTCTGCGTCGCGAGCACGTGCTCGACCTCGGAGGTGCCGATGCCGAACGCAAGCGCGCCGAACGCGCCGTGCGTGCTGGTATGGCTGTCGCCGCAGACGATGGTCATGCCCGGCTGGGTGAGGCCCAACTCGGGGCCGATCACGTGCACGATGCCCTGCCGTTCGGACCCGAGGGAGTAGACCGGGATCCCGAACTCGCTGCAGTTGTGCTCGAGCGTCTCGACCTGCGCGCGCGACAGCTCGTCGACGATCAGGCGCGCGGTCGGCGTGCCGTCGGTGGGGACGTTGTGGTCGGCCGTCGCCACCGTCCTGTCCGGTCGCCGGACGGCGCGGCCGGCCAGGCGGAGGCCCTCGAACGCCTGCGGCGAGGTGACCTCGTGAACCAGATGCAGATCGACGTAGATCAGGTCGTCGCGCACCAGATGCGCTTCCCAGATCTTCTCGAACATGGTTTTCGGCATCGGCGTCCCTTTCACGCGTTGCGCAAGCCGGCCGTGACGACCCCGATGAACGCGGTCGCGTCGCTGCCGGGGTTCTCGAAATGGTGGGGGAGATCGGCGTCGAAGGTGATCGCGTCCCCCGGCGCCAGGTCGTGGTGCTGGTCCCCGAGCACGAGCCTGAGCATCCCGGACTGCACCACCGCGGTCTCGCGGCTGCCGGGCGCGTGGATCGGCGGGTCGCCGGCGACGCCGGTGCGCGCGCCGGGCTTCAGGGTGTGGTGGCTCACGGAGGCGCGCTCGCCGGGGAGGTCGGGGGTGAGTTGCTCGAACCGATGTCCGTCGCGGCGCACGGCACGGCGATCCTTCGCGCGGACGACCGCGACGCTGGGAGCCTCGTCGAGGCGGAGCAGGCCGGACAAGGACAGCCCGAGGCCCGCCGCTATCTTCGCGGCGACCGCCAGCGTGGGCGAGGTCTCGCCCCGCTCGACCTGCGAGAGCATGGGGGCGCTGACGCCGGAGCGAGCGGCGAGGTCGCGCAGGCTTAGTGCGCGCGCCTCCCGGAGCGCGCGCACGCGAGGACCGACCTGGACCGGATGGGACGCTGCTCGCAGAACCATCCCGCGTATGCTATCACAGACGACCGTTCGGTAAACCGCCTCCGTGATCCGGACGATGTGGTCGTTCCGGGATCGTGTGCGTGTGCCGTCCGGACCGCACACGCACACGATCCCGGGAACAGCATCTACTCAGGGCAGGCGCGCGATCCCACGCCGCCGGGCCGAACCCGGGCCGCCCTCACACTCATGCCGAAGGCTCTTCGCGCAGATGGCTGGCTAGAATCATTGCTCCAACGAACCTGGAGGGGAGCTCGCACATGGATCCGACCGCCCCGACCGACGCCGATCGCGTCGCCCTGATGGAACAGGCCTATTCCTCGGTCGAGGAGGTCTGCTCGCAGCTCGGCGACGCCGACTGGGGCCGCCCGACCGACCTGCCGGGCTGGAGCGTCAAGGACAACCTTTCTCACCTCGTCAGCTACGAGGCGATCATCAGCGGACGGCCGCGCGCGCCCGAGGACATCGACATCTCGGCCGCGACCCATGTCACCAACGACTTCCAGGCGCTGAACGAGCGCGAGGTCGAGTGGCGACGTCCGCGACCGGGCGCCGAGGTGCTCGAGGAGTTCCGTGAGGTGACCACCGCGCGCATAAAGGATCTCGCGCAGATGGACGACCCGTCGTGGGAGGCCACGATGAACTCGCCGTTCGGCCCCCTGCCGGCGCGCGACTTCATGGGCATCCGGCTGATGGACTTCTTCTACCACGAGCAGGACATCCGCCGGGCCGCCGGCAAGCCGGGCCACCTCGACGGCGCGGTCGCGCGCGCCTGCTTCGAGCGCCTCGCGACGCTGTCGCTTCCGCGCGTGGTCGGCAAAGCGGCCGCCGCCCCCGACGGCACTGTGGTCCTGTTCGACGTCGCGCCGGCCGGTCGCCCGGTCGCCGTCGCGGTCCAAGGGGGCCGCGGTTCACTCGTCGAAGCCCCCGCGGATCCGACGGTGAGGATCACGTGCGACCTCGAGGCGTTCTTCTGTCTGTGCGGCGGGCGATGGCAGCCGGCTTACGCGCTCGCCGATGGTCGCGTCCGCGTCCAGGGGGACGAGCAGCTCGGACGCCGGGTGCTCGATGCGCTGAGCGTGATCCCGTAGTCATGGCTTACCGGATCGGGGTTATCGCGGGCGACGGCATCGGTCCCGAGGTCGTCGCGCAGGGCCTCAAAGCGTTGCGTGCGACGGGGGTCACGTTCGAGCAGCACGACTTCGACCTCGGTGCCGAGCGCTACCTCAAGACAGGCGAGGTCTTGCCCGATGCGGTCCTGGACGACATGCGCGAGCTGGACGTGGTGCTGCTGGGCGCGGTGGGGGATCCTCGCGTCCCGCCGGGCGTGCTCGAACGCGATCTGCTTCTGCGCCTCCGCTTCGACCTCGACCTGTACGTGAACCTGCGGCCGGTCAAGCTCCCCGAGGGCGTGCCGACGCCCCTGGCCGGTAAGACCGCCGACGACATCGACATGGTCGTGATCCGCGAGAACGCCGAAGGCTTGTACGCGGGCGCCGGCGGTGTGCAGGGGCGCGGCACCGCGCGGGAGGTCGCCACGCAGGAGTCGATTAACACGCGTGCCGGCATCGACCGCGTACTCGAGTACGCGTTCGACCTGGCCGAGCGCCGCCCGCGCCGCCACATCACGCTGGTGCACAAGACCAACGTGCTGGTCCACGCGGGCGATCTTTGGATGCGCGCGTTCACCGAGATGGGTGAGTCCAACTTCCCCGACGTCGCGCGCGACTACGTCCACGTCGACGCGGCGTGTCTGTACTTCGTCACCCAGCCAGAGCGGTTCGACGTCGTGGTCACGGAGAACATGTTCGGCGACATCCTGACCGATCTGGGGGCTGCGATCGCCGGGGGGATGGGCCTGGCGGCGTCCGGGAACATCAACCCGCCGAGGCGCGCGCCTTCGATATTCGAGCCGGTGCACGGCTCCGCGCCCGATATCGCGAACAAGGGGTGGGCGAACCCGGTGGCTTGTATCCTGTCTGTAGCCATGTTGCTCGAGCACCTGGGCGAAGCCGACGCGGCGCGCCGGGTGAACGACGCAGCGCTACGAGCGCTCGGCAAGCTGCGTGCGACCGCCGGACCCGAGATGGGGTTCACGACAGACGAGATCGGCGACCTGATCGCCGAAGGGATCGAAGGAGAGAGCTGATGCCGATCACTCCCACCGAGAAGATATGGATGGATGGAACGCTCGTGCCGTGGGAGGATGCGAAGATCCACATCCTCACGCACTCGTTGCATTACGGCAGCGGTGTGTTCGAGGGCATCCGCGCGTACGAGACGCGCAAGGGCCCGGCGATCTTTCGGCTGACCGATCACATCGACCGGCTGTACCGCTCGGCGAAGATATTCACCATCGACATCCCATACACGCGCGAGCAGCTCATGGACGCCTGCAAGGAAACCGTGCGCGCGAGCGGCCTGCCGTCGTGCTACGTGCGGCCTCTCGTGTATCTCGGGTACGGCGAGATGGGTCTCAATCCGCTGCTCGCGCCGGTCAACGTCGCGGTGGTGGTGTGGCCGTGGGGCACGTACTTGGGCGATGAAGGGCTCACCAAGGGCGTACGTATGAAGGTCTCGTCGTGGCGCCGCCACGACCCGAACATCATCCCGCCGGCCGCGAAGGGCACCGGACAGTACATCAACTCGCAGCTCGCCAAGGTCGAGGCGATCAAGGCCGGGTACGACGAGGCGATCATGCTGAACCCGCAGGGGATGGTTTCCGAGGCGACCGGTGAGAACATCTTCATCGTGCGCGGCGACGACCTGATCACCCCGCCGATGTCGGCCGGCGCGCTGGTCGGCATCACCCGGGACTCGGTGATGACGATCGCGCGCGACCTGGGCGTCGCGGTGTACGAGGCAGAGATGCAGCGCACCGACCTGTACACGGCCGACGAGGTCTTCGTCTGCGGCACCGCAGCTGAGATCACGCCCGTGCGCGAGATCGACGACCGCGTCATCGGCGCCGGCGAGCCCGGTCCGTTGACCAAGAAGATCCAGGAGACCTTCTTCGCGGCGGTCAAGGGTGAGGTCGAACAGTACGGCCAGTGGCTCGAGCACGTGTGAGGTTCCTGTGCCTTCCCCGGTGACGCTGTACGACACGACGCTGCGCGACGGCGCGCAGCGCGAGGGCTTGTCGTTGACCGTAGACGACAAGCTCAAGATCGCCTCGTGGCTCGACACCCTCGGCGTGCACTACATCGAGGGCGGGTGGCCGGGCTCGAACCCCAAGGACATCGAGTTCTTCCGTCGCGCGACCGAGCTGGATCTACAGCATTCGAAGATCGCATGCTTCGGCTCGACGCGGCGCGCAGGCGGGAAGGCCGACTCCGACCCGGTCGTGCGTGAGCTGCTCGCGAGTGGCGCGCCGACCGCGTGTATCGTCGCCAAGGCCTCCGAGCTGCAGGTGACTGAGGCCCTGGGAACGACGCCGGATGAGAACCTGCGCATGATCGAGGACACTGTCGCGGTCCTGGTCGCCGAGGGGCTCGAGGTGTTCCTGGATGCCGAGCACTTCTTCGACGGTTACCGGCAGAACGGCGCTTACGCCCTGAAGACGCTCGAGGTTGCCGCCGGCGCCGGCGCTACGCACCTGGTGCTGTGCGACACCAACGGCGGCACGATGCCGTGGGAGGTTGCGTCGATCGTCGACACCGTGCGCGAGCAGCGCGCCGAGACCATCGGCGTCCACTTCCACAACGACACCGGCTGTGCGGTTGCGAACACGATGGTCGCAGTCGAGCACGGAGCCGGGCACGTGCAGGGGACCGCGAACGGGATCGGCGAACGTTGCGGCAACGCGAACCTGCTCACCATCATCGCGAACCTTGCGCTGAAGATGGGGGCGCCGGTGCTCGATGCCATGCATCTCGAGCGCCTCACCGACGTTCACTTCGCGGTCGCCGAGATCTGCAACATAACGCCGGACCCACATCAGCCCTACGTCGGCTCGGCGGCGTTCGCGACCAAGGCGGGGCTGCACACCAGCGGCCTCGCCAAGATGGCCGGCGCGTACGAGCACGTCGATCCGGCGCGGGTCGGCAACGCGCGGCGGCTCTTGGTCTCCGAACTGTCGGGACGGTCAACGATCGTGCTCAAGGGGCGGGAGATCGGCATCGACCTCGAACGCAGCCCCGACATCGCCGCCGCGATCCTCGGCGAGATCAAGAACCTCGAGCACGTCGGCTATCACTTCGAGGCCGCAGACGCGTCGCTGGAGCTGCTCATGCGACGTCACGCGGGCCTTGACCGCGAGTTCTTCCACCTCGAGTCGTTCCGAGTGATCGTCGAGAAGCGCGCCGACGGCGCCGTGGTGTCAGAGGCCACCGTGAAAGTCTGGGCGCGCGGCGAGCGCCATGTCGCGACGGGCGAGGGGAACGGACCGGTCAACGCGCTTGACGCCGCCCTCCGTGGGGCCCTGCTGAAGTTCTACCCGGGGTTGGAGCCGATCGAGCTGGTGGACTACAAGGTCCGCATCCTCGAGGAGAAGGCCGGCACCGGTGCGGTCACGCGCGTTCTCATCGAGAGCCAGGATGGGCATCGCGAGTGGTCCACGATCGGCGTCTCCCCGAACATCATCGAGGCGTCCTGGCAGGCCTTGCTGGACTCGTACACCTACGGGTTGATCCATTCCGACGAGGAGACGCCCACGTGAGGATCGCGCGCGTGCAGCACGGGCGCGCGATCTCGTTCGCGGTCCTCGAAGGCGACACCGCCGCCGAGTTGGGCGGCCCGCCGATCGGGGAGTTGCGGTTCACCGGGAATCGCGTGCCGCTGGCCGAGGCGCGGCTGCTCGCGCCGGTGCTGCCGTCGAAGGTCGTCTGTGTCGGCCGCAACTACGTCGAGCACGCCGCCGAGCTCGGCAACGAGGTGCCGGCCGAGCCGTTGCTGTTCCTCAAACCCTCGACCGCCGTGATCGGGCCGGAGGATCCGATCCGCAAGCCCGCGATCTGCGAGAGGCTCGACCACGAGGGCGAGCTGGCCGTGGTGGTCGGTGGTTTGGTGCGGGGCGTGAGCGAGGACGAGGCCCAGGATGCGATCCTCGGCTACACCTGTGGTAACGACGTCACCGCGCGCGACCTGCAGTCTCGCGACGGCCAATGGACGCGCGCGAAAGGTTTCGACACGTTCTGTCCGCTGGGGCCCTGGATCGAGACCGACCTGGAGGCGATCGGCCTGGACATCGAGTGTCGGGTGAACGATCAGGTTCGTCAGCGAGGCAACACCAAGGACCTGACATTCACCCCGGCGTCCCTGGTGTCCTACGTGTCGAGGATCATGACGCTGCTGCCCGGCGACGTGATCATGACCGGCACGCCCGCCGGGGTGGGGCCCATGGAGCCGGGCGACCGCGTCGAGGTAGAGATCGGTGGCATCGGCATCCTCGCCAACCCGGTTCAGGCCGCGTAGCAGGCGCACGCGCGCCTAGCCGCATCCGTTCCGAGACGCTTAGCCACTCTGCGTTGACAAGAACGTGAGGATCGGGCGGAGTCGCTCACGACCGAACTCGCTCCTCTCGTTCCTCTCGTTCCTCCCGGTCTGTCACCAGGGATTGGCTAAGCGCCCGTTCGGTGGCGCTGCGACCGTCGAGCACGCTGTTTCCGACCGGTAGACTGCGCCCGTCGAGCCCGCTGCTTCGGACCGGTAGACTGCGCCCGTGACCGACACAGAGCCGCGCGTGCGCACGCGTTTCGAACCCTCGCCGAGCGGGTCCATCCACGTCGGCACAGCGATGATCGCGTCGTTCAACTGGTACCTCGCGCGCAAACACGGCGGCACCTTCGTCTTGCGCGTCGCGGATACGGACCGCAGCCGCGTTGTCCCGGAGGGCTTGCGTTCGGTCACCGAGGACCTCGCCTGGCTGGGACTCGATTGGGATGAGGGGCCAGAGGTGGGTGGCCCGCATGCGCCCTACTTCCAGAGCGAGCGCGTCGCGCTGTACGGCGAGGCTGCCGAGAAGCTGCTCGCCGGAGGGCACGCGTACCGGTGTTTCTGCACGCCGGAGGAGCTCGACGCCATACGTGCGCGCCAGCGCGCCGAGAAGCGCCCGCCGCGCTATGAAGGCCGCTGTCGCGACCTGTCCGACGAGCAGCGGGTCGCGTTCGAGGCTCAGGGCCGCTCGAGCGTGATCCGCTTCCGCGTGCCCGAAGGCGAGACGACCGTGACCGATCTGGTGCGCGGCGAGGTCACGTTCCGGCACGCCGATCTGGACGACTTCGTGATCCTGCGCGCGGACGGCAGCGCGCTGTACCAACTCGCCGTGTCGTACGACGACATGACCATGGCGGTCACCCGCATCATCCGCGGCGAGGACATCTTCGCCAGCACGCCCAAGCAGGTGCTGCTGATCCGAGCGATGGGCGGCGAGCCGCCGCTGTACGGGCACGCGCCGTTGATCGTGGGGCCGGATCGGAAACCGCTCAGCAAACGTCACGGGTCGACCGCGATCGGCGAGTTCCGCCACCAGGGCTTCCTGCCCGAGGTGATCTTGAACTATCTCGCGACGCTTGACTGGTCGATCGGCGACGGGACGCGTGAGAAGTTCACCATCCCCGAGTTGATCGAGCACTTCGAGCCGGCGCAGATCACGCGGAATCCGAGCGCCTTCGATCACCTCAAGCTCGAAGCCTGGAACGGCGACCGGATCCGCGAGCTTCCGGGGGAGCAGCTCGCTGCTCGCATCGAGGCGTTCCTGGTACGGGAAGGCGTGCTGGCTGATCCCGTATCGGCCGAGCAGCGAGCCGTCATCTTGACGGTCACCCCGCTGATCCAGGAACGGATGAAGCGTCTCGACGAGGCGCCGCCGCAACTGCGGTTCTTCTTCCACGAGCCCGAGCCGGACGAGCGCGCCGCCGGGATGATGACCCCCGAGCATGCCCCGACGCTGGAGGCCGCCGTCCGGATCCTCGAGCAGCTCGAGCCCTTCGAAGCTGCGGCGATCCAAGAGGCGCTGTCGGGCTGGGCGGAGGAGGCCGGCCTGAAGAAGAAGGTGGCTTTCCAGCCGATCCGAGCAGCGGTCACCGGCAGCCTGGTCTCACCGCCGCTGTTCGAGAGCCTCGAGATCCTGGGGCGGGAGCGCGCGATCGCACGGCTCGGCCGCGCGCTCGCGCGCGCGCAGGGTTCTTGACCACGCGTTCCGCGGTGCTGCGCGCCCCGGAACGCGTTGCCGCCCCGATGACCTGCCAGTACCATGACTTGGCGTCTTTGGGGCGTAGCGTAACCCGGCAGCGCGCCTGATTCTGGTTCAGGTAGTCCTGGTTCGAATCCAGGCGCCCCAGCTTCGCGGCAAACCCCGGGCCGCGCGTACGAGGGGGACGACATGCCGTACGGCGTCGCTGCGGTCATCACGCTGTTCGTGTGGATATGGGCGCTCGCCGACGCGATCTCGACCGACGAGATGCTCGTCCGGAACCTGCCCAAGATCGTGTGGCTGCTGATCATCATCTTCGTGCCCCTGGTCGGATCGTTGATGTGGCTCATCCTGGGTCGCCCCTCGGGCGTGTCGATGCGTCCCGGAGGCACGGCGACCGTGACCGAGCATCGGCCGCGACACCTGCCTGCGCCGCCGCGCGCGCTGCCGGCCGCCGCGGTGGGACCCGAAGACTCGCCCGAGTTCCTCAACAAGCTGGCCGAGCAGCAGCGCCGCCTCCGCGACTGGGAAGAGGACCTCAAGCGCCGCGAGGAGGAGCTACGCCGGCGCGAGCAGGGCGACGAAACCGGTGTGTAGCGGCCAGGAGCCGTCCGTCACCGCATCGGTCGCATCGACGCGCGCGCCACGGTAGAGTGCGTGGTCGCCGCCCGCGGGCGCGCGCGCCGGGCTCCATCGTCTAGAGGCCTAGGATGCCACCCTCTCAAGGTGGAGACACGGGTTCGAATCCCGTTGGAGCCACAGGTCAGAGGCCATTTTTTCCCGGGGGCACCCTGATCCGAGACACATCCGCGACACGAACCCGTCAGTCGATGAGCGCAATGGTGAGCTTCCACGATCCCCGAAGGGCGGTGCATGTATGAGCGAGTTTGCCTCCCCCAGGTCGTTCGCCGGCAGCCGCGCGCGCGCGTTGCGAAGATGCTGCCAGCGGTCCGGTGGACTCTCGGCTATCCGCTCCTCCTGCCGATGTGGTGGATAGCTATCCTCGGGTGGTATCTCATGTTCGGCCTGCTGGTCGTGCCATGGAGGTTGCTCCGGCGCGGTGAGCGACGCGATAGGCCTTGCGGAAAGCCATCGACCGCGCGGCGCGATAGGCCCTCTGAGAAGCCCCGGGCCTCGGAACCATGAAGCGATTGGTGATTCTGCTACTGCTGCCGCTGGTTTCCTGCAGTGGCGGTGTCTCGACGTTCTCGGATTTCGCTGGGCCTTCAACGATGGCGCCGAATGCGATCGACTTTATGAGATACGCAACTCGATGCCCGAGGGCGATCCGCAGGAGGATCAGGTGAACCAGATGCTGCGATCTGTCCGCTGCTATAGCCCAGGTGCCACGCGAACAGAACAGACGACCTATTCCGACTTCAGGAGTGCCTACGATGTTGGTGCGGGCTGCGCGGAGCTATTTGCGGTGCGGAACATGATGGATCCCAAGGACCCAGACAAGGATAAGGCGAACAGAGACCTCCGCCGAGTCAGCTGCGGGAGCATCTCGGGTACTCGCAAGGATCCGCCCGAATCCGCAGCAGGGATAGACGATCCGCTTGGCTACAGGGTGGCATACGAGCTCTGCAGCCGTCGGGAAGACTTGTTTGCCGAGGCCGGAACGCGTGAATTTGAGGCCGCTGCCAAGTACTACGTCGAGGGCGATTACGGAGAGACGATGGAAAGCGACTACCTCGGCTGCCTCGACGCTCTCGAGGGAAAACCCAACCGATTCGGGGACTAGTCCTCGCAAGTGGGCCGGCTGGCGAATGGCCCCGGAGAGGCGCGAAACACACTGGCGGTGGCATCAGGGTGGGTGCGATCCCCGAGGTGTACGCGATGCGTGCGAACCACGACCCGGCACAGTGGCCGGCCTCCGCTAGGGCCCGTCTTCAGAGTCATCATCTAATTCGTTCGGGTCGATCCCCATCCGACGGAGATTCTCATCCACTCGCTGCTGTTTCACCCGGTCGGCTCGTTCGGCCTTATGCATGGCGGCACGCTCCGGGTTGGAGGGAACACCCAACAGTGCGATCAGGCCGAGCAGTGGCAGGACGAGTCCGATCCAGAACCAGTTTCGAGGGTTCTCGACTCCGCGCTCGACAGCGACATACTCCGTTAGCGCCCCTGCGGCGAGGGCGACAACAAGGAGGATCAGAATCTCCATCCGGTCTCCTTTTCAGCGGTGGGTTTGGGACCGAGCGCGAATGCCCACGGCGGGTCACGCGGTTCGCGCGAGATGAGACGCCGGAAGCGCTGTGATCCGCGACTCATCATCGGTGACGCGGTCCTACAGCCCCAGCGGATCACCACCCGGATGCCCAAGCGCGCGTTCGTCCGTCGGGTCTGCATGATCGTGAGCGGCGGGCGTCCTTCGAGCATGTCGGCCCTTACTCTTCTGGGATTGGGACAGGTTCGCCCATGCATCTGACCCACATGACATGCTCGGGATAGCCGGGCCCATACTCGGTGGGCCGAACGTCGACCACCGCCACCTCGACCGGCACCTCATGATCCGGCGGCGCGCACTCCGTCGGGAACCCTCGACTCCGCCATACGCCGTCGAACCCTTGCCATCCCTGTGTGGGGTAGAAAAGCGAGTTGCCATCGGTGGTGGTGATCGACATCCCGCGACTGTCCCCGTACACGTAACCCGTCCCCGTGAAGATCCTCGGGGCCGCTGTGTTCGGTCCTCCCGTCACCTTCCATGTCCCTACGACACCCACTGCGAGCCCCAAGGCTGCTGCCAGGAGCACGTGCTTCGTCAGCGATCGAGAGACTCTTCCCTGAGCTGATGACATCTCATCCTCCGAGCGCCAAGACGTCGAGTCAGAACGGGCTGATCTGGATGCCGTTCTCGCCCGGGCTCAACGTCAGCACGATGTCGCCGTCGATCACCTCGAACGGCGTGCCCACCACCTCGACGTCGGGCGCGAAGGACCCGACGAGCGTCAGCGTCGCTGCTCGATCGGTGTCGATGTTCAGGCCGAGGCTATCCTCGGGCGCCCACCCGAGGCGGGCGGCGTCGAGGGACAGGGACGCCAGGCCGGTGATCTCCATGAACAGCACGGGGCCGCTCGGCGCGCCAGGCGCGCGCTCGATCCCGGTCATCCTGTACGGGCCGAGCGAGTCCAGCCCGAACAGCGGACCGGTCGCCTGGCTGAACGTCGAG
>DASWIP010000085.1:0-47967 GCA_036397635.1 Actinomycetota bacterium | reverse complement strand
AGCCGCCGGCGCGACCGACCTGGTCGTCGCGTTCATGGCGCCCGACGCCGGGTCGCGCTCGCAGATGATGACCGCGTTGGCGCGCGCGAACGGCTGAGCGCGCGCGACGCCGATCGGACGTCCGCTAGTTCGGGTTCTGCTGCTGTTGCTGCTGGATCGCCACGCAGAAATCCTGCCCGCCGAGCAGCGCCTGGATAGTCCGCTGCTTGTTGGCCGGATCCTCGAAGATCTGCACCGTCCCACATATCGGCGCGCTGACCGAGAACAACCTCGCCGTCGCCGCCCCCGTCGAGCCCTCGAGGGCCTCGACGGTCCAGCCCGCCTGCCTCATCGAAGCCAGGAACACGTTGGCCACGTCGTCGAGCTTCTTCTTGCTGGTGAACTGCGCGGTGCATATCCCGTTGGCCTCACTGCTGAAACCTTGTGTGGCGGTGACGCCGTCGGGCGTCGTGAATCCGAGATCCTTCACACAAGCAGGAAGACCCTGCTCGATGTCGGGTTGCGTCCCGTCCTGCACGGATCCGTCCTGACCCAAGAAGCTGCCGCTGTCGCCGCGCGCAGCCGCCAGCGCCTCGCCGGCGTCGTTCATCAGCCCGAACGCGGCTCCGCCGGCGATCGCAAGGGTCAGAACCGCGGCGCCGAGCTTGCCCGCCTTGCTGTGGAACCACCCCGGAAGCACCACGATGGGCGCGTTCCGGGACAGTCGTGAGGCGAGCATCGCGACCGCGACCGCCGCGACCAGCGCGACCCAGAACCCCATCTTCAGCGGGTTCGTGGACACACCGACCACGTCGAAGGTCTCCGGCGTGCGGAACCGCTTGATCAGCAGTCCGAGTACCGACGCCCAGCCGATCCCTTCGAGGAGCAGCGAGTAGGACACCGGGAAAGCCACCGCGACGCCGACTCGTCGCAACCCGATGATCGCGACACCGGCGAGGCCGAGGAAGAACACGACCGGACCCCAGGTCCCGGACGCCCACCCGCTGATGTCGTACTCGCCGAAGCTCCGGTACCAGGGCAGGAACGTCGACGCCGCGAGCAGCGCGGCGGCCAGCCCGACGAGCAGCTCGCCGCGCGGATCCTCGATGACCGGCTTCTCGTCGTGGATGTAGGTCGGCGGCTGCCCCAGCTCGTCCGACGGTTCGCCGGGCAGCGCCTGCTCGTAGCCCGGCAGGCCCTCCCCTGACTCGGGCAGCAGGCCTCGGCCTCCACCGATCGCGACGGGTCGCGAGCCGTACCCGTAGTCATCGGACGGGTTCTGAGGTGGGTCCTGGTCATGGTCCATGTCGTATCCATCTCTTTCGTCATCTCGGAGAACCGGGATCCGCGCGGTAGCGCTCGCCGGCGATGGCCCTCGCCGCCGCGGCGCCGCCGCGGCTCGGCGTACCGGAGTCTTGCGGGCTGTGGCCGTCTTGCGCGCGGCGGGCTTGCGCGACGTGGCCGTCTTGCGCGCGCTCGTCTTGCGCGACGTGGTCGTCTTGCGCGCGGTCGTCTTGCGCGCGCTCGTCTTGCGCGAGGTGGTCGCCTTGCGCCTGGTCGTCTTGCGCGCGGCGGGCTTGCGCGAGGTGGTCGCCTTGCGCCTGGTCGTCTTGCGAGCCGCGACCTTCCGCGCGGGCGTCGCGCGACGCGATGGTTTACGCGCGGCGGCGGGCTTCCGCGCGGGGGTCGTGCGCGCGGGTCGGCGCGCGCGCGAGCGACTCGTTTTCCTGGACGGCATGGCGCTCCAAGGGTACAGGCTGGGCCGGTTCACCACCGGCCCGCCCCCTGACGGCGGGGGGCGTCGCCTGCTGGTTACGACGCGGGCCCGACGAACTCCTTCCCGGCAGCGCAGTCGCGCAGGAAGTCACAGTGGGAGCAGGCTGCCGACGGCTCGGGCTCGAAGGCGTTCGCCGCGATCGCGTCGAGCAGCGCGGCCACCTCGCCGCGAAGCTGCTCGGCGGGACGGGCGACGAACGAGCGCTCCTCGGAGGATCCGAAGTAGGCGAAAGTGAGCGTGATCTCTTCTGCCGTCTTGCCCCAGATCTCCTGCGCCGCCAGCGCGTAAAGGTCGAGCTGCAGCGCCGCCGAGCCGGGCTCGTCGGGCGCGCGGCCGGTCTTGAAGTCCACGATCTCCCACCCGCCGCCGAGGCGGTCGAAGATCGCATCGATCCTGCCGTGGATCGCGAAGTCCCCGATCAGCAGCGAGAACGGACGTTCGCTGGCGACCGGCGGCAGCCCGGCGAACCGCGAAGCCTTGAAGGTCGCCTTGAGCTCCGCGATCCGCTCGTTCTCCCGGCTGGGCTCGACCTCCTCGAACTCGTCGGGGTCGTACAGCGTGATCTGGCCGCGGCCGTGCTGCTCGATCCAGGCGTGCACCTTGGTTCCGATTCGAGCCGCCACCGAGGACCGACGCGGCAGGGGACGGACGTATGACCAAGCGAACCGCAGCGGGCAGCCCTTGTAGGTCACCAGGGCCGAGACCGGCAGTGAGGTCGGGATCGCCGACCCCGCGGCCGGTTCGTCCATCGGGAACAGGCCGGTGTCGGGTGTGACCTGCGCGCGCCTTGCGGCCACCGCCGCGGCAAGGCCCTGCGGGAACAAGGGGTCGGGCTGGCCGCGGTGCGCCGGCTGCGGCCAGACGGCGGCGCGCTCGGCCCGGCGCGCGATCAAGGGGTTCGGCTGCGGCGCTTCGTCGACGCGCTCGAGCACCTGCGTCTGCTCGAAGCGCGCGATCTCGTGCCAGAACTCGCTGGGACCCATCGGATACTTCAAGGCCTCCCCCATCCCGGACGGCTCGTACCAGTGCGCAGCGGAGGCGATGAGGCGCTTCCGCGCGCGCGTCACCGCGACGTAGAGCAGCCGCCGCTCCTCCTCCATCGCCCGATGCGTGAGTTCGCGCTTGAACCCGGCCAGGTTGTTGTCCCAGTCGGGCAAGACGTCTCGATCCCCGCGGAACTCGAACGGCAGGTAGCGCGCGTTCTCGGCGGGGTTGGGCTGGCGCCCCGTGTCGGGGAAGATCTTCGCGCTCCCCTTCCCCGCCGCGAGGCCTGGGATGAACACGACGTCGAACTCCAGCCCTTTCGCCTGGTGGATGGTCATCAGCTTGACCGAGTCGTGCTCGGTCGGCTGCGACGCCTCGATCTCCTCGTCGCTGCTCTCGATGGCGTCGAGCCATTCGATCAGCGTGCCGAGCGTCGGCTCGCCGTCGAGGGGCTCGAACGCGGCAACGCGGTCGAGGAAGTTGGCAAGGTTGCGCTCGATCGAAGACGCCGCGGGTGAGGCCGACGCGGCCAGTTCGGCCGGCAGGCCGAGCCAGTCCAGCGCGCGCGCGACCAGTTCCTCGAGCGGCAACGCCGCGATCTCGGCGCGGAGGGCGGCGAGGTCGGCGTTGAACACGTCCAGGCGCGCGCGCGCCTCGTCGCTGAGCCCTTCGACCTCGTCGAGCGACCCGAGCGCCTCGGCGAGGGAGAACGCGACGTCGCCCGGCGTCTCGGCGTCGGTGAGCGCTTCTCGCAGATGACGGTTCCGGTCGGCCGCGTGCCGGGCGATCATCGCGAGATCGCGATGGCCGATCCGCCAGCGCGGCCCGCGCAGCAGCCGCGCGAGCGCGACGTTGCGCATCGGATCGTTGAGCACCCGCAGGACGGCGACGACATCGATCACCTCGGGCATCCGCAGCAGGCCGCCGAGGCCGATCACCTCGAGCGGGATCTCGCGCGCGCGGAACACCTCGACCAGGACGTCGAAGAGCCGCTTCTTGCGTGGCAGGATCGCGATCTCGCGCCAGGGCGTCCCCGCCTCGTGCGCGGCGATGGCCTGATCGGCGATCCGCTCGGCTTCGGTGAGCTGATCGTCCACGCAGAGCGCGAGCACCTCGCCGACGCCGTTGCGCTCGTAGGGCTCGAGCACCTTGCCGGGGGGGCGCCGCGCGGCGGGGATCTCGTCGATCAGCGCGTTCGCCAGCGCCAGGATCCGCGAGCCCGAGCGGAAGTTCACGAACAGCGGCATCGAGGCGGCGGGCGTCCCGTCCCGGGTGGTGAACTCGGCGGGGAACCGGAGCAGGTTGGCCAGGCTGGCGCCGCGCCAGGCGTAGATGTTCTGGTCCGGATCGCCAACGGCCATCACCGGATAGCCCGGCGGCATCAGGCGTCGCAGCAGCTGTGCCTGCGCGTGGTTGGTGTCCTGGAACTCGTCGAGCAGCGAGACCTTGAACCGCGCCAGGAAGTCCTCGCGCACGGCCTCGTCGCCGGCCAGCTCGTGGGCGATCGCGATCTGATCGCCGTAGTCGAGCAGCTGCCGGTCCCGCTTGATCCGCTGGTAATCCTCGACCACGCCGGCAAGCTCGATCCGGTAGCGCGACGAGTTGCGCACCTTGTACGCGACCTTGATCCCCTTCTCCTCGATCATGCGCAGGAACCGGTGATCGTGCTCGATCACATCTCGCGGCGAAACTAAGTGGTTGGCGCACTCGTCGGCGAGGTGCTGCACAGAGGACACGTGGTAGAGGCTGCGGACCACCAGGTGATCGTAGGTCCGGTTCGAGAACAGCTCGGCGCACAGCTGCCAGGCCTGGGCCTCGCTCATCAGCGCCGCGCCGGGCTCGAGGCCGGCACGCAGGCCGTAGTCGGCGATCAGGCTCGCGGCGAAGCCGTGGTAGGTCGCGATCACCGGCTCCTCGCCGTCGGGGAGCCCCAGCGGCTCGACGGCCGTTCGCACGCGCTGCAGCAGGTTGTCCGCGGCCTTGTTCGTGAACGTCAACCCGAGGATCTCGCTCGGCTTGGCGTGACCGCCGAGGATCAGCCACACGATGCGTGCGGCCATCACCGCGGTCTTGCCCGATCCGGCGCCGGCGATCAGCACCGTCGGCTCCAGCGGCGCGGCGATCGCAGCCCATTGCTGCTCGGTCGGCGGCTTGTTCCCGAGCGCGTGCAGCACCTCGGGCGGCACGTCGCGCGCGAATGCCGGCGTCGATCGGATGGGCGCGCTGGGGCTCACAACGGCACCTCGTCGCCTTCCGGCCACACCGGACACAAGCTCTTGAACTTGCACCACATGCAGTCCGCGTCCGGCTTGGGCGCGAACCGTTCCCCACGGACGCCCTCGATCAGCTCGAGCAGGCGCTGCTCGGTCCGCTGCTCGAACCCTTGGATCTTGCGCGGGTCGAAAGATGGCTTCCTGTAGCCGTACCGGCCGTCGGGGCGAGCAAGGTAGGCCAGCTCGAGCACCATCGGCTCCCCGAAGCGCTCGAGGTCCGGATCCCGGCGCGTCGCGAGGTAGTAGGTCGCCAGCTGCAGGTCCTCCTTCACGGCCTCCTCGCTCTTGTCGCTGGAGCCGGTCTTGTAGTCCGTGAGGCGAACGCTCTTGACGCCGCAGCGCACGATGCGGTCGATGTAGCCGCGGATCACGGCGCCGTCGAGTGGGAACTTGAACTCGACCTCGGTCGCCAGCGGCGTCGTCTTCGAGTCGGCGTTCACCCACCGCTCGAGCATCTCGCGGCACTGGATGCGGTAACGATGCTCGATCGCGCGCGAAGGGAAGATCCCAGACCACCACTTCCGGTCGAGCTCGGCGTCGAGCGCATCGAGGTCGACGGGCAACTCACCCTTCGCGGCGCGGTCGATGATGTCGTGGACCCACGAGCCGACGAGCATCGCGTGGGTCTGCTCGGGATCTAGGCCGAGCTCGACCTGGTACAGGTACTGAAGGCCGCAGTTGTCGAAGTGCGACAGCCGCGAGTACGAGGTTAGGAACTCCTCCTCGATCAGCGCGCGCCCAGTATCGGTCCACTCGCGCTCGTACCACCATCGCCCCGGGTCCACGCCGGGGAGGCGCGCGAGCTGCTCGAGCGCATCCAGCCGCTCTTCGTCGGGCAGGCCGCGGTCGCGCAACCGGCGGCGGTGGAGCGCTTCGGCCTCTGCGCGCGTCAGCGGTTCGAGCGTGCGCGTCGGTGCGCCCCACTCCTGCGCGACCAGGTGCAAGAACGGCGTCGGCGTAAGCGCCTCGCGCTGGGAGGATTCGCGCGCACAACTGATCACCAAACGGCTGCGCGCGCGGCTGATCGCCAGGCCGAACAAGCGCTTCTCCTCGGCCAGGCGCTCGGCTGCACGTTCGGCCGGCGTGGCCGGTGTCAGCAGATCCTGGATGTCGAGCAGCGCGCGCCGGTGCCGCGGGTCGGGGAACTCCCCCTCGACGCACCCGGCGACGAACACCGCCTCGAACTCGGAGCCGACCGCGTGATGGGCGGTCAGGATTCGCACCGCATCCGGGCGCCGATCCTCGGGGACGTTCCAGGGCTCGGGACCGAACTCGACGCCCTCGAGCGCGTCCAGATAGTCCGCGAAGCTCATGCCGGGGCGCCGGTCGCTGAAGCGCTCGATCGCTCGCGCGAAGGCGGTCACCGCGTCCAGCTCGGCATCGTCGGCGCGCGCGACCATCTCACGGAAGTAGCTGAGGCGATCCCACAGGAACCAGAACACGTCGTCGGGTCGTCCTGCCTGGTCGTTGTGCACCACCACCTCGTCGAGCAGCTCGCGCAACCCGAGCAGCACGGCGCGCACGCGCTCGGGCAGATCGCCCGAGGGCGCGGCGACCATCCCGGACAGGGTCGTGCCACGCAGGCGCGCCTCCCGGCGCAGCGCGCGCACCTCGTAGGGATCCAGCCCGACCACCGGCGAGGCGAGCAGCCGCGGCAGGTGATCCTCGAGCTCCTCGCGTCGGAGAGCGGCGCGAGCCAGCTCGAGCATCGGCACGAGCGACGATTCCGCGACCAGCGGCCTGTTCTCTCCCACCACGACATGCGGGATGTCCTGACGCTCGAGCGCGCGCCGGATCGCGCGCGCGGCCGAGCCGTAGCGGCGAACGACGATCGCGATCTGCCCCCAGCCGACGCCGTCGCGCTGATGCAGGCGTTGGGACTCGCGCGCGATCGCATCGGCCTCCTGGGTCAGGTGATCGAACAGCCAGGCTTCGCGATGCGGCTGCGGCCGCTTGGTCTCGGTGAGCTGGTCGTGCATTATGCCGGGCCCGAAGTGCTCGGAGAAGCTGGTGACGGCGTCGGGCACGCCGCCGCGGAACCCGAACACGCGCGCGTCGGGGTTGGCCGCGACCATCGCCGAGCCTCCGTGCGCGAACAGCTCGCGCAGCAGCGTCTCCTGCGCGGGGGTGACGTCCTGGTAATCGTCCACGAGCAGGTGACGGGTCTCGGCCCGGACCTCGCGCGCGGCATCGGTGTCGGCTTGCAGCAGCCGGGTCGCCAAGGCGATCACGTTCGCGTGGTCGACGACGCCCTGATCGTCGAGCTGGGTGAGGTACCGGCGGAAGAAGAGCGCGGCCTCCTCGAGGTCGGAGCGGCGCGCCATGCGCGCGCGCTCGATCAGGTGCTCGGGCGACTCGAGCGAGTCCTGCGCGCGCAAGACGAACTCACGCAGCTCTTCGGCGAACCCGGCCAGCCGCAGATGCTTGGTGTGCCCGGCCCAGTGGGTTCGCTCCTCGGGCGAGGCGAGCATCTCGCGGACCAGCGTGAACTGCTCGGGCGCGGTCAGCAGCCCCGGCTCACGCTGGTACCCGAGCCCGCGGTGATACTGACGCAGGAGGCTGAGCGCGAAAGCGTGCCAGGTCGAAACGCGGACCTGGTCGGTGCCCGAGCCGACCCGGCGCAGGATCCGATCGGCCAGCGCGCGCGCGGCACGCCGGCCCTGCACCAGGAAGAGGATGCCGCGCTCGCCGGCCTCGATGAGGTCGACGTAGCGCTGGAGAAGGAGGCTGGTCTTCCCTGATCCCGCCGGGCCCGTGACCACACGGGCGCCGACGGTCCACAACCCGTCGGATGAAGCCATTCGCGCACTCAGCCAATCACTCGGTTAGACCCGAGCATCCTAACCCGTGGCCCTGACAACATCCGGCCCCTGTGGCGCGTTCGAGATGATCGCGAGCAGACAGTCCCCGTAGCGCTGCATCTTCAAGGGTCCGACGCCCGCAATCTCGCGCAGCGCCGCAGGCGTGTCGGGCCGCTTCTGGGCGATCTCTTCCAGGGTCTTGTCGTGGAAGACCACGTAGGCAGGCAGTCCCGCCTTCGTCGCCTCGTCCTTCCGCCACACTTTCAACGCCCCGAGCAGCGGCGACTCCGGCTGCCGGTCCTCTTGCCGGCCCGGATGCGCGCCGCGCTTGTCGCTGCTCGACGCTGGCCTTCCGTTCGTCCCCTTGGCCGATGGCGGGCCGGCGCCGGCGCGCTGCGTCAGCTCTGCCAGAAACGGGCTCGACCGAGGCTTGGAACGTCGCTCGGACGGACGCAGTGCCGCGTAGCTGAGCGAGAGCACCCGGCGCGCGCGCGTGATCCCGACGTAGAGCAGCCGGCGCTCCTCCGCGACATCCGCGTCGTTCTTGGCCAACGCGAACGGCATCTCCTTGTCCTCGAGCCGCGGCAGGAAGACCACGTCGAACTCCAGCCCCTTGGCCCGGTGATAGGTCATCAACTGGACGCCGCGGCCCTCGGCCTCGGGCGTGAACCGGGCGCGCAGGTCCTGGACGAACGCCGCCATGTCCTCGCCCTCGAAGGCTCCCGCCAACGCGAGCAGCCGCTCCAGGTCCGCCTGACGGGTGGACTCCTCCCCGCCCTCGTACTTCCCGGCGGGGTCGTAGCCGAGGCTCTCGATGATCTCGCGCACGGCTTCAGCGACGGTTCCCCCCGGGCCGGCCGCGCGGCGGCCGCGCGCGAGGAACGCGCGCGCGGCCGGGCGGGACAGGAATGAGCCGTCGCGCACCTGGTAGGGCACACCGGCTCGGGCGAACGCCTCCTCGAAATCCTCGGACCGTCCGTTGATCCGGTACAGGATCGCGATCTCCTCCCAGGGCGTGCCGGTCTCGTGCAGCCCCCGCGCCTCGCGCACGATCCAGGCGACCTCTTCGTCGCCGGTGTCGAACCGGCGGATCGTCGGATTCGGGCCGGTGTCGCGCGTTGCGCGCAGCGTCTTCCGTGTCCCCCCGAGCAGCGGTACCAGGCGGTTGGCGACGGTGAGGATCTCGGGCGTGGAGCGGTAATTCTCGGTCAGCGTGACCACCGTCGTGTGGTCCCAGCGATCGGGGAAGCGAAGCAGATGCTGGGCGCTCGCGCCGGTGAATCCGAAGATCGACTGGTAGTCGTCGCCGACGACGCAGACGTCGTCGCGCGCGCCCACCCACGCATCCAGCAGCGTCTGCTGCAGCAGGTTCACGTCCTGGTACTCGTCCACGGTGAACGCCGCGTAGCGCGACCGCACCACGCCGAGCGCGCGAGAGTCACCCTCCAACACCCCGATCAAGCGCTCGAGCAGGTCTTCGAAGTCCATCATCCCCGCCTTGCGCTTGCGAGCCTCGTAGTTGACGTAGATGCGGTGCATCAGGTCGCGGGGGATCGGCGTCTCGTGCTCCCCCAGCTTCTCGAGGTAGTCGCGCGCGGGGATGCGACGATTCTTCGCCCACTCGATCTCGCCGGCGAGATCCCGCAGCGGCATGAACCGGTACGGCATCGGCAGGCGCTGCGCGATGCTATGCAGGATCTGGCCCTTCGAGGCCAGGATGTCCGGCTGCTCGGGCGCGAAGCGGCGGAACTGCGCCAGCGCCTCGGCATGGAAAGTCATGGCGCGAACGCCGGCGACACCCAGGCGGCCGAGGCGCGCGCCCATCTCGCGCGCGGCCTTCTGGGTGAAGGTGACCGCCAGGATCTGTCCCGGGTCGAACTCGGCCGAGGCTACCTGCCAGGCGATGCGGCGGGTGATCGTGGTGGTCTTCCCGGTCCCGGCGCCGGCCAGGATGGCCACCGGCCCGCGGACGGCCTCGACGGCCTCGCGTTGTGCCTCGTTGAGGCCCTCGACGATGTCTGCTTGCATCGACGCGCACTCTAGGGCCCCACCCCGACAGCCTCGGGGAGCCGGGATCGAAGCAGCAGGTCGCGCAGGGGGATGACCCGGCTGTGGCGAATCAGGGATCGTGTGCGTGTGCCGCTCGGACCGCACACGCACACGATCGTGGGAACGGGATCACTACCGGAGGGGGCGACGGAAGGTGGTCATGCGGGTACGCGTGGTGCTGATGGTCGGGCTGTGCTGCGGCATCCTCACAGCCCAGACGCCGTCACAAGCGGTTGGCTCTCCGTTGCCGGTGCGCGCGCACCTGGTCGCGCCGGGGGACCCTGCCGGCGGCGCGATCTTGTACCACCACCAGGACTGCATCGATGAGGTGGCGGGCCTGCTGGGCGTAAGGGGGCATGGGACCCACGCGTCGGCGCCGTTCGTCGCGCCCGCCTCGACCATGAACCTGTCGCTGGACCCCATCAACCTCGGCACGGGAGGCTGTCTGGCGACGGCCGCGGCCGACCTGCCGCCGCGCAACGCCTACGTCGGCCACTTCGAGTTCGTCCTGCGAGATGTCCACACGACCGCAGTGCCCAACGGCGAGCCGCGCGAGCGCTTCCGGTGCGAGTACATCGGCGTCCCGCTCGAGGATCTGGGGACGTTCACCTGCTCGGGCCTGCAGACGTTCTACGGGGGGCGCAACCACACGATCACGATCATCGTGGAGCCGAGCGCGCCGCTGCTGGGGATCCCGGTGCCGTCGGTCGGCGCGATCGAGCTGACGGTTTCCTCGTAGCTGCTCAGTGCCAGCCCAGCGCCAAGTACACGCGCTCGGGATCGTTCGAGATCACGCCGTCGACGCCGGCGTCGAGCGCGCGCGCGATGTCGTCCGGCGCGTCGGGGGTCCAGACCACGACCTCGCGTCCGAGCGCGTGCATCGCGGCAACTACATCGGGGCCGAGGTCGATGGAACGGTGGTCGGGCGCGCTGATCTCGTAGCCGCGCGCCGTCGCGTAGAGCCCGTTCGAGAGCGCGGGGAACCCGCCGCCGGGCGGCGCGCCGGGCAGCTGTGAGGTGGTCAGCAACGCCGTGCGCACGTCGGGCGCGAGCAGCTCGATCCGATCCAGCGAGGTCGGGAAGGACGACTGCACGATCAGCGAGTCAGCCGGGAAGCCGGTTTCCTGCATCACCGCGAGCAGCGCGACGGCCGCCGCCTCGCCGGTCGGGTCGAAGTTTGGCTCGCCGGGGATGTTCTTCAGCTCGACCATCAACCGCCACCCCTCGGCCGCGCCTTCGGTCATCACGGCGCGCATCGTGGGGACCGGCTCGAGTTCCGGCCAGTCCGGCCAACCCGCGCGCGCGTCGCACACTTGCAGCTCGGCTGAGGTGAGCGCGATGACATCGCCCGAGCAGTTCGTGGTCGTGCGGTCGAGCGTCGGGTCGTGGATCACTACCAGCTCGGCGTCCGCGGCGAGGTGGGTGTCGAGCTCGAGCCAGACACCACGGTCGCCGTACAGCGCGTGCGCCTGCCGGAACGCGCCGAGCGTGTTCTCCGGCGCGATGGCGGCGCCGCCACGGTGGGCGTACACGATCCCGGGGCGACTCGGGTGATCGGCGACCGCCGGCAACACCGTTGCCAGCGACGCTGCGAGCAGCGCGACGATGCGGAGCATGGGTCAGGGATTCCCGACCCGGGGGCCGATACCTGCCCGGTCCTAGCCGAGAACGATCCGGCCGTCGTTCATCTCGTCGATGTCGCCTCGCGCGCGCAACACCGCGACGTCGGCCTCGACCGCCCGGAGGCGCTCGGTCACCTCACCCATGACCCGGCCGATATCCCGACGGATCTCTCCGAGCAGGTCTGTCACCTCAGCCTTGGTCGATTCGAGCGCGGTGGCCTGATCCTTGATGGCCGCCGTGAACCGCCAAACCTCGGTGCGCGCGCGCTCGATGGCTTCCTCCAGCTGCGCATACGTGGTGGCTCCCACGGCCTGGTTGATCCGATCGGTCCAGTTGCTCATCCCCATCGCTCCTCGCTGCTTCATCGTCGTCCAACGCTGCAACGAGGTCCGGATGCCCGCAGGGACGAAGGACCTACCGGCCTTGCCGGGGTGTCCGCTTGGTTCTTCTTCAGGAGGGGGCGAATCGGATACTCCGAACCACGCGACGAGAGAGATCCGCGGAAAGAGGAGGGGCCCCCGTTCGGGGGCCCCCTGTTTGCGAGTCGGCCTGTAAGCGGGATCCTGTCCTCGCCCTACCGTTGCCGGCGGAGCGAGGGGCGACCATCCATCTGGGACCGCCGTTACCGACGGCCTCATGCGGCCTACCCGGAGGCTTCGGGCGGGCCACCCAGCCTCCTGCTTGGCCTTGCTCCGCGCGGGGCTTGCCGAGCCGCGACGGTCACCCGCCGCGCTGGTGGGCTCTTACCCCACCGTTCCACCCTTGCCCGCACCGCCGACCGGGTCTGGCTCGGAAGCTCGACCCTCGCCCGCAGCCGCTGGCGGTATGTTTTCTGTGGCGCTATCCCTGGGTCGCCCCAGGTGGGCGTTACCCACCGCGCTGCCCTATGGAGTCCCGACTTTCCTCGACAGGCGCGAGGCCTGCCGCGGCCGCCCGGCCGACTCCAAGATCCAGTCTACTCCTCGCCCCCACGTGTCCGTCGAGCACCATGATCAGAACCCCCGCGCCGCGTCCAGCGCCTCGTTCACCAGCGCGTCGGCGCGCGCGTTCCCGGCCCGCGGGACGTGCTCGTACGTGACGGCGTCGAACGCGCGCGCCGCGGTTCGCACGTCCAGCGCCAACCGCTGCAGATGTGCTCGCTTGATCTTGTAGCGGCCGTTGAGCTGCTCGACGACGAGCTGCGAATCCGAGATCACCCGCACGCGGCGCGCCCCCAGCTCGGCGGCCCGCTGCAGCGCAACAAGCACGGCGGAGTACTCCGCGACGTTGTTCGTCCCCTCACCGATGTACCGCGAGATCGCCTCGATCTCCGTGCCGTCGGGGGCCTGCAGCGAGACACCCAGCGCCGCCGGTCCCGGGTTGCCGCGCGCGCCGCCGTCGCAGTACGCGACCAGCTCGTCGGTCACAGGACCACGAGCATTCGGCGGCAGTTCTCGCAGCGAGGCAGCGGCTCGTCGGAGCGCCTGATCTCATCGCGCGCGGCCGGCGACAGCGGCAGCCCGCAGGCGCGGCAGACTCCTTCTTCGAGCGCGCCGATCGCGACACCGCCCTTGCGCGCGCGCACGTCCTCGTACAGTGCGACCGCCTCGGCAGGCAAGGTCGGCAGGATGCGTTCCCGTTCGGCGCCCAGCGAGCCCAGCTCGCGGTCGATCTCGACAGTCGCTGCGTCATGGCGGGCGGTCGCGTCGGCGATGCGCGCATCCAGATCGTCCAGCTGAGCCTTCAGCCCGCCCACCTCGGCCTCCATACCCTCGCGCTGCTCGAGCAGATCGAGCACCTGATCCTCCATGTGGTCCTTGCGGCGCCCGAGCGCGTCCAGCTCGGCCTGGATGCTCGTCAGCTCCTTCGGGTTCGAGATCTCGCCGCCGTACAGGCGATCTCGCTCGTGCTTGAGCTTGGCCTCGATCAGCCCGATGTCGGTCTCGAGCTTGGTCTGTTCGCGCACGATCGCGTCCAGCTGCGTCCCCTGCTCTCCGTGCTGCGCTGCGACGACCGCGCGCTGCTCGTTCAGCTCTTCGAGCTCCTGCTGCTCGGGAAGGTTGGCGCGGCGCTCGCGCAGGCGATCGACCCCAGAATCCACCCGCTGCAGATCCAGCAGCGGCTTGACCGCCTCGCGTGTGACGCCGTCCAGCACATCCTCCTCCTGGTGTCGAACTCGAAACCTAGCACGGCCCCCCAGCCCCCGGCCTTCCCCGCCGGTATCCTCGGATGAGATGGCCGAACGTATCTTGCTGATCGAGGACGACCGCCGCGTCCGGCGGACGACTGCGCTCGCGCTCGCCGACGAAGGCTACGAGGTGCTCGAGGCCGCCGATGGAGAGACCGGCCTCACGCTGCTCGCCGAGCAGCGCCCCGACCTGGTCGTGCTCGACGTGATGCTCCCCGGCCGCGACGGGTTCGAGATCTGTCGCGCGATCCGCAAGGAGTCGGAGCTGCCGATCATCTTTCTGACCGCCAAAACCGACACCGTCGACGTGGTCGTCGGGCTGGAATCCGGCGGCGACGACTACCTGACCAAACCGTTCGCCGTTCGCGAGCTGATCGCGCGCATCCGCGCGCTGTTGCGGCGCAGCCGCACCGAGCACCGACAGCACCGGATCACGGTGGCCGACGTCGTGATCGACGTCGACGGCGGCGCGGTCGCCAAGGCCGGCGCGCCGATCGGGCTGACCAAGACCGAGTTCAACCTGTTGCGCACGATGGCCGAGCGCCCGAACCAGGTGTTCTCGCGCGAACTGCTGCTCGAGAAGGTCTGGGGCTACGACTACCTGGGAGACTCGCGTCTGGTGGACGTCCACATCCGCCGCCTGCGGGCCAAGATCGAGACCGACGCGAGCAACCCGAGCATCATCCAGACCGTGCGTGGGCTCGGCTACAAGGTTTCCATCGAGCAGTGAGCCGCCTGCCGCTCCTCCGCCGCCGGGGCCTGCGCTTCCGGATCACGTTCACCTACATCGTGACCATGCTCGCGCTGGCCGCGGTCCTCTCCGTCACCACGTTCCTCGCCGTACGATCATTCCTGGAGGATCAGCGCTTCCGTTTCACGACGCGCCAAACGATCCTCGGCTTGCTCTTCGCACGAGAGTTCCTCGGCGAGACCGACGCCGATCCCGAGCAGCTGATCGCCAGCCTTCAGACGCGATCGGGTTTCCAGACGCTGCTTGTGACGCCGGGCGAGTTCTACTCGACCACGTTATCGCTCACGCCGGAAGCGATCCCACCTGAGATCGCGGCCCTGGTCGCGAATGAGCAGCTCGCCTACCAGGTCACGCGTTTGGACGAGCAGCGTCAGGTCGTCTATGGGGCGCCGCTGCCGGCCCCCGGCACGGACCTGTACCTGTTCTACTCGCTGGAGGGCATCGATGAGACGCTCTCGGTTCTGCTGCGCGTGCTGATCGTCGCCGGCATCGCGACCGTGATCGTGGCCTCGATCGCCGCGCAACGGGCTGCCGCCCGCATCATCCGCCCTCTGACCGACGTGTCCACAGCCGCGCGCGCTGTCGCCGAAGGCTTGCTCGAGACGCGCGTGCGTACCCTCAGCGGCGACGAGGTGGGGTCGCTGGCCGCTTCGTTCAACGAGATGGCCGCTGCGTTCCAGGAGATGCTCGCGCGCGAACGGCGTTTCGTCGCCAATGTGTCCCACGAGCTGCGCACACCGCTGGCGACACTTCGCACAGCCAGCGAGTTGCTGCTGCGGCACCGAGAGGAATTCTCACCCGGTGCGCGCGAGGCGGTGGATCTGCTCAACGAGGACGTGATCAATCTGCGCGTCCTCGTCGAGGAGCTGATGGAGGTCTCCGAGGTGGATGCAGGTGGCGCCCGGCTGCGGATGGAACCGCTCGAGATCCGCACGCTCAGCGCGGCGGTCGCCGACAAGCATCATCTCGCGGTTCACATCGAGGGCCCACCTACGACCGTGGTCTCGGACAAGGCACGCCTAGAGCGTATCCTTGCCAACCTGCTGTCCAACGCGTTCGAGCACGGTGACGGGCGGGATGTGCGGATCCGGGTCGACCGCGACGACGCTGTTGCGACGATCGCGGTTTCAGATACCGGCCCGGGGATCGCCGCCGAAGATCTGCCGTATCTGTTCGACCGCTTCTACAAGACCGACACCAGCCGCACGCGCGAGCGCGGAGGCATCGGCCTGGGACTCGCGATCGCCTTCGAGAACGCCCGGCTGCTCGGGGGCACGATCGATGTGACCAGCGCCGAGGCCGAGGGGACGACGTTCACCGTCCGCCTCCCCGTCGGCGCCATGCAGCCGGAGGCCGTGTGATGCGCGCGCTGCGGCCGGTGATGATCCTGGCGTTCGTGGCGAGCGCATGCGCCACGACGCCGAGCGGGCCGGTAATCGTCCCGACGGAGGGACTGCCCTTCGAGATCGGCCGCCGGCCGGACCCCACCGGCACCGCCGATGCCTCGATCACGCAACGCGTGGCCTTCGCGCGCCGAGGCCGCTTGGTGCTCCTGCAGCGGCGGATCCCCTCGGACCTGCCCGTGCCCGAGGCGATGGTGAGAACGCTGTTGCAGGGGCCCACGACCCGCGAGGCCGACCGTGGCATCGAGACCCTGATCCCAAGCACCACCCGGCTGCTTGACCTCAACGTCGTCGAAGGCATCGCCCGGGTGGACCTGTCCGGGGAATTCCAGCAGGCAGCCTCCAGCGAGACACTCGCCCTGCGAGTGGCGCAGATCGTCTGGACCCTCACCGAGGTGCCGAGCGTGATCGGGGCAATGTTCTTGATCGACGGAGAACCGGTGACGCCGGTGAACGGGCGCGGCGAGTCCGTCGACAGGGCGGTCACGCGGGCCGATTACGTCGACCTGTCCCCCACCCGGTAGCGCCGGCCGCGGCCGGTAAGGACGCCCCGCCTCGAGTGGTCACGCTCGCACCCTTTGTCACGTAACCGTAACGGTTCCGAACATCGACCGACACACCCAGCCGCCATCCTTTCCGGGGATGGATCTCCTGGGAAGGCTCCGCGTCGCGCGCGCCCCACGTCGGCCTGCCGTCGAACCGGCCGTGGATGCGATCGAGTTCGCCGAGCAGCAGCCGGTCGAGGAAGCGTGTCCGCGCTGCGGCGAACGCTACGAACGGCTGCTGGATCCGGCAGGACGCTGGTTCGTGTGCACGCGATGCGGTCATAGGACAGAGCGCGAGGAGCCGGCGTGAGATCCCGGGCGGCACGCGTGAGCGCGATCGTCACGGTCCCTGCCGAGGCCGATCGTCACGCGATCCTGGCGTACGCAGATGAGCTGGAGGCGTACGCGACCTCTGTTGACGAGGTCGTCTGGGTGACCCGCGCGGGGACCCCCGACGGCCTCGAAGGCCTCAACGCGGTCACGGCGGCCGCGATCATGCCCGAGGTCCCTGCGACCGACGGGCGTGGAGACGCGATGTGGCGGGGGCTCGGCGCGACCTCCGGGGAGATCGTGGTGTGGCTCGATGCCACCGGATCTCCTCCGGAGGCGCTCGAGCTGATCACGCACTTGTTGGTCGACGACGCGCGCACGGGCCTGGTGCTCGGGCCCCCGTCCGACGCGGGCGACTACGCGATCGGCGAGCTGCTCGCCCGGCCATTGCTGAGCATGCTGTTCCCCGAGCTCGCCTCGCTCGCCGGGCCCGTGACACGGTCCGTCGGCGGTCGGCGGCGACTGCTCGAGCGTTTGCCGTTCTTCACCGGTGACGGGGCCGAGATCGGTTTGTTGCTGGACACCTTCCTGCTCGAGGGAGCGACCGGCATCGGCGCCGTGCCGGAGGACAACCCACCCTCTGGCCCGCTCCAGACCGATGCGGTGCGCGCGGCGGCGGTTGCGCAAGCGATCTTCCGCCGGGCAGAGGAAGCCGGCCGCATCCGGGCAACCGTGGACTATCCCTCGCATCCGCTGTTCTTGCCGGCCGGCGGCACGCTCGACGCGCGAGCCACCAGGCAGATCGACCGGCCACCTATCGAGGTGGCGCCGACCTACCTGGCTGCATTGCGCGGCGGCGACGGAGCCGTCGCCGCCGCGCGCTAAGGCCCCCCACCACAGGGCCCCGCCTCTCGGCGGGGCCCTGTGTCCGTCCCGCCGCCGGTCGGGTCGATCCCGCCTGTCCGGAAGGACTAGAGGAACATGATCCATCTGAAGCATCCGGTTGGGAACGCCCTTCTGCCGAACTACTACGTATGGAGGCTTCCCTCGGCGTCCTGGCGTGGGTCAACGCGCTCGCGTTCGGGACGCTGGCCGTGGCGGCGACGCGCGGCTGGATCCGGCATCGCGATCGCCATTGGGCTGCGCTGGCTCTTGCGATCGGCTCTCTGGGTGTGATCGCGGTGATGGGCCGGATCGCGCCGGCCTTGGACCATCCAAGATCTTTGGTCCCACTGAGCATCCTCGTGTTCCAGCTCTCCGGCTGGGGGCTGATCCAGTTCCGGCATTCGGTCATCCGCTACGCCGAGCGCACGCGACGGCTCGCCGCCGGCGCCTTGATCGTCTCGGGCGCGGCAGCGATCGCCGCCGACCTTCCTGCAGGGTCGGCGGTGCCGCGGACGCCGGTACAGTTCGCCGTGATCGCCGCGGTGATCGCGGTGTGGAGCGCGTGCGTGGCGGAGCCGGCGCTGCGCTTCTGGCTGGAGGCGCGCGGGCGCATGCTGGTGCAACGACGCCGGCTCCGCGGCCTCAGCCTCGCGTACGCCGGGCTAAGCGTGGTGCTCCTCGCCGCGGTCACGGTTCATCCCGATCCGAATGCCTTCGGGTTCCGGATGGCGACGCAGATGACGGTGCTGCTGCTCGTCCCGATGATGTTCGCGGCCGTAGCGCCGCCCGCATGGCTGCGGCGTCGGTGGCGCCGCAGCGAGCAGGGTCCGATGCGGGCGGCGATCGAGGGCATCGTGGAGGCGACGGACGAGCGCGTGCTCGGAGCGGAAGGTCTGGAGTGGGGGCTGCGGCTACTGGGGAGCGACACCGGGTTCGTGTGGATGAACGATCACCTGATCGCCGCGCGCGGCCTGGACCGGGATGAGGTCGCGATGCTCGCGAGGGAGCTCGATGCACCGGGCATCCACCCCGTCCCGACGTTGGAGGGCCGGTACGCGGTCGTCGCCCCCCTTCGCGCCGGCGAGCAGCACGGCGTCATCGCCGTGATGGCAGGCCGGTTCAGCCCGGTGTTCGGGCGCGACGAGGTCGAGACGCTGCGCGAACTCGGCGCGTCGATCGCACGCGCGGTCGAGCGGCTCCACCTCGTGCAGGCGGTCCGCCAGCAGTCCACCCGATACGAGACGCTGTTGCACGCGATAAGCGACCTCGGCGTCGGCGTCTCGATCTCACGCGACGCGCGCGTCGTCTACGCCAACGACGCGATCTGCTCGATTACCGGATACGACCGCGACGAACTGCTCGCGATGCCCTCGTGGTCCGCGATGATCCCGTCGGAGAAACGCGAACACGTGGCCGATCAGCTCGTGCGGCTGTTCACGCGCGCGCCGGGCAGCGAGCACTGGGACAGCGCGATCGTGCGCGCCGACGGCGAGCGGCGCGAGCTGGAAGGATCGGCGAAGCTGCTCGAGATCGACGGCGAGACACACGTCCTGACCATCTCGCGCGACGTGACCGAGCGCGTGAGGGCGACCGAACGAGACCACCGGCGGGCCGAACAGCTCGATGCGCTGGCGCGGAGCTCCCAGCGCCTCGCCTCATCGCGCGATCCCGACCTGCTGCTCCCCGCGATCGCCCAGGCTGCCGTCGAGGTCGCCGGCTGCGAAACCGCCGCCGTGTGCTCGATGCTTCCCGGACGCGACACCACGTGGTTCGGCCCGAACGGAGCCATCTCGATCCCGCCGGAGTCGGTCGGGATCCTCGACGTGATCATCGCCGAGCACCGGCCGATCCGCGCATCGCGTGCCGGCTCGACGCTGCACCGGCGCACACGGATCCGCGAGATCCTCGCCGTGCCCGTCCTGCGGGCCGGTCACCTGACCGGAGCCATCCTGATGGTTGGGCCTGCCTCCGGCGCCTTCGACGACATCGACGAGTCGGTTGCGGTCAGCCTGGCTTCCTACGCCGCCGAGGTGCTCGAGTCGACGCGCGCGCTCACCCGCGAGCGGTCGATGATCCGAAGGCTCAAAGAGCTCGACGAGATCAAGAACGCGTTCCTCGCCGCGGTGTCCCACGAGCTGCGTACACCCCTGACATCGGTGCTGGGCTTCGCACACACGCTGCAGCGTTCCGGCGAGCTGCTCGCACAGGGCGAGCGCAAACACCTGGTTGATCGTTTGGCGGTCAACGCCGAGAAGCTCGAACGGCTGCTCGCCGATCTGCTGGACCTGGACCGCCTCAATCGCGGGATCGTCGAGCCCGTGATCCGCACCACCGATCTGGGAGCGCTGGTTTTGCGTGCTGCCGAGACCTACGACTTCCCGAACGGTCGTCCTGTGCACGTCGACGTTGCGCCCATGGAAGCCGCGATCGATGCACCGAAGGTCGAACGGATCATCGAGAACCTGCTGTCCAACGCGGTGCGGCACACGACGGTGACCACACCGATCTGGATCCGAGCGCGTCGCGAGGACGACGGCGTGCTGATCGCGGTCGACGACGCCGGCCCCGGCGTTCCCGAGCACCTCCGCGCCCGCATCTTCGAACCGTTCCAGCAAGGACCACGGAACGACCACTCCCCCGGCGTCGGGATCGGCCTGTCGCTGGTCGCGCGGTTCGCTTCCCTGCACGGCGGCCGCGCGTGGGTCACGGACCGCGAGGGCGGTGGTGCCTCGTTCCGGGTCTGGCTGCCGGGTGCGGTGCGCGAACCCGCGCGCACCTCCTCCGAAGCCTAGCTCACACCTCGCCCTCGCAGGCCCGGCCGTCGCCGTTGCCGTCGAAGCGGTGCGGATCCGAGCCGGTCACGCGGAAGTTGCGATGCTCGATGTCGCCGCAGTCCAGATCCGGTGGTGGAGGTGGGATGCACACGTCGGGGTACGAGGGGTCGCAATCTCCGGCGGGTCGGACCGACCAGATGCCCCGCTCGTTCGCGCGCGCCTGACCCTGGAACGTGCGGAGGTGCTCGACGTAGGCGACGTTGGGCGGGATCGTCAACAGCACGGCCAGGCCTTGCAACACCAGCGTCGCGTTGTGCATCTTCGATCGCACCTCGCTGCGCGCGCGCGATGCCGGTTCGGCGCCCCACACGTACGCGAGCAGGCGTCCGTACCGGTCGCGGCGTTCGACGTCGTACTCGAGCCAGACCCGGCGGCCGTCGAGACGCGCTCGCGTCAACGCCGTCGCCTCGGCCGACCAGCGCTGGCCGCGCTCGGGGGTGTCCACGCCGATCAGGCGAACGCGCTCGATGCGACCGTCCAGACGGACGTCGATCGTGTCGCCGTCCACGATCCCGGTCACGCTCGCAGCTCGCACCCGGACCGGAGAGGTCGGCGACGGGGTCGCATCCGGCGGAGGGGTCGCAGGGGGAGACTGCTCGGAGGCGGAGGGCTGAGGGGTATCCACCGCGAAGACCCCATCCGGCGGGGACGGGGACGCGCACGCGGTCAGCACCAACACCGCCGCAACCGCCACCGCCCTCATCACCGCTCCATCTTGCGCCATGCCGCCGACAGGGGCCGCGAACGCAGCCTCGATCGATGCCGGCGCGTGCCTCAGGCGATGGTCACGCTCGCCGTGGCGATCTGGTCGCGATACGACGCCGCGACCGTCGCGTTGCCCGGCGCGAGCGCGTGCACGAGCCCGCCGTCGACGGTGGCAACCGCGGTGTCCGAAGACGTCCACGCCACGCGATCGGTCAGATCCTCGGTCCGCCCGTCGTCCCACATCCCGGTCGCGAGTAGTTGCTGCTCGCCCCCGGGGGACAGCGTCACGGCCGAGGGCGAGACCGACAGCTCGATCAGTATCCGATCGATCGTGGTCTCCACCGTCCGGCTCCGCGTCTCGAGCGCTCCCCCGCGGAACGCGACCGCCTGCAGCGTCTTGGTCTCGGGCGGCTGCGCGTCCAGCGTGATCTGCGCCTCGTAGGCCCCGTCGCTGCCGGTGGCGACCGTCGCCACGACCGCGCCCTCGACGGTGATCTCGACGTCCTGGTTGGGCACGCCCTGGGCCACCTCGACCAAGATCGGCAGCCCGAACGCGACCAGCAGTTGTCCGCGCACCGTGATCGGCACGCCCGGTGTGAACGTGTCAGGCGCATCGATCGTGACGTACAGGCCCGACGCGGTAGGCAGCGCGCGCGCCGGCATCGCCGTCCACGCGCCTGCCAGCACGAGCAGCGCTGCGACGAGCCCCTTCCCGCGAGATCTCGTGTCTTCCCGGTGCGATCCCATGCTCGCTCCTTCGCCCCGCCGCCCCGCGGTTCCTGCCTGGTCGAGGGGCGCGATAGGCTGACCGACCGTTCGAGGCGAAGGGGGCTGGATGCAACGCGAACGCGATGTGGTGGATGTGATGTCGGGGATGGCGCTGTTCGCGGACCTCTCCCCCGCGCAGCTCCAGGAGGTCGCCCACACCTTCGACGAGGAGACCTTTGAGGAGGGCCGGCGTATCCTGCGGCGCGGGCTGACCGGCGGGAGCTTCTACGTGATCGTCGACGGCGAAGCCGCCGTGCAGGTCGGCGACCGCCGGGTCTCCACGCTCGGACGGGGAGACTTCTTCGGAGAGATCTCGATCCTGCTGGACGAGACACCGAGCGCCGACATCACCGCCACCTCGGCGATGCTGCGCTGCATCGCGCTGCCGGGCGAGCAGCTGGCGCCGTTCCTGCTGTCCCATCCGACCGTGGCCGTGCGGATGCTTCGGGCTCAGGCGCGTCGCATGCGCGAGGTGATCGAATGGCGCAGCTGAACGGGCGGCCCTTCCCGCCCGGTGACTACCCGATCGTGGTGATCGGGACGGGCCCCGGCGGCTTGCAGGTCGCCGCGACGCTGCAGCGCATCGGCGTGCGGCACGCCCTGCTGTCCGAGGACGAGGGGCCCGGCGGCATGTTCCGGCGGTTCCCCCTGTTCCAGCGGCTCATCACCTGGACCAAGCCGTACGCGCCGCACGAGCGCCGCGCGCGCGCGTACGAGTGGCACGACTGGAACAGCCTGTTGTCGGCTGAGCCTGCGAGCCGGAGCCTGGTCGCAGAAGAGATGGACGGCACGTCGTACTTCCCATCCCGGCCCGAGATGGAACACGGGCTGGCCGCGTTCGCATCGGCCGAGGACGTCACGGCACGCTACGGGTGCGTCTGGACCGGGACCGCACATCGCGAGGACGGGGGGTTCGACGTGCAGACCTCCGACGGGATGTTCTCGTGCCGCGCGCTGGTGATCGCGGTCGGCATGACCCAACCTTGGCGGCCCGACACGATCCCAGGCATCCAGGAGGTGCCGCATTACGTCGATGTCCGCGGCGCCACGGAGTACGCCGGCCGCAGGGTCTTCATCGTCGGCAAGCGCAACTCCGGCTTCGAGCTTGCCGACGCGCTTCTACCGTGGGCTCGTAGCATCGTGCTCGGATCGCCGCGGCCGGCGCGCCTTTCGGTGATCACGCGCTCGACCGCGTCGGCGCGCGCGCGTTACCTGCAGCCGTGGGAGGACCACGTCCTCGGCGGCGGGCACCTGGTCCTGGACGTCGCGATCGAACGGATCCAGCGGCACGCGGACGGATACGTCGTCGAGTGCTCGGGCACGACCCGTCCCGGCGCGTTCCGGTTCGAGGTCGATGAGGTCATCGCGGCGACGGGGTTCCGGGCACCGCTGCTCGACCTGCCGGATCTGGGCGTGGCGACGTTCTACGGCGGGAGGCTGCCGTCGCAGACGCCGTACTGGGAGTCGACGACCGTCCCGGGCATCTTCTTCGCCGGCTCGATCACCCAGGGCGCGGTGGGGATGAAGAAGCACGGGAACCCCAGCGGCAGCGCGGCCGTGCACGGGTTCCGGTACAACGCGCGCGCGCTCGCCGAGCATCTCGCGGCGACCTACGGCTCGTGGAAGCGGCCGCGTCCGCCGGTCCCGCCCGAGCGCGTCGTCGCATTGCTGCTCGACGAGGCGCAGGAGGCGCCCGAGCTGTGGCACCAGCAGGCCTACCTGGCGCGCGTCGTGTCGTTCGATCCACAGCCACGCGACGACGGCATCCTGCCGCTGGAGGCGTTCCTGGACGACGGTGACACCAACGCGGTCGCGATGACCGTCGAAACCGGTCCGGACGGCGAGATCCGGCCCTGCGCGTACATCCGCCGCGGCGGCGAGATCGAGGAGCTGACGCTGCCCGACGAGACCATCCACGATTTCCGTACCGCCGAGCACCGTGAGATGCTCGGGCAGGCGCTCAAAGGCTTGATCTGAGGAGGACACGATGCCGAATCCCCCCGTCGAGAAGCTGCTCGAGATCTACCGCGACACCAAGACCATCGCCGTCGTCGGCGCGTCGGGCGACGAGCGGAAGCCGGGCCAGAGCATCCCCGCGTACCTGCAGTCGCAGGGCTACCGGATCATCCCGGTGAGTCCGAAGGGCGGCGAGATCTTGGGCGAGAAGGTGTCCTCGTCGCTTCGCGAGATCCCCGACCCCGTCGACGTGGTGCAGGTGTTCCGCCCGTCCGAGGAGACCCCGGCGATCGCCGCGGAAGCCGTCGCGATCGGCGCGAAGGTGTTGTGGCTGCAGAGCACGATCTCCAGCGAAGAGGCCGAGCGCATCGCGCGCGCGGGCGGCCTCGAGGTGGTCATGGACCGCTGCATGGGCGCGACGCACCGCGACCTCGGCCTTGGGCCCGGCCCCGACTGAGCCTGCCCGCTTCCCGGCGATCCTTCAGGCCAGGTTGAACACCAGGTTGCCCGACGACCCGCCGTATCCTCCAGCCTGGAATAACAGCTCCACGCCGGGCACCGCCGGAACGGTGAGCGCGGACTGCAGCGTGCCCCCCGCATCGTCGCTGCAGCCGAGCGAGATCAACTGCCCGGCGATCTCGACGTACACCGCGAGCACGGTGTCGTAGTCGGAGCCGTATGTATCCCCGGCCAGCAAGCCCGGGATCGAGGGGGTGAAGCTGTACCAGACGGTTCTGCCGATCCCCGCGCAACCCGGCTCCACAGGCTCGGTGGTCGCGCTGAGGGTGTTCAGTGCGTCGGTGAAGGGCAAGGCCTCGACCCCGTACGCGCTCGCGCGATCGTCGTTCGCCGGCGCTGGTGGCGCGACGTCCAGGTTGAAGGTCAGGGACCCCGCGTCGCCGACGAGCCCACCAGCTTGGATGTAGTAGGTGGTGTCTGCGGTTGCGTCAAAGATGAGTCGCGACTGCAGGCCGCCCGAATCATCGTTGCACGCGAGCAGCTCCTCCTGGCTCTCTTCGAACACTGCGAGGACGGTGTCGTATTCGCTTCCGAAGGTGTCTGCAACGAAGGTCTCATCGGAGAGGGGCGTGAATGCGTACCACACCGTCCCGCCGACCGAGAACCCACAATCGTCTGCCTCGCCGCTCTCGGTCGTCGCGGAGAGCGTGCTGACCGTGTCCGTGAATGGCAGCGTGTCGATCAACGTCGCCGCTGCGAAATCATCGTTCGAGGGTGGAGGAGGCGCAACCGTCACCGAGATCTCCAATGCCCCGCTGTCGCCCTCGAAGCCGCCGGCCTGCAAGAAGTAGTTCGTACCTGCGATAGCGTCGAACTGCACGCGCGATCGCAGATCGAAGTGGTCGTCGTTGCAAACGAGCGGGCTCGCCTGGTTCTCCTCGAACACCGCCAGGACCGTGTCGTGGCTGCTTCCGAACGTGTTGGCTACGATCGTTTGGTCCTCAACGGGTGTGTAGACGTACCAGACGGTCGCGCCGATTCCCACGCCGCACTCGTCGGGCTCGCCGGCTTCGGTCGTCGCGTCGGTGGTGTCCTGGGAGTCGGTGAACGGCAGCGAGCCGATCACGGCGGCGTCCGAGAAGTTGTCGTTGAGCGGTTGCGCAAACGCCGGCGCCGCCACCATCCCCACCAGCGTCGCGGCAAGCATCGCGACGCTCACCCTCCGTCCTGCCATCATGGATCCCCCAAAGCTCGTGGGCGCCCCACCGCGCCCGGCCACTGGAAGATTGGCCAGCGGGGCGCGGATCCCTTCTCGGCGCCCTCATCGGGCGACGGATGGCCACCTTGGATCGGCGCTCTGCCGGTCCCCGATGAGCCGGATGAGAGGGTGGGCGCGGGAGGGATCGAACCTCCGACCCCCACTTTGTAAGAGTGGTGCTCTGGCCACTGAGCTACGCGCCCGGACCCGTCGATAGTACGGGTCCGGGCGCGGGTCCACACACCGGATGCAGCGACGCCCGGGCCTTCGGCCCGGGCGTCGTGATCACGCTTGCGTGCTACTCGCCGATCAAGCCGGCGCGCTCCTCGGCGGCGGCGTGGGTCTCGTCGCCCGCAAACGAGGCGACGTAGGACGCCTGATTCTGCAGGACCGGCGCCAGCGTGGCCGGGTCGTCGCAGATCGCCACACCCGCGTCGTCGGTCTCATCGAAACAGATGACAACCCCGAGTGGACCGGGGGTCTTGAAATCAACGGTCTTGCCGGCGAGCGGGCCGTCGGCGTCGGAGAGCGTAGCCATCATGAAGAAGTTGCCGGGCTCGCTGAGCTTGATGATCGGGTGCGCGTAGATGTTCGTGGCGATCAGGTGCTCGTCGGCAACGCTGACCCCGGAGGCGGTGAGTGCGATCGCGAGCACAGCGCCCGCGGCGAGCATCGTCGAAAGCCTTCTCATCCTCTTTCCTCCATCCCAGCCGCCCGTCGCGGCTCCCTGTCGCTCCCCTGTTCGGCATCGCCCCTGGTCTCTCCTGCCCGGAAGTGCCGGTTCGTCCGTTTGGGCTTGGGGCCGACCGCAGGACACCCCGGCCGCAAGAACGCCTGGGCCGGACACCCCCCGGTCCAAAGACGCCCGGGCCGAAGGCCCGGGCGTCCCCCTGCTCGTCGGCTAAAAAGGCCGATCAGACCGGAGCGCTCCTGCGCACCTGCGTAGATCAGGTCGCCTTCGAACTCGGCGATGTAGGTGCCCGTCGCCTGGAGGATCTGCACCATGCTTCCCAGCGCCTCACAGAACGCACGGCCGTTCTCGTCGGTGGTGGCCTCGCACAAGACCTCGGAGGTCTTGAAGACCACGTTCTTGCCGGCCAGCGGCTCGCCGAGCTCGGAGATCAGGGTCGCCGCCATCTCGACGGCCGGCAGATCGCCGACCAGGATCACGGGTTCCGGATCAAGGGTCGTGCCGATCAGATGCGAGCTCGCGCCGAAGTTATCGAGGAGGAAGCCGAGCCCGGCCGTCGCCGGTGCTGCTGTCGCCGGCGACCCTGAACAGCACCGAGTCGACCGTGCGTGAGACGGCCTCGGTGCCGTCGACGGGCTGGCACAGACGGAAGAAGTCCTCCCAGCTCTTGCCCTCGTGCACGAGCTCGAGGTCGACGTACACGCGCACGACGTCGTTGTTGGTTCCGTCGAGCAGGAACATCTCGACGATGATCGAGTGCGGCTGGGTGCGGTCGAGACCGCTCGCGATCTCGGTGTAGACGAAGTTGGTTAGGTCGCTGCACGTCCCGCCCAGCGTCGGGTCATAGCCGTAGAAATTGACCGCAATCCCGTCGGGCGTGTCGGCCATCTCGATCCAGCTCATGCGCGCGCCGTCGCCGCGGTCGGGACTGGCGACGACAGACAGGCCGGGCTGCTCGTTCTCGGGATCCGCCGAAGCGAAGCTCCAGCCGGCCTGGAAATTAGGACTGACGGGTGCCGCCCGACAGGCCACCGGCATCGGCGTCCGCCTCACCCGCTTCGTCGGCGACGGCCTTGGAGAAGGTTTGGTCGCCGAAGCACCCGCTGGTCACCGCGTTGGAGATCCGCAGACTCTGGTCACCGAGGTTGTCGAACTCCCACGCCGACGCGTCTACGACCTCGACGTCGTAGGGCGCGCACCCCGAGCCGACGCTGCCGAGACTGGTCCAGCCATCCTGGCCGTGGACGGTCCCGAGAGAATGCGTGGGTGGTTCGAAGTCCGTGGCGACTTCGTCGGCGTGGCCGGCGACCGGCATCAGCACGGCGGCCGCCAACACGACGGCTCCGGTCCCGTACTTGTTCATGGTTCCCCTCCGGATACCCGGGCTCGCCCTTGAAGGGGCCGGCCACCTCGGCAGTGATCCAGCCCCCCTAGTAGCCGCCGGGCTGGGGAATCACGCGCTCGTCGTCGAGATAGCACTCATCCACGCGGCTCGCGTAGAAGGCCACGTGGTCGCCGAGCTGCTCGTACGCGGGGTTGGGATCGAGGTAGGCCCAGGCAGCCTCGCGTGCGACGTCCGCGCCGACCACCAGGTCGAAGTGCGTCGCTGCTCCCTTCCATTCGCAGAAGGTCGCGCGCCCGGTTCGCGAGAGATGCTCGGCCCGAACTTCGGCGATCGGGATGTAGATCTTCGGCGGGCCGGCCGTCTCCAGCACCCGCAGCGCGCGCGTCGAGTCGGTGACCACTTCGCCTGCATGGACGACGCGCGCGCGCCGGACACACCGCTCGACCCGCGGCGGGCGAGGGTAGTCCCAGACCGACTCCCGGCCGGGACCGGGAACCTCGATCCGCGCCGGACGCGTCTCGCCTGCCATCTGGCGTTCGAACGTGCGAGGAGCCCTGGTTGTTCCCGCCGCGCGTACGGCTCGATCCTGGTCGTGAAGCTGGGGCGAACACCGACACTCTGGGCTACGTACGACCGAACCACATCAACGCAGCATTCCCGCCTTACCGGGGCGATACAGACCGATGCGTCCCGCTTTCCTCCGAGGACTAAAGCATCTGAGCCGGGGCTCCGATAGCCATTCCGGAGGGGTCCGGATGAGTCATCACACACAACGACGGGGGCCGGACGGGGAGAGGGGAACGGTCGCGATCCTGTTCGCGATCCTGATCGTCCTGCTGTTCACTATGGTCTCGCTCGCGATCGACGTGAGCGACGCGCGCGCGCGTGTCCGGGACAACCAAAGCAGGGTCGACTTCGCGCTGCTCGCGGCCGCCCCGTACCTTCCTCAGGATCCTCCGGCGGCGTGCGTCAGCGCCTGGACCTACCTGCTTGCCAACACCGCCGACCTGCCCAGTGGCATCGGTGCTCAGTCTCCCTGCTCGCAGACGCCGGCATTCCCCGACGGGGATGCATGCCGCGCGACGACCCCCGCGCGCGAGTACGCGAGTTCGGGCACGGATCCATATCAGGTCGTCTTCACATACCCCGTCCCAGACGATCACGACCTGATGACCGCGAACAGCAGGACCATCTCGGCCGATTACGACGGCACCAACCCTTGCCAACGGATGGCCATGTCGCTGCGCCACAAGGCGGGCCCCATATTCGGCGGCGTTATCGGATCCGACGGGCTGGAAGCTCCCGCGAGCGCCGTAGTGCGGGGCTACGGCTCCGGGCTGCGCGATCTGGGTCTCGCGCTGCTGCTGCTCGATCCCGTTGGATGCACGCCCCTGGTCGCGAGCGGCAACGGCGGCGTCCAGGTCTACCCCTACAACAACTACGCGGGGTTCATTGCCGTGGACTCCGACGCCTCCGCCTCGCAGTGCAACCCGGCCGGCGCGTACACCACCGACGCGAACGGGACGAACCCCCGCATCTGGTCCTGCGGGCTGGGATCGGCCGTGAACACGAGCTGCCTAAACGGTGGCGATATCGTCATCCACGCGATGGAGCGCTGGCAGCGCAGGTGTGACGAGGGGAACCTCCACGCATGCGAGCAGGATGACGTCAACATGTTACGAGTCATACCTCAGCCTCGTCCCAATCCGACTCGTATCTCGCGCGCGCCGGTGGACCACCGGTACAACTGCCAAACCGGGTATCCCGTCTATCGCAGCGTCGTCGCGATCCCGGACTGTCCGGATACGGTGTCGGACCCCCTCCTGCCGGACCGGGACGCCGACGGGTTCACCTCCGACTACATCGACGAACTGCATCGTGAGCTGGGCACCGGCAACGCGAGGCCCACCGGCTTCCTCGAGTACGGACCCGGCGGGACCGCCGACGTCCAGGGGCCGTGCAACCGGACCCCCGGAGCCGACCTGACCCTTCCGCGCGGCAATTGGTACATCAACTGCTCGAGCTTCAGCGTGGCAGCGAACGTGGTGATCGAGGGCGGGAACGTCGTGTTCCAAGGATCGGTCACGCTGGGATCCCAAGGGAGCCTGAGCATCAACACGAACCCCGCCCCCGGAGGCAACCTCCCGCCCTATTGCCGGTACCAACCGGACGGCTCACGACCCCGGGGTATCTGCCCGACGGACCCGACGGGGGAGGCGATCACGGTCGTCCTGCGCAACGGATCACTTAGCCGTGCCGCGCAAGCCCCGCTGATCATGCAGCGAACCTTCGTCTACCTCGCCAACGGGCGCATCGACCTCACCGGCGGCTCCGCTCCGTTCGTGTGGACGCCTCCCTACGAAGGCCCCTTCCGGTGGCTGAGCCTGTGGTCTGAGAACTCGCAGGATCACGCGATGGCGGGCCAGGCGAACCAAGCCCTCGAAGGTGTGTTCTTCGCGCCGCAGGCCAGGATCGACTATTCGGGGAGCGGCGCGCAGGATCAGCAGACCGCGCAGTTCATCAGCTACCGGCTGATCGCGCGCGGCAACGGGGCGCTGCTGCTGGCGGTCGACCCCGAGCGATCGATCCCGTTCCCGCTCCGCGGGAGTCTGCTGATCAGGTAGCGAGAGCCCGTTCGGACCCCGAGCGGCGGTCCGGATATCCCGGTAACTCGCCCGCTCCGGCCTGATGTCGTTCCCGGGATCGTGTGCGTGTGCAACTCCGACCGCACACGCACACGATCCCGGGAAGCGCTCCGGGCAGCCTTCCGGCTGCTCAGAGCGTCACGGTGACCGCGCGCTGCTCGAGCCCGCGCAGGATCGAGAGCTCGATCGTCGCACCAGTCCCGGCCGCCTCGAGCGCGTCATGCAACTCGTCGGCGTCGCTCACCGCTTGCTCGCCGACCGCGACGATCATGTCGCCCTCGGCGATGCCGGCGCGCGCGGCCGGCGAGTCATCCTCGACGTGGCGTACCAGCAGGCCGTCGCTCTCGGGCAACCCCACCGCGCGGCGTAGCCCACGCGCGACCTGCGGGGGGACGACGCCGACGCCGAGCTTCGGCCTGGAAGGGGCCTGACCTTCGCTGAGGGCCTCCACCCGGCGCCGGAGGGCGTCGTCGGCTGGGATGGCGAGGTAGAACCCCTCGCCGAGCCGGTTGGTGTTGATGCCGAGCAGGCGCCCTTCGAGATCCACGACGGGCCCGCCGGAGGATCCGGGCAGCAGCGGGGCGGTGTGCTCGACGCTGCCGGCGATGCGGCGGCCCCGAGGACCGCGGAAGGCGCGCGCGGTCCCCGAGACCAAGCCGAACGTCACCCGCAGGCCGCGCCCGCCGGGGTTCGACAGGGCGAACACCGCCAGACCGAGGCCGATGTCGGCGGTCCCGTTCCACGAGATCGGGGGCACATCGCCGGTGTCGACGGACAGGACCGCGACGTCTCCATCGATGTCGACCCCGGCGATGGTCCCCTGCTCGTGCCTGCCGTCGGCGAAAGTGACGGCCAGCTGCTCGCCGCGGATGTTGTGCGCGTTGGTCAAGACCTTGCCCGGCGCGATCACCACGCCCGAGCCGATCCCCCACCGTTGTCCGATCCCGACGACGGACCGCCCGACGTTGTCGGTGACGGCCTGGACGCCGGACTGAAGCTCCTGCAGGACTCCCATGGCAGCTCCTCGCTCGCTCGGCCCCTTCCCTTGCAACTTGTGACTTGCAAGGTACTATTAACTCATGCGCCTCGCAAGTGGAAAACCCGCCCCGGGCTACGATGCTCGCGTGAGCAGGCGCGATACCAGCAGGCGCGATACCAGCAGGCGCGACGACGAGTCCCCTCTGGCGGCAGCCCTGGACCGAGTCGGGGATCGGTGGACCCTGCTGGTGGTCGAAGCCATGCTCGAGGGCCCCCGGCGCTTCGCCGACCTGGCGACCGTGATCCCCGGGATCGCGCCGAACATCCTGTCCCAGCGGCTCAAGCACCTCGAGCAGCAGACGCTGCTGGTCAGCCGCCCATATTCCCGCCGGCCGGTTCGCCTGGCCTACGAGCTGACCGCGGCCGGCTTGGAGCTTGCCGGCGCGCTGCGGATGCTCGGGCAGTGGGGAGCCAGCGTGTCGGGCCGGACCGCGGCGAACCTGCCTCGCCACGCGTCCTGCGGCACCCCGATGGAAGCCCGCTGGTACTGCCCGACCTGCGCGCGCGCGGTGGATGAGGACGAACGTCCGGAGATCCGCTTCGTCTGATGTGAGGTTCCAGGCGCGAACGGTGCTCGATAGACTCTGTTCCCGGTCGTGGGGGACGTTCCGCGGGAACCGAGGAAGTGCATGCGGCATCTCAGTCGGTCATCGGTCGTCATCGTTTCGTGCGCGCTCCTCGTCGCGGCGGTCCAGGGGGACGCACACGCGGACGCCGGAGGGGCCTTCAAGCGCGATGCGCGGATCGCGCGAACAGCCCACCCGGTGAAGGGCCGGTACATCGTCACCTTGTCGAGCAGCGCGGCCGGCGACCCGGGGACGGTCGCGCGGCGCATCGGCAGACGCTACGGCGCCCAGATCACCCGGGTCTACCGCACGGCACTGCGGGGTTTCTCCGCCGCTCTGACGGAGCAGAGCGCGCGCGCCCTCAGCCGTGATCCGCGCGTCGCGCTGGTCGAGGAGGACGGCGTCGTGCGCGCGGCCGGAACGCAGACCAACCCAACCTGGGGCCTGGATCGGATCGATCAGCGTGACCTCCCCCTCGACGCCTCCTACACCTACGACGCCGATGGCACCGGCGTCACCGTGTACGTGATCGACACCGGGATCAACGTGTTTCACAGTGAGTTCGACGAGCCCGTGGACCGCGCGAGCCACGGCTACGACTTCATAGACAACGACACAGACGCTTTCGACTGCAACGGGCATGGGACACACGTCGCCGGGATCGTCGGCGGCGAGGACTACGGAGTGGCCAAGAACGTGAGCCTCGTCGGCGTGCGCGTCCTCGACTGCGACGGGTTCGGGAGCTGGTCGCAGGTCATCGCAGGGGTCGATTGGGTGACCGCGAACCGGGCCGCGCGGTCGGTCGCGAACATGAGCCTGACGGGGCCTGCGAACAGCTCGGTGGACAGCGCCGTACGCAACTCGATCGCGGCCGGCGTGACCTACGCAGTGGCGGCAGGCAACGGGGACTGGATCGGGCGCGCACGCGATGCCTGTCGCTTCTCGCCGGCGCGCGTGACCGAGGCGCTGACCGTGAGCGCCACGAACTCCAACGACCAGAAGCCGTCTTTCGCGAACTACGGTCCCTGTGTCGACCTGTTCGCACCCGGGGTGGAGATCGAATCGGCGTGGCACCTGAATGTCTTCGCGGCCGCCGAGCTCAGCGGCACGTCCATGGCCACCGCGCACGTGGCCGGGGTGGCGGCTCTGTACCTGCAGACCACCGACGCATCGCCGGCTCAGGTTGCGTCGGTCCTCTCCGGGAACGCCAGCGCCGACAAAGTCTCGAACCCCGGCTTCCGCTCACCGAACCTCCTGCTGTACTCGCCGCTGGGAGTGAGCACCGCTCCTCCTCAGAACGAGCCACCGGCCGCATCCTTCACGTTCAGCTGCAGCTCCCTCGACTGCTCGTTCGATGCGAGCAGCTCGACCGATGACGGCGGCATCATCTCGTACGCATGGACGTTCGGTGACAGCAGCAACGGATCGGGTCTGGACCCCTCGCACACCTACGCAGCGGCGGGCACCTTCCGGGTCATGTTGATCGTGAACGACGGATCGTTGACGGACGTCACCGCCCGAGTGATTCGGGTGGGCGCGCCCTAGCCGTCAGCGGCCCTAGCCGTCAGCGGCCCAAGCGGCCCCAGCCCACCCTGCGCGCGCGCGGTGGACCAGGACGAACGTCCCAGGTTCAGCTTCGTCTGAAATCCGTCCGATATGAGGATTCCGGTCACGGCTCGTGGTCGGTAGACTCTGTTCCTGTTGGAGGGAGTCCCCACAAATGGCGTTGGGAGCGGGTATGCGCATCAGCCGAACCTCGGTGGTCGTCATTTCGTGCGCGCTGCTCGTGGCGGCAGGCCTGAGCACCGCGCAAGCGGCCGAGCAAGGCCGGATCGCGCGCGCCGCCGACCCCGTCCAGGATCGGTACATCGTCACCCTGTCGAGCAGCGCCACCGGGGACCCCGGGACGGTCGCGCGCGGCCTCAGCTCGCGCTACGGCGCCTCGGTCCGTTCGGTGTACCGAACGGCCTTGCGCGGCTTCAGCGCCACCATGACCGAGCAGCGCGCGCTCGCCCTCAGCCGGGATCCGCGCGTCGCCCTGGTCGAAGAGGACGGCGTCGTGCGCGCGGTCGGAACCCAGAGCAACCCGACCTGGGGTATCGACCGGATCGATCAGCGTGACCTCCCACTGAGCGGCTCCTACACCTGGGATGCCGACGGCACCGGCGTCACGGTCTACGTGATCGACACCGGGATCCGTTTCTCGCACAACGAGTTCGGCGGCGGACGCGCCGTCAGCGGCTACGACTTCATCGGTAACGACCCCGACGCCTCGGACTGCAACGGGCACGGCACCCACGTCGCCGGCACCGTCGGAGGAGCGACCTACGGCGTGGCCAAGAACGCTCGCCTGGTCGGCGTGCGCGTGCTCGATTGCCAGGGAAGCGGCACCTGGTCGCAGGTGATCGCCGGCATCGACTGGGTCACGACAAACCACGTCGCGAAGTCGGTAGCGAACATGAGCCTGGGAGGCGGTGCGAGCAGCTCCGTCGACAACGCCGTGCGCAACTCGATCGCCGCCGGCGTGACCTACTCGATCGCGGCCGGCAACGGTTCCTTCCCTTGGGGCGGCCAGGACGCCTGCAACTACTCCCCGGCCCGCGTCACCCAGGCGCTGACGGTCAGTGCCACGAATTCCAGCGACCAGAAACCGTCGTTCGCGAACTACGGTCCGTGCGTTGACCTCTTCGCACCCGGCGTGAACATCACGTCGGCGTGGTACTCGAGCAACACGGCAACGAACACGATCAGCGGCACCTCTATGGCGGCCCCGCACGTGGCCGGCGTCGCGGCCCTGTACCTGCAGAACAACGCCGCCTCGCCCGCACAGGTCGGCACGGCGATCACGGGCAACGCGACCCCGAACAAGGTCTCCAGCGCGGGATCCGGCTCGCCAAACCTGCTGCTGCACTCGCGCTTCGGCGGCGGCTCGACGCCCACCAACAACCCGCCGACCGCATCGTTCACGTGGAACTGCACCGATCTGGCGTGCTCGTTCAACGCGAGCAGCTCAACCGACGACAACGGCATCGCGTCCTACGCCTGGACCTTCGGCGACGGGGCAACGGGCAGCGGCGTCACGACCTCGCACACCTACGCCTCCGGGGGCACGCGCACGGTCACACTGACCGTGACCGACGACGGTGGGCTGAGCGATCAGGACGGCCAGTCGGTGACGTCCACCGAGCAGGACCCCGAGCCGGACCCGGAGCCCGACCCAAACCCGATCTCGCTGACCGTGAACGGCTATAAGGTCAAGGGCTGGCAGCACGTGGATCTCACGTGGAGCGGCGCAACGACGAACGTCGACATCTACCGCGACGGGGCGCTGATCGCTTCGAATGTCGCGAACTCCGGCTCGTACACCGACGCGATCAACACGAAGGGCGGCGGCATCACCTACACGTACCGCGTCTGCGAAACAGGTGGTGGCGAGGCGGTTTGCTCGAACGAGGCTTCCGCGTCGCCTTAGGCCTTCCAGCGGACGGCGCGCACGCGTTGCGGCTCTGAGAAACCCTTCAGGTCGAGCGCGCGCTGCTCGGCCGCATCGATCTTGGCGGTCGTGGCCACCTCCGGTGAGACCAGGATCTCGCCGCCGGCCGCAGCGTTGGCGATGCGTGCCGCCAGGATCACCGTGCGGCCGAAGAAGTCGCCCTCCTCGCTTATCACCGAGCCCGCGTGAACGCCGATGCGCACGCGCAGCTGCGGCTCGGCGGTGCGGGCGGCGAACGCGCGCTGGATCGCAACGGCTGCCGCGACCGCATCGGCGGCGTCGCCGAACGCGAGCATGAATCCGTCGCCCTCGTGCTTGACCTCGCGCCCACGGTTCGCTGCCACGGCATCTCGCACGATGGCGTTGTGTGCGCGCAGGACGTCGAGCCACGCCCGGTCGCCGAGCTGTTCGGCCAGCACGGTAGATCCCTCGATATCGGTGAACATGATCGCGGCTGATGCGGTACCCAGATCGGGCCGTTCGCGCTCCACGGCCGCTGCGACCAGCTCGATCGAGGTGGACACGTCGGTCGGCGGTGTGATGCCCTGCGCGCGCAGCTTCTCGCCGAGCGCCTTCTCGGACCAGAACGCCGACGCGCCCATCCCCTGGTACACGACCAGCGCGCGATCGAAGTACGCAGCCGCACGCGCGCCCTCGCCAGCCGTGCCGAGGGCGCGTCCCGCCTCGCGCAGAGTCGCCGCATTCAGCCACGGCAACGGGATGGCGTCGAAGATCTTGACGGACTCGTCGAACGAGCGCGCCGCGGCCTCCAGGTCCCCGCGATGCGCCGCGATCCAGCCGACGGCGCGACCCCTCCACCCGCTCAACACAGGCATCGGCTCCATCAGGGCGAGGTATCCGTCCGCGCGCGCGAGCAGCTCCTCGGCCTCTGGGATCTCCCCTTGCTGAGCCAAGAGCCAGGCCAGATCGATCGGCGCGGCGGCCCCGAGGATCATGTTGTCGGTTCCCCGAGAAGCCTCCTCGAATCGGCGCATCGCGAGTGTCGCCCCGTCCAGATCACGTTCGGCCAGGAAATATCCGCGGAGGAACTGTGCGTACCTCAGATAGAAGATCGCACCGACCTTGGCCGCGTACTGCTCCTCCGCCTCCAGCTCGGCCAGCGCGCGATCGAGGTCGCCGGCGAAGAACGCCGCGAGGACATGAGATGGATAACCCTGGACGACCCATTCCTGCACGTGCTCGAGCGGCTCGAGGTTCCCAATCATCATCTCGGTCTGGTGCAGCAGGTTCCGCAGTGAGCGCGAGCGGCCGGCGGACTGCGCGGCCCGAGGGCTCTCGAGCTCGCGCTTCGTCCAAGCCTTGGTCTCCGTGGGGTCATTCCAGAACGACATGCCGACCGCAGAGCGAACCCAGCCCGCGACGAAGGTGATGAACCCCAGGCCCAGCTCCTCGGCGACGCTGCGGGCATCGTCCATCAACGCGATGCCTTCGGCGAACCGTCCGTCGGCGAACCGGAACCATCCCGAGAACGCCGCCGCGTTCGCCCACAGCCCCCTCTCGCCAAGCTCCTCCGCCAGCGCGGTCGCACGCTGGGCTACCTGCAGCCCTTCCTGGATCCGGTCGCCGTACAGCCCCGCGCCGCAGAACCCGATCAGCGCGTGGATCAGCGGTTTGCCGCCCTCGGCCTCGAACGCCTCGAGCGCGATACCCAGATGCTCGCGCGCCGATGCGAGGTCCATCGACTCGGGGAACGTCGCCTGCAAGAACCCGAGCCGCGAGTGGATCTTCGCCGCGCGACGGGACTCGCCGAGCTGCTCGAACAGCGCCAGCGCCTCCTCGAGTGCCGCGATGCCACGCTGCAGATCCAGCGCCGCCATGTACATCACGGTCCCGAGCATCTCGAGCAGCTCGGCGCGCTGCATCGCCGGCGCGTCCGGCGGGAGCAGCTCGATGGCCGCCTCGAGATGGGACGCGGCCTCGTCCCACGCGAACACCTCGTTGGCGAGCGCCGCCGCGCGCAAGCACGCGGCGATCGCCTTGTCCGGATCCGCGGCAGCGCCGGCGAGTCGGTAGTGCGATGCGACGCTGGCCGCGTACCGAGGAGAGGCGCCCAGAACCGTCTCGATCGCCTCGGCTGCACGCAGGTGCGCGCGCTGCTTGCGCAACATGCTCAGCTCGTCGTAGAGCGTCTGGCGGACCAGCGCGTGGTTGAAGGCGTAGGCCGGCCGGGCGCGGTCGCGCACCTCGACCAGGATCTGCGCGTCCAGCGCCTCCTCGACGGCGCCCAGCACCGCGTCCTCGTCGAGCCCCGTCATCGTGACCAGCAGCGCGAAATCCTGCTCGCTCCCGAGCACCGAAGCCGCCGACAGCACCTCGTTGGTCCGCTCCGAGAGCCGCGACAGGCGCCTGCCGAGCACCTCGCGCACGCCCTCGGGGATCTCCAGCTCCTCCAGCGCCCTCGGATCGATCTGCCACATCCCGTCGCCACGGAACAGGCGAGTGGTCTCGAGCAGGTGACGGATCACCTCCTCGATGAAGAACGGGTTCCCCTCGGTCTGCCGGTGCAGGACCTCGGCGAGCCGCGCGCCGCGCCGCCCCACGTCGTGCCCTGCCGCGCCTTCGAGCAGCGCGCGCACTTCTTCGACGGTCAGACCACGCAGCAGCACGCGTTGGTAGAGGCGCTCGCGACGAAGCTCGGCCAGCGTGTCGGCGAGCGGATGGCGACGGTCCAGCTCGACGTCGCGATAGGTGCCGATGACCAGAAGTCTGCTCGCGGCGAACCGGCGGACCAGGTGTTGCAGCAGCAGCAGCGTCTGACGATCCGCCCAATGCAGATCGTCGAGCACCACGACGACGGGCTGCTGGCGCGACGCGTTGAGCAGGAAGCCGGTCACGCTCTCGAACAGGCGGAAGCGCTCCTGCTCGGGATCGCTCCGCGGAGGCTCGGTGATATCGGGCAGCACCTCACGGATCTCGCTCACCAATCGAGCCACGTCGCCGGCGCCGGAGCCGAGCTCGCTTCGCAGCGTGTCGGGATCGGCGGCGCTCACGTGTGCCCTGATCGCCTCTACGAACGGGATGAACGGCAGGCCGCTCTCGGACTCGTACGCGCGGCCCCACACCACCTGCGCGCCGCGCAGGCGCGCGTAGACGCAGGCTTCCTCGATCAGGCGTGTCTTGCCGATGCCGGGTTCTCCTGCGACGAGCATCAAGCGGCCGCGGCCGCCGATCGCGTCGTCGGCGGCAGATTTCACCAGCGCAAGCTCGTCCCCGCGACCGACGTAGACCGACCAGGCCTGCCGCGCGCCCGCACTGACGCTGCCGTGGGGTAAGCCCTCGATCGGATCGGCCGGCGCCGGCTGGGCGGCTGCGGCTGCGAGCTGCTCGAGCACGATGGTCGCCGTCGCCGGCCGATCCTCTGGGGTCTTCGCGAGCAGCGCGAGCACCAGCGCCTCCAGCGCTTCGGGCACCTCGGGATTCAGCCAGGTGAGCCGGACCGGCGGCGTGTTCATGTGCTGGCTGATCACCGCGAGCGCCTCGTCGCCGGTGAACGGCGGGCGGCCGCACAGCATCTCGTAGAGCACGCAGCCGAGGCTGTACAGATCGGCGCGCGCGTCCACGTTGCGGCCGGCGGCCTGCTCGGGCGGCATGTACGCGACCGTGCCGATCATCGTGCCCTCGGTCGTCAGGCGCGAGCGGTCCAGCGCGACGGCGAGCCCGAAGTCGCCGAGCTTGGCGATGCCGTCCTCGGTGAGCCAGACGTTGCCAGGCTTGAGGTCGCGATGCACGACGTCGTGTGCGTGAGCGTGCGCGAGCGCGCGCGCGATCTGCTCGGCGATCTGGATCGCGCGTGGGAGCGGCAGCGGGCCGGTGAGCTGCTCGGCGAGCGATCCGCCGGGCATGTACTGCGCGACCACGAACGGCTGGCCGTCCTCCTCGCCGATGTCGAATACCGTGACGACGTTGGGATGGTCTCCGAGGCGCGCCATCGCCTGCGCTTCGCGCTCGACGCGCTCCAGGCCGGCTTCGTCGAGCCCCTCGGTCTTGATCAGCGCGAGCGCGACCTCGCGATCCAACCGCGTGTCGCGCGCGAGGTACACGCGCTTGCGCGCGCCCTCGCCGAGGAAGCGCTTGACCTCGTAGCGGCCTCCGGCGAACGAGGACGGCAGCGGCTGCTCAGCGCGCGGTTCTTCTCCCACAGGGGTTCCGCACGCGTCGCAGAAGCGCGCGCCCCCACGCAGCTCGTTCGAGCAGGTGGTGCAGAGCATCCCCTCGTGCCCCCCTGTGTTACTCGATGTCTTCGTCCGGCGTTACTCGATGTCTTCGTCCGAAACGACCTCGACGCCTTCGCGGCGCAACATCGCCGCCGTCACGCCGTCGCCGTCTCGCAGCGTAGCCGTGAACGTGCCGTCGTAGGTCTGGCCCGAGCCGCACGATGGCGAGCGCGCCTTGAGCACCGCGATCCCGGCGTCGGCGGCGCGCGCGGCGGCGCGCGCCTTCTCGGCCCCGCGCACGTAACTGTCGGTCACGTCCGAGCCGTGCTCGTCGCGGACGCGCGCGCGCCCCTCGACCACATCGTGCCCGTCGCCGTCTTGGATCTCCGAGGCCGGCCGCGGGATCGGAAGACCCCCGGCGACCTCGGGGCACACCGGGACGGCGCGCCCTTCCGCGACAAGCCGCACCGCCCAGTCGCGCGTTTTCGCCGTCGCCTCGTGCGTGCACGCAACGCCGGCCAGGCACGCGCTGATCAGGATGCGGCCCTCATCCGGCAGCTTCAATCGGAGGCCTCCCACGAGTTGCCGCATCTCGAGCAGACGCGGAACCCCAGCTTGATCGCCAGCTTCGGGTAGCCGCAGCGGGGGCACGACTCGAGCTCGGCGGTCCAGGCGGGATGCTCGCGCTGACACGACGGACAGATCAAAACCTGGGTGCCGGCGCGCACGCCGCGCGCCCACGGCGACGGCTTGCCCGGTGGAGGGTCCTCCTCTATCCGTCCACAGCGGAAACACGGCATCACACCGATGCTAGCGGGCGCCGAGCGTCGAGGGAACCCGCTACAGCCTCAGAACCAGCGGGAGGCGTGGCGCGCGATGTGGTCCGCGGTCCGGGTCGCCAGCGCCATGATGGTCAGTTGCGGCGGCACCGCCGGCGAGCCCGGCAGCAGGCTCGCGTCGGCGACGAACAATCCGGCGACGCCGTGCACCTCGCCCCACGGATCGGTGACCGCGCTCGCGGGATCGGGCCCGATGCGGGCCGTGCCGCCCGGATGCTGCGCAACCAGCCGCAAGCCCTTCGGCGCGATCCTGTCCTCGTCGATGTCGCGCAGCGCCGAGGCGCCGATGACCGCATCGACGCCGGGCAGCCCGGTCACCACGCCGCGCGCGCCGGCGGCGAGCAGGATCTCGGCGGCGTGGATGACGCCGCGCACCACCCGCTTCGCGTCGGTCTGACCGAGCCGGTAGCGCACGAGGGGCTCGTGCGCGCCGCGCGGGAAGACGCGTCCGCTCGGGGAATCCGCTGCGGTGACCGTGATACTCGCGAAGTGACCGAGCCGCCCGAGCATCTCCTTGAGCTCCGAGCCGACCGTCGGGAACATCCCCGCGGCGACCGAGGGGACCGACGCCGTCGCGTGCAGCAACAAGCCGTGCGACTCGTGCCAGTCGTCGACGACCAGAGGCTGCAGCGTGCCGCGCCAGCCCGTCACCGGCTGGTCGAAGAAGGCGCCGACGTGCGCGACCGGCCCCACGTGCAGATTCCGCCCGAGCTGCCCCGTCAGGTTCCCGAGCGCGTTGCGCGCCAGCAGCGCCGGAGTGTGGATCGCGCCTGCGGCCAGCACGACCATCTTCGCGCGCACCGTCAAACGCGCCCGCGGCTGCCGCGTCGCCGCGTCCACCAATACCGCCTCGACGCCGGTCGCGCGCCCGTCGGTGATCAGGATGCGCTCGGCGCGCGCGCCCGCGTAGATGCTCGCGCCGGCACGCTGCGCGCGCGGCAGGTAGGTCAAGTGTGTCGACAGCTTCGCGTCCGACGGGCAGCCCCACGAACAGACGCCGCAGCCGCGGCATCCTTCGATCATCCGCGTCACCAGCGCCGCGGTGTGACCGAGCTTCTCGACCCCGCGCGCGATCACCCGCGCGTTCTGGCCGAGCAGCGCGTCGGAGACCTGCGTCACGCGCTGGATACGTTCGACGCGCTCGTAGAACGGACGCATCGAGGCGTCGTCGATGCCTTCGATCCCGTGGTCGGACTCCCAGCGGCCGAGCACTCGACCCGGCGCGCGCATGGCCGTTCCCGCCGAGACCAGCGTCGAGCCGCCGACGCCCATCCCCAGCGGCATCGCCATCCCGGGCGCCCCGAACGAAGCGGTCAGACCGTTCGCGCGATACATGCGCCGCATCCGTTCCAGCGGCGGGCCGGTGAAGTCGATGCGCGTCAGCGACGCGCCCTCCTCGAGCACGATCACCGAGTGGCCGACCTCGGCGAGCTCCTTGGCGACCACGGCTCCGCCGGCGCCCGACCCGACCACGACGACATCGCACTCCTCGAGGTGATCGCGGTCGACACGCGGAAAGCCGAGCACCTCCAGGGGTTCAGCATCCCGCGGCGGGTCGTCGGTCACGCACGCGTAGGTGAACCCGAGCGCGCCCTCGACATCGGGATGCGCGGCCCACTGGTTCGCGGCCAGCGATGCGACGGTCTCGGCGGCCTGACGTCGCAGGGTCGAGCGCGACCGGCGCAACCGATCGAACGCGGCCTGCCTCGTGGGAACCGGCAAGCGCGAGAACGGGCGCAGCGCGCGCGAGAACACGGTCGACCACTCCAGGAACCGCAGCGCGCGCCCGAGCGACCGGCGGGCGGCCGGGTCGTACAGCGCGAGGGCGCGGTCGAGCCGCTCGGCCAGCCCGAGGTCCATCGCCGAGGCCTCGATCGGCCCGCCGCGGGGGAGCAAGACGTCGGCGGCCGCCGCGAGCGTGGCGAACCGCCGACGTTGCAGCGTGGTCGGCGCGCCGGTGCCGCGCGGCCGTTGCGGCGCCGGGAAGTGCTTGACCTCCTCCGGCTCGAGCAGCTCGTCGGTCTCCGGCGGTCGCGGCTCGAACGTGATGTCCTCGACGTCCTCGAACGTCGGGATCTCCTCCGGTGGCGGAGGTGGGCGTACGGGCTCACTCGTCGCAACCGACGGGGGAAGCTCGAGCGCGTCGGTCGGTTCGATCCCGGCCGGCGGTCCGTCTTCCTCCGGGCGGTCGCGATCCTCCGGGCGGTCGCGATCCTCCGGCACGCTGCTCCCCTCTACGTCGGCTCGTCTACGTCGGCCGGTCTAGGTCAGCTCGTCTTCGTGCGGCGGCGACACCAGCGCCTCGATCGCCGTACGTGGCGGTCGACCTTCGTACAGCACCGCCGCGACCTGCTCGACCACGGGCAGGTCCAAGCGATGCTCGTGCGCCAGCTCGCGCGCCGTCCGAGCGTTGACATACCCCTCGACCGTAGTGTTCATCTCGTCGAGCGCGTCCTCCGGCGTCCGCCCCTCGCCGATCAGCCGTCCGAAACGACCGTTGCGTCCCGACAACGCCGTGACGAAAAGGTCCCCGGCGCCGGCGAGGCCCAGGATCGTCTCGGCGCGGCCGCCGAGCGCGCGCGCCAGCTTGGCCATCTCGACCAGGCCGCGCGAGAACAGGAACGCCTTCGCGTTGGTCATGGCCGGGACCTCGAACGCGTCGGCGAGGCCGTCGGCCATGCCGATCCCGATCGCCAGCACATTCTTCATGATCGCTCCCACCTCGACACCGACGACGTCGTCGGAGGTGTAGGTCCGAAACCGCGGCGAGTCGAGCAGCGTCGCCACCCGCTGCGCGGAAGCCTTCCCGGTGGAGGCGCACACGACCGCGGTCGGGACACCCAGCGCGATCTCCGACGCGATCGAGGGCCCGACCACGGCGACCACGCGATCCTCATCGCCGACCTCCTCGGCAACGACGGCGTGCGCGGAGCGCCGCGTGGCCTCGTCGAAACCTTTGGTCGCGACCGCCCAGATCTCGGTTCCCGGCACGTGGGGCGCGCACGCCCGGACCGTCGGCACCAACCCGACCGTCGCGACCGCTAGGACGAGCAGCTCGGCTTGGGGCAGCACGCTCGGCCAGTCCGCGTGCTCGACGATCACCACGTTCGGCAGCCTGGTCCCGAGCGCCGGATGATCCTTCCCGTCGCGGTGCGCCGCCAGGAAAGGCTCGTCGAACTCGGTCGCCAGGATCGTCACGGTATTGCCGGCGCGCGCGAGCTGGACGGCCATCGCACCGCCCATGGCTCCCGCCCCGATGACGCAGATCACGAGGCGACAGTCTAAGTGGTCGCGCTCAGATCCCGCCCACGAAGGGGGGCCGTTCTCGCAGGAGGAATCGTGACACATCATGACGAAACGGAACCCAAGCCTATCAGGGGGGTTTCTCATGCGGTACGGGAAGGCATCCATCCTGCTGATCATCGGGCTGCTTGCGAGCGTGTCCGCAGGAAGCGCCGCGATCGCCGGCTGCGCAGCTCCGGATCATCCAGGCGGCGAGTGGCCCATCTACGGTCACGATCTGCTGAACCATCGCAACCAGACAGCGGAGAACACGATCGGCATCGACAACGTCGAGCAGCTCGAACCGGCCTGGATCTTCAACGTCGCTGCAGGCGGAGGCGTCGGCACGATCGAGGCCTCGCCGATCGTCGCCGACGGTTGCGTCTACGTCTCAACCCAGGGCGGATGGATCTTCGCCCTTAACGCCGACACCGGGACCGTGGTCTGGTCCAAGCAGATGGGCAGCACCGTCACCACCCTGTCGGTGGCCAACGGCAGAGTCTTCGCCGATGTGTCGTTCCCCAACGAGCCGGTGATGGCGGCGCTCGACCAGGAGACCGGCGATATCCTGTGGGAGACAACGCTGGCGACCATGCGAGGCTCGGATGCGACCGGCAGCCCGGTCGCGTTCGAGGACATGGTTGCCACGGGAGTGTCCTGCATCGGCGCCGAGGCCGCCTCCGGCCAGGACCGCTTCACTTGTCGTGGCGCGTTCGTGATCCTGCGCCAGACCGACGGCGTGATCCTGGCGACCGGGTTCGGGATCCCAGACGAGGACTTCGCGATCGGCTACGCGGGCGGCGGGATCTGGGGCGTCCCGGCCATCGACACGGCCAAGGGCTTCGCCTACGTGGGCGCCGGGAACCCATTCTCGGCGCGCGAGCACGCGCGCACCAACGCCGTGCTCAAGATCGACGTCGATCCCCTCAGCGACACTTTCGGAACCGTCGTCGGCTCGTACAAAGCCACGCCCGAGCAGTACGTGCCGGTCTTCGGCGCCTACAAGCCGGTGTGCGACATCAGCCCCAACTTCGCGACCTGCGAGGAGCCCGACTTCGACGTCGCCCAGGCGGCGTCGATCCTGACAAACGAACGGGGCCAGGAGATCGGCGTGATCGGGCAGGGCTCGGGCATCACCCACGCCTTCCGCACCGACACCATGGAGATCAGCTGGGAGCAGTTCACAGGCCCGCCCTACTCCTCAGCGCGCGGCGGAGGTATGGCCTACGACGGCACGCACGTGTTCCAGGTGGGAGGGATGCCGAGCTCGATCTGGGCGATGGATCCCGACGACGGCTCCACCTCGTGGATCGCACCCGCCGGCGCGGGAACCAACACTCACAACCCCGTCGCGTACGCGAACGGCGTGGTGTACATCCCCGGAGGCACCATCCGACCGCAGCATCTGTTCGGCGTCCCATCCATGCCGTTCCTGACCGCGATCGACGCCGAGACCGGTGAGGTCCTGCTGAACCGGCCGCTCGCGCCGGACATCCAGGACGTCGGCCAGGGCACGGTCGCGGGAGGCGTGATCGTCGCGCGGAACACGGTCCTCGTGCCGGTGAACGGCGCAACCCTGGGCGGGTTCATCGCGGCGTACAGGCTGCCGACCTAGCGGCGCTATCGGTTTCGCGACATCGTTGCACCGTTCGCTCGCATCGCGCTGCCCTCCTCGTCGGAACATGCCCGGGATCCTGCATGCATATCCTGCAGATCCCGGACAAGAACGCGCGTCCGGGGCGTGGGGAACACGTCCGGGGCGTGGGGAACTCGTCAGGGGTGGCGGGCGAACAGCTAACGCCCCCCCCAACACTAAGACCACTGACCCGAGCGGCGCGGACTAGTCACACCGGGCCATTTTCGCGAACCACCCGCGAACGGACCGAACGGACACGCGGCAGCGGCGTTCCCGGGTGCGATGGCGTTGTACCCGCAAGCCGAACGAGGCCGCCGCGCGCGCAGGTGGCTGCTGCTGGCGTCCGTGCTCGTTTGGGTCGGGTCCTACGGACACAGCGACGCCGATGTGATCGGGGCAGCCCAGCACGGGGTGGTGCCGGGACAGGCCCTGATCCGCTTCGACCCCGGCGTCCCCGAGACCCTGCGCGCTACCACGCACGCGGCGCTCGGCGCGCGCGTGGAGCGCACGATCCCGGGGATCGGCTACGACCTGGTCTCGTTCGCCGGCGACGTCGACGCCGTGGTGGCCGGGTACCGTTCTCTGTCGGGCGTCGACGTCGCCGAGCCCAACTTCACCGGCCGCATCGCGCTCGCGCCGGACGACTCCTGCCTCGGCGCGACGTGCACCGGCCAGCCCAAGCAGTGGCAGCTCGCGATGACCAACGCCGCGTTCGGCTGGGATCGCGTGCCCGGCCGCACCTTCGACGCGGCCGCCAAGCGCGCGCTCCCGCGGATCACGATCGCGGTGCTCGACACGAAGGTGGACGCCTCGCATCCTGACTTCGCCAACCTTGGCGACGCGAGCAGCGACGCGCGCGCCGGCGGCCAGTTGGACCTCGAGCACGCGCGCGATTGGGTGCCAGCCTCGCACCAGGTCGGCGCGGCCGCCTATCACGGCACCTTCGTCGCCGGCCTCGCGGCGGCGGCCACGGGGAACGGGATCGACGCTGCGGGCGTGGGGTACCGTGCGACGATCCTGCCGCTGGCCGTCGTCGACGGGGGCGGCAACACCGATGCAGCACGTCTCGCGGAGGCGCTGATCTACGCATGGGAGCACGGCGCGCGGGTCATCAACCTCTCGCTCGGCATCCTCGGCGACTCCGCCGCCGTCCACGATGCCGTGCGTGCCGTCACTAGCGGGACCACGGGGAACCCCCCGTCGCTCGTGGTCGCCGCGGCTGGGAACAACACGGGCAGCGCCCCCTTCTTCCCGGGTTCGTATCCCGAGGTCCTCTCGGTCGCCGGCACCGACGCCGACGACCGCCCCGCGCCGTGCTCCAATCACAACGCGAACGTCGGCGTCTCGGCACCTGCCGATCGCCTGATCGGACTCGCGCCGATGCCGCAGCGCGTGATGCAGGCCGCGTGCGGGACCTCGGCGGCCGCGCCCCAGGTTTCGGGACTGGCGGCGTTGCTGCTCGCGCAGGATGCGACGCGCACGCCGGCACAGGTGCGCTCGATCATCCAGCAGAGCGCGGACGACCTCGGCCCGGCGGGACGCGACGACCGGTTCGGGCACGGACGCATCAACGTCGAGCGAGCGCTGCACACCGCGGGCGCGCGAGTCTCCGGAGTCGCAGGAACCGTGGTGGTCGCGTCGGGCGGCTCGAGCACGATCACGGCGACGGCATCGTCGTCGCGTGGGGTTCGAGCAGCGCAACTCGTGTTCGACCGCCCCGATGCGCCGCCATCGTCGATGACGGCGGCCGATGGTTCCTTCGGCGGCACGCTCGAGCAGCTCCGCGCCACCATCCAGATCCCGCACGGTCTCGCTCCGGGCGCGCACCCAGTGTACGTGCGCGCGTTCGATGGCCTTGTGTGGAGCGCGCACGCGGTCGGGGTCGTCGCGATCGACGCGACGCCGCCGGCGATCCTCCAACCGTCCGCGGGCAACGCGATCCGAGCAGCCGGCCAGCCGCTCGCGGTGACGTTCACGCTCGCCGACGATTACGCGCCCGTGCTGCACTACGGCGTCCAATTCTTCTCTGGTACCACCGGGGCGCTGGTGTTCCAGGACTCGCGCGCGTCGGTGGCGCCGGGCCCGCATGAGTACCGCTGGCTGCCCGGCTTGACCGTGCCGGCGGGCCCCTACACCGTGAAGATCATCGCCGTGGATCAGGTGGGCAACGCCGCGACCAAGGTCGTGGGATCCGTCGTCACCTGAGCGGAGCACTCGATACGTCCATCACGCTTGCCCCCCAGGACGGTCGGTGCTCCGTGCGCTAGCATCGGCGCGGGAGGGGCGGATGGATTGGGTGAAACCGTGGGCGGCGGTCAACCTCTTCCTGCTCGTGCCGCTGGTCCTCACCCCATGGCTCGCTGCCAGGCGTGGTCGCAGCGCCCCGTTCTGGGGGATGATCGCGCTCTTCTCGAGCTGGTTCGGGTTCGCCGCGCTTGCGTTCACAACCGGGGTCTTCGGACGCGGTCGCCCGATCGTCACCAAGGATATCGAGCCTCCTGATCTCCGATCGCCCGAGACCCGCCTCGCCGCTGCACCGGATCGGTTCGAACCCGGCCGACCGACCCTCAGGACACTCGGACTGTTGCTGGCGGGCGTCGCCACGTTCTCGGCGATCGCAGCGGCCACCGCGTCGGATCCCGATCAGCCGGATCCTCGCCTCGACGTCGCGACGTGGGGCGAGCATCAAGCAGGCATCAACGCGATGCAACTGGTGACGCAGCTCACGCGGGAGCACGACGATCTGACCTTCGAGCAGTTCGTGAGGAAC
>DASWIP010000084.1:0-18720 GCA_036397635.1 Actinomycetota bacterium | reverse complement strand
GTCGACCACGCGAACGCACGTGGCTCCGGGCGAGGAAGGTCTCCCACAGGTGTTCGAGCAGCAGCGATCCGGCTTCAGGCTCACGATCGATGCAGCGTGGAGGTCGATGCCGACCGTCGCGACCGCGTCGGCCGAAGGGGTCGATCCGAAGCGGTTCGGTCTCGCGACCCTGGATCCCAGCGACGACACGGCGGTCTTCATCCCGCAGCAAGCGCAGCAGCGGCCGGCGATGCTGCGCATCGCGGTCGCTCCGTCGAGTTCGTACGACGATGATGTGGCCTCGTTCCGCGATCAGACCGCTGCTCGGCAACGATCCGGCGCGATCGTGACCGCGGCGCCGGATCCGGTCGCGGGGCGACCGGCGACACGATTCCGGATCGAGCATCCCGACGACGATCCGGGCTGCCCGGGGTGTCGTTCGATGGCGTGGGTCGCCCACTGGGTCCACGGCACGACGATGACCATCGACCTGACCGTGTTCGGTCCCAACGACGACCTCTTCGAGCAAGGGTGGGGGATGGTGCGTTCGCTCCAGCAGGCCGACGGCACCCTGCGGTATCTGCCGTCGCACGGGGTCTTCGCCGATGGGCTCGAGCTCGACGAGCATCTCGAGACGCTGCTGCAATTCCTCGACGCGCGCGCGCGTGGTTCCGGCACGGAGGGATGGCTCGCTGATCGCCTGCCGGCGGACGCTGGTCGACCCGATGGCATCGCGGGCTATCGCGTTCGGCTTCGCATCACCGGACGCATCGAGGCGACCTTCGTCGTCGGGATCGAAGTGAACGACCGGTTCGGAGGGCGAAGCCTCGCCTTCGACGAGCGGATCAGCGTAGGTCCGGGTGAACGGCTCGGAGTCGCGTGGCCCTCGCTGATCGTTGGGATCGACTCGCCGTAAGCGGCCATCAGCGCGCGTTCGCGATCTCGCGGAATGCCGGGAGCGCGCGCTCGATCATCGCGTCGGATCCCGTCAGCGAGATACGGAACCAGCCCGGCAGCTCGAAGGTGTAGCCGGGGAGAACGAACACGTCGCGGGCGGCGAGCTGCTCGACGAAGGTCTTCTCATCGTCGATCGGCGATCGGGCGAGTATGTAGAAGGTACCTTCCGGTTTGAGCAGCTCGTAGCCGGCCCCGCGCAGCTCATCGACCACCAGGTCGCGCCGCCGCTGCAGGCGCTTCAGGTCGATCACGTGCTGCTCGAGCTCGGGGAGCGCGTACTGCATGACCGTATTCGGGATCTGCCAGCCGCCGACGATCTGGGAGAGCAGCAGGGCCGGCTCGAGCTGCTCGCGGTCGGGCATCACCCCGGGGACGGCGATGTAGCCGAGCCGCTCGCCGGGCGCGAGCAGCGTCTTGCCGTACGTGTACAGCAGCAGCGTGGCGTCGTAGAAGCGCGCCGGGCTGATCGCCGCGTTCCCGTCGTACAGGATGCGCGCGTAGGACTCGTCGGACAGCAGGTAGATCCGCCGTTCGCTGCGCGCCGACGCATCCTCGAGCAGCGCGCCGAGCGCGCGCAACGTCGCCTCCGGGTAGATGCGACCGGATGGGTTGTTGGGTGAGTTGATCAGGATCGCGCGCGTCCGCGGGCTGATCGCTCCCGCGATCGCGTCGAGATCCAGATCGAAGTCGGGCTGGGACGCCATCACCGGCACGGGGTCGCCGCCGGCCGCGCGGATCATCGGACCGTAGAAGAACCAGGGCGGCCTGATGTAGATCACCTCGTCGCCGGGATCGACGACGGTGCGCAACGCGACCGAGATGGCGCCGAAGGTGCCGGGGGTGAGGAAGACGTCCTCCCACGCAACGGTCAGCCCCTGGGTCCGCTGCAGGGAATCCGCAGCCGCCCGCCGCGCGCTCTCGTCGCCGAGGTTGTAGGCGAAATGCGCCGGGCCGGTGGGGGTGGCGTGACGCTCGATCGCGTCGGTCAGGGCGGGCAGAGGCTCATCGTGCGGGTTGCCCACGACGAGATCCGCGATCGTCGGGTCACCCTGCCGTTGCGCCCACGTGGACGCGGTCAGGAAATCCATCAGCGGCTCGAGATCCTCGAGCAGCGATCCGAGCAGCTGCGAGATCGGCTGTTGCTTCATGGTCTCCTCCGGTTCACCAGCGCGCGCCGATCGCTTCCAGCGTTGCGGCCGCGGTCTGCACGTCGGGCGCGAGCGGCGCGATCACCGGAACGGTGATGCCGGCGTCCACGTACTCGCGGATCTTCTCCGTCACCTCGTCGGCCGTGCCGATCACGAACAGGTCCTCGGCCATGCGATCGCTGAACGCTGCGGTCATGGCGCCCTTGTCTTTGGCCTTCGCGGCCTCGGCGATCGCGGCGGCCTCCTCTTGGTAGCCCATCCAGCGGTAGAAGCGGTTGTAGACGCTGGTCGCGACGTAGGGCGCGAAGACCATCTTGACCACGGCGCGCGCGCCGGCCGCGTCGTCGGTCACCAGGCAGAACAGGCGAGCGACGGCGGGGAACGGCGACGGCAGCTCGCGGCCGGCCTCCTTGGCGCCCGTACGAACCTCGTCGAGCATCGCCGGCACGTGACGCGGCGCGATCTGGTTGAGGCACAGCCCGTCGGCCAGCTCGCCGGCGAGCCGCAGCGAGCGCGGGTTGAGCGAGCCGAGATACAGGGGCACCGGGGAGGGCGGTGGCGTCGGATGCTTGTAGCCGCCGATGTGGACGTACTCCCCGTCGAACGTGGAACGCTCGCCGTTGAGGATCGGACGCAGGGCGGTCACCGCCTCGCGCACATACTGCAACGGCCGGTCGAACGGCTGACCGCCGAACCGCGATACCAGCACCTCCGAGGACGCACCCACGCCGAGCGTGAACCGTCCTTCGGACAACTGCGCGAGGCTCACCGCCGACATGCCGATCGAGAAGACCGTCCGGGTCTGCACCGGGATCACCGCCACGCCGAGATCCATGTCGGTCGTCACCGCCAGCGCGCCGAGCAGCGTGAAGGCATCCGGCCCGTCGACCTCCGATGCCCACACCGCGCGGTACCCCCAGTCGCGCGCGCGCTGCGCGAGCGTCACGCTGTCGCGCGCGGTGGAACCCGGCAGCGGGGCGGTCACGGCGAGTGGCGTCTCGGACATCGCGTCTCCTCCGGCGTCGAGGTCGTCGTCGGCACGCTATCACGGCGCATTGCGAGCCCGGCAACGCTCGCCGTAGCATCGCCGCACGGATCGAGAGGAGCGAGGATGAGCGCCAAGGTCGATGCGATCGACATCCGCGAGCGGCTGGGCTGGCGCGCGAGCGCGGAGGACTTCGAGGCGATCCGCGGGCTGTGGATCGCGCACTCCAAGGCCGAGGACGTGCGCGACCTGGACGGCCTGATCGCGACGCTGGCGCCGGACTGCGTGTACGAGCTGCCGTGGCAGGGCCACCGCTGGGAAGGACACGAGGGCGCGCGCCGCTTCTACACCGAGCTGCTCGGCGCGTTCCCGGATATCGATTTCGATCTGCTGGACATCGTCGTCGGGCCGCAAGGCGTGTACGAGTACGCAGACGTCACCGCCACCCACGATGGCGGGCCGTGGCTGGGCGTCGAGCCCGACGGCGAGCGCAAGCGGTGGTTCAATACGATCTTCTTCCCCTGGGATCCCGAGGCGCGCCGCTTCGCCGGCGAGAAGGTCTACACCAGCCCGAGCGCGCCGGGCGCGCCCGGCTCCTAGATCGAGCGCCCCGGGCGGTGCGATAGCATCGCCGCGAGGCCCGGGTGGCGGAACTGGTCAGACGCGGCGGACTTAAAATCCGCTGTCCGCGAGGACATGGGGGTTCGACTCCCTCCCCGGGCACGTCGTGCGCGGACGCCGCGTTTGTCCTTACGAGGTCTATGCCGGCGATGCCTTCAGGCGCGCAGGAGCCGGTCGAGGAACGCATTGCTGAATACCCTGTGCGGATCGAGCTGGTCGAGGATCTCGATCGCCTCGTCCCATCCGCGGGTCCGCGCGCGGAACCCGTCGGGGATGGTTGAGGTGAGCATCTCACTCCTTGTCCACGGCCCGTCGCCAGTATAAGCCCACCCCTTCGACCACTCGGGGCGAACAGCGGTGGTACCCGAGAAGTGCTGGTGCATCCACTCTTCCAACTCCTGGTAGAACGCGTTGGCGTCGGGCGTCCCGGGGAAGGAAAGAGCATCGAACCAGATCGCAACGTCCCACTCCGGGTGATCCGCCCTGGGTGCGAGTGACGAGATCAAGGGAGGCGATGCGCCGTTCATCTCGACCTCAGCTGGGTGATCCAAACCGGTGACCCGCAGCTGCAGGGGCATGTTCATCGGATAGCTGCCGCGCTGCCGGTACGTTTCCACCATCCGACCGTACTGCGCACAGAAGTCCGCGAGAACCTGCTGGATCGCGCTTCGTCGCGCGAGCACCGCGGACCCGCTGGTCGTGACCCGCATCGTCGTGGGCCGCACATACAGCATCACGTCCTTCGACGCGCCCCACAGGTCCATCGACGACGTGGCGAGCAGGCCGGCACGGACGACTTCGTAGCTCATCTTTCCGAACGTCGGCGTCATGTGCCCATTGCCCCGCACGATCTCGCCGGCCAGCTCTGCCAGGGGTGCGGGGATGTTGTCGGTGAACGGATAGTTGTACGGTCCGTCTACCCGGCGTGCACCGGCCGGCTTCTCGTCCGAGATCGTCCAAACCTTCACCCACGGGTACTCGGTGAAGGGGAACCAGATCGCCTCCGCGCGACCGGATCCTTCCAGCACGCTCGCGAACGTCCGGCCCCCGGATCCCGGCGATGCGAACAGTTCCGATGCGGGGATGTCCACGAAGCTCTCACAGCGCAGCATGTCGTTCGAGCCGACCTGCAACGTCACTTCGGTGATGAACGCGCGCCCGAGATTCACGAGCAGCGCCGCGCACGCGGGATCGCGCCTGTCGAACTCCCGGAGTCTGTACCGTCCGCTCCTCTTGTCCCACACGATCGCCGTGAGCGACAGCACCATGTTGCTGACCGACCCGTACGTGTGGCCCGACTTGCGCGTCTCGCCGAGGGCCGGGATCGCAGCACCGTGGCCATCGATCGCGAGCACACCGCCGACGGTCACATCGCCCGGGGCGGGGAACGTCGTCATGCCGAGGCCTGCAGCCTGGAGATACCCCAGTAACTCCTCCATGGTTGCACCTGCCTGGACCTTGACGCGCGCGGGCTCACCATCCAGGAGCGTCATCCCGGTCAGGTGCTGGGTCGTATCAACGAGCAGGATCTCTTCGCACGCCGAGCCGGGCTCGATCGTCAGCGGCGACCAGTTGTGACGCATGCCCTGCGCACGCAGGCGATACCCGTAGGCAGCAGCCCAGTCTGCGAGCAGAAGGATCTGTTCGGCGCGGCTCGGCGCGCACGTCCAGACGTCATCTACCGCGATGTCGCCCGCCCAGTTGCGGTACGCCTGCCGGTACAGCTCGATGTTACGGGGGAACGCGGGCGGAGCGGGGCACGAGGCGTCCGCGCGCGCGACCCGGAACGCCGGCAGCCAGGCAACAGCCGCGGTCGCAGCGGCGGATCGGAGGAACGTTCGACGTGAGATGCCTCGCTCCATCGCCCAGCTTCGCTCCTTCTCGCGCGGTCGAACGGTCGGATTTCGATCAGGGGCCGATCGTGATCTCCCCGGCGGCCACCGGCGAGCCGATCGAGTCGTGTGCACCGCAGGCGCCGTCACCGGGTTCGGTGTCTAGCACGAGGCGATCGCCCAACCCGACGGGCCGGGGCACGACGTCGTACGCGGTGATGAAGTACCGCGTGCCATCCGCCACCGAACCCGACGCTTGTGCCATGTGGTAGGGCAGATACGGCGGGATGGGATAGACGGGCTGATGCCACGACGCTTCCAAACAGTCGATCGCGATCTCGATGACCTCGATGCCCTCCGTACCGGCGCGCGCTAGCCAGGCGTTGCCCGTCGGCTCGGCCCCGTGAGACTCCACCCCGATGTGGAAGAGCGCTCCGTCTTCGAGCATGATGGTGCCGCTGACCACGACCGCCTCGTCCACATCGGCCCGTGCGACAGCCGTCGCGCCGAGCAATAGGGCCAGCATCAAGGCCCCTCTGACGACGAGCATGATTCCCTCCCTCCTGTGAACAGCTCGCCCCGACAGCGCAAGCTGGACGTTCCGTCATCCCACGGCCATCGAGGCTCCAGCGAGCCGGCCCCCGAGACCACGCGCCACAACGTCTGTCGCCCGACTGACGACCGCTTCGGACAGCGGCGCGCGGCGGGTTCCTGTCGCCTGCGCAGCGAGGGCAGAGGCAACACCGAGCAGCGCCACGATGTCGCCCCGCTCGGCATCCACTCCCGCCTCACGAAGCCTGGTCATGAGCAGGCGAGTGAGCACCTTGTCGATCCGTGCCCGCACCAATCGAAGGCGCAGGCGCATCCGCTGTCCCGGCATCTCGGCAGACCCGAAGAGCAGATCGAACGCAGCGGCATCCCTCTCCGCGAACCGGAGGAACGCCTGGACAGCCACGTTCACGAGGGTGGCGGCGTCACCGGTTCGCTCCTGAAGCGCTTCGACGACCTCATCGCAGAACAGACCTTCTGCTCGCTCGATCACCTTCACTTGCAGCTCTTCCTTGCCACCGGGGAAACAGTCGTAGAGCACGGCTTTGGAAAGGCCGGCCTCTTTCGCGATCTGGTCCAGTGGGAGGCTGAATCCCCTTGCCGCGAACAGCGAAGCGGCGAGTTCCAGGATCTGCGGCCGCCGACGCACCGGGCCGAGGTACTTCGCCCGTTTCCCGGGAGGACGCGCGCTCGTGCGCCGCCTGCCCGTCATCGGAGCACCCCCGGACGTCGGATCGGTTGCCCCTCAAACATCGACAACCTCAACCGTGTAGGTCTCCAGCACTCGCGGCAGGTGAACGCCCACGCCATGGCACCGGTCGAAGCACGCCTGCTGCGAGACGTCGATCTCGTACGAGAAAGTGGGACTGTTCACATGCTCCCCCGGCACGGTGACGGCCAGAACCTGGAACGGCTGGTACGGCCCTTCCACCCAGACGCTGGCGGCCTCACCGTCCGGTCGTTCGTACCGCACCTGCGCTTGCACCCAGCTGCAAACCGGTGCGACCACACAGGAGGTTGCAGCGGCGATGCGGACCACCAGTGGATCACCGGCACGCACGACCGCCTGTGACTGGTGTTCAGCTTCCAGGACGTGCTCGGCCTCCGCCGCGGAGCCACCGACGAGCAGCATCCCAACGCAGACGATCGTCGATCCCCACCTACGCAAGCCGGACGCTCGCATGATTGCCTCCTTTCGCCCGGGCGTCCCCAACCGGTGCACTCGCGTCGTTCGATCCGAGAACTGGCGAGCCCCGGCCGTCGCGAGCCGTCCGTCGAGGTTGCGCTCCTCGTTCGAACGCCACCGCACCGACCTTCGCGCGCACGCTGGGCGCGACCCGCAGCATCTCCTGGAACTCCCCCGGGTTGAGCACCATGAGACGCATCGGTGTCAGGGCCACCACTGTTGCCGACCGCCGGCTACCGTTCAGCAGCGCCATCTCGCCGATCAGCTCGCCCGGCCCGATCTCGGCGATCACCCTGCCCCTGTGGGTGACCCGCGCTCGACCGTCGATCACGATCATCGCGTCGCGGCCTGCCGACCCTTCAACGGTGAGTCGTCTGCCCGCTGCCACGTCGATCCTGGTGGTCTGCTGATCGATCCGGAGGAGTTCGTCGTCGGTGGCATCGGCGAAGACCGTCAGCGCGCGCAACGATCGCACGCGGGACAGCCTGTACGACGATCTCTTGATCATGGGATCCCCTCTCTGAACTGAGGACAGCCTCGCGCGCGTCTCTCGCTCGCTCCAGAGGGGCATCACCCGAACGCCGGGCGGGCTGACCCCTGAAAGCAAGGAGGGAAGACCAGGTCCCGAGCTCATGCTTGAGTCGGCCGACCGCGTGGGTGAGACTAGGGTCGTGGAGGATGGGAAGGCGCCTCGGCGGCGCGTGACCGGCAGGGCACGTTCATCGAACGAGCCCACCCCGCCGCGACCAAGGCCGATCGGTGTGCTCGTGGTGGACGACCATCCGATCTGGCGTCAGACGCTCCGAAAGATCCTAGAGATGCGAGGCTTCGCACGGGTCACCGCCCAAGCTTCGGATGGCGACGAGGCGGTCGTCGCTGCCAGTGAGACCAAGCCAGACGTGGTCATCATGGACATCGATATGCCCGGCACGGACGGCCTGGCCGCAACGAGGATGATCTTGCAGGAATGCCCGCAGTCAAAGGTGCTGATGCTCTCTGCCTCCAGCGAGCCGGCCAAGATCGGCCGCGCAGTCAGGGCGGGCGCGACCGGCTACCTCGTCAAGACCGCCCGACCAGAGGAGGTCGTGGACGCCGTCCGCCGCGTCTCGGAGGGCGAGCTCGTATTCCCGCCAGAGGTGGCCGATGCCGTCATGGAGGAGATGCGGCGACCACCCGCCGAATCCAACCAGGGAACAGCGATCCGCGTCGCGCTCGCAGAGCGATCGGTCCTCGACCGCGAAGGGCTCGCCGGCGTCCTGAGAACATGCGGCTTCGACGTCGTCCACCAGGCGCGGAGCCCGCGCGAACTGCAGTCGCTCGACCCGCCCCCCGACGTCGCCGTCATCTCGCTGGGGTCGGCCGACGACAACGAGAAAGAGATCGACGCGATCATCGGCATGCGCCGAGCCATGACACGCTTGGGGGTCCTCGTGCTCTCACAGAGCGCAGATAGCGCCGGCGCCGTGCAACTCATGAGCGGCAAGGCAGAGGGATGCGGCTGGCTGCTCAAGAGTCGGGTCTCCCACCTGGATCAACTGCGGGACGCAGTCGCCCGGGTGGCGCGCGGGGAAGCGGTCGTCGATCCGGACGTCGTCAGCCTGCTCGTCGAGGAACGTGATAGACGCAGCCCGGTCGAGGATCTTTCAGAGCGCGAGCGGGAGGTACTTGGGTCGATGGCGGAAGGGCGATCCAATCAAGCCATCAGCGAGCAACTGCACATGGCCCCGAAGACGGTCGAGGGTCACGTCGCGAACATCTTCATGAAGCTCGGTCTCGAGCCGGCGAGCGACGACCACCGGCGTGTGCTCGCCGTCCTCGCGTATCTCCGCTCGCTGTGAATCTCAATCGCAGTGCTGATCGTCCGCGGTGCCTTTCTGCCCGTCGGGTCCGCTGTTGTTCCAATCCTGTCCGTTGCCGCTATCGAGGCCTTCGTTGAGCACGATGACGGAGCCGCACGTTCCCGTCGGCCCGAACTGAGGCTCTTCCTCGGCAACGACTTCCCCGCCGAGGTAGAACACGGTTGTTCCCTCCGCATGGACACACACGGCAGCACGTTCGGCGTTCGAGGGATCGGCGGATCCGGGATCGTCGAACGACTGGTAGTGATGCGTGAACGGTGCTGCGTCGCCGCGTTGGCACGTGGCGCCGTCGGGGATGTCGTCGGCGCCGGCGGTCATCGATACCGCCATCACCGCCACGATCAGAACCATCGCCCATCTCATCGGACATCCTCCTTGATGTGGCCGTCGCGGTTGCCGTGCGGGACCTTGAAGCGGAAGGTGGAGCCGGCGCCGGGTTCGCTCTCGTACCAGATGGCTCCGCCGTGAGCCTCGACGAAGCGCTTGCTGATCGCGAGCCCGAGGCCGCTGGATGCGCGCCCCCGCTGCGGCTTGGTTCCTTCGACGCGGTAGAACGGCTCGAAGACCCGATCGCCGACGTCGAGCGGCAATCCGGGGCCGGTGTCCGAGATCGCGAACTGCACGTGCCCGTTCTTCGCGAACCCGGTCACGTGCACGCTCCCGCCGGCCGGCGTGTACTTCACCGCGTTGTCGACCAGGTTCAGCACGACCTCCTTGAGCCTTCGCCGGTCGCCTCGCACGATGGGAAGGTCGTCGGGCACGTCGAACGTGACCTCGAGCTCACCCGGCCGCGCGAGGCCTTCGACGGTCGGGCGCAATTCCGCGAGCAGCTCGGCCGGCAGGATGTCTTCTTGCGTCAGCTCCAGCCGGCCGCGCTCGGCCTTCGCGAGGTCCAGGATGTCGTTGACCAGGTCGAGCAGATGCTCGGCCGACCCCACGATCGCCTGCGTGGTCTCGTTCCGCCACGCTTTCGCACGCGGCGCATCCGGATCGAGCAGCAACTCGCCGTTCCCCAGGATCAGCGACAGCGGCGTCCGCAGCTCGTGGCTAAGCGCCGCGAACAGATCGGAACGCTCTTCCAGCAGGCGCTGCACCTCTCGGGTGCGTTCGGCGACGCGCTGCTCGAGCGTCCCGTGGCTGGCTTGGAGCTGCTCGGCCATCTGGTTGACGCCCCGCGCGAGCTCACCCAGTTCATCGTCGCCGAGCACCTCCGCGCGCGCGCCGAGATCGCCTTGCCCGAGCGCGCGGTTGGTCTTCACCAGCGGCCGCACCTGCCCCAGGATCGATCGAGACAGCAGCGCGCCGACGGCGACCATCGCGACGAGCACGGCGAGGAGCAACCCCGCGAGACGGATGCCGGTGTCACGCGCCGACGAGAACGAGGTGGCGGTCGGCATGGCGACCCCGAGCGTGCCGACTCGCCGGTCCTGCAGCTCCAGGGGCGAGTACAACGTGGCGACCTCGCTCCCCTCGACATCACCGGTGACGCGCACCGGCTGATCGTCGGGTACGTCCGGAGGCGGGCTGCGCACCCCAGACAGACCTGCCGCCGCGAGCAGCTCGCCCGCCAGGTCGTAGAGCGCGATGCCGGCGGCGGGAGCGACAGCTTCCGGCCCGCCGCTGCGTTGCCCTGCCGCTTCCGCTGCGAGCCGCTCGATCGAGATCCCGACGAGCGCGGCGCCGACGACGTCGCACGGATCGCGCGTCCGGCAGACCGGCGCGACGATCGACAGGATGGGCTCGCCGATGGTGACCACGCCCGCGCGGCGTCTGCCTTCGGGATCGGCCAGCGCCTCGCGGATGAACCCGTTGCGTCCCCAGTTGCGTCCGCTTCGGCGTGTCGTCTCCCCATCCTCGTCTTGTCGGAACTCGATCGATCCGACGCCGACGGGATCAAGGGCCGCAACGAGGGTCAAGTCACCCTTCAACACCCGAACCGATGCGAGCAGCTGTCGGATCGCCCGCACGTCCCTCGCCCGCATCGCATCCGCCATCCCCTGCAGGTTCGCAGCGAAGTTCGCCGACTCCAGCAGGTACAGCTCCCGGTTGTGCAAGACGGCGCGCGCTTCGAACGATCGACGCGCGAGATCACGATCCAGCGTGGTCTGCGCGCGCGAGGCGAGGTCGCGCACGATCAGAAACCCACCGGCCGCGCCGACGGTCACCAGCAGCACCGCGTAGGGAACAAGCAGCCGCCAGAACAACGGCAGATCCCGGAACCGTCGGGGACGCCCCGGGCTCATCAGCGCTCGCCTCCCGCGAGTTCACGCACGGCGTCCGGCACCGCGCGGAAGCCGGCGCGTCCCTTGGACAGGAAGCGCACGTTGGTGAGGTCGATGATCCGGTCCTCCACCGCGTCGTCGGCGGTGAACATCAGGATCGGCGCGGCTATCCCCGCTTCCCTGATGCGTCTGGTCGCTTCCAGACCTGACATCGTCGGCATGCGTTCGTCCATCACGATCACATCGGCAGGAACGCTGGTCGCCAGCTCGACCGCGTCCGCACCGTCGAGCGCCTCACCCACGACCTCGATGTCGCGCTTGACCGACAGGGTGCGCGCGAGCGTCACCAGCACGGCCTGGTCGTCATCGACGAGCAGCACGCGGATCTTCATCGGTCCGCCTTCCACCGCTCGATCGCGTAGACGTGCAGCTCGGAAGAGTCGATGCAGCCCTCGCCGAACCACGCCTCGTAGACGACGTCGTACTCCTGCCGGCAGCCGAAGTAGTAGCTGGGGTGGTCGGGATCCTCCGTGTAAACCAAGAAGGCAGAGTCAAGCGTCAATATCCGGCCGTCGGACGAGAGATCCAACGCTCTGCCGTCACCGGTTCGCACTCTGCCGTCGCCGCTTGGATCCGACACGAGCGGTATCCAATCGACCTCGCCCGTCCGCATGTCATAGATGTGGGGCCCTCGCGGCCTGCCGCCCTCGAACGCCACCGGACCAACCCGGGTACCCGAGGCCTCAGGACCGGGGACACGGGGTGCATCCACGCCGAGGAAGGCGACCCAGCGCCCATCCCGAGAGATCGTCGTGTAGAGCGATTCACGGTGGAACTCCTCTCCGGCTGGATCGACCGTCACCCGCGTCGTGGTCCTGGTGCGGCGATCGTGCACGAAGCCGTCGCCTCGCTCGTTCCTGTCGCCCGCGACGAGGTTGGACGCCTCGGAGTCGAACACGACGTATCGATTATCGGCTGAGAAGCAATTCCCCCTCACCAGAGCATTCGCGTAAGCCCAAACACCCGCGTGGCCGTTGCCCTGGGTCCCATCGGATGCCACAGAGATCCGCTCGGTCACACCAGCCTCCAGGTCGCGCACGAACCAGTCCGCGTACGCGTTCGTGTCGCCGGGAACCAGGTCGGACGCATGCGACTTGAAGGCCACGAGGCTCCCATCGGGTGAGATGCACGGCAGCATGTATTCGTCGAGCAGCGGCGTGTCCTCGCTCGTCTGCACGGAGTCGCGGAACCGCTCGCGTGACGTACGTGCGTTCGCGGAGAGCGGTGCGGATACGAGCTCGGTCGTGCCCGCCGCCCGGTCACGCACGAACACATCGAGGGTGCCTGGGAGATCACCGTCCACGAGGTTCGGCGCCGCGCTCGCGAACGAGATACGGTTCCCATCGTCGGAGATGGTCGGCATGATGCTGTGCGCCTCGAACGATGCCCCCAGCGTCTGCTCACCGCGCGAGTTCACCGAGATCCGCTCCGTCTTCCGTGTCACCAGGTCGTGCAACAAGATGTCCGCGACACGGTTCGTGTCGTCTGGCACGAGGTTCGTCGCCCACGATCTGAACACGACGTACCGGCCATCCGCCGAGATGTCCGGGCTGTGGGAAGCGCCGTTGCCGAACTCGCCGTCCGAGCTCATCGACACCACCACGGCCTCGCCGGTGGCCCGGTTGCGCGCGAGGATCTGGGGGCATTCCCCCACCAACCCGAAGCCCGTCCTGGCGGCATCGGCCTGGTGAGGGTCCTCTTGCCAGCAGTTGCGGTTGTGGGACCCGGGAACGATGTCGCCGGCATGGGACACGAACACCACGATGCGTCCGTCACCTGAGACGCGCCCGCTGAGAGACCCAGCGTTGCCACGCTCGCCTTCCTGGTTCGCCGAGATCAGATGCATGTCCGGCGGCGGGCTGAGCCCGAACGCAAAGCGTCCCGCGCCCGCGATCTGGAAGAGATAGGAAACCTCAGGCTCGGTCTTGACCTGGACCGTCGCGCGACCGCCTCGGTCGGTGTCACACGCCACCGTCGCTAAATCCTCGCCTTTGAAGACTCCCAGTGAAACCGCCCCTTCAGGGAAGGCGGAGTCTGTGGCAAGGGTCGCCACCAGCGCACCTTCGTCGCCGGCCGTGTACTGGTACCAGACCGTGCCACCTTGATCGCCGCAAACCGTGGTGGGCTCCCCTGGTTCGCGTGTCGCGCCGCTCGCATCCGTGCGCGCGGTGTACGGGATGCTCGACACGTGCCTTGCGTCTGCGATGTCGTCGTTCGTCAGGGGATGCGGGTCGACGATCGATCGGCCACCGGATCGCGAGTGTGTTGAGAGACCGCCCCCCAGGCGCTCGGCGGCCACCCCATCGGCAGCTAGCTCTCCCAACACATCGGATACGTAGTTCTGGTCCAAGGGCACGTAACCGTGTGGCCGAGCCGAATAGTCCAGACCAGGACCGCGCCCGAACGGGAACAGGAACGCCAGCGGATCTCGCCGCAACCCCACGCCGATCGCCGCGAGCAGGATCGCCACCGCCGAGACGACGGCGAGCGCCGCGCGCACGCGCCGCGGGATCCGCTCGAGCACGCCGGTCACGGCGCGGCCCCTTCCGTCCAGCGCTCGACGACGTAGACCTGGTTGTTGGACGCGTCGTAGCAGCCTTCGCCGACGCGCTCGTACACGAGGTCGTGGTTCTCCGTGCAGCCGACATACCAGCTCGGGTGGTCAGGATCCTCGTTGAAGGTCGGGAAGTTCGTGTTGAGGGCGAGCAGGCGACCGTCCGAGGAGAGGTCGAGCCAGCTCCCTTCGCCGCTCGCCCGTTGACCGGCCAACAGCGGGATCCATTCGACCGATCCCGTCAGCATGTCCCTGATGAACACGCCGCGACGTACCCTGGGCTCGTCCCCCAGGCCGAACCGGATCCCCCCGGGAACCGCGTCCTCGAGCGGAGCGAGACCCTCACCGAGCAGCCGCGCGCGATCCGACCCCAGGAACGCCACCCAGCGGCCATCTCGCGACATCGTCGTGAAGTGCGATTCGCGAGCGAACTCCTCCCCGACCGGATCGATCGTTACCCGGGTCGTGGTCCCCAACCAACGATCACGGACGAACCCGTCGCCACGCTCATTGGTATCGCCCGGCACGAGGTTCGAGGCCTCGGAGTCGAAGACCACGTATCGGTTGCCCGCGGAGAAGCAGTTCCCCCTCACTGCGCCCTTCGAGTGGTCTCGCATGCCAGCGTGCCCGTCCCCCTGCGTCCCATCGCTCGCCACCGAGATGCGCTCGGTCACTCCGGCATCCAGGTCGCGGACGAACCAGTCCGCGTACCCGTTCGTGTCGCCGGGGACCAGGTCGGACGCGTGCGACTTGAAAGCAACCATGATCCCATCGGGTGAGATACACGGCAGCATGTACTCGTCGTAGAGCGGGAAATCGTCGGGCGTCTGGACCCCGTCACGGAGCCGCTCGGGCCAGGTCGTGACGTCGGAGGGATCCAGCGGACCCGAGACCAGCTCCGTCGTCCCGGCCACACGATCGCGCACGAACACGTCCATGGTTCCCGGGGCGTCGCCGTCCACGAGGTTCGGCGCCGCGCTCGCGAACGCGACCTTGCGGCCGTCGTCAGAGATCGTGGCCTCGAAGCTGTGCGCCTCGAACGAGGCGCCCAGCGTCTGCTCGCCGCGGGAGTTGACCGAGACGCGCTCGGTGCGCCTCGTCACCAGATCATGCACGAAGATGTCGGCCACACGGTTCGTATCGCCCGGCACCAGGTTGGTGGCCCACGACTCGAAGACCACGTAGCGGCCATCCCCCGAGATGTCCACACCACGCGAAGCGCCGTTGCCCGGCTCGCCGGCCGAGCTGACCGACGCCGCCACCGTCTCGCCCGTCGCGCGATCACGCACCAGGACCTGGTCGCAATTCTGCGCGAGACCGAAGCCCGTCCTGGCGACGCCGGCGTCCTGCGGATCCTGCTGCCAACAGTTGGGATCGTGCGCACCGGGAACGATATCGTCGGCGGCGGACGCGAAGGCGACGATTCGACCGTCACCGGAGATCCGGGCGTCAAACGAGTATGAATCCCCCGGCTCCCCGTCGGGAGTCGTCGACACCAGATGCATCCGCGGTGGAGGGTTCAGTCCGAACTGGAAGGGACCATCCGCGGCGATCTGGAACAGGTACGTCGTCTCGGCCTCGGTCTCGAACTGGAGCGAGGCGCGGCGGTTCCCCCGATTATCGGTGCAGCCCACGGGCGCCAGCCCAACCCCCTCGAAAACGCCGAGCGTCACGAGGTGACCCGAGGCCAAGACCCCCTCCGTCCTCGGCGGCGCAAAGAGCTGCTCGACCGACACGGTCGCGATGAGCGCCCCCTCGTCCCCGGCCGTGTAGCGATACCACACCGTGCCGCCCTCACTGCTGCACTCCGACGGCTCACCCGGCTCCCGCGTCGCACCGCTCGCGTCGGTCCGCGCCGCATACGGGATGCTCGACACGTGCCGCGCGTCGGCCATCCGATCGTTGGTCAGCGGATGTGGGTCGACGATGGAACGGGGGCGGGACCTCGTGCGCGCTGGAGCCACCGGCCCGTCGGCTGCATCAGGATCAGCGACACGCTCTCCCAACACGTCCGCGACGTATCCGGGCTCCAACGGTACGAAGCCGGCCTCCGGTCCCGAGTAGTCGAGCCCCGGGCCGCGGCCGAACGGGAACAGGAACGCCAACGGATCCCGCCGGAACGCCACCCCGATCGACGCCAGCAACACCACCACCACGAGAACAGCAGCCAGGGGGGCGCGCGCGCGCTGCGGCAGCCACGCCAACGCACTCACCGGAACGCTCCCACGCGCTCGTGGATGTAGATCTGCGGCTCGGCCAGCACGTCGCGTGCGGGGTCGTCTCCCAGCTGCGCGAGCGAGGTAAAGGCGATGATGCGGCCGTCCGCCGACATCACACCGTACGAGGAATCGCCCCGGAACGCGTCGCCGCCGAGGTTGGTCGAGACACGGACCGTCGTCGCGGTGTGGAGATCGTGAACGAAGACGTCGACGAGGTTGTTGGTGTCTTCCGGGACCAGGCCGTTCGCTTGCGAGTCGAACACCACGTAACGGCCGTCGCTGCTGATGCCGCCCGTCCATGCCGTCGCGTCGGCGCTGAGAGGGCCGAGCAGCGAATCCCTGGCCACGAAGTACAGATCACCTGTTTCGACAGCCGGCGGCTCGCCCTGCTCGCCGGACGAAGAGACGCTCACGCGCGTCGTTGTTCCAGCGACCCGGTCGCGCACGAAGACGTCGATGATGCCGTTCGTATCGCCCGGCACCAGGTTCGACGCCACCGATCCGAACAGGACGTAGCGTCCGTCCGGGGTCATCGGAGATGCGGGCCACCAACCGGAGTCACCATCCCCGGGTTCACCGGTAGTCGAGATCGACTCGAGCGTCGTCTCTCCGGTCTCGCGATCGTGGATGAACAGCTGGTAGACCCCTCCAGGGGCGGCATCCCAGGTCAACGTTGAGGCGGCTGACGTGAAGGTGACGTATCGACCGTCGCGTGACAAGAACGGCGTGATGCTGTCCTGGTTTCCTTCGCGTCCGGCCGACGAGACGGAGACCCGCTCGGTGAAGCCGGTTCGCCGGTCGTGGACGAAGACGTCGTACTGATGGTTCCTGTCGTTCTCCACGAGCATGGAACTCGACGAGGAGAAGGCGACGAATCGGCCATCGTGCGAGATCGCGGGATGGAACACAGAGCCGCCGTAGACGGGGAACCCATACCCGTTGGGATCGAGCTCCAGCTGCAGCTCCTCACCCGTGTACGCCATGCTGACGCGCTTCGTACGCCTCGTCACCAGGTCGTGGACGAAGGCGTCCGCGATATCGTTCGAGTCGTCAGGGACGAGATTGCTCGCCGTTGATGTGAACGCAACGTAGCGACCGTTCCCCGAGATCATGGGCCATGTCGTGGTCCCGCCATTGCCCGGCTCACCGTGGTCGTTCACGGAGGCGAGCACGAACTCCCCGGTCCGCCGGTCCAGCACGATCACCTGCTGACACGGTTCCTCGGGAGCGGTGATGCTCGTGTAGAAGCCCCCCAAAGATCGCGTGTGGACCGTGCAGGGCGCTGGGTCGGCACCCGCGGCGAGGTCAGAGGCCGTGGAGGTGAAAGCGAGGAAGCGGCCGTCCGCCGACATCGAAGGCTGCCGGCTGTACCCCGTCGCCGGCTGACCGTCCCGGACGGCCGATGCGAGAACGGTCGTCCCCTGCGGCTCGAGGCTGAACACGAGATCCCCGCCGCCGGTCGAGCCGGCGATCTGGAACAGATACGTCGACCCCTCAGCAGCCGAGAACTGATAGATCGCGTTCCCATCCAGATCCGAATCACAGCCGATACTCGACAACCCGCCGTCGGCATCCTGCTCGAAGACCCCCAGCGCCGTCGCATACGACGAGCCGAACGTGTTCGCGATCAACCCCACATCACGCGACGGCGCATACCGATACCAGACCGTGCCACCCAAACGACCGCAATCGGCCGGCTCACCCGGCTCGCGCCCGGCAGCCGACGTGTTCGTGCGCGCCGTGAACGGCACACCCGGCACCGCGCGCGCATCCCCCCGATCATCATTGGTCAACGGATGCACATCCGTCAGTCGCCGCGGCGGCTCGAAACTGCCCGATCCCGGATCGCTGCGCCGAACCGGGGAGGAAACGCCCGACGTCGGCGCCGCGCGCTGCTCGCCTAAGATGTCGGCGATATAGCTGGGGTCCAACGGCGCGAACCCGCCGGGGCCGGCCGAATAGTCGAGGCCCGGCCCGCGACCGAACGGGAACAGGAAGGCGAACGGATCGCGCCGTAGACTCACTCCGATCGACACCAGCAGCAGGATGATCACGAGCACCGCCGCCAGCGGCGCCCGCAAGCGCCGAGGGAGGACCTCGAGAATCGTCATGGCTCGTTCGGGCCGCGCGGTCATCGGTGACCGCGAAAGCCTCCCCTCAGGGATTGGAGGAGAGTCCGTCCGAATCCTCCCTTCCCGACCCATTCGTCGGAATGATATGCCTCCGGAACGATGGCCCAGCCCACGAGCCCGGGCAAGGGGGCAGGCCCGGGGGGCGTCCGGGGGACAACTCGGTGGTCGAGGTCCTGCTGATCCATGGCTCGACGGGGTCGAGAGCGACCGACAGCTTTCCGGCCGTAAGCGTTCGCACCTTCTCGAGGTCGATGAGCTGCAGTTTTGCCCAGTGGGGCGGCTGCTCGCGCTGCTCCTGCAGGGATCCTCACACGGGCGGCGAACCTCGGATCGATGCGCGCGCGCGTGCTGCTCGCCCTGATCCTGGCTGCGTCGGCTCTGCCGGCGGCGGCCGGGCCCGCGATCCCCGCGATCGAC
>DASWIP010000083.1:0-13219 GCA_036397635.1 Actinomycetota bacterium | reverse complement strand
GTGCACCGGAAGCGTTCTCACGATGGATCGCGCGTTTCCGTCGTACGTGTTCGAGGCCGAGATGCGCGCGCTGCTCGGGGATCGATAAAGCATCCTCACCGCCACATCGGGTCGGGGTCCCGGCCCGATGTGGCGAGGGATGATCGGCGTTACAGGATCACGACCAGGAACGTGCGAGCGGCCGTCGTGGAGTTGAGTCCGTTGACGTCGAGGGCGGTCGCGCGCACCGTGTAGCGCCCGGGCACCAGGCCCGTGCCGGTGGCGGTCCAGGTCGTCTGTGCGCCGTCCGGTGCGTCGAGTGTCGCATCCATGGTCGCAACCTGGGTGCCGGCGACGTTGTAGAAGTCGATCCGCACGCGTCGGACGCCGTAGTCATCGGTCGCCGTTCCCGACACCGTGAAGGCTTCGCCGGGACCGAAGATGCGGTTCTCCTCGGTGGTGATCGCCACCTGGGGCCTCGTCGCGTCCACGATGAAGGTCCGCGGCGCCGACGGGTTCCCAAGCTGCCCGCTGGAGGAGCGACCGATCGCGATGATCGTGTGGCTCCCCGAGGGGAACGACGCGGTCATCGACCAGGTCCCGGAACCGTTCACCGGTGCGGCGCCGACGAAGCGGCCGGCTTCGGTGACGGTGACGCTCCAACCTGCCGGCGCGACCCCCGAGATCGTGACCGAGGATTGGGTCACGGCTCCTTGTAGGGGCGTCGTGATCGTCGGCGCGGTCTGGATCGAGATCCGAACCGCCGGGGACGCGGGACTCTCGTTGCCGGCAGAATCCACCGCGATCGCGCTGATCGCGTAGCTGCCGTCGCCGAGTGAGACCGCACGGGACCATCTCCCCAACCCGTCCGCGGTCGCTGTGCCGATCTCGTTCGAGGCGGCGTCGACCAGGCGCACCGACGCGTTGGCCTCGGCTGTGCCCTCGAAGGTCGCCGTCGTCGCCCGGATGACGCTCTGGTCGGCGGGACGCTCGATCGCCGGCGCGGCCGGAGCGGTCGCGTCGATCGCGAAGGTGAAGCTGCTGATGCCCGAGCTCCGGCCGGCGCGATCCGTCGCCTCGGTCTCGCCGGCGAACGGGCTGGCGGCTTCGGTCAGGCTGCCGCTCGGCGTGAAGACCAGGCTCGAGCCTTCGACCGTCGTCGTGCCGGCCACGATCGTGCCGACGCGGTTGACGAGCATCATGGAGCCCGACTGCAACGTCTCCGAGTACAGCGCCTCCACCGACAGCGTCGAACGCACGGCTGCGCCGTTCGCTGGGTTGGTCGCGCGCAGGGAGGGAGCTTCGGTATCCACGAGAACCTCGACGGCGTCCGAGGCCGATCCTGGGTTGCCCGCGGTGTCGGTCTGCAGCGCCTCGATCAGGCGATCGCCGTCTCCGCCGACGGTAACCTCGGTCGTCCACGTGCCGTCCGCGGCGGCGACGACAGACGCGAGCGCGTCCTCGCCCTCGGAGAGATCCACGGTCGCGCCGGGCTCGGCGGTTCCATCGACGGTGAACGTGGTCACGTCGAACGTGGAGCCGTCGGCCGGCGACAGGATCGCGGGTGCGCCCGGCGCGAGGGTGTCCTTGAGCACCACGTGCTCGCTCGCCGCGCCGGTGTTCCCCGACGCATCGGTCAAGGTGACCGACACCGTCAGGGGACCATCCTGCAAGCTGCTCGCATCGAAGGAGGCACTGAACGCGCCGTCCACCAGGGTGAGCTGTTGCTCGAGCGGCGTCTCCCCGGCGCCACCGGAGACCGTGATCGTCGCAGTCGTGGCGTCCTCACCGGTTCCTTCGAGTGCGACTTCCGTTTGGTTGGACGCGTTCACGACCTCGGTGATCATGTCGACGATGGGGGCCGCCGGCGCGGTCGCATCCTTCGCCACGGTCAGCGCGGTCTGCGATGTGTTCCCCGCCGCGTCTGCGGAGGTGACGGATACGGCGAGATCGCCGTCGTTGAGGCCCGAAAGGTCGAGGCTCGAGACGGCGTAGTCGCCGTTCTGATCGGTCGTCGCAGATCCCGACGCCGGAGCCGTCAGCGCGTTTTCGTCGTCGATCTCCACCGTGATCGCCGACCCAGGCTCCGCGGTCCCGGACACCGTGACGTCGGACTGGGTCGCACCGTTGAGCGGGGCGGGGAGTACCTCGACGCTCGGCACGACAGGAGCGGTCAAGTCCACCGTCACGGTACGGATCGCTGAGGCGTCCGACGTGTTGCCGGCCGCGTCGCGCGCGCTGGCGCTGAACGGATGCGCGGCCTCGGTGAGGTCGGACACCGTCACCGACCACGATCCTCCAACGGCGATGACCGTGTCGAGCAGCTCGTCGCCCTCGAACACCAAGACGTCGCCATCTTCTGCTGCGGCGCCGCCGAGGGTGACCGAGGTGTTCGAGGTGCTCACGTCGGATGCGGGCGTGTCGATGCTCGGCGCGGCGGATGCCACGTTGTCGTGGGTGAAGCTCACGGTCGCGGGGGTGCTCTCGTTGCCGGCAGCATCAACCGCGAGCAGCTCGAGCGCGTGTACGACGCCGTCCTCGTTGCCGAGCGTGAGCTCGATGTCGAAGTCTCCCGCGCCATCGGCGGTGCCGGTCGCCAGCTCGGCGTCGGACTCCAGCAGGCGAAGGTCGACGCCCGGCTCCGCTGTTCCGGTGACGTGCACCGGCTCGGCGTTGGTCAGATCGCCCTCGGCGGGCACGATGATGATCGGCGCGTCCGGCGCCGTCGCGTCGATCCCGAACCCGAACGTCGTCGTCGTCGGGTCGCCCTCTGCGAGGGGGTACACGGTTATCGCCGCGGTGTACGGGCTCCCGGCTTCGGTCAGACTGCCGCCGGCGGGTGAGAACGAGATCGTCGTCGATGAGTCGAGGCCGACCGTGCCGGCGACCTGCGTCCCGGTCCCGTCCTCCAAGGTGAACGACGAAGCCGGCGCGCCTTGGATGTCCCGGTCGTACACAGCGGTCACCTTGGACAGGGCGGCGGCGACCGTCGCGCCGGCCTCGGGGGACGTCGAGACGAGCTGCGGCTCGTTCAACGCCGAGGCAGGTGTGATCTGCATGATGGCAGCGAGCCCGACGATGCCGGCGACGGCCAGCACCCGAGCGCGCGCGCGCAACAGAGGGACCCTCGGGGAGATCTTCATGTCATGCACTCCGTTCCTTGATGCAGCGTCGTCGGTTGGCGTTGATGGTGGTGCGGTGTCAGGCGCGAGCCTGGGGTGAGGATCGATCCCTCGACCGACCGTCGGCGGAGTCTTTCCCGACCGGCCCGGCCGAGCCCTCCCTCTTCGAGGTTCGCTCTGGTCGGATTTGCCGCAAGAGCGAGGGTTTTTCTGCCGCTCTGCGTGGCCGGCGGCCGTAAGACACGGGGCCGGGTTCGTGGCCGGGCCCGGGGTGAGAGTGGTCTGGACCCGCGGCCTCCGGAGACGCGCTCATCTCGGGCGAGGTACCGTTACGCCGTCGACCCACGCGGGGAGGGAGCCGTTATGGCCGATCGTCTGACTGCGCTCGACGCGATGTTCCTTTACATGGAGCGTCCCAACATCCAGATGCACGTCGCGTCGATCTCGGTGCTCGATCCATCGTCGCTGCCGGGAGGCCGCATTCGGTTCGACGACCTCAAGACCCATGTCGCCGGCCGCATCCACCTGGTGCCGCGTTTCCGGCAGAAGGTCGCGTTCCTGCCGTTCAACGTCGGGCGGCCGATGTGGGTTGACGACGACCACTTCGACCTCGACTTCCATATGCGTCGCGCAGCGCTGCCCGAACCCGGTGGGCGTTCGGAGCTCGCCGACTACGTACAGCGCGTGCACTCCCGCCCGCTGGATCGCTCGCGATCATTGTGGGAGATGTACCTGATCGAAGGCCTCGAGGACGGACGCATCGCCATCTTCACCAAGACCCACCACGCCATGATCGACGGCATGTCCGGTGTCGACATCGCGTCGGTACTGTTCGACACGACCGAGCAGCCGCGCCCGTTCGAGGCGGAGCCGTGGACCCCGGAGCCCGCACCCTCCACCGCCGAGCTGATGCGCCGGTGGGCCGTCGACTCGGTCACCCATCCGGTCGAAGCGGCGACCGCGCAAGCGTCGGCCGCCTTCGGCGCGCCCAGGTTCGCGATCGCGCGCGCGCGCGACGCGCTCTCCAGCGCGAGCAACTTGGTACGTTCCGGTCGCGCGCCCGAGAGCCCGTTCGACGTCGTTGTAGGTTCCAGCCGCCGGTTCAGTTTCGCCGACGCGGTGGTGGACGATGCCAAAGCGATCAAGAACGCGCTCGGCGGCAGCGTGAACGACGTCATCCTCGCCGCGGTCGCCGGCGCGATCGGGCGGCTGCTGGAAGCGCGCGGCAACGAAGTCGGCGACCTGTCGCTGCGCGCGATGGTGCCGGTCTCGACGCGCGACGAGTCGCAGTCGATGACCTTCGGCAACCGCGTCTCGATGTTCTTCGTGGACCTGCCGGTCGGCCCGATGGATCCTGCGCAGCGCCTGCGGCTCATCACAGAAGCCACGCGCGATCTGAAGGAGAAGCGGCACGCACTGGGCGCGGCGTCGCTGGTGGGCATGACGCGCTGGGCGCCTCCGACGCTGCACGCGCTCGCCGCGCGCCTGGCCTCTCGTCAACGCATCATGAACCTGGTCGTGTCGAACGTGCCGGGCCCGAACGTGCCGCTGTTCCTCGCAGGTGCTCGCCTGATAGCGATGTACCCGCTGATGCCCCTGGTCGAGGCGGCGGCTCTGTCCATCGCGATCACGAGCCTTTCGGGAGTGATGGGTTTCGGTTTCACCGGCGACTGGGACGCGGTTCCCGACATCGACGCCCTGCCGGGCCATCTGAATGCGGCGATCGCAGACCTGAAGAAGGCGGCCGGGGTCTAAGAGGTCGGCATCGCGGCGACGGCTGCCGCTTTGCCGGCGCCGTGCAGCCAGTCGAGCACGCTCGCGACGAACCGTTCGGACGCCTCGAGCTGCGGGACGTGGCCGATGTCGTCGTAGACCTCGAGCGCCCAATCCCGCCGCGTCTGCACCAACGCCTCCACCGCGGCCAGGGGAACGAGCCGGTCGCGCGCGCCGTGGACGATCAGCGTCGGGGCGCTGATCGACCGAACGATCGCGTCGAACCGAGGTCGCCAGGCGAGCGTTCGCATCAGCGAACGCGCGGCTCCGAGGAACGCCGTGTTCGCCCACGGCATCGAGTCGATGCGATCACGTGCCAGCGCGACCAGCGCTTCGACGATCTCGGGTGGGACACGCGATGGATCGACGCAACACAGCGCGAGTGTTTCGCGCACGATCCCTTCGGCGCCGAGTCGTGCTGCGCGTCGGCGCATGAGCATCTCGCCCACGCCGGGCGTCGCATACGCGGCGAAGCTCGTTGCCACGACCGGATCGATCATCGCGCCGCGGGTCCGGGGGAGCGCGGGATCCACCAGCACCAACCCCGCGACGAGTTCCGCGTTCCGGCTCGCGGTCGCCAGTGAAAGCATCCCGCCCATCGAGTTGCCGACCAGGACGGCGGGGCCGCGCATCTCGGTCTCGATGAAGCGTGCGAGCAGCCGGGTGCTCGCCCCTGCTCCTGGGGATCGACCTTCCAGCGGCGAGCGGCCGAAACCGGGCAGATCCAACGCGATGACGCGCGCGCGCGCGGCCAGCCTCGGCCCGACGGCGAGCCAGTTCGCGTGTGATCCGCCGAGTCCGTGCACGAGCATCAGCGCCGGACCCTCGCCCCCGAAGTCGGCCACGTGAACGGGGCCGTCCAGGTCGATGATCCGGGAGCGCATCGTGCCCCGAGGTTTATCAGAGAACGTCAACGCGCGCCGGTGGTGGTTTGTGAATCGCCTCTCGCGCCGGCTCCGGCGCCTGACCGTGGAGGATCTCGCTGCGGGAAAGGACTTGAGCGCTTGCCAGCGAACCCAGTGACGTGGAGGGGGGGAACTCCGATAGTCGGGGTCGATCTGGCTTTGGTCTAGGAGGGGGGACTCCGGGGAGAAGGTCGAAGCTCCCAGGGTCCCATTATCCGGAGGGTGAAGATGCGGGGACGCATGCTGATCGTCATGCTGGCGCTGCTCGCGCCGATGTCACTGACGAGCGCGCGCGCCGGCGAGTTCGTCGTGGTGCTGTACAACGATCTCGGCGTCGAGGGTGACATGAACGCCCCCTGGTCCGAGTCCGACGAGAACGTCGACCATCGCCTGAGCACCAACGGGCAATACACCTACCTGGTACGCACCATCAAGGCTCATCTCGGTCACTTCCTCGCCACGGCCGATCTGCATGGGAACACCGTCTCGGTCCAGGCTTACGCTTCACAGGGCGGCCTGACATCCCCGTGTGGACAGCGGCTCGGCGAGGCGACCATCATCATGGCAGAGCTTTCCCCCGATGCAGTCGTCACGATCGGCGACAACATGGACTGCTTCATCGACGCGATGGCGACGGCCGGCATCATGACTTTCGGGTCGCTGCAGGATTATCCTAGGTCGACATTCACGGCGACCCCGGGGATGGTGTGGTCCTTCGCCCCGGACCAGATCGAGCAAGGCACGGCGACTTCTAGTTTCATCTGCCGGGCGTTGGCCGCTGACGAGACCGGTACGGTCGGTGCCGGACGAGCGACCTTCGCATTCGATCCGGATCTGCAGGAAAGGGCGAGGCGCTTCGGCTTGATCTATCCCGTCGCTTTTTCGGGATCTCAGAGCCGCGGACCACGGGCGCAAGAGAACGCCGAACTGTTGATGGAGCAAACGCACGACCTCTGTGGCCTCCAGTGGGAAAATGGCGCCGGCGACGACGGCAGCAACCTCGTAAGGATCTACCCCGAGTCGAGCGCAGGGACGAGGGAACTCCCACTCTTCATGAGCGAGTTCAAGGCCAACGAGATCACGACAGTCATCTGCTACTGCGTTCCCGTAGCGACCGAGCTGACGACGACGAAGATGGTCGCCGCAGCACGGGCCTTGGACTATCACCCCGAATACTTCTGGGATCACACTTCACGGATGGACAAGCCTATCTGGCAACGCTACTACGGCCCGCGGATGCCTGAGGCGTCGTTCGGCGTCACCAAGTACTGGATGATGCCTGCGCTCGAGCAACAAGAGCACTATCAGGCATACTTGTCCCAGGAACCGGGGACCGAGCCGAACGAACGTTTCTCGTTCGAGATTTATTGGAGCTTCTGGACGCTGTTCACAGCGATCGAGCGCTCCGCAGGAGACTTCACACCGGCCGGCGTCAGTGAAGGACTGCTCGGCTACGAGGTCCGTCCCGGGGATCCGAGCCTGGCATCGGGTGGGTTCACGGGGGACAACCCCTACACGTTCCTCGACGGGGGGATGGCATTCTGGTTCGACCCGCTCGAAGAAGAGCCGGGCGTCGACCTCCCGGTCGGCTGCAACCGATCGACTGGCGCGCGTGTTTTCGACGGCGCCTGGCCGTTCGGTGACGGGCAGCTCTACAGCGACGCTGCCGCTTGTTGGGGTGGACCGCACAGCGCAGGGATCACGCCGTGAGTTACCGGTAGGTCTGGGCGACCAGGGCGCGCCCCGTTGCCCTCAATTCGCCGCCGTGCAGGGTTCCCTACCCCCGCCCCCCCATCTTGGTCAACGTCCACCTCAAGGTGCGGTCTGGGGAGGAGCGAGGGCGTGAGCAGCCCCTATCTGAGGATTGGGCCGGCCCTTTCCTGTGGCGAGGGAGTTCCGGGTCAAACCCATGCCGGATCGGCGGATACGGCTCATGGTGGGGCTGGTGAACGAGGGCGCACGGAACGGGAATGATACATAGCCATACCTATGGCTAGGTCGTGGACGCCGGGCCCATTAGTTTGGTGGCTCCTCACGCGAATCTGTGGGCGATTTCCGGTAGTGGGAGCTTGCCGAGGCAGTGAAGTTGCGCCAGCGTGAAGGCTTCGCGGTGCGGAACCCACATGCACGATGAGAGACCGCCTTGGCGTTGTTGTTCATGGCCGGGAACAACGGCTTGTGTGGCTGTCCGACCGATCGGTAAGTCCGTCGTTTACAGCGGTAGGGCTCGACCCTACGCCTGTCCGTCGAAGAGGTCTCGACGCCTATCGTGAGCTCGCAATGGCAACCGCGACGTCGGGGCGGGGACGAACGGGGGGGAGATGAGACCGGGCACCGAGCGACGGCCTATAGGCTGGCGAGCTGCCCTTCTGCTGGGGATCGCGGCGATGACGGCCGGGTCCCTTCCGGCGGCGGCGGATCCGCTGATCGATGCGCGCGTGCGGAGTTATGCCGACGTGGCGGCGTTCTCCGTCGACGGCAACCGGGTTGCCATCCAGGCGAAACGCTGGGCACCCACCTACCCGACGGAGTTTTGCGTCTGGATCGACCATCGTGAGGAAACGGATGAGCTGCTGACGGTCTTCTTCGAGTCCGGCTGCCTCCACGGGAGCCCCTACCGGTTCGATCCGATCACGTGGGAGGCGACCGCATCGGGAAGGATCCGGACGTCCGTTTACACGTGGGTGTACGCGCGCGCGCCGGACGGCTGGAGTCGGATCCACAGCGAAGAAGCCCAGTCGTACGTGAGTGCGGATCTCGCCTTCGTCGGGACGGGCGCGCCGCTCGTGCGACCGCCCGGCGTCGGCGTAGGGACCTGCTTCTTGACGATCGTGTGCGCGTACATCGGGAGCGCGGTCGTTGAGCGCAGCGCGATCGTAACCGGATCGATCGAGTTCGAGCGGCTGGCTCGGTCGGTAACGCTCTCGGGTCACCCGGGCGTGCTCAAGATGGTCTCGCACTAACGGCGAGGCGCACTCTCGCACCGACGACGGCGACCGGGCCGAACTTCGCCGGCAGAGGGGCCGTCGCGACTTCATCGCCGCGTGGGCTCATGGGTGTGGCGCCTGGTCCAAAGGCCGAGCTCAAGACCACGCCGGCCGCGGTTGGCTCCGCGAGCCGCTGCTCGTCTGCGCCGATCAGATCGCGGCGATCCCGGTGTCGGTCAGGTATGCCTTCGGTCTCTTCGCCACGCGGGAGACGAGGTTGCGCGACGACGCCGGCACCTCGTGGGCGAGATAGACCGTGTGCAGGAGCGGCAAGTAGTTGGCGCGCAAGGTCCGACGGTCGATGCTCGATCGGCTCGCCATCTCCACGTCGTTGACCTCCTGCGCCGTCGAGGCTGCCAGCAGGCGCAGGATCCGCGGCAGCTCCGGCCACGTGTTGGATGCGGCTGATCTCGGGGATGTCGCGCTGGGATCGAGATACTCCCGCCGGGTCGGCATGGTCCGTCCCTGGAACGAGGGGACGATCGAGGCCTCCCCGAGCAACGCCGGCAGCAGCGAGTCGGCCTGCGGTCCAAGGAGGTCCGCCTCGCCCGCAGAGAACGGCCACAGCTCGGCGATGTGGACCAGGCCGGCCAGCGACTCGGAGATCCGGGGCATCGTCAGGAACCGCGTCGAGCCCGCCAGCAGAACGCGTCCCGGCGTGCGCTCGCGGTCAACGAGCGCTTTGACGTACGGAGCAAGGTGTCGCCGGCCCGCTGGCACTCGTCCACGACTATGGGGAGGGTCGCTCCGGAAGGGTCACCGGATCTGCCAGGCACGCCTGGAGCTGGGCCTCGTCGTCGAGGGTGACGAACGAGCCTCCGATGCGCCGGCGAAGCTGGTCGCGGACCAAGGTCGTCTTGCCGGCCTGTCGGGGACCGTTGACGAGGACCACTGGGCTTCGCCGAGGCTCTGGATGACCTGCTGCGCGGCGTGTCGCGGCACGAGGCGTCCGCCGCGAACCTTGCCCGAGCTGTTCGTGGCAGCTTTCACGAGGCGGAGAACGTGGCATCCTTCCTGGCTAGAACGAAGCGTTCTTGCTCACGCTCGATAACCTCGCAGATCCTCACGTCCGACACCCATGGCGCGACAGAAGCTATCATCATCTGATAGCATCTCCATATGGCTTCCTCACGCACCACCTTCTCGCTCGATCCGGAGTTGGCCGAGCGCGCGCGACAGCTTGGGATCAACATCTCAGCGGCTGCCCGGCAAGGCGTCGCGGACGCGGTGCGCGTCGCGCTGGCGCGGTCGGACAGGCAGGCCTATCAACGACATCCCGAACGCCCCGACTCGTTCTGGACGCAGGCCGAGGCATGGAGTGAGGAATGAGGCGAGGAGAGCTCTGGTTGGCGCAGGTCGGCCGTAAGAGGCGACCGGTTGTTGTGTTGACGCGCTCGGAAGTGATAGACGTGCGTGCTCTCGTCACCGTCGCCGAGGTCACCACGTCCATCCGTGGCCTGGCCGCCGAGGTTGAGGTCGACCACGTCGAAGCCGGGCTTGACCGCCTCTCTGTGATCAACTGCGACGGCATCCATACGGTCAGGCAGGCTTCGCTTACGGCCCGCGTTGGGCAGATCGGCGACGGCACCATGCGCAGGGTCTGTTCGGCGATCAACTATTCGCTTGGCTGCTAACGCGCAGCGGTTCCGATCAAACGATCCCTGCTGCATCCCTTCAGAGCGCGAGTCTGTTCGTCGTCCAGGCCACGAGATGCGGTGCAAGGTGGGGCTTTCGGGACCGAAATATCCATCATCGTTGGACCAGACGACGAACGTGATCTTACGGTCGATGGCTTTTACTCACCCGAGCCCGGTCGCCGGAGAGCCTGTCACCTTCACCGCCACGGCCCGCGACCCGGACGCGCGAGTCACCTGCTTGCAGTTTCGTGATCGACGGCGAACACTACGGCAAGCAGACGGAGCGACCCTGCGAGCATCGATACGGCGCATGGACCGCGCCTCGCTCACGCGCTGGGTCGGAGACGATGTCATTCGAGCACACATTCACCGAACCCGGCAGCCACCAAGTCACGTTCGTCGCGACCTCAGGTGATCACTGCCTGCATCCCTACGGCGGACGCGCCACTTTCACGATCACGTTCGGATCTGGCCTCCCTGCCGGCACCCTCGTGGAGGGTTACGGACCGACATGAAATAAGGCAAAGAACGGAGGGGCTAGCAGCTCACAGATCCAACGCTCGCCCGATCCAGGTGACAACGGCGTCGGGGTCGCGCTCGACGTGAACCGTGGTCACGCGCAGCAGGCGCCAGCCCAACCCCTCGACCTCGTTGCCGCGCGCGCGCTCGCTGTCGAAGGTGGTGCGCGTGTCGTGATGACGGAAACTGTCCATCTCGATGGCGACACGCTGTTCGGGATAGGCGAAGTCGACGCGAGCGACGAATCGCTCTTCGTCCACGATCACGTACTGCAGCATCGGAAGAGGCAACCCTCGCTCGCGGATCAACTGAAGGAGCTTCGCCTCACCCTCGCTATCGGTGACTCCGTGCGTCGCCCGCTCATCGACGAGCCGCCGCAAGACGCGGGCACCACGATGTTTCTTCCGCCGCGGGTCCGCGAGCCACCGGTCGAGGAATGTCAGCGAGACGAGCCGTCGGCGGAGCGCGTCGTCGAGGCATCGTTCAAGGACATCGACAGGCTCGACCATCGCGAGATCGATGAGCGTGCGCGCAGGTTTCGTAACGGGGATCCCATCGATCGTCGTCACGTCCTCATCCGGGATCGGCTCTTCGGGGATGTGGATGATGATGTCGTGCTTCCCGGATCGGTTGCGGTGCTTCGTCACGGATACCTCCAGTCGTCGAGCTCGAGCGGTGGGGAAGCCGGTGAGCGTCGCCGCTGCTCGCCACGACAAGGTTGCGCGCGGACCGAGATGCAGACACGCCGCCATGGCACGCTGCCGCCAGGTCGCCGGAGTTCCGGCGACCTGGTAGACGTTCGGCAGGGCGAGCAGCCAGCGGCGAGCTCGGAGCCTGTGTTTGATAGTGGATGCCGTGATCCCAGCGCGCAGTGCTTGCACTCGGGTGAACAAGCCATGCTGTCGAGCGGCCATGCGCGCGACCGCGCGCTCACCGATTGCCGGCGTATGGTTCGGATCGCATTTGACACCCATCCATACGCTGATAGCACGAAGGGGGTGCGCCCGCGGCCCGATGTGACCGGATCGACGCCATCTTCTCGAAAAAGAGTCCCGCGCGTTGCGTCCCCAACGGGATTCGAACCCGTGTCACCACCTTGAAAGGGTGGGATCCTAGGCCACTGGACGATGGGGACCGACGCCAAGGATAGCGCCGCGCGCATCTGCTCGCCCCGGAACTGTTGCCCCCGAGCTACCGTGCCCGATTCAGCCGAGCGCGCGCACGACGGCCTCGGTTCCGTCGACCTTGACCGTCGCTCCAGCCTTGACATCCGCGCGTGCGCGCGCGATCGCGGCACTCCCGGCTGCCGACGTGACCACCCCGACCTCGTCCTCACCCACGAGCACGGCAGCACCCGGCGCCACGGACGCCGGCACGGCGAGGTCGAGGCCGACGAGGTGCCGGCGGATCTTGCCCAGGTTGTGCACGCGCGCAACCGACTCTTGCCCCGGGTAGCAGCCCTTCGTCATCGCGACCGCACGAGCGAGAAGCGGCGTCTCGTTCACCAGCGTCTCCTCGGTGATGTCGATGCCGAAGCGCGGGCGGCCGGCGGCGATGCGCGCGGCCTCGAACGTCTCGTCGTCGACCCGGATCGCGTCGTCGAGCACGAGCTGCTCGGGCGATGGTGAGAAGACATCGAACCCGGGCAATCCCCATTCAACACGCACGAGCAGCTGCGAGTCGCGCTGCACGAACGCGTGCTCGGCGAGGTCGGCATCGAGCCCCAGCGCGACGCCGGCCTTCGGGCCGCGCACGGCCGCGACCTGCCACCCGGCCGTTTCGTCGGTGATCTCGCATCCCGACAGCGGCGCGATGCGCGCGAGCCATCCGGTGAGGTATCCCGCTGCTGCTGGTTCCGCGTCGAGCAGCGCGCTGCCATCATCGAGCGCGAGCGCGCGCGCCTCTGCCTGCACGCGACCTTTCTCGTCGAGGAAGCAGGTCGACGCCCCCTCGCCCGGCCGCAACGCAGCAAGATCCGAAGTCGCCACGTCGTGGAGGAACGCGAGCGTCTTCTCGCCGCGCACGCGAACGATCGTCCGCGGGGGGGTTGCGACCGCGAACAGCTCGAACAGTGCCTGGAAACCGGTAGCGTCCATCCGACGCCAGACTAGCGCGCCGGCATCGTGTCGGCCCGATATCCTTGGCGGGCCGGCGAACGCGGTTCGACCCGCACGGGCCCGAACGCGGTCCGGCGAAGGGGAGCATCGAAGTGGACGATCTGCACGCTCGTGACATGCCGTGGCCGGTGCGGCGCGCGATGCGCTGGCACGAGCAGCGCACCATCACGCCCGCCGACG
>DASWIP010000082.1:0-28445 GCA_036397635.1 Actinomycetota bacterium | reverse complement strand
TCTCGCGCTCGCCGCGGTCCGGGGTGGGGATGCTCACCGGCCACCACCTTCTGCCTCCTGTTCACGGTCCGCGGATCCGGCGACCAGTGTAGCCGCCCAGGCGACCGGATCCGGTGCGCTTCCGTTCAGTCGCCGGTCGCGCCGTCGATCAGCTCGCGCGTGATGTCCGCGTGACCGGCGTGGCGCGCGGTCTCCTCGATCATGTGGACCAGGATCCACCGGAGCGTGATCCCACGCTTCTTGACGCGCTCGTTCTTAGAGATCTCGTCCAGGGATGATGTCGCGACCACGATCTCGTTGGATCTGGTGCACTCCTGCCGGTAGCGATCGACGGTGAACGCGATCGGCTGATCGGCGGGCGGTCGGAAGTCCGCATCCTTGTCCTCGCCGAAGACGTCCGGCAGCTCCGGCGGCTTGCCCAACAAGCACTCGTGGAACCACCAATGCTCCACGTAGGTCAGGTGGTTGATCAGGCCGAGCAGCGAGTTGGCCGTCGGCGCCGGCGTCCACCGGGCTTGCGCGTCGTCGAGCCCCTCGATCTTGGCGATCATCGTCTCCCGGTAGTAGTCGAGGAACGCGACGAGCATGGTGCGCTCGTCGGCGGCAAAGGGCGGGTCGACGCGCGTCACCGGCCCGCCTGACCTCGTTCGAGGGCGCGCGCGATGACCACCCGCTGGATCTGGTTGGTGCCCTCGTAGATCTGGGTGATCTTGGCGTCGCGCATCATCCGTTCGACCGGATACTCCTTCACGTAGCCGTAGCCGCCGAGGATCTGGACTGCGTCGGTGGTGACTTTCATCGCGGTATCCGACGCGAAGCATTTCGCCATGCCGGCCCAGTAGGACACGTCGGGGTCGCGGTGCTCGACCTTGCCGGCGGCCTTGTACACCAGCAGGCGCGATGCTTCGATCGCCATCGCCATGTCGGCGAGCATGAACTGGATGCCCTGGAACGCGACGATGGACTGGCCGAACTGCTGGCGCTCCTTCGCGTAAGCGAGCGCGTGATCGAAGGCGCCCTGGGCGATGCCCAGCGCCTGCGCCGCGATCGTGGGGCGAGAGAAGTCCAGCGTCTGCATCGCGTAGCCGAAACCGGCGTGCTCGTCGCCCAGCAGATCCTCCGGCGGCGCCAGATACTCGGTCAGGATGACCTCGCGCGTGGGTGACCCACGGATCCCCATCTTGTGCTCCTCGCGGCCCAGGCTGAAGCCCGCCCGTTCGGCGCGCACGATGAACGCCGAGATGTTCTTGCCCTTACGGCCCTCGGGGTCGGTGACCGCGAAGTACGTGTACGTATCGGCGACCCCGGCGTTGGTGATGAACCGCTTGGTGCCGTTGATCACCCAGCCTTCTTCCTGCCGAGCAGCGCGCGAGCGCATCGCCGCGGCATCCGACCCCGAGCCGGGCTCGGTCAGGCAATAGGCCATCTGACGTTCGCCGCGCACGATACCGCCGAGCAGCTCCTTCCGCTGCTCGTCGTTGCCGGCGAGCATCACCGGGATCGCGCCCAGCCGGTTCACCAGCGGGATCAACGAGACGCCGGCCGACACGCGGGAGATCTCTTCGATGAACACGCAGAAGTCCACAGGGCCGCCGGACCCACCGAACTCCTCGGGGTACCCGATCGCCATCAGATCGTTCTGCACGAGCAGCTCGTGCATGTCCGCCGGATACTGGTCGGTCTCATCGATCTCGGCCGCGCGCGGCGCGATCTTCGCCTCGGCGAGGCCGCGGACGGTTTGTCGGAACAGCTCCTGCTCCTGGCTGAGTTGGTATGCATCGCTCATGCGCGCCATCCTATCGCCCACGATGACCGGCGAGCTCGACGGGATGACGGTGCGCGCGCTGAACGCTGCGGACGATCTGGTCGCGCTCACCGATCTCTTGCACCGCGCGTACGCTGAGCTTGCCGACATGGGCTTGCGCTATGTGGCATCGCATCAATCGGTTGAGACGACGGCGAAACGGATCGCGCGCGGGGAGTGCTACGTCGCGCTGCTCGAGCAGCGGATCGTGGGCACGATCACGCTGCAACCGCCGGATCTGGCGTCCGGATCGGCGTGGCTCGATCGGGCCGATGTCGCCGTTTTCAAACAGTTCGGCGTCGAGCCCGCGTTGAAGCGGCGGGGGATCGGTGCGGCGCTGCTGGACACGGTCGAGCAGCGCGCCCTCGACCTGGGCGCCGCCGAGGTCGCGTGCGACACTGCGGACGACGCGGCGCATCTGATCGCGCTGTACGAGCGCCGGGGTTACCGGTTCATCGAGCACGTCGACTGGCGCCCCCACACCAACTACTGCAGCGTCGTCCTGAGCAAGCGCCTCCGTTGAGGCTGACGGCAGCCTCGTCCCGAGCAAGCCCTCCGTTGAGCCTGACGGCAGCGCCGTTTCGATGAGCCCGGTTTGACCCGAGCGCGCTTGGTGGGAATCCTTCAACGCACATCCACCCAGGAGGCTGCCGTGGCCAACGACATCTACCAGATCGGTGAGATCCCACCCGTCGGAGAGATCCCGCGGCGCATGGTCGCTCAGGTGATCCGTCCCGAGCGGTTCGGCGACCCCGAGAAGGCGTTCCAGCTCGAGGAGATCCCGGTCCCCGAGGTGGGGCCCCAAGACGTCCTCGTGCTCGTGATGGCCGCCGGGATCAACTACAACAACGTATGGGCGGCGCGCGGCGTCCCGATCGACGTCACCAAGGTGCACGCGCGCTTCGGTGAGCCCGACGATTTCCACATCGGTGGGTCGGACGCCAGTGGCGTCGTCTACGCCGTGGGCGGGCAAGTGACCAACGTCAAGGTCGGTGACCACGTCGTGGTGCATTGCGGCCAATGGGATGTGGATGCGGTTCCGGCCGGGACCGATCCGATGTTCCATCCTTCCTTCCGTATCTGGGGCTACGAGTCCAACTGGGGCTCCTTCGCGCAGTTCACCAAGGTGCAGGCCCATCAATGCATGCCGAAAGCTCCGCACCTGACGTGGGAGCAGGCAGCCGCGCCGACGTTGGTGGGTGCCACCGCCTACCGCATGCTGCACGGCTGGCCGCCCAACGTCGTCGGCGATGGGGAGCCTGTGCTGATCTGGGGCGCGGCCGGAGGTCTGGGATCGATGGCCACGCAGATCGCTGCGCTGGCTGGTGCGAAGCCGGTCGCTGTGGTCTCGAGCGATGACAAGGTCGAGTTCTGCCGGCGCCTCGGTGCGGTCGGCGTGATCAACCGCAAGCACTTCGACCACTGGGGGGTGCTGCCCCACTGGACCGACGATGCCGGGTACAACCAGTGGCTGGCCGGGGCGAAGGCTTTCGGCAAGGCATTCTGGGAGGCGCTGGGAGAGAAGCGGGCGCCGACGATCGTCTTCGAGCATCCGGGCGAGAGCACGATCCCGACGAGCACCTTCCTGGTCGACACCGCCGGCATGGTTGTCATCTGCGCCGGCACGAGCGGTTACAACGCCACCGTGGATCTGCGGTATCTGTGGATGCGCCAGAAGCGGCTCCAGGGATCGCATTTCGCCAACGACGAGCAGGCCTACGCGTTCAACGACCTGGTCGTCGCCGGCAGGATCGATCCGTGCCTGTCGCAGACGTTCGCGTTCGAGCAGCTCGGCGAGACCCACCAACTGATGTTCGAGAACAAGCACCCCGAGGGGTGCATGGCGGCGCTGGTGAGTGCGCCTCGCGAGGGGCTGAAAGACCTCCCATAGGTCAGCTCGGCCGGCGCGCTGGCTTTTTTGGGCTCTTCCTCGCGCCCGGCTTGGCCCCCGTCCGTGTGCCCGACTTCGCGCTCTTCCTTGCGCTTGTCTTGGTGCTCTTCTTCTTCGTCGTTTTCCGGCGCGCGGTCTTCTTGGACGTGTTGCGCGTTCCGGCTGCTTTGGCCGCGGTACGCCTCGGCTTGATCGTTGGGCGGCGTTTCGACGGCGCGCGCGCGCGCCGGGCGCGGGGCCGTTCGACCCGCTCGTAGGCGATGGTGCTTCGCGCGGCCTCCAGGAAGGTCGCGACCAGGGCGGCCTCCGAGTCCAGCGCATCGCGCAACGCTGGGGCGGGCTGCTCGAACAGCAAGAGCTTGACGCGGATCCGATCACCGAGGATGCGATGCTCCCAGGTCCCGCCTACCTCGCCTTCGATCAGCACGACCGGCTGTGCGTTGCCGCCGGCGTCGTAGATGATTTGTTGCACCGCCGGGGTCGCGAACCGTGATCGTCCCTCCGGCCCATACCCCATGGTGTAGCAATCCCACTTCGGCAATAGGTTCACCCGACCGCTGAGCTTGCGCATGCCCGAGAAGGCGCGTTCGTCACGGCGGTGCATCAGCCAGCCGCCGCCGACGTCGACGGGCTCGAGTGAGGCGAGCGCCTCGGCGGCCTGCTTCCGCGGCACTCCGGTCCACCAGGCGAAATCCTCCGGCGTCGCGGGGCCGTACGCGGTGAGGTAGTCACCGGCGAGCCAGACCAGCGCTTCGGTTGGATCGACCTGCCGGAGCGGCTCGCCGAGCCAGGCTTCGGTCGCGCAATAACTGATCTCGTTCGAGCGGATCGTGCGCGCCTTGATCCGCAGCAGCACGCCCTCGGCGCACATGGCATGCAGCACCGGGGTCAGGTCCTTCGGGGGGCTGCCCAGGCGCGCGCGGATCTCGGCTGGTTCGAGCGGCACCTCGGTCGCTGCGAGGATGGCGCTGCGCAGCCGTTCCCACTCGCGATCGCCGACGCCGGCCCGGCGCAGGACCTGACGGTAAGGCGCGACCGAGCGCGGTGTCGCCCAGAAGGCGAGGTGGGCGGTCTCCCGCGGCAGCATGAATATCGAGCGTCGCATCGCGGGCACCCGGACGGCGCGTTTGGTCGAGATGACTCCCTCGACCGCAGCGCCCTTGAGCAGCCGCGGCACGCGCGCGAGCAGCGAGAGGGCGCCGTGCGGGTTCGCGCTGTACACCCCGATGACCGACTGGAGGCAGTCCTCGACGCCACGACAGGTTCGGTCGAGCCGCTGGCGACGCCATGACCACCACCGTGCCCGCTCGATCGGTGCCTCCACGTCCGCGAGCCTAGCGCGCGCGCCGCCGCGCGCGTTCGACCTCGGTGCGACCTACGAGATCAGCGGACCGTTCCGGTCGAGCTGATCGCCCCCCGGCCGCGTTGCGGGCGTTTGAGCGCTAGACCTTGATGAGCAGCGCGTCGCCTTGCCCGCCCCCGCCGCACAGCGCTGCGGCACCGACGCCGCCGCCGCGCCGCTTCAGCTCGTAAGCCGCGGTCAGAACCAGGCGCGCGCCGCTCATCCCGATGGGGTGACCGAGCGCGACGGCGCCGCCGTTGACGTTGACCTTGTCCTCGCTGACGCCGAGTTCCTTGGTGCTCGCGTACGCGACCGAAGCGAACGCCTCGTTTATCTCGTAGACATCCAGCCCCGATGGGTCCAGGCCTGCCTTCCGGGCGGCGACTCGGATCGCGTTGGCCGGCTGCATGTGCAGTGACGCGTCTGGACCGGCGACCTGACCGTGGGCGAGGATCTCGGCGAGAGGCTCGATGCCCATCTCGTCGGCCTTCACGCGCGACATCACGACAAGGGCCGCACCGCCGTCGGAGATCTGCGACGCGTTGCCTGCCGTGATGGTCCCCGTCTTCATGAACGCCGGCTTGAGCGTGGACAGCGACTCGGCCGTCGTGCCGGGGCGGATGCCCTCGTCCTCCTCGACGCGGATGGGATCGCCCTTGCGCTGCGGCACCTCGACCGGCGTGATCTCCTGAGCAAGCCGCTGCCCCTTCGTCGCCTCGGCCGCGCGCTCGTGCGAACGAGCCGACCACTCGTCCTGCTCGGACCGGCCGATCTTGAGCTGCTCGTTCACGGCATCGGATCCCTCACCCATGTGACTCTTTTCGAAGGCGCACCACAGCCCGTCCTGGATCATCAGGTCGACGATCTCGGCGTTGCCCATCCGCAGCCCGGCGCGCGCCTTGGGCATCGCGTACGGCGTGTTGGTCATCGACTCCATCCCGCCGGCCACCGCGATGTCTATCTCCCCGGCGCGGATCAGCACGTCGGCCAGGTGCACGGCATTGAGGCCCGAAAGGCACACCTTGTTGATCGTGATGCACGGCACGTTCATCGGGACGCCACCTGCCACCGCGGCCTGGCGAGCAGTGATCTGTCCTTGGCCGGCCTGCAGGACCTGGCCCATGAGGACGTAGTCGACCTGCTCGCCGGTGAGGCCGGCGCGCGCGAGCGCCTCGCGGATCGCGACGCCGCCGAGCTGCATCGCTGTGAAGGTCGTGAACGCGCCCTGGAACCTGCCGATGGGGGTGCGCGCGCCGGAAACGATGACGGATCCGCTCATGATCGGTACCTCCTGCGTGGTTTCCATCGATTCTAGTGGCAGTCGGCGCGCGGCGTCCCGCCCTCGGCGCGCGCCGTCCCACCAGCCTCCGGCTCCGGCGTCATCGCCGTAGAATCGGCTGCATGCTGTCCAAGGTCCACCACGTGGGGATCGCGGTCCGAGATCTCGACGCCGCGATCGAGTTTTACTCGGGGACCTTCGGCGTCGAGTTCACGTACCGGCACACGGCCACCGACCAGGGGGTCGAGGAGGCCATGGGCAAGGTCGGAGAGTCCTGGATCCAGCTGCTCAGGCCGGTGTCGCCCGAGTCGCCGGTGGGCAAGTTCATCGACAAGCGCGGCGAGGGCGTGCATCACGTCGCCTATGCCGTTGCCGACGTCGAACAGGCGTTGCGTGAGTTGGAAGGACTCGGGATCACTTTGATCGACGAGCATCCGCGGATCGGGTCGATGGACGCGAGCATCGCGTTCCTGCATCCCAAGAGCGTCGGCGGGGTGCTGACGGAGCTGGTGCAGGAGTAGTCGTGCCGGAGCGCCCCGAACGCGACGCTCTCGATGCGCTCGAGGATGCGACCGGCACCCTCGAGGACGAAGTGGAGGCGCTGGAGGAAGCGCAGCTGCTCGAGGAGCCGAAACGGCATCCGCTGAAGTTCGTCCTGCGCATCGGGATCGGCCTGGCCGTCGTCGGCGTCCTGATCGCGCGCACGCCGGACCGCGGGGAGCTGCTCGACGCGTTCGGCGGAGCCGAGCTGGTCTGGGTGATCGCCGCGGGCGTTGCGCTTTTCGTCGGGATCTTCGCCAGCGCCGAGCGATGGAACGCGTATCTCGACGCGCTCGAGATCAAGATGCCGTATCCCACCGTGCTGCGCCTGTATTTCGTCGGCACGTTCTTCAACTCGTTCCTTCCCAGCGGTATCGGCGGCGACGCGTACAAGGGCGTGCGGATCGGCAAGCTGCAAGGGCGCTACACGCCGGCGTTCGCCTCGGTGTTCCTGGATCGCTTCGCAGGATTCGTTGCGCTGGCAGCGATCGGGCTGATCGGGGGAGTCATCGAGCTGTTCGCGGGCGAGGCCCAGCGTGTGGCCGCGATCGCGGCGGTGCTTTCGGCCGGCATGGCCGGCGCCGCGGCGATCGTGCTGTTCCTGGGCGAGAAGCTGCTCGGACGCGGACGCCTGGTCAAGCACCACGGGATCGGCGGCAAGCTCCGTCAGGCGGTGCGCGCGATCCAGGCAGCCGCGCGCCACCGTCAGGCGGCCGCGCGCGGATACCTGTTCGGGCTGGTGTTCCAGGCGCTCGTGCTGACCTACCACGTGCTGCTCGCCCGAGCGCTCGGCTTCGAGGGGGTTTCCGTAGGGGCGATGACTGGGGTCGTGGTCGTCGCATCGCTTGCCACCATCATCCCGCTGTCGCCGGGAGGGTTGGGTTTTCGGGAACTCGCCTACGTTTGGGCGCTGGGCGTGTTCGGGATCGGGCATGCAGAGGCGCTGGCCTATGCGCTGCTCGTGCTGGCCATCCTGTTGGCCACCAGCGCGGTCGGTCTGCTCGTGTACATCGTGCGCGGCGGCGAGATCCGTGCGCGATAAGCAAGCGGTCCGCGAGCAGGTCTGGTCGGCGATGCAACGCGCGAAGGTCGCGCGGTTCCCCGGCACGCGCGGCCGCATCCCCAACTTCATCGGTTCCGACCAGTGTGCATCCGCTGCAGGTGCTCGACGAGCAGCTCCTCCAAACCGCCCACGACTTCCGGGTCGATCTGATTGACCGGACGAGGTGATCAGGCCGGACGCGCGCCGACGGCCGCCCGGGATCCTGTGGTCCGATCTGGACGGGGAGAAGATCGAGGAGATCCCCGTGCTGTCACGTCGCCATGCTGAGATGGGATCGTGAGCGAAGAGACGCAGCACTGCATCCGGTGCGGCCGGGCGCTCGACCCCGACCACGACGACGTGGCCCTGGGGTTGTGCGGGGACTGCTACTGGGACGACCAGACCGACGAAGACGGCGACATCTGATCATTCCTTTGCTATCAAGATAGCGGATATGCTATCATAGCAGGGATGGACGCTGGCAGGGTCCTCCGGCAGGCGCGCAGGCGAGCAGCGCTCACTCAACGCCGGCTCGCCGAGAAAGCCGGCGTCCCGCAGCCCACGGTCGCGCGGATCGAGCGGGGCACCACCATCCCTCGCGTGGACACGCTGGACAAGCTGCTCGAGGCGTGTGGTGAGGGGTTGTACGCGCTGAAACGCGCCGGCATTGGCGTCGACCGGACGCAGATCGCGAACCTGGTCGCGGTGTCTCCTGGGGTGCGCGCCCGCCTTTCCGAGGATTCCGAACACTACGAAGTCGATCGACCAGGGGCCGAACCGCATCGGGTGGCCGCATGGCAGCCCTCGAAGGCCGTCCGCACCCTCGTGGAGCATGACGTCGAGTTCGTCGTGATCGGAGCGTTCGCCGGAAGACTCCTCGGATCCCCCATCGCCACCAACGACACGGACATCTGCTACGAGCACGGTCGCGAGAACTGCGAGCGAATGGCTCGTGCCCTGGCCGACCTCGAAGCTTCGCCACGTGGATGGCCTGCCGATCTTCCGTTCATCCTGGATGGGCAGACGATCTCCAACGGCTGCACGTTCACGTTCGAAACCGTCGCGGGGGACCTCGACATCCTTTGCGAGCCGGCGCCGGGACTCTTCTACGCAGAGCTACGTCGCAACGCCGTCGCGATGCCGATGGATGACCTGCACGTTTTGGTCTCTAGCCTCGAGGACCTGATCCGGATGAAGCGTTCCGCGGGGCGGCCGAAAGACCTCTGGGCTGCCGAGATCCTCGGCGCGCTCCAGGAGGAGATCGACCGAGCAGCCCGAGACCACCCCCGGGACTGAGTGTTCCGCGGAACACTGCCGGGCATCGCGCAAAGGGCCAAGGATCAGCGTTCCGCGGAACGCATCACCAGCGGCGCCGCAGACCGAACTACGGCGAACCGGTTATGAGGCGGCTCCGTCGGCTGGTTACGATGCTTGTCTCATGGCCAAGAAGACGGAACCCAAGGACGACACCACCCAGGCCGACGGCACAGACGGCGCCCCGGCGACGGCGCCGGCGGCCGGCACGGTCGAGGACAAGCTCGACGCGATGCAGCGCCTGAAGGACGAGGCGATCCATGCCGGCTCGGCCAAGGCGATCGAGCGCCAACACGCGAAGGGCAAGCTCACCGCGCGCGAGCGGATCGAGCTGCTGCTCGACCCCGGCACTTTCCGCGAGACCGACGCGCTGGCGCGGCACCGCACCGTGGCCTTCGGGATCGAGAAGGACCGTCCCCTCTCCGACGCGGTCGTCACCGGCTGGGGAACCGTCAACGGCCGCAAGGTCTTCGTGTTCAGCCAGGACTTCACCGTCTTCGGCGGTTCGCTCGGCGAAGTGATGAGCGAGAAGGTCTGCAAGATCATGGATCTGGCGATGCAGACCGGAGCGCCCGTGATCGGGCTCAACGACTCCGGTGGCGCGCGCATCCAGGAAGGCGTCGTTTCCCTCGCGAGCTACGGCTACATCTTCGACCGCAACGTGCGCGCTTCCGGCGTCGTGCCGCAGATCAGCGTGATCATGGGCCCTTGCGCGGGTGGTGCCGTGTACTCGCCGGCGATGACCGACTTCATCTTCATGGTCAAGGACACCTCGCACATGTTCATCACCGGACCTGAGGTGATCAAGACCGTCACCGGCGAAGAGGTCACGATGGAGCAGCTCGGCGGCGCGATGACACACGCGAGTAAGAGTGGGATCGCGCATTTCGTCGCCGAGGACGAGAAACACTGCATCGAGATGGTCAGGTACCTGCTGTCGTTCCTGCCGCAGAACAACATGGAAGATCCGCCGTTCTATCCGTCCGCCGATCCGGTCGACCGGCGGGAGCAGCGGCTGGTCGAGCTGATGCCAGACGAGCCGAACAAGCCCTACGACATGCACGAGGTCATCACCCTGACCGTGGACGACCGCGAGTTCTTCGAGGTCTTCCCGCATTACGCGATGAATATCATCACGGGGTTCGCCCGGCTGAACGGGCACGCGATCGGCGTGATCGCCAACCAGCCAAAGGTTCTCGCCGGCGTGCTCGACGTGTATTCCTCCGAGAAGGCGGCGAGGTTCGTTCGTTTCTGCGACGCGTTCAACATCCCGCTGATCGTGTTCGTGGACGTGCCGGGCTTCTTGCCCGGCACCGATCAGGAGTGGGGCGGAATCATCCGGCGAGGCTCGAAGCTGCTGTTCGCCTTCAGCGAAGCAACCGTGCCGCGGATCCAGGTGATCACCCGCAAGGCCTACGGCGGCGCCTACGTCGTCATGAACTCCAAGTCCATCCGTGCGGACGTCGCGTTCGCCTGGCCGACCGCGGAGATCGCGGTCATGGGGCCCGAGGGTGCCGTCAACATCATCTTCCGTAAGGACATCGAGAAGGCCGACGTCCCCAGCCGCCGATCTGATCTGGTCGCCGAGTACAGCGAGAAGTTCGCCAACCCGTGGATCGCCGCCGAACGCGGCTACGTGGACGACGTGATCGATCCGCGAGAGACGCGGCCGAGACTGATCGATGCCCTCGAGATGCTGATGACCAAGCGTGAGACGCTCCCGCCCCGTAAGCACAACAACATCCCCTTGTAGCCGTGGCCGGGCCACCCGAGGTTCAGATCACCGGCGGCTCGCCGGACGAAGACGAGGCGGCCGCCGTGAGGGCCGCGATCGTCGCGCTCTGGCGGGAGGATCAGGCCCGAGCTGCGCGCGAAGCCCCGGCCGACCGCTGGGCGCTGGCCGGGCGGATGGAGGCGACCGGGGTCGGGGCCTGGCTGTTGCGCGCGCGCTCGGCGCCGTCGGCCTGGCGCATCTCGGGACGGTACGCCAGCGCGGAGAGCCACATCACCGCGGGCCGCGGCGACGCCAAATAGGGCCTCACGGTTTGACAGTGGCCGGGTGAGCCGGTACCTTTCCCCTGTTTCAATAGTGCAAACCATGTAGACATGGGTTGACCTGCGCCAACCCAGTCGGGAGGTCGAACCTTGGCGCAGGCTGTCTCCACCCCGGACGCCCTCGGGCTCCCGGGGCCCGACCTCGCCTCCTACGACCGCTGGCCGGCCGCGGACGTCCTGGCCTGGGGTATCGAGCGTTTCCATCCCAAGCTTGCCCTCGTCACGGCGTTCCAGGCAGAAGGGATGGTGCTGCTGGACATGGCCAGCCGGATCCAGCGCGACATCCGCGTCGTCACCATCGATACAGGGCGGCTCCCGGACGAGACCTACGAGCTGATCGACCAGGTGCGGGGCCGTTACGGGATCGTCGTGGAGGTCGTGTTCCCCGACGCCGCTCAGGTGGAAACCATGGTCGAACGGCACGGCTTCAACCTGTTCCGTCACGACCCGGCGCTGCGGGAGCTGTGCTGCCACGTCCGCAAGGTCGTCCCCCTCGACCGCATTCTGGACCGGTTCGACGCGTGGATCGCCGGCCTGAGACGCAGTCAGGACGAGCTGCGCTCGGGCATCGGCAAGGTGGCGCCGGACGCGAAACACGCAGGCCTCGTCAAGATCGCACCGATCGCCGACTGGTCCCGCGAGCAGGTCTGGAACTACATCCACGAGCACAAGGTCCCCTACAACGCGCTGTACGACCGCGGGTACGTCTCGATCGGGTGCGCGCCGTGCACCCGCGCGGTGCCTCCCGGCCTCCCCGAACGCGCCGGCCGGTGGTGGTGGGAGAGCGACCAAGCGAAGGAATGCGGCTTGCACCACGAGAGCCGGTCGCAACGACTCGAGCAGGAGCTGGCATGGCTACCGAAGTGATCGATCTGCGGCACGAGACGCCACCGCCCGCACGAGGCAGGCAAGACAGCCGCGCGCAAGGCCAGTGGGCGCTCGGCTATCGCGAGCCACTCAACGCCGCCGAGCGCGCCAAGCGCGATGACGACGGCCTGAACGTGCGCGCGCGCATCGAGACCATCTACGCCGAGCACGGATTCCGCTCGATCGACAAGGCGGATCTGCGCTCTCGCTTCCGCTGGTGGGGCCTGTACACCCAGCGCAAACAAGGGGTCCCGGCCGGTGCGACCGCCTCGGCCGAGCCCGAGCAGCTCGAGGACGAATTCTTCATGCTGCGCATCCGGATCCCCGGCGGGGCGCTCGACGCCGAGCAGCTGCGCGCGATCGCCTGGTGCTCGGAACGCTACGGCCGCGACGTCGCCGACGTCACCGATCGCCAGAACGTGCAGCTGCACTGGATCCGGATCGAAGACGTGCCGGCGATCTGGGAACGCATCGAGGCGGTCGGGTTGTCCACGACCGAGGCGTGCGGGGACACACCGCGCAACTTCCTCGGTTGCCCGCTCGCGGGGGTGGACGCCCACGAGGTGATCGACGCGACGCCGATCATCATGCAGACACACCGACGCTTCGTCGGCGATCCGGCGTTCTCGAACCTCCCGCGCAAGTTCAAGACCTCGATCGCCGGTTGTTCGCAGCAATGCGCGCAGCACGAGATCAACGACGTGTCCTTCGTCGGCGTCCGGCGAGACGACGTCGTCGGGTTCGACGTGTGGGTGGGCGGCGGTCTCGGGCCGAACCCGCATCTCGGGCAGCGCCTCGGAGTGTTCGTGGAGCCCGAGCAGGTCGCCGAGGTGTGGGCTGGCGTCTGCGGCGCGTTCCGCGACTACGGGTACCGGCGCGTCCGTAACCGCTCACGCCTGAAGTTCCTGATCGCGGACTGGGGGCCGGAACGGTTCCGTGAGGTGCTCGAACGTGAGTACCTGGGCTATGCACTGCCCGACGGCGACCCGCCGCCGTCGTCGGTCACGACACAACGCGACCACGTCGGGGTCTTCGAGCAGCGCGACGGCCTGCGCTACATCGGGTTCGCGCCGAAGGCCGGCCGCATCAGCGGACACCAGCTTCGACGGGTCGCCGACCTCGCCGAGCGATACGGTTCTGGCCGTACGCGCACGACCACGCAGCAGAAGATGGTGATCCTGGACGTGCCGCCCCAACACGTCGCGCAGCTCACGGCTGCCCTCGAGGACGAGGACCTGCGCGTGCGCGCGACGCCGTTCCGCCGGGGAACCATGGCCTGCACCGGGATCGAGTTCTGCAAGCTCGCCCTGGCCGAGACTAAGGCGCGCGCGCAGTGGCTGTATCAAGAGCTCGAAGCCCGTCTCCCCGACTTCCACGAGGAGATCCGGATCAACGTCAACGGCTGCCCGAACTCATGCGCGCGCTTCCAGATCGCCGACATCGGCCTGATGGGGTGCATGATCGAGCGCCTCGACGGGACGCGTTCGGACGGCTTCCTTGTGCACCTGGGGGGCGGCCTCGGCGACGCAGCGGGCTTCGGGCGCAAGGTGCGCGGCGTCCGCGTGCTCGGGGAGGATCTCGCCGATTACGTCGAGACCTTGCTACGGCGTTACCTGCGCGCGCGCAACGGCCATGGCAGTTTCCGCGGGTACGTCACATCATTGTCGGCACCAGAACTCGCCGTGTTCGCGGCGCCTCGGCGATGAGCGAGGCCACTGCGCACGCCCAACCGTTCTACTGTCCCTACTGCGGGGAGCAAGATCTTCGTCCGGGCTCGGAGGAAGCCAGTTATCACTGCCGCACGTGCGATCGTCTGTGGACGCTCCGCTACCTGCGGCTCGGAGACACACAGGAGGCGTGATGCCAGCGATCGATGGGGTCGTCCGAAGTGATGGGGAGCCGCTCGGCGGCGCGTACGTACGGCTCATCGGACCGTCCGACGAGTTCGTGGCTGAGATCTACACACGCGAAGACGGCGTGTTCACGTTCCACGTGGTCGACGGCACCTGGACGCTGGAGACCCGCGCAGCCGGGGCAGAGACCGCGACGCGTGCGGTCGAGGTGGCCGGAGCCGACGCCAGCGTCACCGTAGAACTCTGACGCGAAAGGCGAAGGGGCGGGCTATCCAGGAGTTCCCCGGAACCTAGCGCTCCCCGGTCGAGAAGCGGCCGCCCTGCCGGACGAAAGTCTGCCAGCATCCGGGGTGCCAGTGACGGCGGTCGTGCTCGTGATCAGGCTGCCAGGCGACGACGTGGGCCGTGCCGGGGCGGATCTCCTGGCTGCACCCGGGGCACACGTACTCCTTGACCGCGTTCTCCGGATGGATGACGCGCACCTGCCATCCCGGGGGCCCGCCCACCACGATGTTCGGGTTGACCGGACGGTCGTCCTCGGGCGCGCGCTTGCCGCCCCGCATTGGCCGGTTGCGCCGCGGGCTCACCCGGTCGTCTGACCGCCGTCGATGACGATGGTCGTGCCGGTCACGTAGGTGCTCGCGTCGGACGCCAGCCAGATCGCGGCGCCCGTCAGATCCGCCACCTCGCCCCAGCGCCGGATGGGCTGGGAGCCGATCCACTCGGTCGCATGCTGTTCGTCCTCCCACAGCGGGCGGTTGAGATCGGTCTTGACCCACCCGGGGGCGATCGCGTTGCAGCGCACGCTCCGCCCTCCCCATTCGACGGCGAGGGTCTTGGTCAGGCCGATCACGCCATGCTTCGCGGCGCTGTAGTACGAGAGCGTCGGCGCGGCGGCGATGCCGGCGACCGAGGACACGTTGATGACCGAGCCGGCTCCGCGCTCGAGCATGTGCGCGCCGGCCTTCTGGCAGAAGTAGAACACGCTGTCCAGGTTCAGCCTGATGGCCTTGTGCCATCCATCGACGCGCGTGTCCACCGCCGGAGCCATGAACTTCGAGCCGCCGGCGTTGTTGACGAGCACGTCGAGCGCTCCGAGCTCAGCGATCGTGCGGTCGACGCACGCGTGCACCTGCTCGAGATCGGTGACGTCTGTGGGGATCGCGACGGCCTTGCGACCCATCCCGCGGATCTTGTCGGCGAGCACTTCGATATCGTCGGCCGAGCGGGCGGCCAGGGCCACGTCGGCGCCGCATTCCGCGTAGGCGAGCGCGATCGCAGCGCCGATGCCGCGCGACGAACCCGTCACCAAGGCTGCCTTGCCCTCCAAGGAGAAGATCTCGGTCCCCACGGCGCCTCCTTCTAGTAGGTGTAGAACCCGCGGCCGGTCTTCCGCCCCAGATAGCCGGCGTGGACGAGATGCTCGAGCATCGGCGCCGGCGCGTAGTAGGGATCCCGGAACTCGCGGTAAAGCGTCTGGATGATCTGGTAGGTCACGTCGAGACCCACGATGTCGGCGAGCGCGAACGGGCCCATCGGATGACCACATCCCAGCTTCATTGCGGTGTCGATGTCCTCGGCGGTGGCATAGCCGGCCTCGAGCATCTTGATCGCGTCGTTGATGTAAGGGAACAGCAGCGCGTTGACGATGAACCCGGCGCGATCCGTACAGACGACGGGATGCTTGCCGAGCTTCTTCGCGAGCGCGAAAGTCGCTTCGAAGGTCTCCTCGCTCGTGCGCACCGTCTTGACCACTTCGACCAGTCGCATGACCGGCGCCGGGTTGAAGAAATGCATCCCGATCACCTGATCTGGCCGGCCGGTCGTGGCTCCCAGGGCGATCACCGGGAGCGAGGACGTGGTCGAGGCAAGGATCGCGTGCTGAGGAAGCACCGCGTCGAGATGCTTGAAATGATCGACCTTGATGTCGAGGTCCTCGGCGATCGCCTCGATCGCGATGTCGCAGTCGGCGAAGACGTCGAACTCGGTCGAGGTCGTGACCATCTCCGCGGTCTCTTTGGCCTGCTCCTCGGTCATCTTGCCTCGCTGGACCGCCTTGGCGAGCGACTTCTCGATCGCCGCGCGGGACTCGGCCGCGCGCTGCTTGGTGCGGGCGCGCATCGCGACCTTGAAGCCTGCTTTCGCGGCGACTTCGGCGATGCCGTTGGCCATCGTGCCCGAGCCCAGCACGCCGATCCGCTTGATGTGAGCAGCGGCCGACTCCTGCACCTGGTGGCCGTGGTGGCCCGACTCCTTCACGCGCGACGAGTCCGCTGCCTCGTACTCGTAGAAGCCGCGCGCGCTCTTGCGCCCGAGGAATCCCGCCGTGACGAGCTGCTTGATCAACGGGGCGGGGGCGTACATGGTTTCCCGGAACTGCCGGTACAGCGCGTCCAGGATCTCGTAGGTCGTGTCGAGGCCGATCAGGTCCACGAGCGCCAGTGGCCCCATCGGGTGTGCGGTTCCGAACTGCATCGACGAATCGATGTCCTCGCGGGAGGCGAACCCGGACTCGAGCATCCGTACCGCGTTGTTCAGATAAGGGAACAGCAGCAGGTTCGCGATGAATCCGGCGCGGTCCTGGCAGATCACCGGCGACTTGCCGAGGGACTCGACGAACGCCTTCGTCGACGTCACGACCTCATCGTCGGTGACCACGGTCTTGACCAGCTCGACCAAGCCCATCACCGGGGCCGGATTGAAGAAATGGATCCCCAGAAGCCGCGCGGGACGACCGGTGCGGACCGCCATCTCGATCACGGGCAGCGAGGAGGTGTTGGTCGCGAAGATGGCATCGGGCGGCAGGATCGCGTCGAGCTCCTGGAACGCACCTTGCTTGAGGTCTAGGTGCTCGGGGACGGCCTCGATGACCAGGTCGCAACTCTTCATGTCCTCGAGCGAGGTCGTTCCCTTGATCCGCCCCAGCGCCTGGTCGCGCTGCTCCGCGGTGATCTTCTCGCGCTCGGTAGCCCGATCGAGCGATTGGGTGATCCGTGCGAGACCCGCCTCGACCCGCACATCGTCGACCTCGCGGAACACCACGTCGTATCCGCTGCGCGCGCAAACCTCGCTGATGCCCGAGCCCATGGTGCCGCAGCCGAGGATGCCGACGGTTCTGATGCTCATCGATGTCCCTCCGGGTGACGGTGATCGCCGAGTATAGCGATGGGGAACCCTCCGCCTCGAACTGCAACAGGGGCGGGTTTGACGTACGGCGGCGCCGGGTATGACCATCGGTTACTGAACCTGGAGGGGGGCCGGAGGTGCTCGTCGAGAGTCGCGAGCTGAGAAGCGAGCGCCGGACACACTCGATCGTGCCCGGCTCCAGAGCGGCCGAGCCTCTGCTCGGTCGGCGCCGGAGGCCTGCGCGCGCCCTGCGCACGGTCGCCGTCGTCCTCGGCGCACCCGCGATCGTGACCGCGGCGGAACCGCTGATCAGCGACGCCCTTCCCCGTCAGCCATCTGAGCTGGCCGGCCTGCTGTTCATGCTCGCGGTCGCGGCCGGTGCGATGGTCGGTGGCGTTTGGGGCGGTGTCACTGCCGCCGTCCTGTCATTCGCCGGCTTGCTCTGGGCGTACACGCCTTTGGAGAGCACACAGGTCTCCGATGCGAGTGAGCTGCTCGTGCTCGGCGTCTTCCTTCTCGTCGCGATCGGGTTCGCACAATTGATCTCCCGTCAGCGAGGAGCTCGGTGGTTCGCCCAGGTCGCCAAGGACCGGACCGCGTTCCTGGCTGAAGCGTCTGGTGTCCTCTCATCCTCGTTGGAGTTCCACGAGACCGTGTCGCAGCTCGCGCGCTTGGCTGTGCCGCGGCTCGCGGATATCTGTTGGGTGGACGTGCTCGACAGCGACGGCCTGGTCCATCCGATCGTGGTATCGCACTCGGATCGCATCGATGCCGCGCTGGCCGACAACGTGCTGCATCAGCGTCCGCAGGGTCCCGGTGATCGGGGCACGGCGATGAAGGCCGTGGGCGAAGGAACAGCGAGCTTGTACACCCGCGTGACGCCGGCCGTCCTTGATGAAGTCGCCCGGGACGCCACCCAAAGGGTCCTTCTTCAGGGGATGCGCTTGGGCTCGCTGATGATCGTCCCCGTGGCCACGCCCAGGGGCATCGTCGGCTCGATCGCGTTCGGCTTCGGCGGCGGCGGTCGCCGATATGCAGAGGAGGACCTCTCGTTGGCGCAAGACCTCGCCCGCCGGCTGGGGGTGGTGCTCGACAATGTCTTCCTGTACGAGGAACGGACCCGGACGGCCCGCATCCTTCAGCGCTCCCTCCTTCCTCCGGACATCCCCTCGATCGAGGGGATCGATCTGGTGGTTCGGTTCCACCCCGCGTCGCGCGCCGACCTGATCGGCGGTGACTTCTACGACGTGTTCGAGATAACGCCGGGGACGTGGGCACTGGTGGTGGGGGATGTGTGCGGCAAGGGGGTCGAGGCCTCGACGTTGACGGGACTTGCCCGGCACACCATCCGCGCGGCGGCGTTGCGCCGGCCAACGCCGAGCAAGGTCCTGCGCACCCTCAACGACGTGATCCTTCGAGACGGCGTCGATCGGTTCTGCACCGTGGTGATGGCGTTGGTCCAACCGGGGATCGAGGGTGCTCGTCTCACGGTCTGCAGCGGGGGCCACCCGCTGCCCCTGATCGCGCGCGCCGAGAGCGGCGAGGTGGACTCCGTCGGAGCCAGCGGCACGCTGCTCGGCGCGTTCCCCGATCCAACGCTGGCCGACGTCGAGACGTCGCTGTGCCCCGGGGACACTTTCGTCTTGTTCACCGATGGAGCGCTGGATGAGCGGCTCGCTCGCCCCGAAGAGCAGATACGGAAGGCGCTCGCATTCACACTTGATCAGCCCATCACACGGTGTGCCGATGAGATAGAGCGGGCCCGGCCGCTGGACGGGCCGATCGACGATGCGGCGTTCGTGATCGCCCGCGTCGGGCCTGCGCCCGATCCGACGGGGGTAAGAGGGGAGTTGGGATGAGTCTGGATGTCACGACGACGCGCGACGCCGACGGCGTCCAGGTCGCGCTGACCGGCGAGTTCGATATCTCGGAGGCCCCGAAGGTGGAACGTGAGCTGCGGGCAATCGAGCAGGAGGATCCCGCTCGCATCGTGATCGACCTGCGCGGTCTCTCTTTCATGGACTCCTCCGGTCTACGGATCATCGTTTCGGCACACCAGCGGCTGGCCACCGAGGGCCGGAGGCTGTATCTGATCCCGGGGCCGGCGCCGATCCAGCGCATCTTCACCGTGACCCGTCTCGATGAGCGACTCGACTTCATGGAGGCCCCGGCCGGCTAGCCGGACCCGGCCCCAACTCCGACCCAGTCCACACCGACGTCCAAGAAGGACTCGGCGCGGTCCGGGGCGAAAACCCCTTCCGGACGGCGAGGGGCCGTCTTGCTGAACGGAGGGGGAGTCATGCGAAGGATCTTCCTGGCTGGGGTCGCGCTCGCCGCGGTCGCGGCCGTCTCGATGCCCGCGCAGGCTGCGCGCGCCATCAACGCGACCATCGTGCTGCCCACCGGGGCCACCGGCCTGCAGGGTGCCGCCGGGTGCCCGAGCGCGCCCGGCTGCTACAAGACCCAAGTTTCGCGGCACGTTCGCTGCATCTACCTGGTCGACCCGAGCTTGAACCAAGACGGGACAACCGGTCGGTTCGGCTTCGTGATCGGCATCAACACCAGCGACAGCGGCCGGCCGTTCACGCTCACCGATCAAACGGGCTTGCCGGCGGGGATCGATTTCGACGTCGCCTGGTACCAGAGCCTCGGTTCCTGTGAGGGTGAGAGCGCCCTCGGCGGAGAGAACCCCACCCCGATGGACCCGCCCTCGTTCGGGCGGCTCGGCAACGAGTCGGGGGTCGTTCCGGCAGGCTCGCGATTCGCGATCGTGACCATGTTCGGCGGCGCGAACGGCCTGTTCCGTCTCTCGATCAGCTAACCGGTCGCCTCGGGCCGAGGGAGACAGAGCAACGAGGCGCCCCGGGCGAAGCCCGGGGCGCCGGCATCTCCGCGTGATTCGCACGGCGGCTTGTGGGCGGCGAGAATCTAGGGAGATGGGCGTGAATCATCCCAAGGACAAACCCTGGCTGCTGCGGACCTACGCCGGGCATACCTCCGCGCGCGCGTCCAACGAGCTGTACAAGCGCAACCTCGCCAAGGGCCAGACCGGCCTCAGCGTGGCCTTCGATCTGCCCACCCAGTGCGGATACGACCCCGACGCGGCCATGGCCGTCGGCGAGGTGGGGAAGGTGGGTGTGCCGATCAGCTCGATCGGGGATATGCGCGAGCTGCTCGAGGGGATCCCGCTCGAGCAGATGAACACCTCGATGACCATCAACGCGACCGCGATGTGGCTGCTCGCGCTGTATGTCACCGTCGCCGAGGAGCAAGGGGCCGCGCGTACGGCGCTGCAGGGGACCACCCAGAACGACATCCTCAAGGAGTACCTATCGCGCGGCACGCACATCTTCCCGCCGCAGCCCTCGATGCGGCTGATCACCGACATGGTGACGTTCTGCTCGGCCGAGATCCCGAAATGGAACCCGATCAACGTCTGCTCGTACCACCTTCAAGAGGCCGGCGCCGAGCCACATCAGGAGGTTGCGTACACCATCGCCAACGCTGTCGCGGTGCTCGATGGGGTGCGCGCCTCGGGCCGGATCGGCGACGACGACTTCGGCCGGGTGGTCGGGCGCATCTCGTTCTTCTGCAATGCCGGCGTCCGATTCATCGAGGAGACCTGCAAGATGCGGGCATTCACTCGTTTGTGGGATCGCATCACGCGCGAGCGCTACGGCGTCGACGATCCGCGCTACCGACGCTTCCGCTACGGCGTGCAGGTCAACTCCCTGGGCCTGACGGCGCTGCAGCCCGAGAACAACCCCTACCGCATCCTGCTCGAGGCTCTTGCCGTGACGCTGTCGAAGGACGCACGCGCCCGCTCGCTCCAGCTCCCGGCGTGGAACGAGGCGCTGGGCCTGCCGAGGCCGTGGGACCAGCAGTGGTCGCTGCGGCTGCAACAGATCCTTGCCCACGAGACCGACCTGCTGGAATACGACGACCTGCTCGCGGGATCGACGGTGGTGGAAGCCAAGACCACCGAGATCGCCGACGCCGCCTGGGACGAGCTGAACAAGGTGCTCGAGCGGGGTGGGTCGCTGGAGGCCATCGAGTACATGAAGTCCGGTCTGGTGCGCTCGCTCGCGGAGCGGCAGCGGCGCATCGAGTCGGGCGAGACGACCGTGGTCGGGGTGAACGCGTTCACCGAGACCGAGCCGTCGCCGCTGGCGCAGGGCGTGCATATCGAGCCGCCCGATCCCGAGGCGGAGAAGCGTCAGATCGAGGCGCTGGAGGGATCCCGGCGCGCGCGCGACGCCGCGGCCGCCGCCCGCGCGCTCGACGACCTGCGGGCTGCGGCGGCAACCGACGAGAACCTGGTTCCTTACTCGATCGCGTGCGCGCGCGCAGGCGTGAGCACAGGCGAGTGGGCCGACGCGCTTCGCGAGGTCTTCGGCGAGTTCCGCGCGCCGACCGGTGTCTCGCAGGCCGCGCAGGCGGCCCACCCGCACGACGCGTTACGTGAGGCGCGCGCCCGCGTGGACGCCGTCGCCCAGGCGATCGGCGCGCGCAAGCTCCGGATGCTGGTCGGCAAGCCCGGCCTGGACGGGCACTCGAACGGGGCCGAGCAGGTAGCCGTGCGCGCGCGCGACGCCGGCTACGAGGTCGTCTACTCGGGGATCCGCTTGACCCCGGCGATGATCGCCCAGGCCGCTGCCGACGAGGACGTGCACGTGATCGGGCTGTCGATCCTGTCTGGAGGGCACGTGCTGCTGGTACCGGAAGTACTGCGCGAGATGCGCGCGCGAGGCGTGGATCCGCAGCGGGTCCCGGTCGTGGTCGGAGGGATCATCCCCGAGGAGGATGCGCGCGTGCTTCGCGAGGCGGGTGTCGCGCGCGTCTACACGCCCGCGGACTACGACCTGACCCGCATCGTGGCCGATATCGCCGACGTCGTGGCGGCCGCGCACGGAGCGAGCGCGGCATGACGCTCGAGCCGAAAACGCCGAGCCGTTCGCGCACGATCCTGTCCGAGGTGATGGAGATCGGCGACGGCAACCTGTCGGGAAACGTGCACGGCGGCGTGATCATGAAGCTGGTGGACACCGCGGCCGGGATCGCAGCGGTGCGGCACTGCGGCGGCCGGGTGGTGACCGCCTCGATGGACGAGATGAGCTTCATCGAGCCCGTGTATCTCGGCGAGGTGGTGACGCTGCTCGCGCAGGTCAACGACGTCGGGCGCACCTCGATGGAGATCGGGGTCAGGGTCGAAGCCGAGAACGCCCGCACGGGCGAGCGCCGGCACGTCTCGACCGCGTACCTGGTGTTCGTGGCACTGGATGCCGAGGGCAAGCCCCGGCCGGTCCCGCCGTTGGTCCCCGAGGCGCCGGAGGAGAAGCGTCGCATGGACGAGGCCAAGATCCGCCGCCAGCACCGGCTGGCGCGCAAGGAAGCGATCAGGGCCCAGCGCCGCGCCGGAGAGGTCCGTTCGTCCAGTGACGAGGCTCCCTAATGGGTAGACTCAGGGACACCTCCCATGTACGACGGCCTTAAGAATCTCGACGTCCCCAGACGCGCGCGGAAACGGCATCCGCGCGCGCGCCGCGTGCTGCGCCTCGGCATGACGGGCCTGATCGTCCTGCTGATCGCCGTCTTGGGAACGGGCCTGTGGCTGTACAGCTACGTCAACGACAAGCTCGGCGAAGCGGTGGACCATGGGATCATCGTCGACGAGCTTCTTCCCGACGAGGCTGTGAACGTGCTGATCCTTGGCAGCGACCGTCGTGACGTGCTGAGCGAGAAAGAACGCAAGAAGCGACAGTTCAAGGGCAGCGGAGGTCAGCTGACAGACACGATCCTCCTGCTTCACATCAGCCCGAAAGCGAAGAAGGCAGTGCTGCTCAGCTTTCCACGTGACCTGCGTGTCGAGATCCCCGGCTGCGGTGTCCAGAAGATCAACTCGGCGTATTCGTGCAACGGGTCTGAGAACCACAATCTCGTTATAAAGACCATCAAGAAGATCACCGGAGTAAGCATCCATCATTACGTCGCGATCAACTACGTCGGCTTCCGCGATATCGTCGAAGCCGTCGATGGTGTGCGTGTCTGCGTCAAGAAGGCGTACAACGACCCGAAAGCTGGACTGAAGATCCCGAAGGCGGGCTGCTACAACATGGACGGCAACATGGCTTTGGCCTGGGTGCGCACCCGCTCGATCGATCCGCGTGCCGACATAGGCCGTGTCGAGCGCCAGCAGCAATTCATCCGAGCCCTGATGGGCAAGGTGAAGAGCAGCGGATTCCTGATCAACCTGCCAAGCGTCGCTGATCTGGCGAATTCGCTGAAGAAAGGTGTCGTACTGTCGGGTGGCCTCGATCTCCGCGCTTCGATCGCGGTCGCCCACAAGCTTTCCGGGAATAGCCGCGCCGTCGACTTCAGGACCGTGCCGGCATTCCCCCAGCACATCGGAGGGGTCTCGTATCTGATCCAGGATGATCCCGAGGCCACGCGGCTGTTCCGAGCAATCCGCGATGGCACCAAGCTCCCGCCGTACGGCAAGACCGCGGCGTCCCTTCCCACGCCTGAGGATGTCACGGTCAAGCTGCTCAACGGGACGACTGTCGCAGGCCTCGCCGGACGTCAGAAGGTCCGGCTCGAGAACGTGGGGTTCGACGTGATCTCGACCGGGGATGCGTCATCGAAGTTCGAGCGCACGGTGATCCAGTACGTGAAGGGCGAGGGCGACCTCAAGGTCGGGCTGATCAAGGCGGAGTACCCCAACGCAGAAGTGAAGGCCGTGACCAGGGACCTGCCGGCCGACGTCGTGGTCACCCTCGGCGCGGATGTTGCTGCGCGCGAAGCCTCAGCGTCCCCCTCACCCAGCCCCGGGTAGACGTATGCGCATCCTGGTGACCGGTGGGAGCGGCCAGCTCGGAACAGCGCTGGCGCCCGTGCTCGAGCAGCGCGGCCACGAGGCGGTGCTGCTCGACCTGGAGCACATGGACGTGACCGACCCGCTGGCGACCGAAGGCGTGCTGCGTTCGGCCGGTCCCGATGCCGTGATCCACGCCGCCGCGTGGACCGACGTGGACGGGTGTGAGCTGGATCCTCCGCGCGCGCGCCGCGTGATCGTGGAGGGGACCCGCAACGTCGTGCTGGGCGCCTTCCGCGCGCTGGTGATCGTGGTGAGCACCGATTTCGTCTTCGACGGCGAGGCCGGGCGCGCGTACGACGAGACCGACGAGACCGGTCCGCTGCAGGTCTACGGCGCCGCGAAGCTCGAGAGCGAGCAGCTCGCGCTCGAGTTGAGCGGACGCGTCGCGATCGCGCGCACTGCGTGGCTGTACGCGCCACGGATCGCGTCCGGGGAGTCCCCGTCGAACTTCGTCACCGCGATCCTGCGCAACGCAGAGGCCGGGCCGCTCGACGTGGTGGGCGACCAGGTGGGCTCGCCGACCTCGGCGCTCGATCTTGCACCGGCGCTCGTCGATCTGGCCGAGGCGCGCGCCACCGGCCTCTATCACGTCGCCAACCGCGGCGAGGTATCGCGCGCGACGTTCGCGCGCGAGATCCTGCGTCACGCCGGCCTGGATCCGGCGTTGGTGCGCGAGGTGACGACGGCGGATATGCCACCGCGTCCCGCGCGCCGCCCTGCGTTCGCGCCGCTGGAAGGGAAGGCGTGGCGCAAGGCGGGGTTCGACGACATGCCGCCGTGGGAGGACGCGCTCGAACGGACGATGCGGGAGCTGCTCGCATGAAAGCGCTCATCTTGGCCGGCGGGCTCGGGACGCGGATGCGGCCGTTGACCGACACCGTTCCCAAGTCGCTCCTGCCGGTCGCCAACCGACCCTTCCTCGAGCATCAGCTTCGCCTGCTCGCGCAGCACGGGATCACTGAGACGGTTCTCCTGACCGGCTATCTCGCGGAGGACTTCAGGGCGTTCATCGAGGAGGTCGCAGGTCTCGGCCTCACGCTCGAGATCTCGACGGAGGAGAAACCGCTCGGGACGGCGGGTGCGGTGCGGAGCATGCTCGAGCAGCTCGACGACACCTTCCTGGTGCTCAACAGCGACATACTCACCGACCTGGATCTGTCGTCGCTGCTCGCATGGCACCGGGAGCAAGGATCGCTGCTGACGATCGCGCTGACGCCGGTCACCGACGCGCGCCCATACGGTTTGGTGCCGCTCGACCCGTCCGGACGGATCCTCGACTTCCGCGAGAAACCGGCCGATCCTGTGCCCGGGCTGATCAACGCGGGGACCTACGTGCTGGAGCCGCGCGCGCTCGCCGACGTCCCGGCGGGGGAGTTCTGGATGTTCGAGACGCAGGTGTTCCCGTCGCTGCTCGCCGCGGGTGAGCCGCTGTTCGGCTACTCGTCGGATGCGTACTGGCTGGACATCGGAACCCCGGAGCGTTACCGGCAGGCGCACCTGGACGTGCTGGAGGGCCGGATCAAGGTTGAGGTCGCCGGCGAGCTGCTCGGGACGGATCGGCCGTTCGAGCACGGCGTGGTTCGGGCCCCGTCGATCGTGTCCAGGCCCGTGCTCATCGGCCCCGGCGCGGTCGTCGGACCGGGCTCCTGCCTCGGTTCGAACGTGCTGGTCGGCGGGCGCGCGCTCGTGCAAGGATCGGTGCTGCACGACGATGTGCGGATCGGGGTGGGCGCGGTCGTTCGCGATAGCATCCTCGGCCGCGGCGCGCGCGCGCCGGTCGGCGCGAAGATCACCGGCGAAGTGCTGGCGTAGACACACACCGCTCGCCTTGCCGCGTGCGGCAGGTGGATCGGGCAGAGCTGCTCGAACGGTGTCATCCGGCCGAGGCGCCCGGCGTCGATCGGACCGCGTGCTAGATTTGCGCGCGATGACCCAAAGGCGCGCGCTGGTCACCGGGATCACCGGCCAGGACGGCACGTATCTCGCCGAGTTCCTTCTGGGCAAGGGTTATCAGGTGTACGGCCTGTTGCGTGGGCAGGCGAACCCGAAGCGCGCGATCGTCGAGCAGCTCCTCCCCGCTGTCGAGCTGATCGAGGGCGACCTCACCGACATGTCGTCACTGATCGCGGCCTTGGAGTACTGCCAGCCCGACGAGGTCTACAACCTGGGCGCGATCAGCTTCGTGGCGCTGTCGTTCACGCAGCCGGAGTTGACGGGCAACATCACCGGCCTCGGGGCGCTGCGTCTGCTGGAGGCGATCCGCATCGTCGATCAGGGCAACCGGCGGATGCGCTTCTATCAGGCGTCGTCATCGGAGATGTTCGGCAAGGTTCGCGAGGTGCCGCAGAACGAGCTGACGCCGTTCCATCCGCGCAGCCCTTACGGCGTCGCGAAGGTGTACGCGCATTTCATGACCATCAACTACCGCGAGTCTTACGGCATCCACGCGTGCAGTGGTATCTCGTTTAACCATGAATCGGAGCGTCGAGGTCACGAGTTCGTCACGCGCAAGATCTCCTCGTCGGTAGCGCGCATCAAGCTCGGCTTGCAGCAGGATCTGGCGCTTGGCAATCTCGATTCCGCGCGCGACTGGGGCTACGCCGGCGATTTCGTGGAAGGCATGTGGCTGATGCTCCAGCAGGACGAGCCCGAGGACTACGTGCTCGCCACGGGCCAGGCTCACACGGTGCGCGAGTTCCTGGACATCGCGTTCCGCGAGATCGGCGTCGATGACTGGAGCGCGTACGTGCGGCAGGATCCCCGATACATGCGGCCGGCCGAGGTGGACGAGCTGATCGGGGACGCGTCGAAAGCACGCACGAAGCTCGGCTGGGAGCCGAGAGTGACGCTGGAGGAGCTGGTGCGCCGTATGGTCAAGCACGATCTGGAAGTCGAAGGGCAGAAGCTGCCGCGATGAAGGTCGCGATCATCGGCACGGGGTACGTGGGCCTGGTCACCGGCTCGTGCCTGGCCGACCTCGGCAACGAGGTCGCATGCGTCGACATCGACGCGGAGAAGGTCGCGAAGCTCGCCGCAGGACAGATCCCGATCCACGAGCCGGGGCTCGACGAGGTGGTCGCGCGCGGCGTCGAATCGGGCCGGCTGCGGTTCACGACCTCGCTGGCCGAGGCGATCCGCGGCGCGCAGGTCGCGTTCATCTGCGTGCAGACGCCGCCCGCCGAGGACGGTTCGGCCGACCTGTCTCGTGTCGAGCAGGTCGCGGCCGATCTCGCCTCGCACATCGCCGACTACACCGTGATCGTGAACAAGTCGACCGTGCCCGTCGGTTCGTCGGTGATCGTCGATCGGATCATCGCCCAGCGATTGGCCGCGCAGATCGAGTTCGACGTGTGCTCGAACCCGGAGTTCCTGCGCGAAGGCTCCGCGGTGTTCGACTTCATGCATCCCGACCGGGTGGTGATCGGCACCACTTCCGAGCGCGCGGCCGGGGTGCTGACCGAGCTGTACCGGCCGCTGGGCGCGCCGGTGATCGTCACCGACCCGGCCAGCGCCGAGATGATCAAATACGCGTCGAACACGTTCCTGGCGACCAAGATCAGCTTCATCAACGCGATCGCGGCCATCTGCGACGCCGTCGGCGCCGACGTCAAGGACGTCGCGCTCGGGATGGGATACGACGCGCGCATCGGGTTCGAGTTCCTCAAGCCGGGCCCGGGGTTCGGCGGCTCCTGCCTGCCGAAGGACTCGAAAGCGTTGATCGCCCTGGCCGCCGGCAACGGGTACGACTTCCAGTTGCTCCGCGGCGTGCTCGACGTCAACGACGAGCAGCGCCGCCAGATCGTCCGCAAGGTCGAGCGGCTGGCCGGGGACCTCGATGGCAAGCTCATCGCGCTGTGGGGGATCGCCTTCAAGCCCAACACCGATGACACGCGCGACGCGCCCGCCCGTGAGATCGTCGAGCTGCTGCGCGCGCGCGGCGCACGGATGCGCGGCTACGACCCCGTCGTCTCCGAGACCATCTACGAGCAGCTCGGCATCGAGCACGCGTCGGGCGCGATCGAGGCCGCGGAGGGCGCGGACGCGGTCGTGCTGCTGACCGAATGGAACGAGTTCCGCTGGCTCGACTTCCATCGGCTCGCCGAGGTGATGCGCGCGCCGGTCATCATCGACGCGCGAAACCTGCTCGACCCCCATGTGCTGCGTCAGATCGGGTTCCGCTACGAGGGTGTCGGCCGCTAGATACCGACACTTCCGGCACTTCGGAAACTTCATCGCAACAGTTCCCCGGTTCCGTGCCCGCTAGCTTGCGTCATGTCCGAACCGAGGCGGGGCGAACAGAGCGTCCGGGCACGAAACGGACGGCAGATGTTGTGAAACCGGTAGCTTCGCCCCTCGTTCTTCTGCTCTGAAGGTACGAGCAACCATGTGGGGTGTGCTGTGGAAATCTTCTACCGTTCGCTGTTCCCGCGTAGCCGCAAGCCGCGGCGCGCGCGCAAG
>DASWIP010000081.1:0-28413 GCA_036397635.1 Actinomycetota bacterium | reverse complement strand
TGCTCGTCGTCGCGCTGGCCGTGTCCGTGCTGGGCGTCGCGCGCGCCGACAACCACTACGTCAAGATGACCGACGTGCGCGTCGCGATGGACGACGGCGTCGTGATGACCGCCGATGTGTATGTGCCGACCATCGAGGATGCCGACGGCGACGACTTGTACCCGTGCGTAGTCGAGGTGACCCCGTACCGCAAGGAGTCGCGCTACTCGGAAGGCGCGAGCTTCCTGCCGGCGCAAGGCATCGCACTGATCGAGGTGGACGCGCGCGGCACCGGCGGCTCCGAAGGCGAGTACGACATCGTGTTCAGCGTGCGCGAGCAGGCCGACGCGGCCGCGTGGGTCGAGTGGGCGGCGACCCAGGCGGTGGGTCCCGACGACGCGCCGCTGTGCGAGGACACCGTGGGGATGTACGGCGGCTCGTACTCGGGGATCATCCAGTACCTGGTCGCGAGCCTGCCCGAGACCGCTCAGGGCGACGTGCCCGCCGCGCCGCCGCACCTCGCCGCGATCGCACCGCAGCGCGCGTACGGTGACCTGTACCGCGACATCGTCTACCACGGCGGACAGGTGATCGGGTCGTTCGGGCTGATCTGGTCCAGCGGCACCAGCGCGTACTACCTGCAACCCCCGACTGATATCGACACGCCGGCGGGGCAAGCCGCGTGGCTCGATCACCTGAGCAACAACGACCCGATGATGGTGCCCTATCTGACCGAGCCGTTCGCAGACGCCGAGTACACGAGCGACGACTCGGATCCCGCCTTCACGCAGAAGCTCTACGAGGACTCGAGCGCGCTACCGCGCATCGAGAACATGAGGGTGCCGGCGCTTCACCTCGCGGGCTGGTTCGACGCGTTCACACGCGGGCAGCTGCTGACGTTCCAGCGCGCGCACGAGCTCGAGCAGCAACTCGGCGACCGCGGGCCGAACTTCTTGATCGTCGGCCCGTGGAACCACTCGGGCACGCACTTCATCACGCCGGATCAGGGTTTCCGCGAGCAGCTCGCGGACTGGTACCTGTACTGGCTGGAGGGCGAGGCGAGCGGGGCGACCGCGCCCGCGTGGTTCTCCGAACCACGCGTGCGCTACTTCCAAATGACGACCGGCACCATCAACGCGCAGAGCGCGTCTGATGGTGCCTGGCACACCACCTCCTCCTGGCCCCCCTCGGAGGCGGAGCCCGCGACGTGGCGTCTGGATAACGCAGGGGGGATGACACGTTGCAACGATGTGTGCGTCGGCATCACGCCGGACGAGCCTCGGATCTACGCCTCCAACCAGAGCGCGGGCATCGCCGAGATCCTGTCGCGCTGGGATAACGCGGCGGGGACACCGCACCCCCAGCACGATCAGCGCCTCGACTCAGGGAAGGGGCTGACCTACCAGAGCGCAACGCTCGGGGAACCGCTGTCGATCGCCGGTCCGATCGGGCTGACGCTCAACGTCGCGGTTCAAGGCCTCGACGCCGGCGCCGTGGATCCCGAGGGCACCGGTGGGATCGCCGGGATCACGCCGTCGTGGCTGGACACCGACTTCGTGGTGAAGCTTGCGGATGTCGCGCCGGACGGCTCGGTGCGGCTGGTGACCCAGGGGTACCTGCGTGCATCCCACCGGGCCTACGACCCGGAGCAGAGCGTTTACATCGACGGCACGCTGATGGCGCCGTTCCATCTCCACACCGCGGCCGCGCTGGATCCGCCGATCGCGGGCGAGCAGCGTTCCTACGACATCGAGATCTGGCCCGTGGCGAAGACCTTCGCGGTGGGCCATCGGTTGCGGCTGGACATCTACTCGGCGGACACCCCGAACCACCTGACGATCGTGAAGCCCAACATCCACATGGTTGATCTCTCGTGGTTGCGGCTGCCGGTTGTCGATTGAACGGTTGTCGATCGAACAGTGGTCGATCGAGCGCGGGTAAGACGGTCTACCGTGAACCGGCACGAACGGACTATAGCCACGCTCCGTGGCGGTCCGTACGCTCGTTGTATCGACAGCAGGACGAGTGGAACGCCCGGAACGTCACCGAACGTCCGGTTCGATTGTTACCACGGGCACCACGTGCGGAGATCTGGATGCGAAAGATCACGTTTGGGATCATCGTTGCGGCGCTCACGGCGAGCGCGGCGATGCCGGCTGCGCAGGCGCAGGGTGTCGCAGTGCTGTTCGTCCCGCCGTTCACCGAACAGGTGACGGGCCTCTCGGCCCTCAGGCTTCCTTGCGAGATCGGCGACGCCGGCGTGCCGGCGACCGCCTCGGATCCGGCGACCAGCACCTTCCAGCCGCTGTCTGCCGGCGTCACGGTGACCGGTTGCTCGCTGCACGGACGCTCCGAGTACCGGCAGTGGAACCTCGGCGAGGTCCTCCCGCTGCTCGCCGGACAGCCGGCACAGGTGATCGCGATCTTCGACGGCGAGGCATCGGCGACGGCATCCGGCTCGGGGACCGGCCTCTCCGCGAGCCTTCAGGTGCGGCTCGGGGACGATAGCGTCGAAGGCGGATGGCAAACGATCGTGAGTGCGTCGTGCGCCGGCGACGGTTGCGGCGGGCACACCCGGAGCGGTCCGTTCGTGTTCGCCGCGGACCTGGACGCGCTGCCGGCCACGCTGTACGCGACCTTCCTCAGCGAGACCCACGCCGAGGACGCGACCGGTCACGCCGAAGCGGTCTTCACCGGCGCGCTGACCCAGCTGATCATCCGGCCGCTCGAGTAGGGCTCCGCGCAGCCCCCGCTCGACTCTCGCGCATGACCCGCTAGACTCTCGCGCATGAACCGCGCGGCGTTCTTCGACCTCGACAAGACGCTGATCCCCGGCTCGAGCCTGTTCCTGCTCGCACGCGGCCTGTACGAGCGGGACTTCCTGCGCGCGCGCCACATCGCGAAGTTTGCCTGGACGCAGTTCCTGTTCGTCGCGCTCGGTCGCGAGCGCATGGGCGAGGTCGACGACATCCAGGAGGCCGCGTTCGGATTCGTGAAGGGACGCCACCAGGACGAGCTGCGCCAGCTCGGGCGTGAGATCGCACAGGAGCGCATCCTGCCGCGCGTGTACGAGGACATCGCACGCGTGATCGAGCACCATCACAAGCTCGGCGACGAGACCTGGCTGATCACCGCGGCGCCGCAGGAGCTCGCCGAGGTGATCGCTGAGGGCCTCGGGATGACCGGCGGGCTCGGCACACGTTCCGAGCTCGACGACTCAGGTATATACACGGGGCGGCTGGCAGGCGAGCTGCTCCACGGGCCCGAGAAGGCCAAGGCGGTCGAGCGCCTGGCCGCCGATCGGTCGATCGATCTGCGCGAGTCGCACGCGTACTCGGACTCGATCAACGACATGCCCCTGCTGGAATCGGTCGGCGAGCCGCACGCGGTCAACCCGGACCACGAGCTGCGTCGCCTCGCGCGCGCGCGCGGCTGGCCAGTCCACGAGCTGCGCTCGCGGCGTCGCGCGCTTCTGATCGGCATCCCCTCCACGATCGCCGCAGCCGGGCTGTTCTCGGCCGGCGTCGCGATCGGCCTGTGGCTCAACCGCCGATCTTCACAGCGCGGCTAGGGTCGCTCGGGCGGCGGAGGAGCCGGCGGCAGATCGGCGTCCTGCCGCATCATCCGCACGAGCAGCGCGACGGTCTGCGCCTCCTCACGAACGGGGCGCCTCGGCGGATCGGCCCGCGGTGACGCCACAACGGCCGGCCGTGCGGCGCGCGTTGCCCGCCGGGGCGTGCGCGAGGTCGTGGGCGTCGAGGTCGTGCCACGGCGGACGAAGATCTGTGAGACGTACATGGTGCCTCCCCGCAGGGTCACGCCGACGCCGATCTGGTTGTACTTCGCGTTGAGGATCACCGCGCGATGCGACGACGAGCTCATGAACGCACGATGGATCTGGCCGACGCTGGAGCCGCGCCCGACGTTCTCGCCGATGACGGTCCAGCCGCTCACCTCCGAGCGTAGCGAAGGGTTGTGGTAGATGCGGCCGTCACGGGCCATGCGCGCGCTGTGCCGCTCGGCCGCAGCCGCCAGATCGCCGCGGACCTGGAGCGAGCGCAGCCCCCTGTCGCGCCGCTCGGCGTTGATCCGGCCGACGAAGTCGGACTCCGCATCCGCGAGGGCCGCGGGTGCCGCCGCGAGATTCGCCGCGAACGTGAGCAGCGCGACCATGACGACACGAGATCGTCGCAGGGGGATCCTCCCTCGTGTGCGAACCAACAGCGTGCTTCTCTGCAAGGCTGGAAGCTGGGGAAGGTCCCGCGCATCCTACGGAGTCCCCCGCGGATGTCAAAGCACTTCGGGAGGTCAGTCGCGGTATTCCACGTTCGAGATCTTGGTCAGCTTCTCCCAGCGGTGGCGCGATGCGATCCGGCGGATCGTGCCCGAGCGCGAGCGCATCACGATCGACTCGGTCGTCGCACCCCCGGGGAGATAGCGAACACCTTGGAGCAGCGGACCATCGGTCAGGCCGGTCGCCGCGAAGAACACGTTGTCGCCTGCGACCAGGTCGTCGGTGGTCAGCACGCGCGACAGGTCGTATCCCTGCTCGATCGCTGCGGCACGCTCCTCGTCGTTGCGGGGCCACAAGCGACCGAGGATCGTGCCCCCTATACATCTCAGTGCCGCCGCTGAGGTCACGCCCTCCGGCGTGCCGCCGATGCCGTACAGCACGTCGACGCCGGTGCCCTCCATCGCCGCGCTGATCGCGCCGGCGATGTCGCCGTGCTCGATCAAACGAACACGCGACCCCATCGCACGCACCCGATCGATCGCGTCCTGGTTGCGCTCGCGATCCAGGATCGTGACCGTGATGTCCTGCGGATCCATGCTGCGCGCCTTCGCGACGTTGCGGACGTTGTCCTCGATCGAGGCGTCCAGATCCAACGCGCTCCCGCCCAGAGGTCCCGCCGCGATCTTCTCCATGTACATGCACGGGCCGGGATCGAACATGGTTCCACGCTCCGATGCGGCGACGACCGCGAGCGCGTCGCCCTGACCTCTGCTGAGCAGCGTGGTTCCGTCGATCGGATCGACGGCGATGTCCACGGCAGGAAGCTCGCCGGTCCCGAGGTGCTCGCCGTTGAACAACATCGGCGCTTCATCCTTCTCGCCCTCACCGATCACGACGATGCCGTCCAGCGGGATCGAGTTGAACATCAGGCGCATCGCATCGACGGCCGCTTGGTCTGCCGCCTTCTTCTCCCCGCGGCCGGACCAGCGCGCGGCGGCGAGCGCGGCCGCCTCTGTGGTCCGAACCAGGTCCAGCGCCAGGTTCCGATCAGGCGCTGCTCGCTCGACGGTCATCGGTGCCCTCCTCGATCCCAGCGTGGAAGCATCCTAACGCTGCTGACGCGCGAGCAGCGACCACTCCACGATCAGGTCGTGCGTGTGGACGCGAACCCGGAAGCGCGCGCGCGCTCGAAGTCACCCAGCAGCGAGTCGCGCGAGCGCGGTGGCTCCCTCTTGTCCAGCCACGTCGAGCGCTTGGCGTCGTTCTCGAGCACGATCCATTCGTAGGAGTACGTGCGGGGCCCCGCCCAGTACGGCTCGATCCACCGTTCGTCGAGCAGCTCGGCCACGATCGCGTAGCCGGCGCGCGGCCTTCCTTCCCAGAACGACTCCGGGATGCCCCAGCCGGGAGTGCGGCGGCGGATCTCGTCGATGCGCGAGTACTCGCCCTTCCAGGCGATCTTGACGCGCGCGCGCGCGACCATCAACCCGCCTCGAAGCTGGATCCACACCACATCGTCGGAGAAGACGCCGGCCTTGTACGCGGGACCGGCCCGGTCGCGGGTCTCGACGGCATAGCGATAACGCGGTTTGGTAGCGTCGCCGGCGTGATGCTCGAGCGCGCGGATCTGAACGTGAGCGCTGGCGTCGTCGGTCATCGGCGGCACGATACCACTGCGATCCCTCCGCGCTCACGTCCGAACACGACGGTCGCCGTCTCGACCCGGATCGTGCCCATCCCCCGATCGACGAAACGGGGCGCGTTAGGATGCGCGCCGGGGAGGAGCCATGGACATCGACCCGACACGCGCGCGCTACGGCGGCTTCGAGACCGGATACGAAAGTTTCTACGTCAAGGCGCACGATCCGGATACTCCGCGCGGATTCTGGATCCGCTACACCGTCATGCGCCGGCGGGACGCGCCGCCTGCGGGCTCGCTGTGGGTCGCGATGTTCGACCGTAACGGCCCGGTCGCGCTGAAGGCTGCAGAGGCTGTACCGAACCATGATGCGCCGGCGTGGATCGCCATCGGCGACGCGACGCTGGGTTCCACGGGACTGCTCGGCACGGCCACGCGCGACGGCGTCGAGGCGGCGTGGGACCTACGCTTCTCGTCCGACGAGCAGCCCTTGTATCACCTGCCGCGCGCGTGGATGTATCGAGCGAAGCTCCCGCGAACCAAGCCGATCTCACCGATGCCGCTGGCGTCGTTCGACGGGGTCGTGCGCATCGGCGACCACGCGCTCGAGGCGCGGGGATGGCCGGGGATGCTCGGCCACAACTGGGGCGCCGAGCACGCCGAGCGCTGGATCTGGCTGCACGCGGCATCCTTCGACGGCCGATCCGGCTCCTGGCTGGACGTGGTCCTCGGCCGGATCAAGATCGGTCCGGCAACCACACCGTGGATCGCCAACGGCGTGCTTTCGCTGGACGGCACGCGCCTTCGGCTCGGCGGCATCGAGCGCGCGCGCGCCACCAAGGTGCGCGAGCGCGTTGACGGCGCCGAGATCGAGTTGCCGGCGAAGGGCGCGCGCGCGCGGCTGGTGGTCGCGGCACCGCTGCAGCGTTCTGTGGGATGGCGCTACGGAGACCCCGACGGGTCCGAGCATCATGTGATCAACTGCTCGATCGCCGGGATGACGGTCGAGCTGTCACGCGACGATGGACCGGCCGAGACGTTGAAGGTCGCCCACGGCGCGACCTACGAGCTGGGGATGCGCGAGCAGCTCCACGGCGTGCCCTTGCAGCCGTGGGGAGATTGACCGTGTCGGGGGGGCGGTACCGCGGGGACCGGTACAGCAGCGCGCGCGGTACAGCTACGCGTCGGTGGCCGCGTGAGCCACGGGCCTTACAGCAGCGCGTCGGCGAGCGCGCGCAGCCCATCCAGATCATCGAGCGCCAGCCACTGCAGCATGACCTCGCTGCAGCCGGCCGCCTCGAGGGCGGCGAGCTGCTCGCGCATCTGTGCGGATGAGCCGGCGATCTGGCCGCGCGCGGCGCGGGCGTCGGCGTCCGAAGCGCCCGGCGCGACACCGGTCATCATCGTCTTGCGCACCGCCGACGGCTCGCGGCCCTGTTCCACGAGCAGCTCGTCGAGCCGCGCGGCGCGCGCGCGGTAGGTCTCGGGCGGGAGGTAGACGGCGTTCCACTCGTCGGCGTATCGCGCTGCCAGCGGCAGGGTGCGACGCGGCCCCCCGCCCCCGACGCACATCGGCGGCCGCCGGTGGGGCGTGATCATCGCGTCCCGCAACCGATAGTGCGAGCCTTCGAACGACACCGGCTCCCGCGCGCCGAGCAGCCTCGATACCACTTCCAACCCCTCGGCCAGCCGGGCGAACCTGGTGTCCAGATCGCCGAGGTGATAACCGAACGCGTCGTGCTCGCGCTCCATCCAACCGGCACCCAGGCCGAGCACGAGCCGGCCATCCGACAGCTCGTCGATCGCCGCCGCCTGCCGTGCGAGCATCACCGGGTCCCGGAACGAGAACGGGGCGACCAGCGGTCCGAATCGGATCCGCTCGGTGTGATCCGCCAGCCAGACCAGCGAAGTGATCATCTCCAGCGAATGATCGTCCGGCGCGCCGGGGTTCACGAAGTGATCCGAACGGAACAGGCCGGCGAAGCCGAGCTGCTCGACCAGCAGCGCGATCCGGCGCCAACGGTCCCAGGTCAGACCCATCTGGCCTTCGATCATGATCGAGACGTCCACGTTCCCTCCCGGTCGGTGGCGGTCCTGATGCGAGGCGAGTAGGGTCGCTCGCCGTGGGCTATTTCAACACGGATGCATCCGGCTCCGGCGAGTTGCGGGTCGCGCGCGACGGCGAGCTTCCGCGTGTGACGGCGGCGGACGGCGTTCACCTTCATCCGCTGCTGGGCGAGCGTCTGAACATCAACGTCGTGGTGCTCGAGCCCGGCGCCATCGCCGAGGTCCACACACACGACGAGGAGCAGATGGGCTACATCGCGCGCGGCTCCTGCACCTTCACCGACGGCGGGATGACCTACGAGCTGCGCGCCGGCGACACGTACCACGCACCGCCGGGGACGCCGCACGGCGCGACCGGTGGGCCCGAGGGCTGCACGATCATCGACGCGTTCAGCCCGCCGCGGGCCGGGTTGCGCGAGCTGCTCGAGGCGAGCGGATCCGACCTGCCCGGCTGAGACGCGCGCGTCATCGCGTGGGCGGGTAACGTGGCCGACATGACCCGGAACGGACTGTGCCTTCTGCAGGTGCACGCGCACCCCGACGACGAGGCATCCAAGGGCGCCGGCGTGACCGCGCGCTACGCGGATGAGGGCGTGCGTAACGTCCTGGTGACCGCGACCGGTGGTGAGGCCGGCGACATCCTCAACCCCGCAGCGGACACGCCGGAGACGCGCGCGCGACTGCACGAGATCCGCATCGAGGAGCTGGCGCGCAGCGTCGAGATCCTGGGCTACGACGCGGTCCACCTGCTCGGCTATCGCGACTCCGGGATGCCCGACACCGAGCCCAACGCCCACCCGCACGCGTTCGCGAACGCCGAGTTGGACGATGCGGTCGGGAAGCTGGTCGCCGTCATCCGAGAAGAACGCCCGCAGGTGCTCATCACGTACAGCGATGCTCAGGAGCGGTACCCGCACCCCGACCATCTCCGCGTGCACGACATCAGCGTGGCTGCCTTCGATGCCGCCGCCGATCCCGAGCGCTATCCAGACGCCGGCGAGCCGTGGCAGCCGCTGAAGCTGTACTACGTCGGCTTCACCAAGCGCGCGCTCGAGCTGGCGCATCAGTCCTACGAGCAGGCCGGCATCGAGAGCCCGGTCGCGAAGTGGCTCGACGCGTTCCCCGACGGGCACGACGAACGCTGGCGGACCAGGATCGACGTCGCGAGCTACGTCGCGCGCAAACGCGAGTCGCTGCTCGCGCATCGCACCCAGATCGCCCCCGACTGGTTCTGGCTGCGACTGCCCCCGGAGCTGGCCCAGACCGCGTACCGGTTCGAGGACTTCTGCCTCGCGCGGTCCCTCGTCGACCCGGTGTACGACGGCGACGGGTTCGAGACCGACCTGTTCTCGGGCATCCGGGAGGGCGCGGGCGCGCGGTGAGCGGCCGGCTCAGTCCGCCAAGGTCGCGATGACCGGCGCGTGGTCGCTCGGCGCGCCCTCGCCGGCCTTGGGTCGTCGCTCGTTCCGGTCGACCCGCACCTCTTCGACGCGTCCCGCGAGCGGCTCGGTGCCCAAGATCAGATCGATCCGGAGCCCCCAACCCTTGTGGAACGCGCCGGCGCGGTAGTCCCACCACGTGAAGATGCCGCCGTCGGTCGTGTGCCGGCGCAGCAGATCGGCGAATCCCCAGTCGAGCAGCGCACGCACGCGCGTGCGTTCAGGCTCGGAGAAGTGGATCGAGCCTTCCCACCCGGCTGGGTCGTGCACGTCGCGCGCCTCGGGCGCGACGTTGAAGTCGCCGGCGAGCACCAGGGGCTCCTCGGGCGAGAACGTCCCGGCGATCCAGGCGCGCAGCGCATCGAGCCAGGCGAGCTTGCGCTCGTAGGCGGGATCGCCGATCGCGCGGCCGTTGATCACGTAGGCGGAGATAACCGTCAGCGCGTCGTAGCGCGCGGTGAGCAATCGAGCCTCGTCGGGGGTCGGGTCGGCGGTGAAGCCGCGCTCCAGCGACAGCGGAGCCTCGCGCGAGAGGACGGCGACCCCGTTATAGGCACGCTGACCGTAGGTCGCCGCGTGGTAGCCGCGCTCGGCGAGCTGCTCGTGCGGGAACGCCTCGTCGGGGCATTTCGTCTCCTGCAGGCAGACGATGTCGGGGGCCTCCCGGTCGAGCAGCGCGAGCAGACGCGGCAGGCGCTGCTTGATCGAGTTGACGTTCCAAGTGACGATCCGCACGGCTCGTTCGCGTGTTCGCGGGCTAAGGCTTCCGTCCGATGACGACCCGGGTGATGGGCAGCTCCGGATCGGTCGTGCTCTTGACGTCGGTGTAGCCGCCTCGGGTGAGCAGCGTGCGGACGGGCCGCGCGATCGGTGGCTCAACCTCGAACATCAGCCAGCCGTCGGACCGCAGCCAGTTGCGTCCCTCCGCGACCACCCGGCGCACCAGACCGAGCCCGTCGTTCGAGCCGTCGGTCAGGGATTCCGGGGGCTCATAGTCCTTGATCTCGGCGGGGAGGTCCTCGACGATCTCGGCGCCCACATAGGGGGGATGCATCGTGATCACGTCGATCTCGCCGCACAGCGCACCCGGCAGCGGCGCGAACAGGTCGCCGACCCGGAAGGTGACGTCGAGCCCGAGATCCTTGGCGTTGGCGCGCGCTTGCGCGATCGCCGAGCGCGAGATGTCCGCGCCGTAGACCTGCGCGTCTCCGACCAGCTTCTTGACGAGCAGCGCGACCGGCCCCACCCCCGTGGCCAGATCCACCGCCACCGGCCGCCGCCGCCGCGCGATCCTGCGCGCGGCCTGCTGCGAGAGGAACTCGCTGGTGGTGCGAGGCACGAACCCGCCCTGCTTCACCTTCATCTTGAGCGGGCCGAACTCGCACCAGCCCAGGATGTAGGGCTGGGGTTCGCCGGAGGCCCGCCGCTCGATCAGCCGCTGGAACTTCCGACGGGTCGCCGCCGACGGTACCTCCCCCTGCACCGGATAGTGGCCGAGGGCCATCTCGAGCAGATCGAAGGCCTCGTTGTGAAGGTTCCCGGTCCAGCTCAGGTTGTCGGCATTCGCCCGCAAAGTACGCTTGCCGAGCTTGAGGAGTGCATCGACATCCATCGTTTCGTTCATCGTCATATCCATCGCGCGCGGATGCTACCAGCGCGCGCGAGGCGCGGCCACGATGACAGGGGACCACGACGCCAAGGATTCCTAGAGCGTCGCGATCAACCCCACCACCGCGCGCACGTACGCCGGCTCCCCGATCGCGTGCCGCGCCCCCGGCACCACGACCGTCTCCGATCCCGGGAAGCGGTCGTCGCGCGCTGCTCGAACGCGAGGATGGATGATGCGCGCCTCGCGCTCGCCGTAGACGAAGATCGTGCGTGGCAGGGGCATGCCGTCGCGCCACGGGTACGACGGCTTGCGCCGGCCGAGATAGATCCGCCACGCCCACGCGCGCATGTACCACTGCTGATACGGCTGGTCCTCACGCCAGAGCCCCATCAGCGAGCACAGGATCTGAGCGCGCGGCATCACCTCGGGCTCCATACCGAGCAGGCACATCGCCCCCATCGAGAACCCGAAGAAGTACGGCTCCTCGGCCGGCCGCGCCAGCACGGCGGCGCGCGCCTCGCGCAGATAGCCGTGGATGCCCTGCCTGCGCCAGCCGATGTCGATCAGCACCGGCTCGATGCTGCGAACGGCGAACGCCTCCGCGAAGGCTTGGTACGGCGGCTCGGAAGTCTTGTGCGAGAACCCCGGGACGATGTAGGCGGCGCGCTTCACGCCGATGCTCGCTTCGGCGGCAGGGGAATGAACCTGCTGGTGCGCTGGACGTACTGGTCGTATCCCGGCCGCCGCTCGCCGATCGTCTTCTCGAGCAGCGCCGCGCCCGTCCCCTTGATCAGCAGCACGCTCATCGTGATCGGCCCCACGATCGTCCACCACGCGTCGCCGGTCGCGAGAGCGATCGCGTAGATCCCCCACCAGACCATGAAGTCGCCGAAGTAGTTCGGGTGACGCGTGTAGCGCCACAAGCCCGAGTCCATCACCTTGCCCCGGTTCGCGGGGTCGGCCTTGAATCGCGCGAGCTGCGCGTCGCCGACGGACTCGAAGAAGTATCCGACGCACCACAGAACGATGCCCAGCACGTCCAGGGCGACCAGGCCTTCGGGCAGTCGCTGCCCTCCGGCGGCCTGGATCGGCAGCGACACGATCCACATCAGGACGGCCTGGACGCCGAACACGAACGGGAGGCTCCACCACCAGAACGAGCCGGGGCGGTGCGCGCGCATCGCGGCGTAGCGGCGATCCTCGCCCCTGCCGAGGTTGCGCCACGCGAGGTACGCGCCGAGGCGGAGGCCCCAGATCGATGTCAGCGCGGCGAGCAGCAGTCGGCGCGCGTCGGCACCGTCGGCGACGACGAGGGTGAACCAGGCGACCATCCCGAAGCCGGGCCCCCAGGCGATGTCCACGATCGACACGTCCCGTCGCGGCACGCTGATCAACCACACCACACTCATCAGCGCGATGATCGCAAGCGCGTTCGCGAGCAGCACTCCGGCAAGGTCCACGGCCGGAGCCTACCCGGGGCACATCCGCGCCCCGAGGTGGGGGCACGCGGGGCACATCGGCGCCCCGAGGTAGGGGCACCCGGGGGCGCGGGATCGCCCGGGCCTGGGATGGTGCTGGGAAACGCGCTCACAGCCTCCAAAGACGGCGCTCACAGGAAACGCACAGCCTCCGATGGCTACGATGCTCGGGAGATGGACACCCGGATCCTGGTGGTCGACGACGAGGCCAACATCACTGACCTCATCGCGACCGCATTGCGCTACGAGCGTTTCGAGGTCGAGACGGCGGCCGACGGCCGCGACGCGCTCGCGCGAACGGCGGCGTTCCGGCCGCACCTGATCGTGCTCGACGTGATGCTGCCGGACATGGATGGCTTCGAGATCGCGCGCCGCCTCCGCGACGACGGAGAGAAGGTGCCGGTGCTCTTCCTGACCGCGCGGGACGCGACCGAGGACAAGGTGCGCGGCCTCACCATGGGCGGCGACGACTACGTGACCAAGCCGTTCAGCCTCGAGGAGTTGGTCGCGCGGATCCGCGCGGTGCTGCGCCGCACCAACGGCGCCGCCGAGGAGTCCCCGCGTCTGAGCTTCGCGGACCTCGAGATGGACGACGACACCCACGAGGTCTGGCGCGCCGGCGCGCCGGTCGAGCTGACCGCGACCGAGTACAAGCTGCTCCGCTACCTGCTGCTGAACCCGCGGCGCGTCCTGTCCAAGGCGCAGATCCTGGATCACGTCTGGAACTACGACTTCGGCGGCGACGCCAACGTGGTCGAGACCTACATCTCGTACCTGCGCAAGAAGATCGACACGCTCGGCCCGCCGCTGATCCACACGGTGCGCGGCGTCGGCTACAGCCTCCGTCAACCGAAGGAGCATTGAGGTGACGCTGCGGGCGCGCCTGGTAGTGGTGCTCGCGGCGGTGGTCGCCGGCGCGCTGCTCGCGACGGGGATCGCGACCTATCTGTCGCTGCGGGCGTTCCTGCTCGACCGGGTGGACGAGCAGCTCGCGGCCGCCCGCGCGCCGGTCGCGCGCGCGCTGCTCGCGTCGTCGGATCCGTTCGGCTTCCCGCAGTCGCGAGGGGACTCACGCGCGATCCCGCCCGGCACCTTCGGGCAGCTGCGCGACGCGAACGGCGCCACGCTGTCCAGCGTGGCGTTCGTCTACGAGCAGGACACCGACGTGCCGCGCCCGTCGATGCCCGAGGCCTATCCCATCGACGAGCCGTTCACGACCGGCTCCGCCGACGGCTCGGCTCGCTTCCGCGCCATCGCCTCGCACCTGCCGGGCGGCGGGCAGGTGCTCGTCGCGATCCCGCTGAGCGATGTCTCCAGCACGCTGGGCCGGCTGCTCGCGATCCTGGTCGCGGTCGGCGCGGCCGTGCTGGCCGGGCTCGCGCTGCTCGCGCGCATGCTGATCGACCGGGAGCTGCGGCCGCTTCATCGCATCGAGGAAACCGCCGGCGCGATCGCGGCCGGCGATCTGTCACGCCGGATCGAGCCGACGGATCCGCACACCGAGGTCGGGCGGCTCGGCATCTCGCTCAACGAGATGCTCGGACAGATCGAGCGCGCGTTCTCCGACAAGGAAGCATCCGAGGATCGCCTCCGACGATTTCTCGCCGACGCGAGTCACGAGCTGCGGACGCCGCTGACCTCTATCCGCGGCTATGCGGAGCTGTTCCGCCGCGGCGCAGACGCGCGCCCCGACGACCTCGCCAAAGCGATGGCGCGCATCGAGGAGGAGGCCGGACGCATGGGCGTGCTGGTCGACGACTTGCTGCTGCTCGCGCGCCTGGACCAGGGACGGCCGCTCGAGCGCGAGCCGTTGGATCTCGCCGCGATCGCCGCCGATGTGGTGGCCGATGCGCGCGCGGTGGATCCGGGCCGGCCGATCGAGCTCCACGCCACGGATGCGGTCGCGGTACTCGGCGACGAGACCAGGTTGCGGCAGGTGGCGGCGAACCTGGTGGGTAACGCGCTCGCTCACACGCCCCGTGGCACGCCGGTCCGCGTGTCGGCGACGGTCCAGGAGGGCTACGCCGTGCTCGAGGTCGCCGACGAAGGCCCGGGCATCGATCCAGACGAGGTCGAGCGCGTCTTCGATCGCTTCCATCGCGCCGGAACCGCGCGCGCCGAGGGAACCGAGGGCGCGGGGCTGGGCTTGTCGATCGCCGTGGCGATCGCGCGTGCGCACGGCGGCGACATCCGATTGCAGAGCGAGCCGGGGAACGGCGCGACCTTCCGCGTGCTGATCCCTGCGGCCGAGCAGCCCGTCGGCCGGCCCGCCTGACTCTCCGCCTGCACTCACCGGCGCGAGACAGATCATGCCGGGGCGCTGGGATCTTGATCGGACTTGGTCGCGCGTTCGGATCGCGCGGCGCCCTCTTGACGCCCGCGCCACCGCGCGGGAGGCTGGTCGGGGACCCGAGGGAGAGGGGCAAGCCATGTCATGTGGAGAGCCTGGGTTCGCCGCCGCGAGCGACGGGACGAAGATCGGATGGTTCCGATCGGGGGAGGGACCGCCGCTGGTGCTCGTCCACGGCACGACCGCCGATCATTCGCGATGGGCGCCTGTGCTCGAGCACCTCGCCACCCGCGCGACCGTCTACGCGGTGGACCGCCGAGGCCGCGGCGCAAGCGGCGACACCGACGATGGCGAGTATCGTACCGAGACCGAGTTCGGCGATACCGCTTCCGTCGTCGATGCGATCGATGGGCCGGTCACGCTGCTCGGCCATTCATTCGGCGGACTCTGCGCGCTCGAAGCGGCCACCCGCACATCGAACGTCGGCGCGCTGATCCTGTACGAGCCCTACTTCGAAACCGGCTACGCACTCGCCGAGCGTGCGGTGATGGAGCGCGTCAAAGACGCGGTCGCCACCGGGGATCGCGAGCGCGCGCTCGTCACATTCATGCGAGAGGTCGTCGGGTTGTCCGAGGAAGCGGTCGAGGACCTGCGCAGATCGCCATCCTGGCAGGCCAGGATCGCTGCCGCGCACACGATCCCCAGAGAGGACGAGGTCGAGACCGCGTACCACTTCGATCCGTCCCGCTTCGAGCAGCTCACCACCCCTACGCTGTTGCTGGCCGGCGAGATCAGCCCACGGGCCCTGACCGAGCCGATCAACCAGCTGTCCGGGGTGCTGCCGGACGCGCGTGTCGTGGTCATGGAAGGACAGCATCACGTGGCCATGAACACCGCGCCGGACCTGTTCGCGCGCGCGGTGCTGGACTTCCTCCCCGGATAGTAGGGCCGGCAGGCCGAGCGCTCGTAAGCAGGGAGACGGAGGGTTCTCGTCGAAGCGTGCGGAGATACAGGAAGCGTGCGGAGACACAGGCGGCCCAAACGGTTCGGAGGTTCCATGCGACGCGCCACCACATCGTTCATGCTGGCCGTACTGGCAGTCTCCGGATCGCTCTCCGCGCCCGCGGCCGAGGCATGCGCAGCGTACTCACCGTTCGCCGGCCTGCCCGGCGCCTCGCTGACGCCGACGCGGTACACCTCCAACGACACGCCCCCGGTGGAGTACGTGCGCTACCGAGGCGTCGCGCCGAGCTTCGACGAGTTGCCGATGTCGGTGGACGTCACCATCCCGTGCGACGCCTCGGGTCCGATCCCGCTGGTGACGATGGCCCACGGGTGGACCGACGACAAGACGATCTGGCAAGAGACCGATCGCTCCGACACGGTCTCGAGCACCTTCCGGCGCGGCTCGAACCACCATTGGAACAACATCTGGTTCGCATCGCGGGGGTACGCCGTCTTGAACTACACGGCGCGCGGCTGGCACGACTCTTGCGGTCCCCGGTCCGAGGGCGCGATCCAGGGTGTCGCGCCCGGACCGGCCTGCGCGCAGCAACGGTACTGGATCCACATGAGCGATCAGCGGTGGGAAGTGCGCGACACCGCCTGGCTGACCGCCGCGTTGGTGGAGTCCGGCGTCGCCGACGCCGACCGGCTCGCGATCACCGGCGGCTCGTACGGCGGCGGCACCACGATCATGAACGCGTTGCTAAACGACCGGATCGTCTGCGGCGCGCCCGGCGCGCTCGCACCCGATCCCTGCGCCGGCAAGGCCGACGGCGAGTACACATCCTGGACGACCCGCGACGGGACGCCGCTGCGATGGCGTGCCGCGGTCCCGATGTACACCTGGGGCGACGTGATCCAGGTGCTGTTGCCGAACGGGCGTGGGTCGGACGGCGACACGCTCCCCGACGGCAACCACATCGACCCGGTGGGTATCCCGATCGCGAGCTACCTGGCCGGGCTGTATGCGGCCGGACAGCCGCTCGGCAACGGCTACTACCAGCCACCGGGTATCGATATCCGCAGCGACATCACCACGCTAACCGCGCGCACCCTGGCGGGGAACCCGTTCCGCAGTGAGGACCCGATCGTGGCCGAGGGTATCCGCCAGTTCCGCACGTTCAAAAGCGCCATCGGGATCACGCCGAACGGGACCGTCCCGATCTTCTGGGTGCAGGGGTTCACCGATCCTCTGTTCACCGCGCACGAGCCGCTGCAGATCGCGAACACGCTGCGCACCCACGATCCGACATATCCGATCACGTTGTTCTTCGGCGACCTGGGGCACGACTACGCCGCCGAGCGCGTCGACGAATGGGATGCCGCGCACGAGGCGATGAACGCGTTCCTCGACCATCACCTCCGGGACCTCGGGTCCGCGCCTGCGGCCGACGTGACCGCGGCGATCACCCGCTGCTACAACGCGGACGAGCCCATGGAACTGGTCAGAGCAGCATCTTGGAGCGAGCTGCACCCCGACTCGGTGACCCTCGTGGGTGACGCGGCGGCCGGCGTGAGCTCGAGCGCGGTGATGAGCGACGAAGGGCTCGCGACCGATCCGGTCACCACGGCGACCGTTCCCGCGCCGGGCGCGTACCGCGGCTGCCGGATCATGCGGCCCGCCCAGACCGATGCCAACACGCTCGCGTGGTCGTTCCCCGTGGGCGCCCCGGTGAAGCTGCTCGGCTCGCCGATCGTGGACCTCACCTACGCGACGACGGCGCCCGATACCGAGCTGAACGTCCGCGTCTGGGACGTCACCGCCGACGGCAGCGCGCAGGCCCTGGTCACGCGAGGGACCTACCGTAGCCTCGAGGGCCCGGCGAGCGATCTGCGCGCGCGCTTCCAGATCGCGCCGACCGGCTACCGCTTCGCGCCGGGGCACACGATCAAGTTCGAGGTGACCGCGAACGACGCCCCCTACCGACAGCAGAGCAACGTGCCGGCGCTGTTGAGCGTCGCGCGCGCGGAACTGACGATCCCGATGCCCACGGAGTAGGCGCCGGCAGCCCGCCCCCGCCGCCGCGGCAGGAAAACACCCGGAAACGGCGAACCCGCGGGGTATGACATCCAAGCTGCTCGTCCCGGTCCTGCTGCTCATGCTCGGGGCTTCGACCTCCGGCGCCGAGGCTCCCATCGCTGCCGCTGCGATCTCGGCGGCCTCCGACGCCGGCTGCCTCACGGTCGCCGGGGCGTCGAACACCGTCGGCACGTCGCGCGCGCGGTGGTTCTTCGCTTTCTATCCGGATGCGACACCGCTGACGCCGGCCGGACCGTGTCCGGAGGACCAGCCGCACGTCGAGCCTCCTGTGGTCTGCGCAGTAGCCGAATCGACCGAGGAAGGCACGGTGCTGTATCTGGCGGCGCGTGCGGGCAACGGCCCGACGTGGCTGCTGCGCGCGCTCGACGCGAGCAGCGGACCCGACGCGTTCGGCGTCGCGGAGGGTATCGAGACCGAGGATCGATGCGGCGCCGCCGAGGTGCCGATGGCTGTGATCGACGATGGGCTGGCGGCTGTCATCGCCGCCGACTGATCCCCCCGAGGGCCCTGCCCCCGATAGCATCGCGCCACACCAAGCACGGCCGCGGATCAGGGGTTCCCGTAGATTATCTACGCCTTGTAGCGGTGATCGCGCTGCCCTGCGGCCCCTACTATCCCAGCATGACCTGCCCCTGGGTGCAGGCCTTTCTTGCATGTGGGGAAGAGGTGGGAGCGTGGATGGCACGATGTTGAGGCGATCAAGGTCGGCACCATTGGCCGCCGCGCTGGTGGTTGCCGTGTTGCAGGCCGTCGTGGCGCCGGTCGCAGCAGACGCGTCGCCGACGGTCACGACGGGCAAGGACGACTATTTCGCAAACGAGGTCGTCGACATGTACGGCGCAGGCTTCGAGGCCGGGCAGCCCTACGGGGTGGTCGTCGTCCGGCCCGACGGGAGCGCGGTTCTCTACGCCTCGTCCGATGATGGACAGCATGGCGAACAGCTCTGCTACGACGCCGACGCGAGCGACGGCACCGACTGTTACCAAACCGTCACCGCGGATAACTCCGGGGCGTGGGCGAACCTGTATCAGCTCAACGGGGTGTCGGGCGAGTATCGGATCAACGTCTACGACGCCGCCGGGACGCTGACGGCGACCGCGACCTTCCTCGACGCAGCCTCGCTCCGGCTGACCGGGACCGACGGGCTCCCGCACACGCCCATGGCCGACGCCGAGAACCTCGGCACAGTCCAGCAGACCGTCCCTCTGAGCGTGACATGCCCTTCGGGCCTGACGTTCGGGGGAACCAACTTCGGCACAACCGAAACGATCGACTGGAGCATCGCCTACTTCATCGGCCCCACCGACGACGGCCCAACGTTGCAGCCGCTGACGACGTTCGAGCCGACCGGCGGAACAATCAGCGCTGCTTCCCCTTCGGCGTGCATCGGGATGACCATCGACACCTCAACCCTGACCGTCGGGCAGACCTACCACGGGATCCTGGTGGTGACCACAGCCGAGGCGGGCGGGAGGTCACGTCAGCTCAAGTACCACTTCAGGTTCACGGTGGATGCGCCGCCGCGCACGCCTCCTGAGACCGGCGCCGGGACGATCGGCTTCTGGCACAACAACAACGGTCAGGCGATCATCAAGGGCGACGCGACCACGAAGAAATCCTGCAACGCCACGACCTGGCTCCGTCAGTTCAAGCCATTCCAGGATCTGTCGTCGAAGGCAACCTGCACGCAGGTCGCGTCATACGTGAGCAACGTCATCTCCAACGCGACCGGCTCCCCTATGAACACCATGCTGAAGGCGCAGATGCTGGCGACCGCATTGAACGTGTACTTCAGCACTCCCGGCCTGGGGGGGAATCAGATCGGAGCTCCGGTCCCCATCGGAGGCATCGTCATCGACCTGACGATGATCTGCGAGAACTCCCCTTGCAGCAGCGGCTATCAGGACGCCAGCGGCTCGTTCGGGGGCGCCACCAGCATGACCGTTATCCAGATGCTGGTGTTCCAGAACTCGGTTGCCAACGGGGGCGGCGGGGTCTGGTACGGCAACAACGGGTCCCTCCAGGAGGACGCCAAGGATTCCTTCGACGCGATCAACAACGAGTCGGCGCTGACACCCTGATCGTCGGGCGTGAGATGCGATCGGCCCCCGCTGGGGGCCGATCGCATCTCGGAGGCTTCCTTCCCGACCGCGCAAGCCGGTAGGCTTGCGCGGTCTTCGGCGAAGGGGGAACGTCGATGTGGTCGATGACCTTCCGTGATCTTCGATATCGACGGCGCCGGTTCGTGATCGCGATCGCCGGTACCGCGCTCGTCTTCGCGATGGCGTTGGTCATGGCGGGGATGTCGGCGAGCTTCCGGCTGGAGGCGGACCGGCTGCTCGGCGCGCTCGGCGCGGACGCCTGGATCGTTCCCGACGGCGTGGTGGGTCCGTTCACGTCCGTCTCCGCGTTCCCCGGCGACGTCGCCGATGAGGCGCGAAGCGGTTCCTCCTCAGCCGAGCCTCTGGTCGTGCTGCGCCAGACGGTCACCCGAGACGGATCGCCGAAGGACGTCAACGTCCTCGGCGTCCGGTGGGCAGGCCTGCCCAAGCCGCTGCTCGTCGAGGGCCGCGGGGCGACAGGCGGCGAAGCCGTCGCAGATACCTCGCTGGGGGCCGACATCGGTGAGAGCATCCCGATCGGGGGACGCGAGTTCACGGTCGTGGGGCTGGTTGACGGCTTGACCTTCCTCGGCGGGATCCCGGTCGTCTTCGTCACCGTCCCCGACGCGCAGGGGATCGGCTTCGGGGGGCAGCGGCTCGTCTCCTCGGTCATGGTTCGGGGCTCCCTTGCCCATGCCCCGGCCGAACATGCGATCTTGACGAACGCGGCCGCGCGCGCCGACCTGCTGCGCCCGCTCGAAAAGGGCGTGCAGGCCATCGACAGCGTCCAGATCCTGTTGTGGATCGTCGCGGCGATCATCGTCGCGGCAGTGATCTACCTGTCGGCGCTCGAGCGGTTGCGCGACTTCGCGGTGCTCAAGGCCGTCGGCGCCTCGACGACCCGGCTGTTCGGGAGCCTCGCGTTGCAGGCGGTGATCATCTCTCTGGTCTCGGCCGCGATCGCGTTCGGCATCTCGCTCGGGCTCGCGCCGACCTTCGCGCTGCCCATCGAGATCCCGGTCAAGGCGTTCGCGTTGCTGCCGGCGGTTGCTTTGTTCGTCGGCATCGCCGCGAGCCTGTCCGGCCTGAAACGCGCGATCGACGTCGACCCCGCGCGCGCGTTCGGAGGTGCGTGATCGCCGACATCCGCGTTCGCGACCTCACCGTTGAATATGTCAGCGGCGAATACGCCGTGCGCCCGATCGACGGGTTCGACCTCGACGCCGGATCGGGCGAGCTGGTCGTCCTGCTCGGACCGAGCGGATGCGGGAAGACGACCCTGTTGTCCTGCCTCGCGGGGATCCTCACCCCGACGGCGGGCAGCATCACCGTCGGGTCCAGCGAGGTGACCGAGCTGCGCGGCGACGAACTGACCGCCTACCGCCAGCGCACGGTCGGCATCGTCTTCCAAGCGTTCAACTTGATCCCGAGCCTCACCGCGCTCGAGAACACCGCGGTCCCGCTCACGATCGCCGGTGTCCCCGGGAAGAAGGCGCGGCCGCGGGCGGCGGAGCTGCTCGAGACCGTGGGTCTGTCCGATCGGGCCGGGCATCTTCCCAGCGAGCTGTCCGGCGGGCAGCAGCAACGCGTCGCGATCGCGCGCGCGCTCGCGCACGACCCGCCGGTGCTGCTCGCCGACGAGCCGACCGCGCACCTGGACTACATCCAGGTCGAGGCGGTGCTTCGGTTGCTGCGCGAGCTCGCGTCGCCCGGCCGGATCGTGGTCGTCGCGACCCACGACGACCGTTTCGTGCCCCTGGCCGATCGGACGATCGACCTGATGCCCAAGGTCGCCACCGAGCATCGCGTGCCGGAGCGGGTTTCGCTGGACCCGGGATCCGTGCTCTTCCGGCAAGGCGACCGGGGCGAGTTGATCTACGTCGTCGACGAAGGCGCGATCGACATCGTGCGCGCACGCGCCGACGGCACCGAGGAGCACCTCACGACCGTCGGCTCCGGCGGCTACTTCGGCGAGCTCGCACCGCTGCTGGGGATCCCGCGTTCGGCGACCGCTCGGGCGCGCACGCGCGCGACCCTGACCGGATTCACGGTGGCCGACTTCCGCGAGAAGGCCGCGGTCGATCCCTCCTATGCGAGCTTCCTGCGAACGGCGCGCGGCCTGGTTGCCGAGCCAACTCCGCCCACCCACGGTCAGATGACGATCACCGAGGCGCTGGAGAACGAGGTCCGTTAGCCCTCGCGCAACCGCGAAACCCGCGCGGCGAACATCTTCTCGGCGTCGATGAAGGCGCACGGCGGCGGGTCACCGGCGTACGAAGACTCCCACTCGGGATAGAGCTCCAGCAGGTACGATCTGAACCCCGCCTGCTCAGGCTTCGACACGTCGATCTCGACCGCGACCCCGTGGACGATCACGGTCAGATCCTCGCCTCGCGTGTGCGCGGCGCTGACCTGCGGGCGCGCGCGGATGTGTTTGAACCGGACCGACTCGTGCGCCGAGCCGAAGTAGAAGCGGCCGCGGTAGAACAGCCCATCGACCGGCGCGACGCGCGGTGCGCCCGAGGCGGTCACCGTCGCGAGGTTCAGCACTTGCACGCCCGACAGCTCGACCACCACATCCACCGCGCTCATCTCAGTCACCTTCGTGAAGATGCTGCGCAGGTGCGAGCCGCCGCGCGCGCGCGACCGGTCGAGCAGTTCCTGAAGCTCGTTCAGATCCTCCGTCGTCTCGTGCATGCAGCCTCCCTGTCGTAGTCGCTCTCTTCCGCCGCAGGTTGCACGAGCAGTTGGCGGCCGGTGGGCCGGAGTCCTTCTCCCGCGAGCCGGGCGACAGCAAGCCTCGCTGTCTGTCAGGCTCCCACATGGTCGAGCCGGCCTTCGTTGCCCGGCCGGCCGCCGGGTCGTACAGTGCCGGAGGTCCACCAGCTCGACGTCAGGGGGCGCCAGTGAGCGATCGATCGCTACCACCGGAAGGCGGACCGGGGGCAACGCCGCCGGATCGGCCCGAGACCGGAGGCATCGGACCGCCACCGCCACCCTCGACTCCGCCGGGCGCACCCGAGCTGCGCGCGATGCGGGTGGGCGAGACACTCGATGCCGCGATCAAGTTGTATCGCCAGCACTGGAAGACGCTCATGGGGATCGCGGCGTTCGTGATCATCCCGCTGGCCTTCGTCCAGCAGGCGACGACCTGGGCGGTCATCCGCCCCTTCGAACCGGTCGATCCCTTCGAGTCGGTCGACGCGTCGGGGCTGGCGCTGACGCTCGCCTTCTCCGCGTTGCAGTTCCTGATCATCCAGCCTTTCCTTGCGGGGGCGTACGCGCGCGCGGTCTCGGAGGCCTACCTCGGACGCGCGCCCGACATCGGCTCCACCTACCGGGCAGCCTTGCCGCTGATCCCGGCGATCCTATGGGTGACCATCCTGCAAGGGCTCGCCGTGCTCGGTGGCGTGATCCTCCTTGTCATCCCCGCGTTCCTGTTCTTCGTCCGTTTCGCGTTCGGGCCTGCGGTCGTGGTGGTCGAGGGATCGCGGGGCACCGATGCGATGCGCCGGTCGTGGCGGCTGGCGAAGGATCACTTCTGGAGGCTCTTCGGCACGATCGTGCTTGCAGGCATCATCGCGTCGATCGTCAGCGGCATCCTGTACCTTCCGTTGGGAGCGGTCGCGACCGGGATGGGATCCAGCGGCTGGATCGTGGCGGCGCTGGGATACTCCCTGGCCGAGGTCATCACGGCGCCGTTCTCGATCGCGGTCACCGTGCTGCTCTACTTCGATCTGCGGATCCGCAAGGAAGGCTTCGACCTGGCCGTGATGGCGGAGGAGATCGCGCGCCGCGGTGACGCGTAGGGTCTCCCGCGCGGCGCTTGTCGCCGTCGCGTGCCTCGCCTTCGCCGGGCCGACGTTCGCGGCCGAGCGTATCGACGCCCCGACCTTCCTCGATCGCATCGCATCCGCGCGCCGGCCGGCTTCAGCCGGGGCCTCGTCGCCGTCGCCGTCGCGCATGGTCGAGGTGCGTGCGCGCCTCGCGCTCCCCGTCGAGGTCTCGACCGCATGGGGAACCATCACCATCCGGCGCGATCCCGTGCTCGAGCAGCTCTCCGGAACCACCGCGCGCGACTTCCGGGCAGCGGTCGAACGCCTCGACGCGCTCGCCGCTGCGGCAGGAGCTGCGCTCGCGCGGCCCGTGCCGGATCGGAACCGGGTCCGATCCGCGCTCGAGCGGGCCTACGTGGGTGTGCGAGCAAGCCCGACGCTGGCCGAACGAGCCTCCCGCGCGATCGCCACGGCACTGGCTTGGATCGCGTCCCGGCTGACCGATGTTGGTTCCGTCGGCGGGATCGTGAGCTGGCTGGTCGTCGCCGCGCTCGCCGTCGGCGCATTCCTGTTGATCCGGCGGCTCGGCCTGGTACCAGAGGTCGGTCCCGGCAGCGCCCGCGACCGTGGACCGGCGAAGCCCGTGGACTGGGCCGCCCTGGCGGAGGAGGCACGGCAGCGCGGCGACCTGAACGCCGCCGCGCGCCTGCACTTCAGGGCGCTCATCGCGCGTCTCGCAGCCATGGGATTCGTGCCGGACTCCCCCGCCGTTACCGCCGGCGACTGCCGCGCCGCGGTCGCCGCCAACATCCCCCTGGCGACCGGCGTGATGGGGCAAGCGACCGAGGTGTTCGAGCGCGCCGCGTACGCGCACGCATCGGTGGACGCGGCAGACGTCGATGCCGTCCTCGCCGCGAGGAAGGAACTGCGACGATGAGACGGCGCCCGGCGATCGCGATCGGGGTGTTGGTCCTGCTCGTCTTGGCGACCGCGATGCTCGGTGCGACGGGCGGCGGAGCGCAGGGACCCGGGGGGTTCGCAGCCCTGCGCCGGTTCCTGGCCGCGGCAGACCTCGACGTGCGCGAGGGCGACCTGCCACCCGACGGCGGCGGCACCTTCGTGCTGCTCGAGGATCTGCGGGACGAGCAAGAGGCTGCTGCGTTGCTCCAGTGGGTCGCCGGCGGGGGAGCACTCGTGCTCGCCGATCCGTTCTCGGCGACCGCCGGCATGCTCGGGATCGATCCAGCCGACGGCAGCCTGGCCGGATCGCGCCGCCGGCCCGCCTGTCTTGCCCCGCCCGCGGTCGGGGTGGGGCGCATCGCGATCGGCGGAGGCGCCGTGGATCTGGACGCCGGGCCGGCCGGCGTTGCGTGCTTCCCGGGTCGCGGCGGGCACCCATTCGTGGTGTGGCGCGCGCACGAGCGCGGCGCCGTCCTGGTCATGGGGGATCCGTCGCCGTTGACCAACGAGTACCTGCGAGCCGAGGACAACGCAGCCTTCGCTCTGGCCTCGGTCACCTCGCCTGTAGTGTTCGGTCCGGCGGTGCCGGCAGGCACCGGCCGGAACTCGCTGTGGGGATCGTTGCCACGCGCGGCGCGGGCGGTGATCGTGCAGATCGTGATCGCGGCGGCGCTGTTCGCGATCGCGCGCGCGCGCCGCCTCGGCCGGCCGGTCGAGGAGGAGCTGCCATCCCCGATCCCGGCCGGCGAGCTGGTCCGCGCGACCGGCCGGCTGTATCGCTCGGCGAAGGCGGCGGGCCACGCCGGCGAGCTGCTGCGGCGCGGGACGGCTGAGCGTCTCGGCCGCAGGCTCGGTCATCAGCCCGGGACAGCACGCCGCGATCTGGCCGCCACGATCGCGCGCGCGACGGACCTGGAGCTTCGGCGGGTGGAAGAGGCGCTGGCCGGGCACGACGCGGGGGACGACCGCGCGCTGCTCGCACTCGCGGAGGAGCTGGACACGATCAGGCAGACGATGGAGGGATCACACCGATGAGCGACACGAGGACGATGCTGACCGCCGTGCGCGATGAGATCGGCAAGGTCGTGTACGGACAGGACCCGGTGGTGTGGGGTCTGGAGGCCGCCATGCTGGTGCGAGGTCACGTGATCCTGGAAGGCGTGCCCGGCGTCGCGAAGACGCTGACGGCGAAGGCGTTCGCGCGCGCTCTCGGCCTGGGGTTCCGCAGGATCCAGTTCACACCCGACCTGATGCCTTCGGACGTGACCGGCAATGTGGTGCTGGATCCCGACAGCCACGAGCTGCGGTTCCGGCCCGGTCCGATCTTCACCAACCTCGTGCTCGCCGACGAGATCAACCGCGCGCCGCCGAAGACGCAGGCCGCGCTGCTCGAGGCGATGGAGGAGCGGCAGGTCTCGATCGAAGGCGAGACGCACCCGCTGCCCGACCCGTTCCTGGTGATCGCGACCCAGAACCCGGTCGAGCACGAGGGAACCTATCCATTGCCGGAGGCGCAGCTGGACCGGTTCCTGTTCAAGCTCCGGGTGGGCTATCCCGATGCCGAGCACGAGCGCGCGGTCCTGCGCATGCACGACGAGGGGAAGAACCCCCACGATCTCGCGTCGCTCGGCGTCAAACGCGTCGCGACCGCGAAGGCGCTTGCGGCGGGCGCGCGCGACGTGATCGCGGTCACGGTCGCCGACGAGATCATCGACTATGTGATCGCGCTCGCAGCCGAGACGCGCTCGAGCCCGAGCCTGACGCTCGGTGTGAGCCCCCGAGGCGCGGCGGTGCTGCTGACGGCCGCCAAGGCGTGGGCGTACCTGTCCAACCGTGACTTCGTCACGCCGGACGACGTCAAAAGCCTGGTGCGATCCGCGTGGGGGCATCGCGTCGCGCTGCGACCCGAGGTCGAGCTGGAAGGTGCGACGCCGGACGCGGTGCTCGAAGGGATCGTGCAGCGAGTCGCGGTGCCGAAGTAGCGATGTTCCTGGCGCCGCGTCTGGCCGCGGTCGCGCTGCTCGGCGCCGCCGTGGCGGTCGCCGTTGGCGCGGCGACGCCTGCCTCGACGGGCGCGGCGCTGGCGGTGACCGACGGTCTGGTGATCGCCGGGATCCTGCTCGACGTGGCGCTCGCGCCGTCGCCGCGCGCGCTGAACCCGATAAGGATCGTGCCGCCCGTGCTCAGCGTCGGCCGCGACGAGCAGATCGACATCGTCATGCGGAACCCAACCGGTCGGCCGCTTCGATCGATGGTGCGCGACGCAGCACCACCCTCGCTCGGCTGCACGCCGGTCATACATCATGTGACGCTTGAACCGGACGCGGTGATGACGCTGCGGTCGGAGGTGCGTCCGACCCGGCGCGGCTCGATCCCGCTGGGACCTATGACGGTGCGCGTCCACGGGCCGTTCGGGCTCGCAGGCCGTCAGACCACGCTGCGGGACACGACCGCGGTGAAGGTGTATCCGGCGCTGCCGAGCCGCGCCGAGGTCATGCTGCGCCTCGACAGCGCGCGCCTGTTGCAGGTGGGCGAGCGGTCGGCATCGGTCCGCGGTGGCGGCACCGAGTTCGACTCGCTGCGCGAGTACCACCCCGACGACGAGTTCCGGCGCATCAACTGGCGGGCGACCGCGCGCACACAGCGTCCGATCACCAACGTGTACCGGGAGGAGCGCAACCAGCAGGTGATGCTGCTGCTCGACGCAGGCCGTTCGATGGCTGCGACCGTCGGCGGCGCGCCGCGATTCGAGCATGCGATCGACGCGGCGGTCGCGGTGGCCGAGCTCGCTACCCGCGTAGGCGATCACATCGGCATGCTGGCCTTCGGCGCCGACGTGGTGTCGATGATCGGGCCGAAGGGATCCAGCGCGCAGCCGCAGCGGATCATCGATGCGCTCTACGCGGTGGAGCCGCGGCTGGAGGCGGCCGGCTACCGGCGGGGTTTCGGCGCGCTGCTCGCGCGGCATCGGCGGCGTTCCTTGTTGGTGCTGCTGACCGAGCTGGCGGGAGAGCCGGCGTTGGAGCCGCTGATCGATGCGATCCCGATGCTTCTGTCCCGCCACCTGCTGATCGTGGGGGCCGTGCTGGACCCCGAGCTCGAACGGCTCGCGATGGATCCGGCGCCGTCGTCCGAGCAGGTCTACGAGAAGGCGGCGGCGGCCGCGGCCCTGGCCGCGCGCGCGCGCGCCGCGGCGCACCTACGGCGGATGGGCGCGATCGTGGTGGACCTGCCGCCGGGCAAGCTCGCCGGCCGGCTCGCAGACGAGTACCTACGGATCAAGGCGTTCGGACGGCTGTAGAACCGCGTGCGCGGCTAGAACCGCGGGCGCGGCGGCGCGGCGCGAGAAGGAACGACAGGTATGCCAGCGCGGTTGCGCCGCCGATCGCGATCTCCAGCGCATCGGGAAGCCCCGAGTTGGTCAGGTACCCCTCGTATATCGCCGCGAGCACGAACGCGGGCACGACACCGGTGAGCACGACGAGCGCGTCCCGTGCCTCCTCGACCAGCGCGCGTCCGCGTCGCCGGTCGCCCGGATCGATCAGCGACCAGCCGAGTCGCAAGCCGGCGCCGGCCGCGACGATGATCGCCGTCAGCTCGAGGAACCCGTGCGGGAGGACGAGGGTCCAAAAGGTCGATCCCGCACCCTCGGCGTGGAACGCTCCCGCCAGGGTGCCGATGAGTGTGGCGTTGGTCACCAGCACATACAGGGTGCCGATGCCCAGCGTGACCCCGAACGCGAACGCGAGCAACGCCACTTGGACGTTGTTCAGCAATATGAAGGTCGTGAACGC
>DASWIP010000080.1:0-127991 GCA_036397635.1 Actinomycetota bacterium | reverse complement strand
TCGAACGGGGACGGTTGCGCCTCGACGGCGAGCTGCCGACCAACACCGACGGTGGCGGGCTCTCGTCGAACCATCCGGGCATGCGCGGGCTGTTCCTGGTGATCGAGGCCGCGCGCCAGTTGCGCGGCGAGGCCGTCGGGCCGCAGGTCGTGGACGATCGACGAGCTCGAGGAGGGCGTGCGGATGACGACCAACATCGAGGGCATCGATCCCGGTGAGCTTCGATGCGGCTTGCCCGTTCAGGTCTCGTTCCGCGCCGAGCAGCGCGACGAGGGTCCCGTGCACCTCCCGGTGTTCCGCCCGATCTAGGAACGGGCAGCCGCGGTCAGGCCTGGGGCGCCATCTCGATGGGCTCGTCCTCGGCGGCTAGGCTGGGGGAGTGGAGACGGCGCGGATCGATCAGCGGCGCGTGATCTGGAGCCTGGTGCGGCTCGCGGATGTGACGGGGAGGCGAGCATGAGCGACCTGACCGGGCAGACGACCGAGCTGCTCCAGCAGTTGATCCGGAATCGCTGCGTGAACGACGGCACGATCGCATCCGGCGAGGAGATGCGCAGCGTCGACACCCTGGACGTGTATCTCGCCGAGGGTACGAGTATCGACCTGCAACGGTACGAGCCGCAGCCCGGCCGGGGCAGCGTGATCGCGCGCATCGAAGGCTCGGATCCGTCGGCGCCGTCGCTCATGCTGATGGGGCACCTGGACGTCGTGCCGGTCAACCCCGACGGCTGGGAGCGTGATCCGTTCGGCGGCGAGCTGGTCGACGACGTGGTCTGGGGTCGCGGCGCGGTGGACATGCTCAACACGACCTCGTCGATGGCGGTTGCGTTCAAGCAGCTCGCGGCCCAAGGCTGGAAGCCGCGCGGGACGCTGGTGTTCCTCGGGGTCGCCGACGAGGAAGCCTTGGGGACCTGGGGCGCCAAGTACCTGACCGAGCACGAGCCCGACGACGTGAGGGTCGATTACGTCATCACCGAATTCGGTGGGATGCGGTTCCCGCTGGAGACGCCGGGAGGGCCGAAGCTCGCCGTCAGCGTGGGCGAGAAAGGCACCTACTGGTGCTTGATCCGTGTGAAAGGCACGCCGGGCCATGCGTCGATGCCCTACCGGACCGATAACGCGCTCGTGAAAGCCGCCCAGGTGGTCGGTCGCCTCCACGCGTATCGGCCGCAGACGCAGGTGCACGACATCTGGCGAGGCTTCGTCGACGCGATGAACTTCGACCCCGAGCTGAAGGCGATGTTGCTCGATCCGGGGAGCCTCGAAGGGCTGATCGCCGGGCTGGACCTGGGGCTCTCACGGATGCTGGAGGCAGCGACGCATACGACCTTCGCCCCGACGGTCATGCACGGCGGGGTGAAGACCAACGTGATCCCCGATACCGTCGAGCTGCAGGTGGACATCCGCACCTTGCCGGGCTCGAGCCACGACGACGTGCGCGCGCAGCTCCGCGAGGCGCTCGGCGATCTGTACGACCAGGTCGAGATCGCGGCGTTCAGCGATGATGCCTCGAGCGCGTCGCCGGTGGACACGCCGCTGTGGGACACGCTGCGATCGGTGTCGGCGACCCTGGTGCCCGAAGCGGTCACGGTGCCGTTCCTGATCGTCGGTGCGACCGACGCGCGCTACTTCCGGCGGATGGGCATCCCGGCCTACGGCTACGGGATGCTCAGCGAGCAGATCGCGTTCAACGACTTCGCGCAGATGTTCCACGGCGACAACGAGCGCGTCGATACCGAGTCGCTGCGGCTGGCGACCGAGCTGTGGATCCGAACCGCCACGGCGTTCCTCGGCTGAATCGTGTGCGTGTGCGGTCCGGGGTGCACACGCACACGTTCCCGGGCCGGTATGTCCAGGTCGGTGACGCGCTCGTCCCGATCGCGGTGACGACTCGGCCGGTTCGGCCCCATCGGGACGTGCGCGCATAGAATCCGGCTCGTCATGGATCTCGCCTTCACGGCAGACGAAGAGCGGTTCCGCGCGGAGATCCGCGCCTGGATCGCGGGGCACCTGCCCGCCGGCTGGGGAGAACCCGGGTTCCGCGAGCCCGACTCGTTCGAGGAACGGCTCGAGTTCGCGCGCGCCTGGGAGTCCACGCTCGCCGATGCCGGCTGGGCGGGCATCTCGTGGCCGGTCGAGTACGGCGGGCGCGGCGCGACCCTGTCCGAGCAGATCATCTTCCACGAGGAGATGGCGCGCGCCCGTGCGCCCCGGATCTTCATCAACTTCGTCGGCATCAACCTCGCCGGTCCGACGATCATGGCGCACGGCTCGGAGGAACAGAAGCGCCGCTACCTGCCGAAGATCCTGGACATGAGCGAGATCTGGTGCCAGGGATTCTCCGAGCCGAACGCGGGCAGCGACCTGGCCGGCCTGCAGACGCGCGCGGTGCTCGAGGGCGACCGGTTCATCGTCAACGGGCAGAAGATCTGGACTTCGTTCGCCCACGTCGCCGACTGGTGCCTGCTGCTGTGCCGCACCGATCCGGACGCGCCGAAGCACAAGGGGTTGTCGTACCTGCTCGTGGACATGAGGACGCCGGGCATCGAGCCTCGTCCGATCAAGCAGGTGACTGCGGAGGCCGAGTTCGACGAGGTCTTCTTCACCGATGTCGAAGTGCCCGCCTCGAATCTCCTGGGCGAGTTGAACCGTGGATGGCTGTACGCGGGAACGACGTTGTCGAACGAGCGCGGCCCGGCGTTCCTCGCGCACCAGATCAGGTTCCAGAACGTGCTCGCCGACATCCTCGACCTGGCCAAGCGCACGACCCGAGACGGCGTGCCGGCCAGCCAGCATCCCGCGTTCCGCGAGCGCCTGGCGAAGGCGTACGCCGAGGTCGAGATCATGCGCTACATCGGCTACCGGATCGTGACCGCGATCAAGCGCAACGGGCAGCCCGGCGTCGAGGGCTCGGTCGCCAAGCTGTATTGGTCCGAGATGGTCCGCCACTTCCAGGAGACCGCGCTGGCGGTCACCGGGCTGGCCGGGCTGCTCGACTTCGACGACGCGCCCGACCAAGGCAAGTGGCAGCGCGGCTACCTGATGAGCTTCGCGCAGACGATCGCGGCCGGCTCGTCGGAGATCCAGAAGAACATCATCTCCGAGCGCGTGCTCGGCATGCCGCGCGGCGAGGTCTGGGCGCCGAAGGAGCGGGTGTAGATGGACTTCGACTTCTCGCCCGACCAGTACGCGCTGCGCGACGAGGCGCGCCGGTTCCTCGCCGAGCAGTGCCCGACCTCGCACGTGCGCGGCTTCACCGACGACACGGGCGCGTGGTCCAAAGACCTGTGGAAGCGGATGGCCGACCTCGGCTGGATGGCGTTGCCCTTCCCCGAGCAGCACGGTGGCCTCGGCCAGTCGCCGCTGGACCTCGTGCTGTTGGTCGAGGAGCTTGGGCGCGCGATCGCGCCTGTGCCGTTCCTCTCAAGCGTCGCGTTCGCAGGCCAGGCGATCCTGCGGCACGGCAGTGACGAGCAGCGCGCGCGCCTGCTCCCGTCGATCGCCGCGGGTGATCGCGTGGCGTGCCTGGCGATCGCAGACGACGCCGATACCTTCGACGAGGCGCGCGTCACCTGCCGCGCCGAACCGGCAGGGGAGGGCTGGCGCCTGAGCGGCGAGAAGCGGTACGTGCTCGACGCGCCGGCTGCCGACCTGTTCATCGTCGCCGCGCGCGCCGGAGACGAGGTCCGGTGGTTCGCGGTCGATGAGCCGGCGGCCGTGCATCCGAAGCGCGCTTACGACCGGACCCGGACCATGGGATCGGTGGTGCTGGACGGCACGCCGGCAGAGGCGCTTGCCGTACCCGGCTTGCAGCCCGCCCTCCGGGTGGCGACCGGGCTGCTGTGCGCCGAGATGGTGGGCACGGCCGGCAGGATCCTGGAGATCACAGTCGAATACGCCGGTCAGCGTCAGCAGTTCGGCCGTCCGATCGGATCGTTCCAGGCCATCAAGCACAAGTGCGCCGAGATGGCCACCGAGCTGGAGGCCGCGCGCGCCGCCGCGTACTACGCCTGCTGGGCTTCCGCGTCCGACGCCCCCGACGCCGAGGTCGCCGCATCGATCGCGAAGTCCTACATCTCCGACGCGTTCGGGCATCTGGGGGGCGAGGGCGTGCAGATCCACGGCGGGATCGCCTTCACCTGGGAGCACGACATGCACCTGTATCTGCGACGGCTCAAGACCGCACAGGTGCTGCTCGGCGACGCGTCGTACCACCGGGAACGGATCGCGCAGCTGGCGGGGCTGTGAACGTCGATCGCTTCTACATCGGCGGCGGGTGGGTCGAGCCCGACGGCGAGCGCGTCGTCGACGTCCTGAACCCGGCAACCGAAGAGGTCATCGCCACCGCGGTCGAGCCGAGCGCGGCCGACGCGCGGCGCGCGATCCAGGCCGCGCGCGCCGCCTTCGACGACGGCCCCTGGCCGGGGATGGCGCCGAAGGAACGAGCAGCGCACCTGCGTCGTATGGCCGAGATCCTCACCGCGCGCAAGCGTGAGATCGGCGAGCTGCTGATCCGCGAGGTCGGTGCCACCGTCATGCTGGCCAAGACGTTCCAGGGAACATGGGCGATCGAAACGATCGCCAACGCGGCAGATTGGGCCGAGGTGTTCCCGTGGGAGGAGGAGCTGGCGCCGCGCGATCAGCCGGTGACTGTGCGCGCGCTCGCGATCCGCGAGCCGGTCGGCGTGGTCGCCGCGATGACCCCGTTCAACTACCCGTTCTACGTGAACTGTCTGAAGGTCGGGCCCGCGATCGCGATGGGCAACAGCATCGTGTTGAAGCCGTCACCGTGGACGCCGCTGGACGCATTCGAGCTGGCGCGCGCAGCGGAGGAGGCAGGGATCCCAGCCGGGGTCGTCAACGTGATCGGCGGCGGCGGGATCGAAGTCGGGCAAGAGCTGGCGTCCAACCCGCTGGTCGACATGGTCTCGTTCACCGGCAGTGTCGCCGGCGGCCGCGCGGTCGGAGCCACGGCGATGCAGACGATCAAGAAGGTCCAGCTCGAGCTGGGCGGCAAGTCCGCGGTGATCGCGCTCGACGACGCCGACCCCGCGACGGTCGCAGGAAACGTGATGAACATGTGCATGCTGCACGCGGGGCAAGGCTGCGGCTGCACCACCAGGCTGCTGGTCCCGCGCGCGCGGCACGATGAGATGGTGGATGCGGTGGTCGGGGCCGCGCGCGCGCTCCCGATCGGCGATCCGTCTGATCCGAGCGTGTTCGTCGGGCCACTCATCCGTGAGCAGCATCGCCGCCGGGTCGAGTCCTGCGTCGAGATCGGTCGGGCCGAGGGAGCGACCGTCGCGACCGGCGGGAGAAGACCCCCGCAGCTTCCGAAGGGATTCTTCTACGAGCCGACCGTGTTCGTGGACGTCCAGAACTCGATGCGGATCGCGCAAGAGGAGATCTTCGGCCCGGTCCTATGCGTGATCGCCTACGACGACATCGACGACGCTGTGCGCATCGCCAACGACTCGATCTACGGGCTCGGCGGCGCGGTGCTATCGGCCAGCCGGGAGCGCGCCACCGAGGTCGCGCGCCGCCTGCGCACCGGATTCGTTCAGATCAACGGCGCCGTGCCTCCGAACTACAACGGCTCATGGGGCGGTTACAAGCAGTCGGGCCTCGGCCGTGAATGGCGGCTCGGCTTGGAGGAGTACACCGAGCTCAAGCACCTCGGCTGGATGGAACTGTGAGCCCGGACCACTCCGACCAGATCCACGACACCGCCGCGCGCGGGTTCGACGCCGGCTCCGATGCCTACGAGCGCGCGCGCCCCGGCTATCCCCCCGAGTGCGTCGAGTACTTGATCGAGCACCTCCGCATGCGCACCGGCCGGGTCCTCGACCTCGCCGCGGGGACGGGGAAGCTGACGCGCGAGCTGCTCGCGCGCGGGATCGAGTGCGTCGCGGTCGAGCCCGTCGAAGGGATGCGCGCGCGGTTCGCCGCGGCCCTTCCGGGCATCGAGGCGCTCGACGGGACGGCCGAAGCGATCCCGCTGCCCGACGGCAGCGTCGTCGCGGTCACGGTCGCCCAGGCGTTCCACTGGTTCCGCCACACCGAAGCGATCGCGGAGATGCACCGCGTGATGGGGCCCCGCGGCCGGGTCGGCATCGTGTTCAACGTTCGCGACGAGACCCACGACTGGGTCGCGCGCATCACCGAGATGATCGCGCCGTACGAAGGCGCGGGCGGGGTGCGCATCCCGCGGCACCGTCGCCTCGAGTGGAAGCGGCCGCTGGATGACAGCGCGCTGCTCGCGCCGGTGGAGGTGAGGCTGTTCCCGCACGCGCAGCAGATGACGCCCGACGATCTGGTGGACCGGGTGGCTTCGATCAGCTTCGTCGCCGTGCTGCCCGACGACGAGCGTGCGCAGGTGCTCGAGCAGGTGCGCGCGCTGGCGATCTCACATCCCGATCTGGCGGGCCGCCCGTCCTTCTCGTTCCCGTACTTAGCGGAAACCCACGTCTACGAGGGTGCCGAGTGATGGTATGATGGCACTATCATGCGGTACAGATCCACGCAGGTCTACCTCGAGCCCGAGCAGCACGCTCGGCTGAAGGCTGAAGCGGCGCAGCGGGGCATCTCGCTGGCCGAGCTGATGCGCCTGCTCGCCGCCGCGCACGTCGGAGAGCATGCGCCCGCGTATGGCGACAAGACCTGGGACGCGATCATCGGGCTGACCGGCGACGACACCCCGACCGACATCGCGGGTGAGCACGACCGGTACGCCCGCGATGCCGCCGACGCCTCGTACGACAAGAAAACGGGAGCCGCGAGGAAGAGGGCCAGGAAGCGCGCGCAGTGAAGGTCTTCATCGACACGGGCGTGCTCTACGCGGCGGCCCACGCAGGGGACCGCAGCCATGCCGCCGCCAGACGGATCCTAGGCGCGCTCGGCGCGGATGAGGCTGTGACCACCGACCATGTGCTGATCGAATCCTGGTCTCTGCTGAACGCGAGGATCGGACGACACGCCGCGATGCGCTTCTGGCGAGGCGTGCGCTACGCGCCGCTGGGGATAGAGTTCACGACCCGCGCCGACCTGGAGCGTGCCGAGGCGATCGCTGAGCGCTGGGAGGATCAGAGCTTCTCGATGGTGGACTGCACCAGCTTCGCCGTGATGGAGCGGCTCGGGTGTCGGCGAGCCGCGGCGTTCGACCGCGACTTCGCCGTGTACCGCTACGGGCCGGATGGGACGCGCGCGTTCGAGATCCTGCGCTGACATGGCAAGGAAGAAGGCGCCGGCTGGTGCCGACGCCTCCTCCTGGGGTGGCTCTTACAGGCCGAGCACGGTGAACGTGACCACTTCGACGGTCGATCGCTGACCGGCGCCGTCGATCGCTCGGACCTTCACGTGGTAGTAGCCGGGGCGCAATCCTTGCGGGCGGTGCTGCCAGGCCGCGTCGGTCGCCGGGCAGAGCCCGCAATCGGCCGACTGGTGCAGCACGCGCTCGTCGCCGAGCCAGTACTCGAGCACGACCGCGACCGCCTGCCGGTCGTCCAGGACCGAGCCTTCGATCACGATGTCCTGCGTCGGGAGGAACAGCGTCTCGTCTCCGGTCAGGTTTGCCAGGCTCGGCAGTTGCGCATCCACCTCGAAGCCGATCAGGTCGGACCATGGGCTGAGGTTCCCCTCGTCGTCTTCCGAGCGCGTGCGCACGCCGTAGCGGCCGGTCGGCAGCTCGACCGCGAACTCCCAATGACCGTCCTCGTCATCGTCGGCCGCGAATCCGACCGTGCCGAGGCCCTGCACTTCTTCCTTCACCTCGACCGTGGATCCGGGCTCAGTCGCGCCGGAGAAGACGACCGGCTCCTGCTCGCCGGGTACAACTTCACCTTCGTCGGGCTCGAGCAGCGTCGGGACCTCGGGCGCGCCGTCGACCGGCGGCAACTCGGGAGTGCCGATCGGGACTTGGCCGAGGCCGCTGACCAGGAAGCTCCGCGTAGCGGCCGAGGACCGGTTGCCCGCGGCGTCGTAGGCGTATGCCTTCAGTTGGTAGTAGCCCGGCTCCAGCGGCGGCTCGTTGTACCACTCTGAAGCGGATCCGACGCCGCAGCTCTCGCATGTCGCGAGCTCTGCGCGGTGCAACTCGTTGAACCGCCAGTACTCCAGGCGGATGGCGTGGATCGTGCGCTCGTCGGAGGCGGACCCCTGGATCACCAGGGGCTCACCCGCGCCGAACGCGTGACCGTCATCGGGGGAGCTGATCTGAACGGCCGGTCGAACGGCGTCCACCTCGAACGTGACGGGGGTTGAGGGGGGGCTCGCACCGTCTGCGTCCGAGGCTACTGCGGTGATGGTGTGCGATCCGTCGGTCATTGCAACGTTCAAGCTCCAGTTACCGTTCGCGTCCGCGGTCGCCGAGCCCAAAGGCCCGGCCGTCGCGTCGGTCACGGCCACGGTTGCACTCGGCGCGGACGTGCCGGCGATGCGGACGGTTGCGGGGGCGATCCCCGAATGGATCGATCCGTCCGCCGGCGCAGTGATCGCAGGCGCGGCCGCCAGCGCGCTCGAGGCGAGCGGTATCGAGACCACGGCGAGCGCGCCGAGCAACAGCACGGCGACACGGAGATGGCTGCGGGGGGCGGCGCCGCCCGCTCGGGGGAGGGTTCGTATACGCATAGTGGTCGCTCGATTCCATGGCGGTACGCGCTCCTCCTGCTCATCTCACGCCCGGTTCGCGTAGTCACGCCGCTTCGCGATGGAGAATGGAGAACGCACCGGTGCGCGCGCATCTGAGGGGTTCGTGATTCCGTTTCGTCCGGCCGATCCGGACAAGGAAGCTACGCGTCGGGCTGATGCAACATGAAGGTTCCGAGGGCCTTCGCCACGAGTTGATCCTTGTTCATGACATCGACGTCGGTGACTGCGATGCGTTTGCCCAGGTGCAGCAGGCGCGCGATCGCGGTCATGTCACCCTCGACGACCTTGCGCAGGAAGTTCACCTTCAGCTCGATCGTGCCGTCGAGCGCGCGCATCGGGTCCTCGAACCGCCGTGCGATCACGATCCCGCTGGCGATGTCCGACAGGGTGGCGGCCATCCCGCCATGCGCCCACCGCGAGCCGAAATGCACCTCGCGGTCCACCTCGATCCAGGCGACGCCCTCATCGTTGTCGCCGATGCCGACCTTGATGTTGAGTGCGCGGTGCAGCGGCGGAGCGTACGCGTCGGGAACCGGGGTGATCTTCATCCGAGCATCGTGGTCCCCGCGTCCACGGGGAGGACCTGCCCAGTGATCGCGTCGGACTCGTCGGAGGCGAGGAAAACGGCGGCCGAGGCGATCTCCTCGGGCTCGAGCGTGCGGCCGAGCGCGCTCATCATCTTGATCATGCCCAGCATCTGCTCGGGCACGTGCTTGCGTGTCGCCTCGGTCATCGTGGTGCCGGGCGCGATCGCGTTGACGTTGATACCGAACTTGCCCAGCGCGGCCGCCATGAAATGGGTGAGCGCGTTCAAGCCGGCCTTGGACAGCGAGTAGTGGAAGCTCGGCAGGACGTCGGAGTCCTTCGGCATCGCGTAGCCGGCCATCAGGTACATCCACGCTGCGCCCGAGGACTGGTTGATGATCTTGCCTTTCCCTTGCGCCTTCATCGCGGGTACCACCGCGCGCGCGCCCAGCCACGGCCCGATCATGTTCACGTCCAGCACTTTGCGCAGGTACGCCAGCGAATGATCCTGCTGCTCGAGGTCGTAGAAGATGCCCGCGTTGTTCACCAGGATGTCGATGCGCCCCCAGCGGTCGAGCACCGTCGCCGCCATCTGCTTGGTTGAGTCCTCGTCGGCGACGTCGACGTGGACCGCGATCGCCGCTTCGCCGATCTCGCCGGCGACCTTTTCGGCGTTTTCGTCGTTGAGGTCGGCCACGCCGACGCGCGCGCCCTCCGCGGCGAAGCGCTGCGCGTACGCGCGCCCGATGCCCTGGCCGGCGCCGGTGATGATCGCGACCTTGCCGTCGAGGCGCATCATGTGCTCTCGAGCAAGGTCTTCATCTTCTCGAGCTCCAAGCGAACGTTCTTCGCAGTGGACTCGCGGACCATGTCCTCGAGCCCTTCGGCGCCGTCGGGAAGGTCGATGGTGACTTCGAACCGCACGTGTGTCCCGTCACCGGCCGGGGTGAACGTGGTGGTCTCGCGCGCGGGCAGGCCCGCGTCCATCACGTTGGAGACCGTGCCCGGATCCTCCGCCTCGGTGACCGTCAACGTCGTCGGCATCGTTCCCATGCCTTCGATGGTGGTGTCGAACTTGTACACCGCGCCGACGCCCGGCTCGGTGCCGCCGTCGGTGCGTTCGATGTTGGCCACGTTGGGGTTGATCTTGGCGAGCTCGAAGAAATCGAGCCGGTGCGCGTAGACGCGCTCGGGCGGAACGGCGATGTCGATCTCGTCGACGTGCACGACCTGCAGGGCCATCGCTCAGCCCTCCTTCTTCTCGCCGTCCTTCTCTGGCTTACGGATCTTGATGTCCATCCCCGGCGGGGTCATGTACTGGCCGAGGATGGTGTCGAAGTTGGCGGCGATCTGCTCGGCCGTCCAGCCGCCGGGCTGGAACATCCCCGAGCGGATCCCGTACTGCTGGAAGATCGTGAACGTGTAGCCGCGCCGTCCGAGCACCTGGCCGTTGACATGCGCGGCTTGCTCGGAGGCGAGGAAGGCGATCATCGGCGCGTTCAGCTCGACGTTCATCTCCGGCGGGATCTTCTCGGGGTCGGCGGTCAGCAGGCCGGTGGTCATCCGCGTGACGCCGCTGGGTGCGAACGCGTTGACGGTGATCCCGTACTTGCCCAGCTCGATCGCCCAAGTCAGTGTCATGCCGGCGATCGCGGCCTTCGCGGCGCCGTAGTTGGTCTGCCCGAAGTTGCCGCGCAGGCCGGCGCTGGAGGTGATGTTGATGATACGGCCGTAGCCCTTTTCCTTCATGTGGCCCGCGGCGTGGCGCGTGCAGTTGAAGGTGCCCTTCTGGTGAACCGCGATGACCGCGTCGTATTCCTCCTCTGACATCTTGAGCAGCGAGCGGTCACGCAGGATGCCGGCGTTGTTGACCAGGATATCGATGGCGCCGAAGGCCCCGAGGGCTGAGCCGATGATCCCTTCGGCCTGATCCCACTTGGAGACGTCGCCGTAGTTGGCGACCGCTTCGCCGCCGGCGGCTTCGATCTCTTTGACGGTCTGGGCCGCTGGGTCCTCGGAGCCGCCCTGCCCATCGACGTCCACACCGGCGTCGTTGATCACAATCTTCGCGCCGTTGCGAGCCAACTCCATCGCGATCGCTCTGCCGATCCCACGTCCCGAGCCCGTGACGACCGCGACCCGCCCGTCCAGAAGACCCATCGATACCTCCCCGAAGCTTCGTGTGGGCCGGACGCTAGCAACGCGGCAGGGGCCCGTGCAATCATCGGGTTCTGAGCAGGCAGGGGAGAACGTCATGACCATGGATCCAGAGCGCGTCGTCAAGGAACTCGAAGCGGTGATGAACGAGGAATGGTTCGAGGACCGCCCGTTCATCCGCGACTTCGCCGACGGCAAGATCCCCAAGGAGAAGCTCGCCCGCTTCGCCGAGTCGTACTGCTTCCAGGTCGACAACTTCAAGCGCTGCGTCGCCGCGGTCTATGCGGCCGCCGAGCCCCGGGATGTGCGCGAGTTGATGCTCGAGAACCTGGAAGAGGAGCACGGCGAGGGCGATCCGTCGCGGGATCACACGCAGTTGGTGGCGAAGTTCGGGCGCGCGCTCGGCGCCGACCTCCCCGACCCGTTCAACGTTGAACCCATCCCCGAGAGCCGCGAGTGGGTCGAGCGCATCCTTCGCGTGTGCCGCGACGAGCACTTCGTGGTCGGCCTGGCCGCGCTTTCCTACGGCATCGAGGCGCGCACCCGCACGATGGCGTTCCTCGGCGAGATCTATCGCGACCGCTACGGACTGAGCGAGGACGATCTCGAGTTCTTCTTCATGCACGTGGAGACCGACGAGGATCACGCCGCGCGCGCGATCGAGATGATCCGCAAGTACTGCACGACCGAGGAGCTGCTGGAACGGTCGAAGTGGGCGGTGCGCGAGGTGCTGGACGCGACCCGGGTGAGCGCGCAGGGCTTCGAGCGGGTCTGCTCGTGAAGTGGTTGCAACGGCCAGGCGCTTCAGCTGAGACGTCCATGTCGCCGTGATCAGGGCGGTCATCTTCGATATCGGCGGCGTGATGGCGCATCTCGACGACCGCGCGCTGCTCGCGACGTGGCCATCCTTGGGGGTCGATCGGCAGGGTCTGTACGACGCCATGTACGCGGGCAACGACGCGACCGCGCTGATCGGGCGAGTGTCGGCTGAAGTCTGGTGGAGAGGAACGGTCGCATCTCGCCTGCGGATCGATGACCACCAGCTCGAGCGGTTCCTCAGCGATCTGGGATCGAACTGGCATTGGGACGAGCAGCTGTTGGCCGTGCTGCGATCGTTCACCGGTCGCTATCGAACCGCCTTCTTGACGAATGCGTGGAGCGACATGCGGGAGCTGATGCGGGCAAGGGGGGTGCTGGACGCGGCGGAGGTCTTGATCAACTCGGCCGAGGTCGGCGTGGCCAAGCCCGAAGAGCGGATCTTCAGGATCGCACTCGAGCAGCTCCAGGTCGAGCCTTCCGAAGCCCTGTTCGTCGATGACGTGGAGGCGAACGCGATGGCTGCTCGAACCTTGGGCATGACCGCGATTCTGCATCGCTCAACGCAGGAGACGCTGCGGCGACTGGACGACGTCCTGAGCTAGGCGCCCTCGTATGAGGGCAGGCGCGCGGATATGCTCGCGGCGGACTGTCCGGCGAGTATCACGCATACAAGTGGTGTCAGGTGCGGCCGAAGGGGGCGCGCGTTTCTGGAACCGCGCGGCGTCGACTCATTCGCGCGTGGGCGCGCGCGGGCTGCTGATGAGCGTTCTGCCGCGGTGGCGGAACGCGATGGTGCCGTCGTCTTGCGGCTCGATCCTCCAGCGGTGGCGATGCACGCGTCGGTGGCAGCGGCGACAGAGCAGAACCAGTTCATCGATGCCGCAGGTCTGTGGCCCGCGTCCTTTGATGTGATGGACGTCCGTCCACGCAGCCGGCATCGAACAACCGGGGAACCTGCACCGGCCGTCGCGTGCGAGCAGCGCCGCGCGCGCGCGCGGTGAAGGGTCGCCCTGGACGTCGCCGACCGTGATGGGACGAGCACCGTCGAAGATGATCGGCTGCACCTCCGCGTCGCAGAGCAGCGTCTCGACGGCGACGCGGCTGAGCCGGCCGGAGGTTCCCCTCGCGCGCCACAGAACGCGCGCGATGGGATCCTCGTCGTCGTCGAGGTCGCGCGCGTCGAGGGTTACGAGGAACCGGGGCCGAGGCCTGCGTTGGGAGGTGCCACCCAGGGCTGCCTCGCATACCGCGACCAGCCCGTCGAGGCGCTGGCGCGCGCGGGAGCGGGGATCATCCAGGGCGTCCGGTCCGATGGGCCGCGGGGCGGCGGTGTCGATCGCCTCGCAGATGGTTGCGAACGCCTCGGTGTCGGCTTCGGCGTACAGCGAGCCGCCCTGGCCGTCGAGGCGCGGCTGGATGGACAGGAAGCTGTGCTCGATCTCTCGGTCCTCGCGCGCAACGATCAGGTCGCTTCGCAGTCGAGTCACTTCGTCGCGAACGCGATCGATCAGCATCTCGGGCTCGGCGCCGCGCGCGAGCTCGTGTTCGATCACACGGTCGATCCTCTCGCGACCGGCGCCATCGACGCGGCGAAGCTCGTCGATGAAGATGCGGACGGTCGGCCACGACAGCTCGCCGCGCGCGAACGCGCGCGCGGCCGACGGCATGCCTCGAAGCACGGACGCGGCTTGGCAGAGGGCGCGCGCATCCGAGCCGGGGCGATGTGCGCCCAGAGCGACCGCTAACTCCGCGGGCAACCCGGTCGCGCGCTCGATTTCTCCCGAGGGCATCAGGCGACCGAGGGTTTCGACGGCGGATGCGATCAACTTATCGGCGCGCTGCAATGCTGCCATCATGTCGTTGACTTGGGCGCGCACGGCCGTTCGAAGCATGATGCGAATCTAACAGGGGGGTGTGACACTCACCCCCTGAATCGGGGCCCTACGCAAAGAAATCTCGCCAAGAAGTTTGGGCGCATCGCGCGAGCGCGTCAGATCGAAACGCTCGGGTCGGTCGTCCGTGTTCGTGGTGTGTTCGAGCAGCGCGTGATCGCGAGTCAACACGACGTGATGGTGGTCGAAGGGCTGGCCTCAGCGATCCCAGATGTTCTCCGAACCGGCCGGGTCTGGCCCGGCGCTCGATGGTTCCGCCCCGTCGTTGGGCCCCGACGCGTCTGGTGGTGCGCCGACGAGCGCGGCGGCGAGCCGACCGCGAAACCAGAACAACGCGAACCCGATGCCGACCCGAACCAATGACGAGAGAACCGATGCGATGTCCTCACGCACGAAGAAGCCGTCGCTTGGATCCAGGAACTGTTCGGCTGGTGTGCCTAGTTCCCGGATGATGATCCTGACGATGGTGTGCGAGACGTGGACACCACCGATCGCGGCGAACACCACGCCGGCGACGCCGAACGCGATCGCGGCGAGCCCGACACGATCGGCGGCGGGGCGCGGGACCGCCGTCGCCTGATCCTCCGGCCGCAGCTCGTCCGCATCGAACATGATCTCGTCGGCGATCCGCTCGGATCCGAACCACACCAGTCCCGCGATGACGAACCCGACGACCGTCGCGATGATCTGGGGCCACCGGCTGTTCCCGGCTTCCCAGATGAACCCCACGTTCGCGATGAAGTTGACGGCGATGAAGAGAGCGAAAGCGATGGCGGTGATGCGAGCCGCGACGAACCCGATGTCCCAGAGCCTCATGACCGCTCCTCTCTCGGCTCGCGTGCACGTATGCTCGCACAGACGGCACCGGGGAACGGGGAGGAACGTCAGTTGCGGTTCGGGATCCTGATCCCACAAGAGGGCGCGCGCTACGCCGACGTGCTCGCGCACGCGCGCCTGGCCGAGCAGCTCGGCTACGACAGCGTTTGGATCGAAGACCACCTGCGCGTCATCGCCGTCCCGCCCGGCTCGCCGGCGTACGAGGGCTGGACGACCCTGACGGCGCTGCTCGCAGGGACCGAGCGCATCAAAGCGGGACCGCTGGTGCTCGCGGAAGGATTCCGGAACCCCGCGTGGCTGGCGAACGCGGCGGCGACACTGGATCACCTGTCGAACGGCAGGCTGATCCTCGGCATCGGTGCGGGCGGCTATGAGGCTGAGTTCGGCTCCTACGGCTACGAGTGGCTCGAAGGGCCCGAACGCGCCGAGCGGCTGGCGGAGGCGTTGGAGGTGCTGCTCGGCATGTGGGAGCGGCGGCCGTTCGAGGGCCGGTGGTATCGGGCCGACGGCATCGCGGATTGCCCGGCGCCGCTGCAGCAGCCGCACCCACCGATCTGGATCGGCGGCAAGGGTGACCGGCTGCTGCGCGTCGCTGCTCGCTACGCCGACGCGTGGAACGCGCCGCTGCTGACGCCCGAGGAGACGGCGGCGCGCGCCGAGCGCCTGCGCGCCTTCTGCGAGGCCGAGGACCGGCCGATGCCCGAGGTCACGGTCTACTGCCCTGTGTGGGTCGACCAGGACGCCGATCGGGTCGAGCAGCGCGTCGCCCGCGCGCGCGTCTCCGAGAACCGCAACGTCGCGCTGTACGGCCGGGTCGTGGTGGCCGGCACGCCCGAGCCGGTGATCGCGCGCCTCAAGGACTACGAGGCCGCGGGCGTGACCCACTTCGTCTGTCACTTCGGCCGGGCCGATGTGACGACGGGGACCGAGCTGTTCGCGCGCGCGGTCCTGCCCGCGTTCCGATAGGCGCGCGCGCGATATGCTCGCGCGCGATGACCGAGATTCGGTACGCGCGCAGTGGTGACCTCTCGATCGCCTACAGGGTCGAGGGGCAGGGGCCGCCCGACGTCGTCGTTGTGCCGGGGTACGTGTCTCACGTCGAGATGAGCTGGGAAACACCTCCGACGGCCCGCGCGTGGGAGCGGCTGACGTCGTTCTCGCGCACGATCACGTTCGACAAGCGGGGGACCGGGCTCTCGGATCCGATCACCGACGACAATCTCCCCGGACTCGAGCAGCGGATGGACGACGTGCGCGCCGTCATGGAAGCGGTCGAGTCGAAGCGCGCGGTCCTGTTCGGCCACTCCGAGGGCGCGATGATGTCGATGCTGTTCGCGGCCACGTATCCCGAGCGGACCGAGGCGCTGATCCTCTACGGAGGGATGGCCCGCGCGACCTGGAGCGAGGATCATCCGTGGAACACGCCGCGGGAGGCGCTGATCGGCAACGCCGATGAGCGCGAGAGCTACTGGGGCACCGGGATCGGCCCCGAGATATTCGCCCCGTCCGTCGCCGACGATCCGGGCGTCAAGGAGTGGTCGGCGCGATACGAGCGCGCCTGCGCGAGCCCGAGGAACTTCCGTCTGCTGTCCGAGATGTTCCTCGACCTCGACGTTCGCGAGATCGTCTCGTCCATCCATGTGCCGACCCTGATCCTGCATCGGACCCACGACCGGGTCGTCAACATCCGCTCGGGACGCTGGCTCGCCGAACACATCCCGGGGGCGAGGTTGGTCGAGATGCCCGGAATCGATCACAGTATCTGGGTCGGCGAAGCCGACCGGGTGCTGGACGAGGTCGAGGAGTTCGTCACCGGGAAACGTGAGCAGGTCGAACCGGACCGCGTCCTGAAGACGATCATGTTCACCGACATCGTCGGCTCGACCGAACGCGCCGCTGCGATGGGCGATGGCGCGTGGCGCGACCTGCTCGCCTCCCACGATGCCTTCATGCGGAAGCAGATCGATCGGTTCCGAGGGATCACGGTCAAGCAACTGGGAGACGGCGTCCTCGCCTGCTTCGACGGGCCGGCGCGCGCGATCCGCTGCGGCGCGTCGGCCGCGCGCGCGGCTGCGGACGCGGGATTCCCGATCCGCGTCGGGATCCACACCGGAGAGTGTGAGATGGTTGGCGACGACGTCGCCGGTTTGACCGTGCACATCGCCGCGCGCGTCGGCGTGCTCGCCGATAAAGGCGAGGTCCTTGTGTCGCGCACGGTAAAGGATCTGGTCGCCGGATCGGGCATCGCCTTCGAGCCTCGCGGCACCCACGCGCTCAAGGGTGTTCCCGACGAGTGGCAGCTCTACGCGGTAGCCTCGGCATGAGCTTCGACTTCTCGACCGACCCCGACTTCGAGCCGCAGCTCCAGTGGATGCGCGACTTCGTGCGCGACGAGATCGAGCTGCTCGAGACGCTTGATCTGACCGACGAGCAGCTCCGCGCCATCACCTCGCCGTTGAAGCAGCAAGTCAAGGAACGCGGCTTGTGGGCGTGCCACCTCGGCCCAGAGCTCGGCGGGCAAGGCTTCGGGCAGGTGAAGCTCGCGCTGATGAACGAGATCATCGGGCGCGCGCGCTACGCGCCCGAGGTGTTCGGGTGCCAAGCGCCGGATACCGGCAACGCGGAGATCATCGCGATGTACGGCACGCCCGAGCAGAAGCAGCGCTACCTGCAGCCGTTGCTCGACGGTGAGATCCGCTCGGCGTTCTCGATGACCGAGCCCGGTGCCGGGAGCGATCCGACCCTGATCACGACGCGCGCCGAACGTGACGGCGACGGCTGGGTGATCAACGGGCACAAGTGGTTCACCTCGAACGCGTCGATCGCCGAGTTCCTGATCGTCATGGCGGTGACCGACCCGTCCGTGCCCGCACACCGGGGCTCGTCGATGTTCCTGGTACCGCGCGACACGCCCGGCGTGGACATCGTTCGAAACGTGGGCGCGATGTTCGGACGGCATCTGCACGCCGAGATCCGCTACACCGACGTGCGAGTGACGGGGGACGCGCTGCTCGGACCGGAAGGCGAAGGGTTCGTGATCGCGCAGAAGCGGCTGGGACCGGGGCGACTTCATCACTGCATGCGCTACCTCGGACAGATGCAGCGCGCGTTCGACATGCTGCGCGAGCGCGCCGTGTCGCGATACGCGCACGGGTCGCTGCTCGCGGACAAGCAGACGGTCCAGAACTACATCGCCGACTCGTGGATCCAGATCCACGCGGCGCGGCTGCTGGTGCTGCACGCGGCGTGGGTGACCGATCAGAAGGGCTCGAGCAGCGCGCGCACCGAGATCGCCGCCGCGAAGGTCTTCGTCTCGGGCGCGCTGCACGACGTGATCGACCGCGCGCTGCAGGTTCACGGCGCGCTCGGGTACTCGACCGACATGCCGCTGGAGGGGATGTACCGCCTGGCGCGCGCGCTGCCGATCATGGACGGCCCCGACGAGGTTCATCGGGTGACCATCGCCAAGCAGGCGCTCAAGGGCGTCGAGGCGCACGAGGGGTTGTGGCCGTCCGAGCATGTCCCCACCCGCCGCGAGGCTGCCTTGAAGCGGTTCGCCGCGTATCTTGAGAACCTATGACCGACCTGGTCGACTCCGAACTGGTCGACATCGACGCGCTCGATGCGTGGATCGGAGATCGCTTGCCCGGCGCGCGCTGCGAGCTGGCGAAGATATCGGGCGGCGCATCCAACGAGATGTTCGAGGTTCACCGCGAGGGGCACACGTGGGTCCTTCGCCGGCCGCCGCTGCACCCGGTCGCTCCCGGCGCGCACGACATGAGCCGCGAGTTCCGCATGTTAACCGCGCTCGAGGGATCCGATGTCCCGCACCCGCAGCCGATCCTGCTGTGCGACGACGAGAGGGTGATCGGCGCGCGCTTCTACCTGATGGAGCGCGTCGTCGGCTTCACGCCGCGCGACCCGCTGCCGCTGCCGTTTCACACCGATCCGATCGTCCGGCGGGATATGGCGTTCCGTCTGGTCGACGGCCTGGCGGCGATCGCGTGCGTCGATTGGCGCGCGAGCGGCCTCGAGGGATACGGCAAGCCCGATGGGTTCCTCGAGCGGCAGGTCGGCCGCTGGCTCTCGCAGCTCGAGCGGTACCGCACTCGCGAGATCCCGGGCCTCGACGAGGTGGCGCGCTGGCTCGAGGCGAACCGGCCGGAAGGATCCGCGCCGGCGATCATCCACGGCGACTACCAGTTCATCAACGTGATGCTCGCGCCCGACCCGCCGGCGCGGCTGGCGGCGATCGTAGATTGGGAACAGTCGACTATCGGCGATCCGCTGCTCGATCTCGGCTGGCTGCTCGCGGGATGGAGCGAGGAGGGCGAGCCGCCGCCACTGCGGTTCGGCTCGCGGTACCTGACCGACCGTGAAGGGTTGCCGATGCGCGCCGAGCTGGCCGAGCGCTACGCGCGCAAGACGGGCCGCGACCTGTCGCATCTCGCGTACTACGTTGTGCTCGCTTTGTTCAAGCTCGCGTGCGTGCTGGAAGGCTCCTACCACCGGTTCGCGACCGGCAAGAGCGCCGACCCGATGCACGAGAAGATGGGTCCGCTGGTCCTGACCTTGGGCGAGCAGGCGCACGAGGTCGCGGGGACGGGGCGGATCTAGGTTTCCGAAAGGCACCTATTGACCCGAAAAGCACCACGGCGTAGGCTCGATGCCACTGTTGGCGCGCTAAGGGGGCCACTCATGAGGGGGCGTCTAGCGAGGTCCGTCGCGGTTGTCATCATGCTCGGCGGTGCACTTGTCGCAGTTGGCGGGGGCACTGAACAGGTTCCTAAGCGGTACTTGTTCCAGGATCGAAGCGAGTTGGTGCCATCGGAACCAAGCTCGCTTGGCACTGCGGCTTGTGCAGATCCGGCAGGAACCCTGCACCCATGGACGGTACCAATAACACCCAACGACGCAAGTGAGAAGTACTACATCGACGTGTCAGGTGCACCTTCCGACTTAAGCGGCGAAGACGTGAAGTTCGACGTTCAGTCTGGGTTCGCCTCCTGGAACAACGAGTACAACGACTGCGGTCGCTCGGACTCCTCTAACTTCGTATTCGCAAGCCTAGGGGCTACCACTCGGTACCCGAGTTTGTTTGAAGAGGGTTCAGGGTCCGACAATTGCCCCGAACAGCCGAATGAGGGCATGAGGCTCGACGGGTACAACGATGTGGCCTTCATCTCGTTGGATGGTCCCGGCGGGACGCTTGCCGAAGTGCGAGTCTGCGCTGAGTTCAATCCGTCCGGTCGGGACCGCGTTCTCGAGTGGGATATCGCCTTCGACTCAGCGGAGGACTGGCAAACTACCATCTCACCATCGGCCGGTGTGATTGATATCTACAACGTGGCGACACATGAAGCCGGCCACGTGGTCGGAGTGGCGCACGTAAGTGGGGATCCAGACTCTTGCGTTTCGCTGAACCCTCAGTCCGTCCATAAGTACCTCACGATGTTCAGGTGCAGCTGGCCCGAAGCCATTGTGCATCGGACGCTCGGCTTAGGTGACATGCTGAAACTCGAGTACATCGTCGGGGTGAGACCGTGCGATGACCCAGCCGAATGTTGAATTGCTGAACTCGCGATCCCAGAAGAGGTATATCGGGATGCGAATGCGACGCGCTCAGGTTGTGCTAGTAACAATCGCGCTGCTGGCGCAGGTCGCCTCCGCAAACGTTACGCACACGCCCCCCTATCACGAGAAGATTACGAATGTCGTTTGCTCGAAAGATCCTGCCTCGGAAGGGCGCTGTTGGGGCACGGCAGATCTCGAGACGGGCTTCGTCGACGCAGGCGTGGACATGACGTCGCCGGACGGCGGATCTAGCTCTGCATACGGAGGCGGTTACGCCCTCGCCGAAGCCTATGTTCGCTATCCCTTGACGGAGCCCGCCTCTCGAATCGATGTTCAGGTGGATCTAACAGTACATCATGCCGAGGTGACTCACACCGGATTCTGGACCAACTCGTTGGGTCTGGTCCTTGGGTCGTACCGAGGGTCGGCACTCGTGTACATCATCTCCGATGCCGACGCCGAAGGTTGCAGCGTCCAGGTCCGGTGCACGGGCAGCGCGATCCGCAAAGTCGCGTCATTGGCGACGGCCCAGCGGGTCGAGGATCTCGAGGCGACCTTGAACTTCTCGGTTATTCCCTCTCGCGATGAGCCGATCCCACCGGGTGATGTGGTCGTCGGAGGAGGGGTATGGATCTATGCCTCGCTGGGGACGCCGGCCACCGCCGACAACGGGACCGTGCGTGCGCTGATCGACCTCACGGTGACCGAGATCCGGATCGAGGTCGTCCCGGCCGAGCAGTAGGGCGCGCACGGCGGTTGTGGCGCGCGCGGGCGCTGTGGCGCTAGCGTGCGCACGTGCCAGCCGACGATGCAGTCATCGTGTCCGCGTGCCGGACGCCCGTGGGGCGGGCGGGCGGCGCGCTCGCATCGGTGAGCGCGTGGGATCTGGGCGCGCTGGTCGCGCGGGAGGCGATCGCGCGCGCGGCGATCGACCCCGCGCTGCTCGACGATGTGATCATCGGCGAGACGGTCGGCGGGAGCGGCAGTGCCGGGCGATACGTCGGCCTTGCGGCCGGCGTGCCGCGCGAGGTGCCGGGCCTCACCGTGATCCGGGCGTGCGCGACCGGTCTCGAGGCGGTCGCGCAGGCCGCGACCCAGATCTGGGCGGGTGTCGGCGACGCCTACCTCGCCGGGGGCTGCGAGTCGATGTCGCAGCAGCCGTTCCTGATGCAGCGGCCGCGCGGGCGGAGGCCACCTGAGGTCATCGTCGCGCCGCCGACGCATCCTGCTGAGATGGGCCACCTCAATGTCGGCTTCAACACCGGTGAGAATGTCGCGGAACGGTACGGCGTGAGCCGCGAGCAGCAGGACGCCTGGGCCTACCGGAGTCACATGCGCGCGGTTGCCGCGATCGACCAAGGCTTCTTCGCGCCCGAGATCGTCCCGGTTTCCACGCCGAAGGGGGCCGTGGACACCGATGAGCATCCCCGCCGCGACACCACGCTCGAGAAGCTCGCGGCGCTGAAGCCCGTTTACAAGGAAGGCGGCACCGTCACGGCCGGCAACGCGAGCGGCATCAACGACGCCGCGGCCGCGCTGATCGTGACCGGCGCGCGCAAGGCCGCCGACCTCGGTCTGGCGCCGCGCGCGGTGATCCGCTCGTACGTCGCCGTCGGTGTCGATCCGAACCTCACCGGGATCGCGCCGGTCGAGGCGGTGCCGAAAGCGCTGAAGCGAGCCGGGTTGACGCTCGGGGACATCGATCTGATCGAGCTGAACGAAGCATTCGCCGCGATGGTGGTCGCCTGCGTCCGGGAGCTCGGCCTGGACGAGGAGAAGGTGAACGTCAACGGTGGCGCGATCGCGCTCGGCCATCCGGTCGGCGCGACCGGCGCGCGCATGACCACGTCGCTGCTGCACGAGCTGGAGCGGCGGCAGGGCCGCTACGGGGTCGTGACCATGTGCGCCGGCGGTGGCATGGGCGCGGCCGCGGTGATCGAACGCATCTAGCTGGAGGGACCATGGGCTACAAGATCGGCATCGACGTCGGCGGCACCTTCACCGACTTCTTGCTCGTCACGCCGTCGGGTGAGTTCGTGGTGGACAAGAACTTCACCACGCCGCGCGACGAGTCCGCCGGCGTGATGTCCGGGCTGGGGCGGCTCGCCGACCGGCAAGGCGTGTCGCTGAAGGAGCTGCTCGGCAAGACCGAGCTGATCATCCACGGCACCACGACTGCCGACAACACCATGATCGAGCTGAACGGCGCGAAGACCGGCCTGCTGGTCACCAAAGGCCATCGCGACGAGATCGAGCTGCGGCGTGGCTACAAGGAGAACATCTGGGATCAGTCCTATCCGCCGCCGCCGTGGATCGTGCCGCGACGCTACCGCCTGTCGATTCCCGAACGGCTCGACCACAAGGGCGAGGTGCTCGCACCGCTCGACGAGGACGTGGTGCGCGCTGCGGTGCGCCGGCTGAAAGCCGCGAAGATCGAGTCGATCGCGGTCGTCACCCTGTTCAGCTGGGTCAACCCGGTGCACGAGCAGCGCATCGCCGAGATCGTGCGCGAGGAGTACCCGGACCTCGAGATGCTCTCCCTCTCCCACGAGGTGAACCCGGCGCCGCCCGAGTACGAGCGCATCTCCACCACCGTGGTCAACGCTTACGTCGGGCCGCGCGTGCAGTCCTACCTCACCAAGCTGGCCGAGCAGCTTCGCGCCGCCGGCTTCACCAAGGAGCTGCTGATCATGCAGTCCTCGGGTGGGATGGTGGGCGTATCCGCGGCAGTCGAACGGCCGATCGCGACGCTGGCCTCGGGCCCGGCCGGAGGCGTCATGGGTGCCGCGCAGGTGGGCGAGCAAGCCAAGGTCCCCGACTTCATCTCCGTCGATATGGGGGGCACGTCCTACGACGTGTGCCTGGTTCGGGGCGCGGAGCCGAACGTCAAGACCTCGTGGAACTGGGTGAACCGCTACCTGATCGCGCTGCCGATGGTGGACGTGATCTCGATCGGCGCCGGCGGCGGCTCGATCGCGCGCGTCAAGGCCGGCGGTTTGCAGGTCGGCCCCGAGTCGGCGGGCTCGGATCCGGGTCCGATCTGCTACGGCCGCGGCGGCGTCGAGCCGACCGTGACCGATGCGAACCTGATGCTCGGCTACCTCAACAAGGATTACTTCGCGGCCGGCACCTACCCGCTGAAGGAGGACACCGTCGCCGAAACCATCGAGCGCGAGATCGGCGCGCCGCTGGGGATGGATGCGGTCGAGGCAGCGTGGGGCATCTACCGGCTCGCCAACGCGAACATGAACAACGCGATCCGGAGGGTCTCTGCCGAGCGGGGTCTGGATCCCCGGGAGTTCGCGCTGCTCGTGTTCGGCGGCAACGGCGCGGTGCACGCGCTTGCGCAGGCCGAGGAGCTGGATCTGACCAAGGTCGTGATCCCGAAGACGGCGCCGGCGTTCTCCGCGCTCGGGCTGCTGGTCGCGGATCATCTGGTCGACCAGGCGCGCGGCTCGCTCAGCGCTTCGAAGGAAGCCGAGCCCAAGAAGCTCGATGCGATGTTCCGGGAGCTTGAGAAGCGGGCCGAGGCCCAGCTCCGTCAAGCGAGCGTGCGGGTCGGGCGGTTCGAGCACCGGCGTTTCGCCCAATGCCGGTACGCGGGGCAGACCTGGGACATCGACGTGCCGGTCGCGCGCGGCGCGATGACGCGCAAGATGATCGAGCAGCTCGCCGACGACTTCCACCGGATCCACGAGGCCGAGCACACCTACGCGCGGCGCGAGGAGGACGTCCTGATCGCCGGGGTGCGCGTGCGCTCGCGGGGGTTGATGGACAAGCCGTCGATGCCCTCGTTCAAGACGGGATCCGGCACCCCGCCGAAGAAGGGCACGCGCAAGGCCTACTTCGGCCGCGGTTTCCGCAACACGGCCGTCTACGCGGGTGAGGGGTTCCGCGCCGGTCAGAAGGTCGCCGGCCCCGCGATCATCGAGGAGCCGTTCACGACGATCGTGGTGCCGCCGGGGTGGACCGTGAAGCTGGACCGGCAGGGCAACTACGTGGCGACGAGGGGCTGATCGGACATGGCGAGCACCAAGACCGGCAAGCCGAAGAAGAAGGTCACCTCGCGCGGAGCGGCCGCCGCGCGCACGGGGCCGAAGAAGACCACCGCGCGCAGAGCACCGAAGATCGATCCCGTCACGGCCGAGGTGATCCGCGGCGCACTGGAGACGATCGCCTTCGAGATGGCGACGCACGTCTCGCGCACGGCGACCACCCCGATCCTGAACCAGTCCAACGAGCGTAACGCCACCATCATGGACGCCGATGGGCGGCTCGCCGCTCTCGCGGTCGGGATCCCGCAGTTCATGCTTTCCTCGATGGGGCCGATCCGTTTCGCGCTGGACTTCTTCGGCGCAGACGGCTTCGAACCCGGCGACGTGATCGCCTGCAACGACCCGTACCACGGCGGCGGCCACCTGCCGGACTGGAGCATCTTCTCGCCGGTGTTCGACCGCAAGGGCAACCTGGTCGTGTTCGCCTCGATGCAGGCGCATCATGCCGACACCGCCGGCATGATGCCGGGTGGCTATCCGGCCGACGCGATGGACATCTGGGCGGAGGGGTTCCGGTGTCCCGCGGTCAAGCTCGTCGAGGGCGGCCGGTGGCGCAAGGACGTCATCTACCTGTTCCACACGAACAACCGGGTGCCCACCTACGAGGGCGACCTCAAGTCGCAGATCGGCGCTGCGCAACTGGGAGCGAAGCAGTGCGCAGAACTGATCGAGAAGTACGGGACCGAGACCGTGCGCGCGGCGCTGGACTACATGATCGAGCTATCCGAGCGGCGGTTCCGTGAAGAGATCGACTCCTGGCCCGACGGCGTCTACGAGGCGGACTCATTCTTCGACCACGACGTGAAAGGCAACAAGGACGTCAAGATCCACGCCAAGGTCACCGTCAAGGGTGATGAGCTGGAGATCGACTTCCACGGCTCGGACGACCGCATGTTCCTGCAGGCGTGGAGCACGCGGGGCAATACGCGCTCGATGACGATGGCGCAGCTGTGTTCGATGATCGATCCGTCGATCCCGAAGAACGAGGGCCTGTTCAAGCCGGTGAGCATCGTGTACGCGCCGGGCACGATCGTGGATCCGCCCGAGGGCAAGCCTGTCTCGATGGGCACGCATCATCCGGGGTGTGAGATATCCGAAGCGGTTGCGCTGGCGCTCGCGAAGGCGATCCCGCAGCGCAGCGTCCCGCAGGTCTACAAGGCGGCGATGCCGACGGTCGTGTTCGGCGTCAAGGAGAACGGTGAGTTCTTCGTCGACCACTCGGTGGACACGACCTCGACGGCCGCAGCGGCCGGATACGGTCAGGACGGCTGGGGGTGCACGAACGCCGGCTTCGGCAACCTCATCATGGCCACCGCCGAGATCAACGAGGCGATCTTCCCCAACCGACATCTCGGCAACGAGCTGATCACCGACACCGGCGGGCCGGGGCAGTGGCGCGGCCAGTGCGGATCCTTCTACGTCAAGGAGGCCGTGCTGCCGCAGTCGATCTACACGTTCGTGATGGGGATGAAGCATCCGTCGAAAGGCGTCGCCGGGGGCCATGACGGCGCACCCAATGACCTGTGGATCAAGGTCGGCGGCGAGGGCGCGTACAAGGTCGAGCACACGTGTCTGTACGTGCCGCTCGATCCTGGTGAGCGCATCGAGTACCGCTTCGGCGGCGGCGCCGGCTGGGGAGACCCGCTCGAGCGCGAACCGCAGGCCGTGTGCGACGACGTGCTCGACGAGTACATCAGCCGCGAGGCAGCCCAACGGGACTACGGCGTGGTGCTGACCGGGGAGGTCGATGACTACTCGCTCGCGGTCGATACGACGGCGACCAAAGCACTGCGTAAGAAGATGCGCGCGTGATCGAGCGGGAAAGGATCAGGGAACGGTTCTGGTACCGGATAGCGTTCGTATATGGGTGCCACCCGGTACCAGAACAGACGAAAGGCGGCTGACATGCGTGACGCGGTGATCGTCGGGGCGGTTCGGAGTCCGATCGGGAAGAAGAACGGCAAGCTGGCCCAGACGCACCCGACGGATCTGCTGGGGACGGTGCTCCGCGCGCTGCTCGAGCGGACCGGCGTGGATCCGCTCGCGGTCGACGACGTCATCGGCGGCTGCGTCACGCAGACCGGCGCGCAAGGCGTCAACGTCACCCGCAACGCGTGGATCGCGGCCGGGCTCCCGTGGGACGTCCCTGCGACGACGGTGGATCGCCAATGTGGTTCGGCCCAACAAGCCGTTCACTTCGCCGCGCAGGGCGTCATGGCCGGTGCCTACGATCTGGCGATCGCGTGCGGGGTCGAAGTCATGTCGATGGTGGGGCTCGGCACCAACGCGGTGAACCCCGGGTTCGCGTTCAGCGACTCGTGGTTCGAAGCCGTCGGTGGCAAGGAGTTCCTCTACACGCAGTTCCAGGCCGCCCAAGAGATCGCGCGCCGCTGGGACATCTCCCGCGAGCATATGGACACCCTCGCGGTCGAATCGCACCGCCGCGCATGGCAGGCGACGCAGGAAGGCCGCTTCGAGCGCGAGATCGTGCCGATCAAGGTCACGCTGCCCGGCGGAACGATCGAAGAGATGACCACCGACGAGTGCATCCGGCCCGGCACCGACATGGAGACGCTCGCGCGCCTGCCGGCGATCATGGAAGGCACGCCCGACATCACCGCCGGGAACTCCTCTCCCATCTCAGACGGGGCCGCAGCGATCATGATCGCGTCCGCCGAACGGGCCGAGCAGCTCGGCCTGGCGCCGCGCGCGCGCCTGGCCCATTTCGCCGTCGCCGCCTGCGAGCCGATCGTGATGCTGCAGGGACCGGTGCCGGTGACCCGCAAGCTGCTCGACCGGACGGGGCTTCGGGTCCAGGACTTCGACCTGCTGGAGTGCAATGAGGCCATGGGATCGATCGTGCCGATGTGGGAGAAGGAGTTCGGTATCGATCACGAGCGCGTCAACGTCAACGGCAGCGGTATCTCCCTCGGCCACCCGGTGGGCTGCTCGGGCGCGCGCATCATGGTCACGCTCTTGCACGAGCTCGAGCGCACCGGCGGCCGTTTGGGATTCCAAACGATGTGTGAGGGCGGCGGCCAGGCGAACGCCACGGTCCTCGAGCTGCTCTGAGGGACTTTCCGGGACCGATCGGACGAATCGGCCGCGATCGGCCACGGGCGCGAGGAAGTTTGCATCCCGGTGAAAGGAAACCTGTTCTAGTTCGTCGAACCTTCACCCGACCCCAACGGTGGGGCCCGCGGCCGTGAGTCGCGAGGGGATACCAAGGAGGGGGAGCGTGGTGAAGAGGATGCGGATCCTTATCGCATCGGCCGTCGTCGTATCGGCCGCGTTCGGCTTCAGTGCGGGTCAGGCGGCGTCGAGCCGTTGCAACGGTGGGACGAGCACGCCGGCCGGCGTGAGCGTTCGGAACTCCGGCGACCCGGCGGGTGGCGCCGGCTGGCTGGCCGTGTGCAACAACGGCAGCACGGTCCCGGCGCCGGGCAAGGGCAGCGCCGAGATCGGCGGCGACGCCAATGCACAGCGCGGGTACGTCGACGTCGATGGCGACTCCGACAACGCCGGCAGCGAATGCACCGACGGGTTCATCGGTGCCGAAGCCGACAGCGGCGGGGTGAGGTTCTACAGCGGCCCGAACGGCAGCAAGGCCGACACGAACCCGAGCCAGACGGGCGCGCAGCCGGCGCAGCCCAAGTCGGCCGATCAACTTGTCATGGACACCGCGAACAACTGCGGCTGATCGTCACGACGGACTGGAGGGCCCTTCGGGGCCCTCCACTGTTTCTCTCAGTCTGAGCCGGCCTGTTCGAGTCGGTCGAACAGCACCCGCAGCCTCGCCTCCAGCGCCGGCTCGATCTCGTCGATGTCGGGCGCCTCCACCACCTGGCTCAGGATGGCGTTGGCTTCCTGCGCGGCCAGCAGAGGCTCCATCCACTCCGGCTTCAGCTCCTGCGCCAGGTGGTAGGTGAGGCGGAGGTACGACCAGATCACCTCGCGGAGCGCGTCGCGATCTCCCGTGCGCGTCTGCGCGAGCAGCTCGGCTTCCCGCTCCGGTGCAAGCCGTTCGATCTTCGAGATCTGCTCGACATAACGCTCGTGGGTGGTCTCGTGGGCCTCCATCACGCCTCCGGTGGTCGCTTCCCGATGCGCTCGTACACCGACGCCGGGATCAGCGACGGATCCTTGTAGATGTGATGGGTGCAGATCCCGCCCGGCTCAGTCTGCGGGTACACGATCGAGGCCGGAACCCCGTCCCATTCGATGGGCTGGATCTCGTTGTTGACCGGGCAGTGGGCGCAGTACACGGGGATCGACTCCTCCCCGTAGGTCAGCGGTCCTTTCGCGGTGAACACGAGGTAGTCGCGCGGCGGCGCGTACGCGCCTTCGTCGATCAGCGTTCCGCCGCTGCCGCAACGGAAGCGCAGCTCCCATCTCTGGTCGTCCTCGTCCAGCTCGACCGAGGCGCCGTTGGCCTTCATGGCGCGCGCGACGTACTCGACCATCTTTCGCGGTTCGGCGCCGCCGCCGCGGCGCGCACGCAGGTAGCGCTCGCCGAAGTCACGCAGGGCTTCCTCGACCGCATCGTTGCCCATGCGCCGCCCGATGAACGACAACAACGACGTGATCCAGTTGATGGAATAGTCTTTGTTCCTCGTCCAGTCGCCGACCATCAGGCCCAGCAGCCTCTTCGCCTCCGCTTGGTCGCCGGCGTCGATCGCGGCCTCGATCTGCTCGACCATGGGAGTGACCAGCTCGCGCTTGTTCATGATCTCAGCCCGCGAGCAGGCCCTCGATCTCTTCCAGATCCTTCTCGGTCAGCACCAGATGGCCTGCGCGCGCGTTCGTGCCCGTGTGCGCGGGATCGCGCGATCCGGCGATCGCGCCGGTGACGCCGGTCTGGTGGATGTTCCAGGCGAGCGCCAGCTCCGCGAGGCTGACTCCGAGCCGGTCCGCCACGGGTCGCAACGAGTCCACCACGGCGAGGTGCTTGGCGCGAGCCTCCGGCGCGAAGAGGCGCTCATAGTTGCCGAGGCCGGTCTTGCCGGCGCGCCAGTCCTCGTCGTGGAACGTGGTCTCCATGGTGATCGCACCGGTCAGCAGGCCGAACCCGAGCGGACCGTACGCCACCACGCCGATACCTTTCTGATCGCAGAAGGGAAGCAGATCGTCGCGCGCGTCCCGCTTGAGCATGCTGAAGTGCGGCTGCAGCGAATCGACGTGGCGCACGGCCAAGCATCGCTCGAGCAGCTCGACGTCGAAGTTCGAGACGCCGATGTAGCGGACGATGCCCTCAGCGGCGAGCTCGGCCATGGCGCCCCAGGTTTCCTCGATGGGGACATCGCCGGAGGGCCAGTGCAGCTGGTAGACGTCGATCACCTCGCGCTGGAGACGCCGCAAGCTCTTCTGCGCCGCCGCGCGCACCTGCTCGGGCGTGAAACCGGATCCGGTGGGGCTCGGTGCCACCTTGGTGAACACGAGCACGTCGTCGCGGCTCCCGAGCACGCGGCCGATGACCTCCTCGGAGACGCCGTTGCCGTACACCTCCGCCGTGTCGATCCAGTTCATGCCGGCGTCAAGCCCGGCGTGGATCGCGGCGCCGAGCACGTCCTCCTCGGGGTTGGGCCCCCAATGGCTGCCGCCCATCTCCCACGCGCCGAATCCGACGACCGAGATCTCCGGCCCGTCGGCGCCTAGCCTGCGCATCTTCATGCTCGGATGCCCCTTTCGCTGCAGTCTGGAAGGCCGAGTCTACGGTCCCGCGACCTGACATGGGAGTCAGGCACGAGGCTACACTGCCCGCCGGATGAGCATCTCCGGGGACACCGCGATCGCCGGCGTCGGCACCACTGCGTTCGGCAAGCTGCCGGGACGCTCGGCGTGGAGCCTGCAGGCCGAGGCCGCGCGTCTCGCGCTGGAGGACGCGGGACTGACCAAGGACGACGTCGACGGGCTGTTCACCGAGTCGCAGTTCTCCGAGCCATTGCTGTTGCACGGGCACGTGCTCGGGCGCATGCTCGGGCTGCGGACGAACTACCTGTCGACCAAGTCGATCGGCGGCGCGACGGCGATCTCGCTGGTGCAGGAGGCCGCGATGGCGATCCATGCGGGGATGTGCGAGGTGGCGTTGTGCGTGTTCGGCGAGAACGCCAAGACCGGGATGCCGATGCTGTTCGGGCTCGCGCAGATGGGGCGGGGTCAGGCCGACGAGATCGCCTACGGGATGGCCGGGGGGCCGGTGATGGAGGCGCGCAGCGCGATGCGATACATGCGCGAGTACAGCGTCACCGCCGAGATGTTCGGCTCGGTCGCGATCGCCTGTCGCCGTCACGCCTCGCTGAACCCGGCCGCTACCTATCGAGATCCCCTGACGATGGAGGAGTACCTCGCGTCGCGCTATGTGGCCGAGCCGCTGCGGGTGCTCGATTGCACGATCGCCGCAAGCGACGGCGCCGTCGCCCTGGTCGTCACCAGCGCGGAGCGCGCGCGAGATCTGCGGCAGCCGCCGGCGTATATCGCCGGGATGGGCGCCGGCGACAACCTCGACGGCTTCCGAGACCCCACGCACTACACGCACTTCGCCGGCGCGCGGTCCTCGGCGCGCGCCTACGCCATGGCGGGCATCGGCCCCGAGGACGTCGATGTGGCGCAGCTCTACGACTGTTTCACCTCGACCGTGCTGATCACGTTGGAGGACTACGGTTTCTGCAAGAAGGGGGAGGCCGGACCGTTCGCGCTCGAGGGGAACCTGATGCTCGGAGGCGCGCTGCCCGTGAACACCTCCGGCGGGATGCTGTCGGAAGCGAACATGACCGGCTGGAACCATCTGGCCGAAGCGGCGCGCCAGATCCGCGGTGCGTGCGGCGAGCGGCAGGTTCCGGCCGCCGAGGTCTGCGTCGTCTCGGGCCACGGCGGGTTCCAGGCCGCGCACGCCACGCTGATCGTAACCAACGAGGTGCGGTGACCGATGGCCCACACGCTGACCGAGCTGGTGATGGGCACCTCGCCCGTGGTGATCGACGAGACGCGCGGCTTCTGGGAAGGCACGCTGGTCGAGCAGCTGCGCATCCAGGTGTGCGGGGCATGCGGCAACCGGCAGCTGCCGGGTGGGCCGTGCTGCTCGAGCTGTCTGTCCCAGGATCTGTCCTGGCAGCCGGCGTCGGGGCACGGCACTGTGTTCAGCTTCACGGTCGTGCGACACGCATTCCATCCCTCGTTCGCCGACGAGGTTCCCTACGTCGTGGCCGACGTCGAGCTCGACGAGGGGCCGATCATCACCAGCAACGTGACCGACTGCCCGGCCGAAAGCGTTCGGATCGGGATGCCGGTCAAGGTCTGGTTCGACGAGCAGCTCGAGGACGCGTTCCACCAGCCGCTGCGGCTGCCGAAGTTCCGCCCCGCCGAGGAGGCCTGAATGGATTTCGGATTCACCGAGGAGCAAGAGGCGTTCCGCGAGATGATCCGGGACTTCATCAAGCGCGAGTGCCCACCGGACCTTGACCGTCGCCTCGACGATGAAGGGCGGTACCCGATCGAACTGACGCCGAAGGTTGCCGCGACCGGCCTGCTTGGGCTTCCGTTCCCGGAGGAGTACGGAGGGACCGGCGGCGGTGTCATGGAGTTCGTGATCGCGGCCGAGGAGCTCGCCTACGGCAGCGCCGCCGTCGCGAGCATCTTCATCCTGCCGGCCTTCTTCGCCGGCGAGATGATCGTGTACAACGGTTCCGAGGAGCAGAAGCGGGAGTGGCTGCCCCGCGTCGCCGCCGGCGAGATCCGTGGCTGCTTCGGCCTGACCGAGCCGAACGCCGGCAGCGACGCGGTGCACATCGAGACGCGCGCGACCCGGGACGGCGACCACTGGGTCATCAACGGACAGAAGACGATGATCTCGGGCGTCGACGTGGCTACCCACATCATGCTGGCGACGAACACATCTCCGGGCGCGGAGTACTCGGGGATGACCATATTCATGGTGCCGATGGACACGCCCGGCATCACGTTCAGGCGGCTCGGCAAGATCGGCAGCGAGCTGATCGGACTATTCGAGGTCTGGTTCGAGGACGTGCGCGTGCATGGATCGATGGTCATGGGCGGGCCCTCGATGGCGGATCAGGGCTGGCTGCAACTGATGAAGCAGCTCGACCTGGAGCGGATCATGATCTCCGCGCAGTACACCGGCATGGCCAGGCGCGCGACCGAGGATGCGATCGCCTACGCGAAGCAGCGCGTGCAGTTCGGCAAACCGATCGCCGAATACCAGATGATCCAGCAGATCCTGGCCGACATGACCATCGGTGCCGAGACCTGCCGGCTGATCACCTACTACGCCGCCTGGCTGAAGGCGACCGGCCAGGACTGCAACGTCGCGGCTTCGCAGGCGAAGGTCTATACGACCGAGACCGCGCGCAAGGTCTGCATCGACGGGATGCAGGTCATGGGGGGCTACGGGTACCTGCGCGAGTTCGACATGCAACGGCTCGTGCGCGACTCGCTGCTCGGCCCGATCGGCGGCGGGACCAACCAGATCCAGCGCCTGATCATCGCCAAGAACCTCTGACGCGTGGCGATCGCCCCGTTCTCGCCGCGCCGGCGTCCTGCCCGTAGCATGGTGCAGAACTGACGCCGACGTCAGCCCGGAGCGAGGGATCGGAGCAGGGCAGGTGCATCACGACATCGCACCGGAGATCCGCGAACTGGTTTCGTCGGTGCGCGCGTTCCTCGAGCGGGAGGTGCTGCCGCTGGATGCGGCCAACCACGAGCTGCTCGCGTCGGGTGAGGTGACCGACGAGACGTTCGAGCTGTGCCGCGACGTGATGAAACGCAGTATCAAGGCGGGGTTCTTCGCGATGTTCATGCCCGAGGAGGTCGGGGGAGCAGGGCTCGGCGAATACGCGATGTGTCTCGTGCGCGAGGAGGTCGCGCGCGCGGGATCCCATCTCGGGATGCTCATGCTCGGGGAGCTGCCCTTCGGGCCGAACAAGATGCTCTATCACCTGGCCGACGAGCACCAGCGCGACAGGTACCTGATGCCGCTGATGCGCGGGGAGGCGACGACCGGGATCGCGCTCACGGAGCCGGAAGCGGGGAGCGACCTCGCGGCGATCCGAACGACGGCGTCGGCTGCCGAAGGCGGCTACGTCCTCACGGGGGTCAAGCACTTCATCTCCAACGCGCCGTTCGCGGACTTCCTGCAGGTGCTCGCGCGGACGCCGGAGGGCGGATACAGCATGCTGCTCGTGGATCGAGACGCGTATCGCGTCGGCGAGGTGCAGCGATCGATGGGCGGCGACGACATCCAGGCCGAGGTCTGGTTCGACGATTCGTTCGTGCCGGCCGAGAACCTGATCGGCGAGCCGGGCAAGGCGTTCCAGTACGCGATGCAGTTCCTCGGCAACGAGCGCCTCACCATGGCATCGCTGTCGATCGGGATGGCCGACCTCGCGCTGGGGCTTGCGAAGGCCTACGCCAAGGAGCGCAAGACCTTCGGCAAGCCGATCATCGAGAATCAGGCGATCCAGTGGATGATTGCGGATTCCGACACCGAGCTCTACGCCGCACGCGCCATGTGCTACGACGCGGCGCAGCGTGCCGATGCCGGCGAGGACGTGTTCCGCGAGATCTCGATGGCCAAGCTCTTCTGCACCGAGATGGTCGGCCACGTGGTCGACCGCTGCGTGCAGATCTTCGGCGGCGCCGGCTACATGCGTGGCAACACCGTCGAGCGGCTCTACCGCCTGGCGCGTGTGATGCGCATCGCCGGCGGTTCCAGCGAGATCCAGCGCATGATCATCGCGCGCGGCTGAGGGCGCGCGGCTGAGGGCGATCGGCTGAGGGCGCGCGGCTAACGCAGCGAGCGTGCCGTCAGCGGGGTCTCGATCACCTGGTCACCGACCTTCTCGACCCGGTAGGCGGTCGCGCCGTCGCGCGCGCTCACGACCTCGCCGACCTCGCTCCCGATGAATCGGATCGCAGCGTCGTCGTCGATCGCATACCCGGCGGGGAATCCTTCGCCGATCAGCCGGTGGTACAAGGGGCGGCGTTGCACCTCGCCGTCGTAGTGCGGGCAGTGGCTGCCCGGCAGGAACCCGAGTCCGTCGTGCAAGGGTTCAAGGTTGAACAGGTCGTAGGAGTCGGTGGTCCCGCACTCGAACCAGCACAGCGAGCCCGCGCTGCCGCCGGTCAGGATCACCCCGGCCTCCCAGGCAGCCCGCAGGGCCGTGTCCACGCCGTGCGCGCGCCACACCGCGAGCAAGCTGACGGTGTTGCCGCCGCCGACGAAGATGACGTCTTGCTCGCACAGGAACGACGTGATGTCTCGCACCGTGCGGTTGAACAAGGCGAGGTGGGTGCGTTCGGCGCGTGCCGCGGGGATGCGCTCGTAGTAGCGCGCTAGCGTTTCGGTCGCATCACCGGTCGCGGTGGCGATATTGCACACCTTGGCGCGCGGCTTCTCCGTCAGATCGAGCAGCCAGGTGATCAGGTGATGTGTGCTGCCGTCGGTGGTCGGACGCATGCCTCCGAAGGGAACGATCTGGCGCTCGGGCATGAGCCCAGGCTAGCGCGCCCATCGAGCCGGGTCCGCGATTGGCTCGCGGGCCCGGCTCAGATGTGAAGGTCTAGCAGAAGAACGCCAAGCCTACGGGTGGGCTCCCCAGGTGGACGTGCTGGTGGAAATTGTGGAGCGCCTGATGGGCGCGTCCTCCCTCGCCGAAGATCTCCGGCACCCGGCAGAACCCATCAGCTACCAGCACTTGCTTGCCATTGGGCGTTGTCAGTTGGTGCTGGTGCAACGGGACGGCCGAGGCCGAAGCCGCACCCAACCCGAAGATGAATACAACCGTCAAGAGCATGACCGCGACGGATCGTCGCATGATCGTTCACCCCCTTCCGGAACGAAGCCGGCTGCGGGCCGGCGCGGCGAGCATAGCTGGGGATACGGCGGACGTGCTGCGCTGAAGTGCGCACATCTCCTCAGGAAATATCGGCGCCTCCCCGACGGACGAGCGAGTAGCGGACAGCGTTCCTCGACTCGCCGGGTCCGGTCTCGATCACGCCCTCGAGCACCTCGTCGCGTCGCATCCCGAGCTGTTCGGCCACCCTCATCGACGTCGCGGTTGTACGGTTCGATCAGCGCGTCGAAGCGCCGAAGGGAGAGCTGCTCGAAACCGAAGCCGACGACCAGCGGCGCGGCTTCGGCGGCGTAGCCTCGCCCGCGGTAGATGGGCGCGCGCGCGGCGGAGCGCTGCTCGAGCAGCCAGTCACGGAGTTCCTCGCGCGTGCGGGCGAAGCCCGGGGGACCGAAGATCTGCGTCTCCTCGGCGACGATCGGCCAGACGGCGTCGGTCATCGACGGGTCCAGCTCGCGCAGTCGGAGCCTGTTCCGGTCAGCTCGACCGGATACAGCGCGCTACCCCAGGTTCAGCACGCGCATCGCGTTACCGGCGCAGATCTTGTGGCGCTCGTCCTCGGGGATGTCGCCCATCTGCTCCTTGATCACGCGCCGGGTTTCCGGCCACGACGAATCGGTGTGCGGATAATCGGTGCCGAGCATGATGTTGTCCACGCCGATCAGGTGGCGCATCTCGACGCCGGCCTTGTCGCTGATGAAGTTCGCGTAGATGGACTGGCGGAACAGTTCCGAGGGCATCACTTCGATGTTCGATCCGGTCCAGAAGCGGTGCTTGCGGTGCGCGTAGTCGGCCCGCTCGATGAAGTAGGGGAGCCAGCCGATGCCGGACTCGGCGGAGATGAACTTCAGCTTTGGGTGCTTGTGCAGGATGCCGCTGAACAGCAGGGTGGCGACCGTGGTCATGTTGGATGACGGCGCGAGCGCCACGAAGATCTCGGTGCCGGCGCCGGTCGCCTGCAACGCGGAGAGGTCGGCCTTGCCGCTGACGATGTGGATCTCCGCGGGCAGGCCCGTCTCCTCGAGCGCGTCCCACAATGGCTCCCAGGCTGGGTCGGGGAAGTTCTTGCACCCGGGGATCGTGCCGGGGCTGGACGGCAGCGAGACCACCCGGATCCCGCGTCCGGCGACCCGGCGCACCTCGGCGGCGGACGCGTCCAGGTCCCACAGGGGGAGGATGGCGGCCCCGAACAGACGCTCGGGGTCAGCGGCGTTCCACTCGTCCACCAGCCAGTCGTTGTAGGCGCGGATCAGCGCGAGCGCGTAAGCCCGGTCCTCGATCTCGATGAAGTCCATCCCGGCCAGCCCCGGGAGCGTGGGGAAGCACACCTGGGCGTCCACGCCGTCGATTTCCATGTCCTTGAGGCGCTCGGCGGGGTCGTAGCATCCGGGGCGCATCTGCTCGAAGGTCTTGGACTTGGGGCTGAACTCCTCGACCTTCTGCCCGGCGGCTGTAGACAGGCCGCTCATCTGGATCGGCTTCTCGATCCCCGGGACGTGCCAAGCCGAGCCATCCTCGCCGTGCTCGAGTCGGGGCGTCCGGTCGGCGAACTCCGCCGGGAGCCTGCCGTCGAACAGGCCTTCGGGTTCGATGATGTGGTCGTCGGTGGAGATCACCTGGTACTGCCGGGCCATCGTTCGCCTCCTCGGACGAGCTCGGGTCGGCGGCCATCCTACTGCGGGGTGCTCGAAGCGTGACAGAAGCGTCAGGTTTCGCTCTGAGCCATTTGCGAGGTTTGGTCCACGGACTGGCGGGTAACCTGAAACAGGCAATCCGGACCCGCCGGGAGGGAAGCACGTTCTCCGGCCCGAATTGGGACTGAAGTCCCAGCGAAGGAGGTCGTCACGTGAGGAAACCCGCCGTCAGATGGTCCATGGTTCTGGCCGCCGCAGTTATCGGTGCGCTGACCGCCAGCCTCATCGCGCCCGCCGGCGCCACCCATCAGCCTGCCAACAAGGTGGTCGCTGCCGGCTCCACGATGGAGGTCATGACCGCCCCGCTGGTCGACGGTGCCGCGTCGGAGGAAGCCGTCCTGCTCAGCGGGACGATGCGCACCTCGTCTCCGACGGATCTCCTGATCGAGGTCAACGCCGAGTGCGCACTGTTCACCGACACCATCATCCGCACCCCGGCGGGCGCCGGCGAGTCGGATTCCTCGGAGGCGATCGCCAAGATCGAGGTGTGGGTCGAGATCGATGGGACGCCGGTGCCGGTGACCGAAGGGGATAACGGGCGCGTCGTGTTCTGCAACCGCGCGCAGTTCAACCAGGTCACGATCGGCCCCGACGACGACGACGAAGACGATCACGAGTTCCGACAGTACCTGGACACGCGCGCAGCCAACAGCTTCAGCTGGATCTGGCTCAACGTCGGATCAGGGATCCACGAGATCGTGGTCAAGAGTTCTCTGACCGCCAACGTGACCGGGACTGGCAACGCGAAGGCCATCGTCGGCAAGCGAACCATGGTGGTAGACGCCGACATGATGGCGAACGACGCAACAATCTAGACGCCGCTGAAACCGACGGCGGGGGCTGTGCCCCCGCCGTCGTCGTCCCGGGTTCGCCCCAGCCGGCAGCGCTCTGTCATCCTTGCGAGATGGACTTCGACCTCTCCGCCGACGATCTCTCCTTCCGGGACGAGCTTCGTGGGTGGCTGGCCGAGCATCCGCCGCCGGACATCGATGTCGCCTCGGACTTCCGCGAGGTGGAAACGCTGCGCGAGTGGCAGCGGACGCTCGCCGCCGGCCGCTGGGTCGGCATCCACTGGCCCTCCGAGTACGGAGGCCGTGGCGCATCGCTGGTCCAGGTCGCGATCTACAACGAGGAACTCGCGCGCGCGCGCGCCCCGCAGATCCTCGGACGCGCCGGCGTGAACCTGGTCGGTCCCACGCTGATGGCCCACGGGACCGAGCAGCAGAAGGAGCGATGGCTGCCGAAGATCCTGGATGCGAGCGAGATCTGGTGCCAGTTCTTCTCCGAGCCCGGGGCCGGCAGCGACCTCGCCGGGCTGTCCACGCGCGCGGAGCGTCGCGGCGACACGTTCTACGTGACCGGTCAGAAGGTATGGTCGTCCTACGCAAAGGTCGCCGACTTCGGGATCGCGCTCGTGCGCACCGACGCAGAGGCGCCGAAGCACCGGGGGATCTCGATGGTCGCCGTCCCGCTGGACGCATCCGGCATCGACGTGCGACCGCTCCGTCAGATCACCGGCGAGTCCGAGTTCAACGAGGTGTTCTTCGACGAGGTACCGGTCCCGGCCGAGAATCTGATCGGCAACGAGAACGAGGGCTGGCGCGTCGCCGGAACGACGCTGGCGAACGAGCGCGGGACCAGCTTCGTGTGGAAGGAGCAAGTGCTACAGGAGGTTGCCCGCGACCTCCTGCTACGGACCGCCGTCGCGCGCGGCCTGTACGACGATCCGCTGGTACGGCAGAAGGTGGCGCAGTCGTGGATGGATGTCGAACTGTTCCGGCTTCACAATGCGCGCACGCTGACGAGGCTCGAGAAGGGCGAGCAGGTCGGGCCGGAGTCGTCGATGGTGAAGCTGTTCTGGACCGAGACGACGCAGCGGATGGCCGAGCACGCGGGCGCGATCATCGGATCGGACGCGCTGCGCCTCGCCGAGGATCCCCTCGCCGTGGACGGCGGACGCTGGGCGCGCGCGATGTTGTGGTCGCGCGCGGCGTCGATCGCAGGCGGCACCAGCGAGATCCAGCGCAACATCATCGCCGAGCGCATCTTGGGCCTGCCCCGCGAGCCGAAGGCCTAGCCCCCTCTTCGGCGTTTGCGGCCGTGCGGCGCGGATAATGGGGCGTGACCTTCGTCGAGGAGCTGCTCCGATCGCTGAACGAGGCCCGGGTGCGCTACCTGGTCGTCGGCGGCCTGGCCGTGGTCCTGCATGGGCACGCTCGCCTGACGCTTGACGTTGATCTCATCGTCGACCTGGAGCCCGATAACGCCCGGCGGACGATGGATGCTCTCAGTGGGCTGGGGCTCACGCCCTCGGTACCTGTCGACGCCGCATCGTTCGCAGATCCTGAGACGCGACGACGCTGGATCGATGAGCGGAACATGCAGGCCTTCCCCATGAGAGACGTTCACGACCTCACCCGCAGGGTGGACGTGTTCGTCGAGGAGCCGTTCCCGTTCCAGGAGATGTGGGCGTCGTCGATCGTTGTTCCCTACGGAGTCACGGAAACGCGTATCGTGTCACTCGAGCACTTGCTCGCGATGAAACGCGCGGCCGGACGGCACCAAGACCTGGCCGATATCGAAGCGCTGGAGGCGATACATCAACGTGAGTGACTGGCCGGTGTCGTGGGACGAGCACCGACGCGCGCAACTGCGCGAGATCGCGCGTCTTCCGGTTCAGGAGCGCGTGCGCTGGTTCGAGGAGGCACGCGAGCTGGCGCGAGCGTCGGGGGCGCTCGAGAGGTCCTGCCGCGTGCGCGAGCAGCAGATCCAGCGCCGTTGGGCCGGGGAGGATTGATGGGCTACCAGACGTTATTGGTCGAGCGGCGCGGCGCCATCGAGCTGGTGACCATGAACAGGCCCGAGGTGCGCAACGCGCAGAACACCGCGCTGATCGACGAGCTGGACGACGCGATGCGCGTCGCCGACCGTGACCCGGACGTTCGAGTGATCGTGCTGGCCGGTGCCGGCGACCACTGGTCCTCTGGGCACGACTTGAAGGCCTACGTCGGCGAAGCGCCCGCCGACGAGTGGCACGAGAAGCGACTGACGCCCGAGGGCAAGTTCGACCACGAACGCACCCAGTACTTCGACAAATGCCTAGCGATCCGCGACCTGCGCACGCCGACGATCGCGATGGTGCAGGGCCACGTGGTCGCTGCCGGATGGATGCTCGCGGCGATGTGCGACCTGATCGTGTGCGCCGACGACGCGGTGTTCCAGAACCCGGTCGCGCGCATGACGGCGGCGGGGGTGGAGCTGCTCGCGGAGATCGAGTTGGGACCGCGGAAGGCGAAGGAGTTGCTGTTCACCGGCGACGCGTTGGAGGCTCCCGAGGCACACCGGCTCGGGTTCGTGAACCGGGTGGTGCCGCGCGCGCTGCTGGAGGAGGCGACGTTCGAGCTGGCCGAGAAGGTGGCGCGGCTGCCGGCGATCACCGCGCAGAACATCAAGCGCTCGGTCAATCACGCGATGGACCTCGGTGGGTACCGCGCGGCGCTCGAGTACCACTTCATGGTCCACCAGTTCCAGCACAACACCAAGACGTCGCTGGACGCGCTCGCTGCTCGCCAGCAGAAAGGTTCGATGAAGGACGTCTTCCGCGATCGCGACGCAGGCTACGAGAGCTAGTCGTCGCCCGGCGAGTCCTCGTCGGCGATCACGATCGAGCCCCAGGGCCGATCGGCGAGGACCATCGACGAGCCGCTCGCGATCACGACCGGCTTGCCATCAGGGTTGAGCAGCTCGGCCTGCGTCACCGCGAACCGGCGCCCCCGATGCACCACGAACGCGCGGCATTCCAGCTCGCGCCCGTCGGCGATCCCCGGCCGGAGGAAATGCACCTTGACGTCGAGCGCGGCGCACGAGCCGCCGGCGGGGATGGTCGAGGTGACCGCGAAGGTCATCGCCGCGTCGACGAACAGGGCGAGGAAGCCACCGTAGATGGCGCGCGCCGCGCTGTTGAGCCATTCGCTCGCGTGGATCACCAGCCGCACCGAGCCTTCCTCCGCTTCCGTTAGACGCATCCCGAACAGATGCATGAACGGGCCGCCGGGCGACTCGCCCGAGGCGATCCTGCGGAGCGCGTCGATGCCCGAGGTTTCCCCGGCGCGCAGGGGCCCGAGCGCCGCCGGAAGCGGGCGCTCCCACGGATCGGGCGTGTCGTAGACGGGTTGCTCGGGCAGCGTGAGTTCGTCCGGTGGGCCGGGCACCGGGGTGATGGTCTTGATGAACAACCGGGAGGTCATGTGCGCGACGACACGGCCGCGCGCGTCCGCCACGGTCGCCTCCGACAGCCCCTGGGTGCGGCCGACATCGATCAGGCGCGCGCGCGCCACCAGCTTCTCGCTGGCGACCCCGGCGGGGCGCAGGAAGCTCATCGACAGCTCCGAGGAGGTGGGGTAGGCGCCGGGCTCGAGGTGCGGGAACAGGACTCCGCCCAGGGGTGCGTCGGCCGCGAGCGCCGAGATTCCGCCGAGGAACGGGCCGGCCGCGGTCTGGAACCAGGGGCTCGCCGGCAGTTCCCAGGCGACCTCGTCCTGCTCGATCGCGACCGGACGCAGACCGGTGAGGTGATGCATGGGGGGACGGGGGATCTTCAGCGCGCGGCCAGTGCTCATCCGGTCCCGACCGTGCAGCCCGAGCCACGCCAGTGAGGGGTAGGTGCCGCGGACGGGCTCGTCGTAGATCGGGGTGAGGGGCTCGGTCACGCGCGGAGCATAGCCACGCGGGGGTAGGCTGCGACTGACACCCGCGTCAGGCGAACCGGGAGGAGCCCGTGGCGACCGACCAGCCAGTGCCCGGGGCGACCGACCAGCCGGGGGCGTCGGCGACCGGCGAGGTCGATCTGCTCGCCGCCAACATCGGCGACGATCGCGACCCGTACCCGCGCTACCACGAGGCTCGGCGCGCGTCCCCGGTCGCGCCGGCGAAGCATCTGGGCGTGCCGGTCACGATGGTCTTCTCCTACGACGTCGCATCGATCGTCCTGCGCGACGAGGAGACCTTCTCGGCGCGGATCAACGGCGCGTGGATGCGACCGCTGCTCGGGCGAACGATCCTGGAGATGGACGGCCGCGAGCATTTCGTGCACCGCAAGCTGATCGGGCACGCCTTCCGGCCGACCGTGGTCAAGCAGTGGGAGGAGACCCTGATCCGTCCGGTCGCCCACGAGGCCATCGACCGGTTCGCCGCGCGCGGCGACGCCGAGCTGGTGCGCGAGTTCACCTGGCAGGTGCCGGTGCGCGTCTTCGCGCAGATCCTGGGCGTGCCGGCGATCGATCTCGAGCGCTGGCAGCGCTGGGCGGTATCGCTCGAGAGCGCCGCGGTGGACTGGGATCGCGCCGTCGCGGCCGCCAAGGAAGCCGAAGCCTACTTCGCGACCGTGATCGAGCAGCGCCGCGCCGCGCCCGGCGATGACGTGATCAGCGATCTGGTCACCGCTGAGCTCGACGGGCAGAAGCTTCCCGAGGATCTGATCCACGGGTTCCTGCGACTGCTGATCCCGGCGGGCGCGGCGACCACGTATCGGCTGCTCGGCTCGATGACGCTCGCGCTGCTCGAGCAGCCGTCGCGGCTGGAGGCCGTGCGCGCCGACCGGAGCCTGATCGCGAAAGCGGTCGAGGAGTCGCTGCGTTGGGAGGCGCCGGTGCAGTTCGCGATGCGCGAGGCGACTCGGGACACCGAACTGGCCGGGGTCGCGATCGCGGAGGGAACCCCGGTGTTCGTGAACCTGGGCGCCTCGAACCGGGACGAGGCTCGCTACGACGCCCCCGACGCCTACGATCTGTCTCGGACTGGTCCGCCGCCCCACGTCGCGTTCGGCGACGGGGTGCACCGCTGCCTGGGTGAGCATCTGGCCAGGCTCGAAGCGGCGGTTTCGCTGGACGTGCTGCTCGACCGGCTGCCGGATCTGCGGCTGGACGCTGATGGACGCGACCCTCATGTGCTCGGCTACGCGTTCCGTTCGCCCAACTGCGTCCCGATCAGGTTCTCGCCGTCGTGAGCGACTGGCCCGACGACCTCGACGCGCTGATCAAGCTCGCGGTCGGCGACGCGCGCGATCCCTACCCGGATTACGCCTGGGCGCGCCGGGAGGATCCGGTGATGCAGCAGGATCCGGCGGGAGCGTGGTTCACCATCTTCCGCTACGCCGACGTGGAGCGGATGCTGCGTGACCCGCAGACATTCTCGTCGCGCGGCTACGAGGACTCGGTCGGTCTGGCGTTCGGCCCGTCGATCCTGCAGATGGACGGCGCCGAGCATCAGCAGCATCGCGCGCTGATCGGCGGCACCTTCCGCCGGCGCGCGATCGAGCGGGTGCTGCCCACCCTGATCGAGCCGACGATCCACGACCTGATCGACCGCATCGCCGGACACGGGCGCGCCGAGCTGGTCTCGGAGGTGACGATCCGCTATCCCATCCAGATCATCGCCGAGTTGCTCGGGATCCCGCGAGAGGAGTATCCACGGTTCGTTCGGCTGTCGATCGCGATGCTCGGGCTCTCGGAGACCTCGATCGGATTGCAGGCCGCCGAGGAGATGCGCTCCTACCTCGCGCCGATCGTCGAGCAGCGTCGTCGCGACCCACGCGAGGATCTCATCGGCGAGCTTGCCGGGGCCGAGATCGACGGGCGGCCCTTGCCCGACGAGGAGATCTTTGGGTTCCTGCGGCTGCTGCTGCCGGCCGGCGCCGAGACCACCTACCGGTTGCTCGGCTCCCTGCTGTTCGCGCTGCTGCACGACCCGCGGCAGCTCGACGCCGTACGGGATCAGCGTGACCTTCTACCCGCCGCGATCGAGGAGGCGCTGCGCTGGGAGACCCCGGTGCAGTTCATCGAGCGGATGACGACCCGCGACGTCGAGGTGGGTGCGGCCGTGATCCCCGCCGGCGCGCACATCGGATTGGTGCTCGGCTCGGCCAACAGGGATGAGGCGGTGTTCGAGGATCCGGACCGCTACGACCTGTTCGCGGTGCGCGCGCCGCACCTCGCGTTCGCCGAAGGGCCGCATCGCTGCCTGGGCGAGCACCTCGCGCGCGCGGAGGTGACCACGGCGATGAACGCGCTGCTCGATCGGCTGGAGGACCTGCGGCTGGACGCGGACGGCGGCGAGACGTACATCCAAGGGGACGCGTTCCGCTCGCCCAACCGCCTCCCCGTCCGCTTCCGTCCCGCGCGCGTGGTCGCATCGGCCTAACGGAGGCTGCGCGCGGACGTCGCGTGTGTGGAGGACGTCGCCGACGCGGTGGTAAATCGCCCCGATGTGCTCGACCCGGTCACCTGAGCGCGACATCGCCATGCGCCCGTGTTAGTTCTCGTCCGGGATGGTGCCAGTACAACCTGCAGAACTCGGACAAGCTCGGGGGGATGCGGGCGTGGCGCGCCTTGCGGAACGCCAGCACGGGGTCTTCACGCGGGCACAGCTGAGGGAACTCGGCGCTACGCGTGGCTTCATCGACCACCGGCTCGAGGTGGGCCGGTGGGAGCGATGCGCGAGCGGGGTGTTCCGGCTCGCCGGGGTCCCGCCGTCATGGCGCCAGTCTCTGCTTGCGGCTTGCCTCGCGTGGGGTGACGGCGCCGTCGCGTCGCATCGCGCGGCTGCCGCCTTGCCTCGTCTCGCAGGCTTCGAGCCGGGGCCGATCGAGCTGACGGTGCCCCGGCGCCGGGACCGCATCGCACCCGGGATCGTGCATCGGAACGCTCTTCCGGCCGGAGACGTGACGATCGTGGAGGCGATCCCCGTGACCGTTCCGGCGCGCACGCTGATCGACATCGCGGCGGTGGCGTCGAGAGATGCGGTCGAGGAGGCGCTGGACGACGCGCTCCGCCGCCGCCTCGTCTCCATCGCGCGCATGCGCTGGCACGTCCGTGGAGACCAGCGAGGACGGCCCGGCATCGCAGTGATGCGCGCCCTGCTCGAAGCGCGCGCTCCCTCGGATCCTCCTCCGGAGAGCGTCCTGGAGTCGCGGCTGCTGCGGGTCCTGCGGCGCGCCCGTCTGCCCGAACCGCTTCCCCAGTACCGGATCAGGAGCGGTGGGCGGACCGTAGCCGTGGTGGACTTCGCGTTCCCCGATGCCCGGCTGGCGATCGAGGCGGACAGCTACCGGTGGCACTCCGGCCGCATGCCCTGGGAGCACGACCTGGCACGGCGCAACGCGCTGACGCTGCTCGGCTGGCGGGTCATCCATGTCACCTGGAGGGACCTCGCGCGCCCGGAGAGGTTAGTCGCCGCGATCTGGGCGGCCCTCCACGACGCACCGTGACCGCTCCGCCCACCGGTTCTCGTCCGGGATGGTGTCAGTACACCCTGCAGGATCCGGACAAGTTCGGGGGGATGTGCGCCTGATGCCCCGGTTACTCGGCGGCGGACATCGGATGCGATGATGCGCGCGCGTGAGCATCGAGAAGGTGCGCGGCATGTTCGTCTACTGCGAGCAGATCGGCGAGGCGGGCAAGCTGCTCGACCGGATAACGTTCTGAAATGGATTTCGACGACACTCCCGAGGATGCCGCGTTCCGTGCGGAGCTACGCGCGTGGCTCGCCGCGAACCATCCCGGCCCGCTCCCCGGCGATGCCGACGACGCATTCGAGTTCAGGCGCGCGTGGCAACGGCGTCTCGCCGACGCCGGTTGGGTCGCGCCCGGCTGGCCGCGCGCGTGGGGCGGCCGCGAAGCCTCGGTCGCGCAACGAGTCATCTACCAAGAAGAACTGGCCGAGGCGCGCGCGCCCACGGTGATCAACTCGATCGGCGTGTGGAACATCGGCCCGGCGATCCTCGAGTACGGCACCGACGAGCAGCTCCAACGCTGGCTGCCGCCGATGCTCGCCGCCGACGAGATCTGGTGCCAAGGCTTCAGCGAGCCGAGCGCCGGCAGCGACCTCGCGGCGCTCGCGACTCGTGCCGAACGCGACGGCGACGCGTACGTGATCACCGGGCAGAAGGTGTGGATCTCTCGCGCGAACCGTTCGGATCGATGCTTGCTGCTGTGCCGCTCCGATCCGTCCGAGCAGCGACACCGCGGCATGTCGATGATCGTGGTGGACATGCGCGCGCCCGGCGTCGAGGTGCGGCCGCTGCGCGAGATCACCGGCGGGACCGAGTTCAACGAGGTGTTCTTCACCGAGGTGCGCGCGCCGGTCGTCGACCGGCTCGGCGACGAGGGCGACGGGTGGCGCGTCGCGATGGCGACGCTCACGCACGAGCGCGTCGGAACCGTCACCTACGGCATCAACCTCCGGCAGCGGCTCGAGCAGCTGCTCGCACACGAAGAATCGTGGCCGTCCGATCCGGTGCGCGCCGCCGCGCTGCAGCAGGAGCTGGCGGATCTGTACGTGCGCGTGCAGATCATCCGGCTGACGGCGCTGCGCGCTGTGACCAAGGCTGCGCGCGGCGACGACCCGTGGCCCGAGGTTCCGATCGGCAAGCTGCACTGGAGCCTGGTGTCCCAAGACCTCGCCGAAGCGGCGATGCACGCGTTCGGGCCGGACGGGCTGCGCTGGAAGGGTGACGCGGACGCGATCGACGACGGCTCGTGGGCGCACGACGAGGTGTGGAGCCGCATGACAACGATCGGCGCGGGCACCACTGAGATCCAGAAGAACATCCTGGCTGAGCGCGCGCTCGGCCTGCCCCGCGGATGAGCAGGAAGCTGCCCGATCCGCAGGGAAGCATGCCGGTCATGGGGGATCCAGGGATGCGCCGGCCGTTCCGTTCCATTGGACTGTGTACTTGGTTCGCATCTTCTCAAGGCGAAGGTGATCATGTACTTGGATGAGGGGCCGGCCAAGTGATTCGACCGGGCGCAATCACCGTGGTCGCGTTGGCGCTGTGTGCCGGGCTAATCCCGCATATTGTTCAGGCCAAGGCCCCCTTAGCTCCAGAGACGCGCGAGCAGTTGTCAGTTCCGGTGGGTTACGTCGATGCTTTCTTGCCGGAGGCGGATACCAATTGGGAGCTGCAGTGCACGGTCCCTGGAGACTCTGAGTCCTCGCCGCACCGGATTTTTCAGGCGTATTCCATGGAGGCTGAAGCGGGAGGCCTCAGCGCCTCATGGCTAGGAATTCAACCTGACCTCAGCGTGCGGGCTGATCTCACTCTCACCGGGGCAAAGCAGCAGGTCGTGTTAACGGAGGGATCCGTACGTCCAGTGGTCATGAGTGAGACAACATCCGAAGAGAATACGCGCCTCAGGGTCATTTGGGCTTCCTGGGGAGGAACGATTCAATGCCACGTTCTGGTGGAGGGGGATCCAGAACCGAGTCGCTCAGGAGGCGTGGCTTACCAGTACTCAGTAGCCGACTTCAACATTGGTACCGGTGCCGGACTCCTGGGAGCCTCGGCAGCCGTCGGTCTAAGGGAAGTTCGTCAGAATGGTGGATACCTATTCGCGCTTCTACACTCTAAGGCCGGCAGCCTGTCCATCAAGGGGCCAGATGGAGACGGCGATAGCTCGTGGGGACTGGACCCCCGGATTCATCCCTCCCTTGGACCGTTCCCGTGGGCAGCTGTCGCAACCGACGCTAAGGGCGACTGGAGCTATGAGGTCGAGATCGCCACCAGCCCGTTTCATGGCTCGTCGATTCTGTGGATTGCTGAACTGCCAGGCTAGCGTCAGGAATACTTGTGTCACCGACCGACCGTGCCGTCCTCGCTCTCGTGAAGGGCGGCTCCCGATGCCGTCGGCTTCGACGAGTTGACGCCTAGTTCCTGCCAGATTGGTTCCCACGGCATCTTGGCCTCGGGCGAGGCGTTGCGGGCACTCTTCGTGGTGTCCTAGAGCCCTTCGATGAAGTCCGACAGCGGCGCGTCGGGCTCGCCGGTGGGGCGGAAGTGGTCGATATCGTCGTTGGGGAAGCCGGAGCGCTGCTCGCGCCAGACGGCTTCGACGCGCATGCCCATGCGCGCGTCGGACGGATCGATCTCGCTAAGCAGGTGCAGGAACGATGTGTCGGCGCCGTCGAGGCGCACCCACGCGAGCACGTACGGGATCTCGATCTGCTGGCCGTGGAACGGCACGTTGACCACGACGAAGCTGGTGACGATGCCACGGTCGGGGATCGGGATCCAGTCTTCGGTGTCGGCCCAGCAACGCGGGCAGGCCTCGCGTGGCGGCACCAGCACCATGTCACATCGCGAGCAGCGTACCCCGTGCAGGCCGCGGCCCTCGCGGATGTCGGTGTAGTAGCGGCTGAGCTGCGTGCCCGCGGACAGGGTGAACGGCAGCGAGACGTGACGGTGGAAGATCTCGATCGGTGCCGAGGACGTTTCAGCTGAAACGTCCTCGGGCTCGCCTGGCTCGAAGGCTTCGATGTCGGTGATCGAGCCGGCGCGCTGCTCACGCCAGACTGGACGCACGCGCCCCCCCGGCTGCACGTCGCCGCGGACCGCGTAGAGAAGGTCCGTGTCGGCGCCGTCGAGCCGGATCAACGCCCATGCTTCGACGGTGGGCGCGAGCGCGGTCGGTCGGTGAACGCGCGCGACGTGGCGCACCACGCCGCCGGGGCCGACCGGCACCAGGTCGGCAACAGCGCCGCCGCAGCGCTCGCACCAGTCGCGCGCAGGCACACCGACCGCGCCACACTGCAAGCAGCGCGCGCCCAGCAGCACGCCGTCGCGCAGCGCCGCGAGCGCGCGCCCGACGACCGGCCCGGTCGAGTGCGTGTACGGGTATTCGATGTCGAGCGGCCTGCGGACGAAGGTCACGGTTTCTCCTTCGACAGCACCATGCACGCGTGGTAGCTCAGCGTGCCCCCGTAGGCGTGACCGAGCGCGGTGCGCGCGCCGTCCACCTGCCGCTCGCCGGCGCGGGCCATCACCTGCAGCGCTGCTTCCGCCATGCGGAGCATGCCGCTCGCGCCGATCGGGTTGGTCGAGAGCACGCCACCGCTCGGGTTCACCGGCAGGCGGCCTCCGAGGTCGGTGTCACCGTGGTCGAACATCCGCCAGCCTTCACCAGGCTCGCAGAACCCGAGCAGCTCGTACAGCAGCACTTCGATCCAGCTGAAGGGCTCGTAGATCTCGGCGACGTCCAGGTCGGCCGGCGTGATACCTGCTTGCGCGTACGCGCGCCGCGCGCACTCGACGCCCGACGGCGCGCGCAGCACGTCCCGGCCCGGATACGACAGCGCCTCCGCCATGGTCGAGACGCCGCGCACCCATGCGGCGCCGGCGCGCGCATGCGTTTCCGCGCCGAAGATCATCGCGACGGCGCCGTCGGATTGCGGACAGGATTCGAGGCGCCGGATGGGGTCCCACAGCATCGGCGACGCGAGCACCTCGTCGAGCGTCAGGTCCAAGCGCAGATGCGCGTGGGGGTTCCGCAGCGCGTTCGCGCGCGCCTTCACCGCGACGCGCGGCCCGATCTCGGCCGGCGCGCTGTGGCGCTGCATATACGCGCGGCAGATCGGCGCGAACGCGGCGCCGGCGCCGGCGCCGAACGTGCGGCCGAACGGGTTGCGCGGCGTGAGGCCCCACAACGCCTGCGACTCCGAATGTTTCTCGAATCCGACCGCAAGCACGCGCTCGAACAGACCGCTGCCGACGTGCGCCGCGGCTGTGATCGCGGTCGCACCGCCGACTGAGCCCATCGTGTGGACGCGTAGGACCGGCTTGCCGATGCCGCCGAGCGCGCCGGCCAGCCACCACTCGGGCAGCATCACGCCCTCGAAGAAGTCAGGCGCCGTCCCCAGGATCACCGCGTCGATGTCGTCATGCTCCAACGCAGCGTCGAGCAGCGCGCGGTCGATCGCATCGCGGATCAGGCCCGGCAGCGACACGTCGGTGCGCGCGCTGGCGTGGTCGGTCTGGCCGACGCCCAGGACGGCGACCGGCCTCACGGTGTTCCCTCCAGCAGGAACACGATGTTGGATTGCAGGCAGTGCCCGGCGGTCGCGTGCGCGAGCCCGCGTCGCGCGCCCGGAACCTGCCGCAGGCCCGCCGTTCCCGTCACTTGCAGCGCGGCCTCGGCAAGGCGCACCAGGCCGGTCGCCATGATCGGGTTCGCGGCGAGCGCGCCACCCGAGGGGTTCACTGCGCCGACGTTGATGCTGAACGCCTCGAGCAGCATCGGCTCCTGGTGCGGGAACGGCGCCATCACCTCGGCGACGTCCAGCATGCGCCAATCCCGATCCGGGTCCGCGGCGGCGATGGCGGCGCGCGCGCTGCTCGCGAGGGTGAGGTCGCGCGCGCTGATGCTCGCCGCGTCGGATGCATGCGCGGCGGCTCCGATCCACGCGACCGGCGCATCCAGCCGCGCGAGCACTTCCTCGGCCGCCATCACGAGCGCGCACGCGCCGTCCGAGATCGGCGGGAGGTGCTCGCGTCGGAACGGTTCGACGATGAACGGCGAGGCCGGGTCGGGCTCGGCGGTGATCTGCGCATGCGGGTTCGCGCGTGCGGCCGCGCGGTTACGCGCGACGATCGCGTGAAGCTGCTCGTCGGGCAGCCCGAGCGCCTGCGCCTGCAGCGCAGCGAGCGCGACCGCGTCCAGCCCAAGTGGCGACTCCCAGAACGGATCGAGCGTCGCGTTCAGCACGTGGGGGAGGGATCCCTCGCTCGACTTGCCCCAGGCCACGACCAACGCAGAATCGGCGAGCCCCGCCTGGATGCGCACCCACGCGTCGTAGGCTGCCCAAGCGCCGTCGCCCTCGATGTGTGACTCCTCGATCGGCGGGACGGCGCCCGCGGCGTCCAACGCGAAGCCGAACGAGAACGGCCGTCCCTCCAGGAAGTCGGACGACGCGGCGCAGGTGTAGTCGATCTCGTGGCGCGAGAGCCCGCTCGCGGCGACGGCCTCTTTGACCACCGGATAGAGCAACTCGGCGGCGGTCGCATCGTCGCGGTGGCGCGCATGATCGGTCTGTGCGACCGCGACGATCCCGACCCGTCTCATCGCGCGCGAGGCTAGCAGGGGCCGAGTAGCATCCGTGGACATGCCCGAACCTCGTTGGACCACGCCGTCGCCCGACGCCGACGCGATCGCTGATGCCTACGAGCAGCTCACCGCGGCCGCGCGCGCCGGCGAGCGACGCTTCGAGCGCTCGTTCCAGACCCATCTGCACGCGGTCGAGGACGGCTGGATCTCGGTGACCGAGCTGGACGACGATTTCCACTCGATGCGCATCGCGCTGCGCGTCGACACCGAGGGCACGGTGACCGAGGCCGCGGGGCGCATGCTCAAGCATCCGTTCGACACGTGCCCGCGCGCGATGTCGGCGCTGGCCGGCCTGATCGGTGCGAGCGTGTGGCGACGCAACCAGGAGCAGCTCAAGCAGCGCATCCCGCGCGACGAGGGCTGCCTGCACGTCGCCGACATGCTCGCGATCGCGTTCCGGTCGTTCCGCATCTCGCTCGGCCACGAGATGCCCGACTGGGAAGGCCAAGACGGGCGGCGCGCGATCATCGAGTTGCTCCCGAACGTCAGAGACACCTGTGTCTCTTTCGCCGTGCGGTCCGACTAGTCGACCGCAGCGCTGCGGCGCTCCATCAGCACGACGTCGCGCCAGCGCCCGTCGGGCATGCGGCCGATGCGCTGACGCTCGCCCACGATGCGGAACCCGCACGCGTGATGCAACGCGAGACTGGCCGCGTTCTCGGTGAAGATGCCGGCCTGCAGCGTCCAGAACCCTTCCGCCTCCGAAAATGCGATCAGCGCCTCGAGCAGCGCGCGCCCGACGCCCCGGCCGCGTGAGCTGCTCGCGACGTAGACGCTGACCTCGGCGACACCGCGATACACCTCGCGGCGCGAGTACGGCGTGAGCGCCGCCCACCCCACGACGTCACCGCCGTCGCGCGCGACCAGGCGACACGCCGGCAGGAACCGATCGTCGAAGCCCCGCCAATCCGGGGCGACTGCTTCGAACGTGGCGTCGCCGCCGGCGATCCCCTCTTCGAAGATCGCACGCACGCTTGGGTAATGCTGCTCGAGCAGCGGATCGATACTCACCATCCGCGCAGATCGACCTCCCAGGTGTCGAGCAGCTCGTCGCCGCGCACCAGGTGCATGCGCTCGTGCGTCGCGATGGTCGGGTCGATGTGTGCGGGCCGGACGCAGACGCGCTCGCCGACGCGCGCGCGCCACGACGGCGCGAACGTGACGTGCTCGTCGGACACGAACCAGACCTCGGCGTCGTCGATCGACGGGTTGCCGTGATCCATGCCCAGGGCCTTGAGCCCGCAGTCCGCGACCGCCCAGCCGGCGGAGACGCTGATGACGGTCGAAAGGATCGACAGGCCTTGCCGGAACGGCAGGCCGAGCTGCGCGTACGCGGTGTCCATCAGCACGTAGGAACCGGCTTGGATCTCGGTCGCCCAGGTGTTGATGTCGTAGGTGCCGGTGCCCCCCGCCGAGATCAGTTCGCCGCCGACGTCGGCGTGGGCGCGCTGCAGCGCCTGCATCGCGTCGGCGCAGAGCTGCTCGCGCACGGCGCGGTCGGGGATGCCGACGGCATGGCCTTCGTAGCCCATCACGCCGCGCACGGTCAGCCCGGCGGCGCGCGCGGCGTCTGCCAGCCGTCCGGCTTCGTCCGGTGCGATGCCGCACCGCGGCAGTCCCACGTTGACGTCGATCAACACCTCGCGCACGCCGCCGCGCGCGGCCGCGTCGATGGTTTCCCGCGAATCGACCGCGATGGTCACGCGGGCGTCCAGCGCGCCGAGGCGCGTCGTGTCAAGGGTCTCGTTGGCGAGCAGCAGGTCCTCACCCAGTTCCGCGGCCGCCATCCCCTCGATCTCGCGCACCGTCGCCGCGCAGAACGTCCGGTGCCCAGCGTCGGCCTGCAGACGGGCCAGCGCTGTGCACTTGTGAGCCTTCACGTGCGGCCGTAGTCGCGCGCCGGGCAGCGCCGCCGCCATGGTGTCTATGTTGTGCTGTAGCGCATCCGCGTCCGCGAGCAGCGCCGGGGTACGCAGCTGCTCGAGCTTCATCCCCGCACGACGAGCGCGTCGAGCGCGATGACGCCCTGACCGTCCGGCAGCACGCGCACGGGATTGAGGTCGAGTTCGGCGACGCGATCACGCAGATCCATCGCCAGGCGCGACACGTTCACCAGCAGGCCGGCGAGCGCGTCGAGATCCACGCGTGCGCGGCCGCGCGCGCCGGCGAGCAGGGGGAAGGCTCGGACCTCGCGGATCATCTCCTCGGCATCCCGGCGTGAGAGCGGCGCGATACGCATCGACACGTCCTTCAGCACCTCGACGAAGATGCCGCCGAGCCCGAACAGTACGACCGGGCCGAACTGCTCGTCGCGTTTGACGCCGACGATGCACTCGACGCCGTCGGGCGCCATCCCTTGCACCAAGACCCCCTGCACGCCGACATGCGATTCCGCGCGCGCGCGCGCGAGCAGGTCCGTGAACGCGGCACGCACGTCGCCGGCCGGTACACCGACCTTCACCAGACCCAGATCGCTCTTGTGGAGCAGCTCGGGGGCGCACGCCTTCAGCACGATGTCGCCGCCGAGCTTCCCGGCCGCGCGTTCGGCCTCGTCGGGCGTCGCGCATAGCTCCGTCGGTGGGAACGACACCCCGTAGCGGCCTGCGACGGTCGCCGAGTCGTGCTCGGAGAGTGGTCCGTCGCCGGCGAGCAGCCCGGCCAGCTCATCGGGGACCGCGGCGTCGGTCATCGGCGGCTGCTCGAACGAGTCGTGGAAGCGCCAGAAGTCGATGTAACGCCGCAGCCCCTTCACGCACGCGGTGAACGAGCGGAACATCGGGACGCGGCCTTCGATCAGCAGACGGTAACCCTCGTCATCGGTGACCGGCGAGCCCCAGATCACGATCACGGGCTTTGTGGCGGTGCGGTACGCGTCGACGATGTCCTCGCAGACGATCCTGGACATCGACGGCAGGATGCCCGTGATGGGGCAGACCAGGATGTCGGTGCTCGGGTCGTCCATGCACGCCTGGATCAGCGCGCGGTTCACCCCCGGCGTGCGCACCGGCTGCGCGCCGTTGTCCACCGGGTTCGCGACCGTTAGGTAATCGGGGATGCCGAGCTCGTGCAGATTCGACTGCGTGCCCTCGCTCAACGTCGGAATGCGCAGGCCGCCGGCCGCGGCGAGATCGGCCATGTGGGTGCCGGTCCCTCCCGAGATCGCGTAGATGCAGATGCCGTCGCCGGGCGCGCGCGGCAGGCGCGTGAACATCCCCGCCATGTCCAGCACCTCGTCGAGGTCGTCGACACGGATCATGCCGAACTGGCGGAAGAACGCGTCGTGCACGGCGTCCGATCCGGTGAGGTGACCGGTGTGCGACGCGGCCATGCGCGCGCCGGCCTCGGTCCGGCCGATCTTCACCAGGACGATGGGCTTGCCGCGCGCGGCCGCGCGGGACGCCGCACGCCGAAGTGTCGCGGCGTCCTTGAACCCCTCGATGTAGGCGGCGATCATCGCGACCTCGTCGTCATCGACGAAATGATCGAAGAAGTCGGCGGCCTCCAGGTCGGCTTCGTTGCCCGTCGGCACCCAGGTCTTCACGCCGATGCCGAGCGCGTGACCCTGCGCGACGCCGCGGCCCTGGTGACCCGACTGCGTCACCAGCGCCATCTTCGGCCCGGGCAGGTCCGGGAACGTCTCGAGCGCGTTGACGTTGGTGTTCGGGCCGAACAGCCGGACGTTCGCGTCGGCGCAGATGCGCGCGATCTGATCCTCCAGGGCCGCATCTTCGGCCCGGCCGGTTTCGCGGAAGCCCGCCGTGAACACGATCGCGAAGCCGGGCCGGCGCGCACACACCTCGGTCAGTACCGGGACGATGCGTTCCTTGTTGACCATCACGACGGCGAGGTCGATCGGCTCGGGGACCTCGGCGATCGTCGGCACGCAGGGCGACCCTTCGATCTCGGTCAGTCCTTCGCGCGGGTTGATGGCCCACACCTTCGAGCCGTCCACGGCGGCGCGGGCCTGCACCTTCTTGAACAGGAAGTAGTTACCGTGGCGCTGGTTGTCGGTCGCGCCGACGACGGCGATCACGCGTGGACGGAAGAACAACGTCAGATCGGTCGCCGCACGGTCCTCCACGACGCTCACACGCACCTCCACGCGGGGAGCGCGACGCCATCCTCGACGTCCTCGAAGTCCACGACCACCTTCATGCCGTCGCTGATCTGATCGACGGGCACGTCGAGCAGGTTCCCGATCATCCGCACGCCTTCGTCCAGTTCGACTACGACCACGTTGTACGGGACCCTGTCCGCGAATGCCGGCAGCACGGGGTTGTGCGCGACCACCCAAGACCACACGCGCGCACGGCCGCTCGCGCGCTCCCACGTATGCTCGAAGGAGCTGCATCGCGGGCACATCGGCCGGGGTGGATGCCGGAACTCGCCGCATCCGGCACATCGCTGGACGAGCAGCTCGTGGCGCGCCGCCGCCTCCCAGAACGGCGCGCTCGCGGCATCCGGATCCGGGATCGGACGCGGCGCCGTTGCACGCCCGGCATCCTTGGGTCGTGGCTGCTCGCTCATGTGTCCTTCCTCAGCACCAAGGCGCTGGTCGGGACGCCGTTACCGCTGGACACCATCACGGTCTCGCAGCCCGCCACCTGGTTGACGGAATCGCCGCGGATCTGACGCGCGCCCTCCAGGATCAGGTTCATGCCATGCACGTAGGCCTCGGACAGGCCGCCTCCCGACGTGTTCGTCGGCAGCGCGCCGCCGAGCCGCAGATTGCCCTCGGCCGCGAAAGGCCCTCCCTCGCCGGGTTTGGCGAAGCCGAACGCCTCGAGCGAGATCAGGATCAGCGGCGTGAACGCGTCGTACATCTGCGCGGAGTCGATCTCATCGGGGCCGATGCCGGCGTTGCGCCACAGGTCGCGCGCGGCGTGATGCCCGGGGGAGTCCAGCGGATCACGCGTGAAATAGTTGGCCATCACCAGGTGCTCGGAGCCGGTGCCCTGCGCGTAGCCGCGTACCAGCGCAGCGGGGCGGCGGAGATCGCGCGCGCGCTCGGCCGAGGTGACGACGACGGCGAGCGCGCCGTCGGTCTCGAGGCAGCAGTCGAAAAGCCGCAGCGGCTCGGAGATCCAGCGCGACGCAAGGTAGTCCTCCAGCGTCATCGGCCGGCCGTGCATCAGCGCGGCGGGGTTCTGCTGCGCGTGCTCGCGGAACGCGACGGCGACGGCGCCGAGCTGCTCGGACGTGGATCCGTACTCGATCATGTGACGGCGCGCGAGCATCGCGATCTGATCGACCGGGCGCGACAGGCCGAACGGCAGGAACCACTGCATCTCGCCGCCGGCCCGGTTGCCCTTCTTCGCCCACGGCCGGCCACCCGAACCGCGGTTGCGCGCGCGCCATACCACCACGACCTCGGCCTGTCCCGAGGCGACCGCCATGGCGGCGTGACCGACCGCGCCGCACCCGGCGCCGCCGCCGTAGGCGACGTCGGCGAAGAACCGAAGGTTCTGCATCCCCAGGTTGCGCGCGATGTCGACCTCCATGGTGTTCTCGAGCGAGAACTTCACCAGCCCGTCGACCTCGTGCGCGCCGACGCCCGAGTCGTCAAGCGCCGCGCTGATCGCTTCCAAGGCGATGCGCTGCTCGGGCCGGCCGATGTCCTTGGCGAACTCGGTCTGCCCGATCCCGACGATCGCGGCGCGGTCTCGCATGCCGAGCGAAGCCTATCGGCGTGCGGGCCCCCAAGGCCTCATCGTCCTTTCCGCTCCGGCGCGCGTACGGCCGGAGAGGTGGTCGTTGGGATCCCGGCGCGCGTTGCAGCGTCGGGCGCGCGCACGTGGTGCCGGCGCGCGTTGGCGCGCGCACGCGCGCGTTCTGGTCAGGGATCGCGCCCGTATGTGATGCAGATCCCGGACAGGTTCGACTCATCGCGGGGGTGGTGCCGGCGCGCGGGGACGGTGCCGGCGCGCGGGGGTGGTGCCGGTGCGCGGGGGTGGTGCCGGTGCGCGGGGACGGTGCGGGCGCGCGCCTCGTGGTTGGTGCCCGCGCCGGGCTGCCGCGTATCGTTGCTCGCGAGCACGGATCTGGAGGCTGGAGATGACCGAGCAGCACGACCACATCATCGATACCGGGAAGGGTTCGTTCTCGCTGGACGACCTGGGACCTTTGCTGCCGGGCATGGCCGAAGTGATGCCGCTGGTCGGCGAGCGGATCTGGAAGTGCTACTACGCCGGCAAGGCACGCAACCAGCCGCTGGCGCGCTTCCAGTTGAAAGAGGCCGTCAACCTTTTGCAGAAGGGCGCCTTCCTGCGGCCGAAGTACTCCGACAACGTCGATGCGTTCTGCTCGACCGAGGTCGAGGCAGTCCGAAAGGCGATCGACGACGCCGACTGGGAGGCGTTCGAGGAAGCGTTCGCAGCGATGGTGACACAGGCGAACGCCTACCACGATCTCTACGACAAGTCCTTCCTGCGATGGAAGGTTCCCGACGTGCCGCCCCCCGACCTCGACATGACGCCGCGTTCCTGAGGGCGGAACGCCGGATCTCTTAGAGGAATCCGGGCTCGGGCGGCGAATCATCGAGCCCATGGGCCGCAGGGTAGGTGGTTCGGTCGCGCTCCTCGCGCTGGTACTGAGCGTCGCCGGCGCACGCGCGGATGTCGAATGCGACTGGCCGATGTACGGCCGGGACCTCGGCCGCACGTTCGCGGCACCAGAGAGCTGCTCGAGCATCACGCCCCTGAACGCGCCGACGCTCGCGCCCAAGTGGTACGTCGAGACCGGCAGCCCGGTGACCGCATCGCCGAGCGTCGTCGACGGCGTGGTCTACGTCGGCGCGAACGCAGGGCCCCTGTATGCGGTCGACGCCGAGACCGGCGAGATCGATTGGATCTTCGAGATCCCGGATGGGAACCGGAACTACGTCGGCAAGATCGTCGCTTCCGCCGCGGTGAGCGACGTGGGTGGAAAGCGTGTAGTGGTGATCCCAGGCGGCTCGACGCTCTACGTTCTGGACGCGGACGATGGCTCGATCCTGGCGAGCCTGTGCACCGATCCGCGCGCGCACAGCGAACCGAGGTGCGAGGGGTCCGACTCCGACATCGACATCCTGTCCTCCCCGGCGATCGTCGAGGTCGGCGAACAGACGTGGATCGTCGTCGGCCACGACGTCCACAACCGAGCCAACGTCGGGCGGACGGGGATCCTCGCGGTGCGGCTGGAGCCCGGAGAGCCATGGACACTCGAGGCGATCTGGAAGTTCGACCCCGAGGCTGAGCTTTCTTACACGACCGACGAGAACAAGGACGGTGAGGACGGCTACGTCTACACGACCGACCCGCTGACCTACGGGCACGGGACCGGGCAGGGCTGCGGCGGCGTCTGGTCCTCGCCGGCGGTGGACACCGAAGCGGGCATGGTCTTCTTCGGAACAGCGAGCTGCAGCCGCGACGGCCCGACCAGCGGCGAGTCCATGTGGGGCATCGACCTGACGTCGGGCGCTTACCGCTGGCAGTACGACCCGCGAGGCGAGCGCAGCGAGAGCCGCCACTTCGACGACGACTTCGGCGCCTCCCCGAACCTGCTGCCCGGCGGTCTGGTGGGCGAAGGCAGCAAGGACGGCTGGTACTACGCTCGCGATCGGGTCACCGGCGAGGAGGCCTGGACGGCCCATCCGGGCCAGTCCGGCCGCGTGAACTCGGACTTCTCGATCGGCGGCATCATCGGCACGACGGCGCTCGGCGAGGTGAACGGCGAGCCTGCGGTGTTCGCCACGACCGCGATCTCGACCCCGTTCAGCGAGGAGCAGCCCGACCCGTCGCTGCTCGAGGATCCGCTGCGCATGTTGTCGATCCACGCGCTCAGCGCCGCGGACGGGCGGATCCTGTGGCGCTCGCCGCTGTCGCGGCAGTCCTACGGCGCACCGACCTACGCCAACGGCGTCGTGTTCGTGCCCTCAACAGTCGACTTCGCCATCAATGTTTTCCACGCCGATACGGGTGTGCTGCTTCGGCGCGTGCCGCTCAACGGCGCGCCGTCGTCGGCCCCCGCACTGGTCGGGGACTCGTTGTACATCGGAAGCGGGACGACCGAACAAGGACTCCCGCTGGATGATCTGAGCGGCATCTGGGCCTTCCGGGTGCTGGGCTAGGAGGGGGTAACCATGAAGCGTTCGATGTTGCTGCTCGCGGTCCTGGCCGTGACCATGCTCGGCTTCGGCCGCGCCCAAGCTCACGAGTGTACCTACGACGGGGAAGAGCGGGGTGAGGGAAACCAGGTCGAGTGCCACGAGTCTCCCGCAGCGCCGAACTGGCGGGACGGCAACTATGTTCCGCTGTTCGACCTCGAGGATCGAGACGACGGGGAGCAGCGCAAGGACGCGCAGCGCTGGCGTGACGAGTGCTCGTACTACCGTGAGGACGGCAGCTACGAGTCGAACCAGAACTGCGCATGGGTCGATGCGGGCAACAGCACGTTCCCTCGGTATGGCGAAGATGGGCCGAATGAGATGCACGCCGGCTTCGCTGCCAGCCACTGCTTCCTGTTCGAGTTCGCGCACGACTGCTCGGACCACGACGCGCGCTACGGCGAGAGCGTTCATGACAAGCACGGCGGCGCGACCTACGTCGATGTCTGCCTCGCCTCTCAGCACGAGAGCAAGTACTGCGACGACGGGATGACCGACACCCAGGTCGGGCTGACGATCATGGATCACAACGCGTGCGGCGTGATCGTGCCGATCGTCGCCTGCATCGACGAGTACCACGTGATCCGACCGTTCGATCAGGCCTATACCGAAGAGCAGATGGCCGACTCGCAGGAGTACATCCCGCGCATCCTCGAGGACCCCGAGCTGTACCTGTGCGGCTACCAGAACCGCCGCGGCAGTGGGAACCCGATCTGCCCCGGCGAGGGCGACGGCCCGCTCCCGGGCGACGGTGGGCCGGACATGGCACCCGCTGACGTCGCTCGCGCCCAAACGGTCGCGCTGCGGACCGAGGCGGTGCGCAGGTTGCTCGCCGCCGGCGTGCCGATGGAGATGGTCTCCGCTGCGCTCGCCCGGGTCACGGCTGCGGAGCAGGCGGCCCAAGCGGGAGCAACAGGGTGGGGCAGCATCACGGTGCTGCTGGCCGCGCTCGCGCTGCTCGTCGCGCGGCGCGCGCGCGTACACGCTTGACCGAGCGTGCCCGCCTGGACGCCACCGAGGTGGATCACTCGCCGCTCGGGTAGACCTGGACGATCCCGGTCCACCCGAGCGGTGAGAGCGCCCCTTGCCGGCGCGCGCCGCCCACGATCACGAGCTTGTCGCTGAGCACGGCACTCGCGCTGCCGTGGGTCGCCACGATCGGTAGGGGAGCTTCCTGCCATGTCTGCGCTCCCGGCAGCAGGTGGTAGTGGCGGTCGATGACCCCGCCGCCGAACGTGCCGGGATCCTCTCCGCCGACGACGTGGAGTCCGTCGTCGAGCGTGCCGGCCGCCATCGCGCTCATCGGCTCGGGCAGCGACGGCCCCTCGGTCCACGAATCCGTCGCCGTGTCGTAGACGTCGACGCGCGCGACCAGATCGTTGTCGCGTCCCCCGATCGCGTAGATGCGCGCGCCTTCGACCGCGGAGGCGAGGTGATCGCGCGGGATCGGCATCTCGGCCCCGATGCTCCACGCTCGCTGGGCGATGTCGTAGATCAGGACGTTCGAACTCTCGCCTCGCCCACCCACGACGAACAGCTTCCCGTCGAGGGCGATCATCTTGTGGCCCATGCGACCCTCGGGCATCTGCGTGAGCTGCTCCCACGCGTCCCCCGTCGGAGAGAGCGCCCACAGGTTGGCCAAAGGCGTCCAGTCCGTCGAGGACGTCGAACCACCGCTCAGATACACGAGTCCTCCCCATCCCGCCGCGGCGGGATGATGGCGCTTCTCGGGCAGCGCCGGTCCGGCGGACCAGGACCGATCCTCCGGGTCGTAGATGTCGACCGCATCGATCGTCCTGCCCAGACCGCCGAGCCCGCCCATCACGAACAAGCGCACCGGGGACGCGACGCACGCGGGGTTCTCGGGCGGGCAGTCGCCGACGCGCGCGCCGACCGCCGCCGCGAACTCGCCGCGCGGCCGCGGCAGGTCGGGCAAGCGTTCCCACGCCGAAGCTTCGCGCGGGCCCGGCGTGCTGATCGCCAGGTACGCGACCAGCCCGGCGAACAGCACGGCGAGCGTGAGCAGTCCCAGCACGACTCGCTTGACGATCTTCCGCATCGGCGTTGGAGGATATTCGCTCGGGGCCGCCCCGTCGCGCCGCAGGGGGCGGGCGTCGAAGCCGTTAGACTGGCGCGCCGTGCGGATCCTGTCGCTCGCTCCGCTCGCCGGCCCGGCGCTGGCTCGGTTGCGCGCGCTCGGGGATCTGGAGCTCGACCCGTGGATCGATCACGTCCCGATCAAGCTGCACGCCGCCGGCGAGCTGCTCGCGCGGCTTGCGGGTGTGGATGTGTTGATCGTCGAGGCCGACTTCATCCCGGTTGAGGTCTTCGAGGGCTCGTCGTTGCGGTTCCTGTGCGTGTGTCGCGGCGATCCGAACAACGTCGACATGACCGCCGCGACGCGCCGCGAGGTCACGGTGATCCGGACGCCGGGCCGCAACGCGGAGGGCGTTGCGGAGCTGGCCGTCGCGCTGATGCTCGCACTGCTGCGTTCGATCGTGGCCGCAGACGACGATGTGCGTGCCGGCCGGTGGGTGGTCGACGAGCGCATCGCGCAGCAGCGGTACCGAGGGCGAGAGCTACGCAGCTGCTCGGTCGGACTGGTGGGGTTCGGTGCCGTGGGGCGCGCGACCGCGCGCAAGCTGCTGGCGCTTGGAGCGCGCGTGCTCGCCTCCGATCCGATGATCGATGCGGACGACATGCGCGCCGGCGGGGTCCAGCCCGTCGGCTCACCGGGAGAGTTGTTCGAGGCCTCGGACATCGTCAGCGTGCACGCGCCGCTGAACGACGCAACACGAGGGATGCTTGACGCTGCGATCTTCGCGCGGCTGCGACCGGGCTCGTACTTCGTCAACACCGCGCGCTACGACATCGCCGACGAGCAGGCGCTGCTCGACGCGCTCGCAGATGGACGGCTGGCCGGCGCGGCGCTGGATCATTTCCACCACGAGTTCTTGCCGGCGGATCATCCGCTCACGTCGATGCCCAACGTGGTGCTGACCCCCCACATCGGCGGGACGACGGTGGAGACGATCGAGACGCACACGGCGCAGATCGCCGATGGGCTCGAGGCAGTGCTCGCCGGCGAGGTGCCGTCCAGCGTCGTCAACCCCGAGGTTCTGCGGGCCTCGACGTGACCCTGTTCGCCGGCGTCGACGTCGGGACCGGCGGCGCCCGATGCCTCATCGTGGACGAGCGAGGTCGCCGCGTCGCCGCCGCCGAGCATGCATGGCGCTACCGCACGAACGAGCACGGGCTCACCGACCTCGAGCCGGGCGATGCGCTCGCGGCGGTCGCCGCCGCGCTGAGCGATGCGGTGTCGAGGTGCGATGCCGGTGCGATCGCGGCGATCGGGGTCTGTTCGCAGCGCAGCGGCGTCGCGCTGCTCGACGCCGAGGGCGCGCCGATCTTGGTGGGACCCAACGCGGACGGGCGCGCGGTCGCCCAAGGGATCGAGCAGCAGCGCGTGCACGGCGAGCGCATCTACCGGATCAACGGGCGGCTCCCCGCGATGCTGTATCTGCCGGCGCGGCTGGCGTGGATGCGCGAGAACGCGCCGGACGACGCCGCCCGGGTCGCGCACGCGCTCTCACTCGCGGACTGGGTCGTCTACGAGCTGACCGGGATCGCCGCGACCGAGCGGACCCAGGCCGCCGAGCTGCTCGTGTACGAGATCGCGGCCGATGCGTGGAGCGAGGAGCTGCTCGAGGCGCTGGGTGTGTCCCACAGCGTGCTGCCGGAGGTGCGCGCGGTCGGGGACGCGGTCGGGGATGTGCGCGCTTCCGCGAGCGAGCGGTTCGGCATCCCGGCGGGCATCCCGGTCGTGTCCGGCGGCGCCGACACCCAGGCGGCGGCGCTGGCCATGGGGGTTCGGGACGCCGGTGACGCGATCGTCGTGGCGGGCAACACGATGATCGCGGAGGTGGTCACCGCCGATGCCACAGCCGATCCGGCCGGTCGCCTGTGGCGCTCGCCGCATCCGATGACGGGCCGATGGGTGCGCGAGGCGCACTGCGGTGAGGCCGGCGCGCTCCTGAGTTGGCTCGGGGGTGTGCTGGCGACGGACGTGAACGCGCTGGCCGCGGAAGCCGAGACGGGCGTGCCCGGCGCCGGCGGCGTCGTGTTCGTGGACCCGCGGCCCAGCGACATCGGGAACTTCCCGCTGGTGCGTCGCGCTGCGCTGTCGTTCCCCGCGCCGGTGCTCGCGCTCGGTCGCCCGCGCGCGGACGTGCTGCGCGCGGTCTTCGAGGGCGTCGCGTTCGGCGCGCGCGCCGGCCTCGAGTGGCTCGGCGAGCACCGCTCGCTGGCGCTGGCCGGTGGCGTCGCGCGCTCGGGCGTCGTCGCGGCGGCGCTGGCGGGATCCGGCGAGGAGCCGGTTCGCGTCGCCGTCGAGCCCGCCTCGTCGGCCCTCGGCGCCGCGATCGTGTCCGCGTCGGCTCACCACGGCGGCGTCGAGTCGGCGACTGAGGCGATGCACGATCGCGGACACGACGTCGCTCCGCGCGCCGCCGACGGCTACCCTGCGCACTACGCCGCGTGGCGCGAGCATGCCGCGCTGGAGACCGGGACTCTACGGATCGGAGACCTGATGTGACGATGCGCTATCTCGAGCAGCGCGAAGCCGTCGCCCGCGCCGGCCGTGAGATGGAGGACCGCGGCCTCACCGTCGGCACCTCCGGCAACGTCAGCGCGCGCGTGCCCGAGGGCGTGATCATCACGCCCTCGTCGATCCCCTATGCGGAGATCACGCCCGACGACACGATCCTGATGGACCTGGAGGGAACCGTTCTGGAGGGCGCGCGCGCGCCGTCGGTCGAGCACAAGGTGCATCTGGCGTGCTACGGGTTCCGGGAGGACATCGGCGCGGTCATCCACGCACATCCCACTTGGGCGAGCGCGTTCGCGGCCGCGCGCGTTCCACTCCCCGCGTTCCTGGACGAGTTCGGCGTCTACGTCGGCGACGGGGTTCGGGTCGCGGAGTACGCGATCTCGGGGACCCAGGAGATCGCCGACAACGTGGCGGCGGCGCTCGGCGAGACCAGCAACGCTGCGTTCCTCGCCTCGCACGGGTTGGTCGCGGTCGGCCGGGATCTGTCCAAGGCGATGCTGGTAGCGCGCGAGGTCGAACGGACGGCGCAGGTCTTCATCGCTGCCAAGCTGCTCGGGGGACATGTCGAGCTTCCCGATGACGCCAAGCAGCTGTTCGCACAAGTGTTTGCGTACTTCCGGACGCAGGGGAGCTAGCAGCGTTCGGTTCGAGTCTCCCAGGATTCGGCGGTGCAGGCGAAGTCGGAGTTGGTCGCCCCTCCGAGCAGCGCTACGGCCAGCACGACGACCGCTGCGATCCCGGCGGCGACGATGGCGTACTCCAGCGCGGTCGCTCCGCGCTCGGAGCGCAGGTTAAGGCGAGCGCTCAGCCAGAGGCGGTACGTGAAAATCGTCAGCAGCATCGCCATCCCCGTCGGATGTGGGTTCGCCGCGTCGCGAACACCCTTCGTAGCGAGGGTAGTTGCACCGGGCGTCGACGGGCCTGATGCGTTCGGCTCATTTCGTGGTCAGGTTCATCCCGGTGCAGGGGGGGACGCTTGACCTATCGAGGCCGATGCCGACGCATATGTGACGAACCGGGTGAGGACGGAACCTATCAAGCGTGACGAGTTACACCCGGCACCGGCGAGATGTACCGAGCACGTCATAGGATGGGATCGCTTTCTTGACGCCGAGGGGAAGCGCGAGGGCAGAGGGTGCTCGAGGTTCGGGGCATCGAGGTCGTTTACAACGATGTCGTCCTCGCCCTGCGCGGCGTTTCCCTCGAAGTTCCCGATGGTGGCATCGTGGCTCTCCTGGGCGCCAACGGGGCCGGGAAGACCACCACCCTGCGTGCTATCTCGGGCCTCCTTCACGTGCACGACGGTGAGATCACCAAAGGCGGCATCTTCGTGGACGGCCACCGGATCGACCGGCTGGATGCCGCCGCGATCGTGCGCAGCGGTATCACCCAGGTGCTCGAGGGCCGGCGGATCTTCGTCTCGCTCACCGTGGACGAGAACCTGCGGGCCGGGGCCTTCACCCGACGCGACGGCGTGGGCGTCCGTCGTACCTACGACTGGGTCATGTCGCTGTTCCCGGTGCTCGAGCAGCGTCGTCGCCGGGTCGCCGGCTATCTCTCCGGCGGCGAGCAGCAGATGCTGGCGATCGCGCGCGGGTTGATGGCTTCCCCGAAGGTTCTGCTACTCGACGAGCCGAGCCTGGGTCTGGCGCCGCGGATCGTGCAACAGATCCGCGACATCATCGTCGAGATCAACCGCTCGGGGACCGCGGTGCTGCTGGTCGAGCAGAACGCCGCGATGGCACTGCAGATCGCGCAGCACGGGTTCATCCTCGAGACGGGCCGGGTCGTCATGGACAAGATGGCATCGGATCTCCTCCGCGACGAGGATGTTCGCGAGTTCTATCTCGGACTTGGCGCGGAAGGATCGGCGCGCCGCTCGTACCGGGACGTGAAGCACTACCGTCGCCGCAAGAGGTGGCTGTCGTGAGCCGAACACTGCTGTCCTTCCAGGAGGTGTCGCTCGCATTCGCTGGGGTGCGCGCGCTCGACGACGTGTCCTTCGAGGTCGCCGAGGGCGAGCTGTTCGCGATCATCGGCCCAAACGGTGCCGGCAAGACCTCGATCTTCAACGTCATCAGCCGGGTCTACGAGCCGGCCGCCGGGCGGGTGACCTTCGAAGGGCAGGACCTGCTTCGTCTGAAACGTCACGAGGTGCCGCAGGCGGGGATCGCGCGGACCTTCCAGAACATCGAGCTGTTCCCCTTCCTCACGGTGATCGACAACCTGATGCTGGGGCGCCACCACCTGATGAAGACCGGCGTCGTCAGCGGCGCGCTGTGGTGGGGGCGGGCTAAGGCCGATGAGGTCGAGCATCGGGCGGCGGCCGAGCGCGTCATCGAGTTCCTGGAGATCGAGCGGTACCGGTCGCAGCTGGTCTCGAACCTGCCGTACGGCCTTCAGAAACGCGTCGAGCTCGGACGTGCCCTCGCGATGGATCCGAAGCTGCTGATGCTCGACGAGCCGGTGGCGGGCATGAACGTCGAGGAGACCGAGGACACCGCGCGATTCATCCTCGACATCAAAGACGAGCTCGGTGTCACCCAGATCCTGGTCGAGCACGACATGGGGTTGGTGATGGACATCGCCGATCGCGTAGCGGTGTTCGACTTCGGGATCAAGATCGCCGAGGGATCGCCCGAGCAGGTTCAGGCGAACCCCGAGGTGATCCGCGCCTACCTGGGCGAGGAGCAAGGCACACCCGAGATGGGCACGGCAGGAGGAGGAGCCTGATGGCGGTCGAGCTTCGTGAACGTCCGGCACCACGGCAGGAGCTCGCGACGCTCCCGGCGATCTTCCTACACAGAGCCCGTCTGAACCCAGGATCCGTTGCGCTACGCGAGAAGCACCACGGGATCTGGCGCGAGTACACATGGGCAGATTACGAGGAGCGCGCGCGTGCGTTCGGGTTGGGCGCGCTTTCGCTCGGCCTGCAGACCGGAGAGCGGATCGCGATCCTGAGCGATGATCGTCCCGAGTGGGTGTTCGCCGAGCTCGGCGCGGTGTGCGCCGGGCTGGTCTCGGTGGGGGTCTACCCGACGAATCCTGTCAACGAGGTCGCCTACGTGCTCTCGCACTCGGGCGCGCGGCTGGTGGTGGTCGAGGACCAGGAGCAGGTGGACAAGGTGCTCGCCGCATCGGCCGAGTGCCCCGGCCTCCAGCACATCGTGGTCATCGACGACCGCGGACTGCGCGGCTACGACGATCCGCGGCTGACTCTGTTCGACGATGTGCTCGCTCGTGGACGTGAGAAGCACACCGCGGATCCCGACGCGTTCGAGCGCCTCATCGGCGAGCGCGAGCCCGAAGAGATCGCGATGATCGTGTACACCTCAGGGACCACCGGTCCTCCGAAGGGCGCGATGCTCTCCGAGTCGAACCTCGCTGCCGCCGTTCAGGTTACCTCCACGGCTTGGGGCGATCTTGGTCCCGGCGACCGGGTCCTCAGCTACCTGCCGTTGTGCCACGTCGCCGAGAAGATCTTCACGATCTATGTCCCGCTGGCGTTCGGCGTGTCGGCCAACTTCGCCGAGTCGATCGAGACCGTGCCCGAGAACCTCCGTGAAGTGGAGCCCACCATCTTCCTTGGCGTTCCTCGGATCTGGGAGAAGATGGCGGCCGGAGTCCAGATCCGCATGCGGGACTCCTCCCGGATCAAGCGAGCCTCCTATCACTTCTGGATCCGGTGGGGGATGAAGATCGCAGACAAGCGGTTCGCCAACAGGATGCGCACGCCGTTCCCGTGGAGCGTGCTGTACGCGCTCGGCTGGCTGTTCGTCTACCGGCCGCTGAAGAAAAGGCTGGGGATGGTGCGTTGCAAGGTCGCCGTGAGCGGGGCGGCACCGATCGCGCCCGAGATGCTGAGGTTCTTTCACGCGATCGGGATCCCGGTCCGCGAAGGCTGGGCGCAGACCGAGTCATCCGGCATCGGGTCCCTCACGCCGCCCGACGACGTCCGCCTCGGCACCATCGGCGTTCCGCTGGAGCTCACCGAGATCGCCATCGATCCCGAAACCGGCGAGATCCTCCTGCGAGGCCCGATGGTGTTCGCCGGCTACTACAAGGACCCCGACGCGACGGCGCGCACGGTCGACACCGACGGGTGGTTGCACACCGGCGACGTCGGGAAGTTCGACGAGCGCGGCCACCTCCTCATCCTCGACCGCATGAAAGACATCATCATCACCGCCGGCGGCAAGAACCTCTCGCCGTCGGAGATCGAGAACAAGGTCAAGCAGAGCCCGTACATCAAGGAATGCGTCGCCGTCGGCGACCGCCGGCCGTACGTCGTGGCGTTGATCGGGCTCGAGGTGGACGTGGTGGGCGACTGGGCGACCCGGCAAGGCCTCGCCGTCACGACCTACAAGGATCTCACCGAGAAGCCCGAGGTCGCCGGCCTGGTCGAGCAGGAGATCCGCAAGGCGAACGAGCAGCTCGCCTCGGTCGAGTCCATCAAGAAGTTCAGGCTGCTGCCCAAGGAGCTCGACCACGACGACGGCGAACTGACGGCGACGCAGAAGGTAAGGCGCCGGGTGCTCGAGGAACGATTCGCGGATCTTATCGAGGAGATGTACCGCTCGTGACCGAGTTCCTGCAGTTCCTGTATCAGGGGCTCGTGCTCGGGAGCATCTACGCGCTGATCGCGCTCGGCTTCGTCATCGTCTACAAATCGTCCGAGGTCATCAACTTCGCTCATGGGGAACTGGTGCTGTTCGGCGCGTACCTCGTGTTCACGTTCCGCAACGAGATGGGCATCCCGTTCTACTTGGCGCTGCCGATCGCGATGGCGTCGATGGGCGTGCTGGGACTCGCCATCGAACGGACGATCCTGCGCCCGATGGTGGGCAAGCCGGTCTTCGCCGTTGTGATGATCACGATCGGCCTCGCGATCGCGGTCCGCCAGATCGCAACCAGCATCTGGGGCTTCGATCCTCGCAGTATCGACAACCCCTGGGGTACCGCGGTCCACACCGTCGGTGGGATCAGGTTCACCGAGGTCAGCGTCGCGACCTTGCTCACCGCGTTCGGGCTCATGCTTCTGTTCTTCCTGTTCTTCAAATACACCAAGGTCGGCGTCGCGATGCGCGCCGCAGCGTTCGACCAGGAGGCCGCCATGTCGATCGGCGTCTCCGTGAGGCGCATGACCGGGCTGGCCTGGGCGATCGCCGGCGCGACGGCGACCGTCGCCGGCATGTTCCTGGTCGCGTACCCGCAGTTCCTCAGTCCCGACAAGGGCTTCGTGGCGTTGCGCGCATTCCCCGCCGTGATCCTCGGCGGGCTCGACTCGACGGGAGGCGCCGTGGTCGGCGGGCTCGCGATCGGCGTGATCGAGGTGCTGAGCCAGGGGTATCAGCCGCAGTACGCGCCCTGGCTCGGCAACAACTTCCACGTGGTGGCTGCCTACGTCGTGATGGTGATCGTCTTGATGATCCGGCCATATGGTCTTTTCGGCACCCGGGAAGTGGAGCGGGTTTGAGCGTCGAGAGCACGCCTCGGTCCGACTCCGGCGTGATGCCGGACGTGGTCGCCCGCGGTGGTGGCCCGCGCCGGGCCCGGCCTATGGGTTTGCACGTCTCCTATGAGCAGGACCTGCGACTGTTCCCCGAGAGCGGTGGACGCGTCGGCATGGCGATCCTGGTGGTCGTGGTGCTCGCCGCGCCGTTCATGCTCGAGGACTTCCCCCTCGTGATCCTGAACTACTCCGCGATCGCGGCGATCGGCGCGATCGGTCTTAACCTCCTCACCGGCTATACCGGCCAGGTCTCGCTCGGCCACGCGTTCTTCATCGGGCTGGGTGCCTACACGGCCGGGTACTTCGGCGGGGAGGCTACGAGCAACGCCGGCGGGCTCGGTCTGCCGTTCATCGTATGGATCCCACTGGCCGGCCTCCTCGGTGCGCTGGTCGGCGCGATCATCGGCCCGTTCGCGCTCCGGCTCAAGGGGCTTTACCTCGCGATCGTGACGCTCGGCTTGGTGTTCGTGGGCGAGCATCTGTTCGTCAACCTCGACGCCGTCACCGGCGGGCCGCGCGGACGGCCCATTCCCCCACCAGAGATAGGCGGGCTCTCCTTCTTCGACATCGGGGGTCTGAGCAGCGACCAGAGCTTCTACTACCTGGTCGTGCCGCTGCTCGCCCTTCTGGCGCTGCTGGCCAAGAACCTGGCGCGCACTCGCGCCGGTCGCGCGTTCCAGGCGATCCGGGACCGTGAGATCGCGGCCGCGATCATCGGCGTCGACCTCTTCCGATACAAGGTCGCCGCGTTCGTCGTCTCGAGCGCGTTCGCGGCGATCGCCGGCGCGCTGTACGGCTCGTACGTGCGCTTCGTCGTGCCGACCAACTTCAGCTTGTTCCTCTCGATCCAGTACGTGGCGATGATCATCGTGGGTGGGATCGGAACCATCTTCGGCTCGATCCTCGGGGCTCTGTTCATCACTGCCATGCCGCTGGTCATCGAGAGGTTTTCGGGGAGCATCCCGTTCCTCGAGGGTGGTCTGCTCCGCGTGAGCGACCTCAACAACATCCTGTTCGGCCTGCTGATCGTGGTGTTCCTGGTCTTCGAGCCCTTCGGCATGGCGGGACTGTGGCGCCGAGCGAAGATCTACTTCAAGGCCTGGCCGTTCAGCTACTGAGTTCCCCGAGAGGAGGCGGACATCATGCGACAATCGAAGGCAAGGGATGGGCTCGAACGAGGAGGTGGTGGGATGAAACGGGCACCGCGCGTAGTCGCGCTGCTGGGCGTGAGCATGCTTCTGCTCGTCGGCGCAGCGTGTCGTAGCGGCGTGAAGACCTCGGTCGGTGTGGATGCCGACGGGCGGATCATCTTCCTGGGCGAGCTGTCGCCGTTCAGCGGCGGTGTCGAGGTGATCGGTGAGCCGCTGACCAACGGACACCGGGTGTACTTCGAGTACGTCAACAAGGATCTGGGTGGCGTGGGCCGCGATCTCGCCGATGACGAGAAATACCAGGTCGAGCTGGTCGAGCGGGACACGAAGTACGACCCACAGGTTCATGCGCAGCAGTACGCGGCGGTCAAGGACCAGGTGCTGCTGATAGCCCAGTCGCTTGGTACCCCGACGACGCAGGCGATCCTCCCGCAGATCAACTCCGACGGCATCCTGACCGGAGCGGCGACGCTTTCGTCCCAATGGTTGAGGGAGAAGTACGTCGTGCCGGCGGGCGCGCCGTACCCGGTCCAGTTCATCAACGCCGCGTCGTACATCGTCAACGACCTGGGCAAGACGCCGAAGGCCGGCATCATCTACCAGGACGACGAGTACGGCGAGGAGGGCCTGAAGGGGCTGGAGTTCGCGGCCGACAAACTCGGCTTCGAGATCGTCGCCAGGGCGACCTACAAGCCGAGCGATACCGAGTTCGTGACGCAGGTCACGGCCATGGCGCGTGCCGGAGCCGACCACGTGTTCCTGACCACGGTGCCGACGCAGGCGCTGACCATCACCGGCACGGCGGCGCAGGCAGGGTACGCGCCTCAATGGATCGGGCAGTCGCCAACCTGGATCGGTGCGTTCACGGCCGTTCCTCACGTCCAGTATCTGCAGCAGACCTACTGGCTGGTGACTGATGGTGCATGTTCGTGGGGTGAGGTCGGCGCGGGGTGTGAGGGCATGAAGGAGATGCTCGACAACGTCCAGAAGTATGCGCCGGATCAGAAGCCGGACATCTACTTCCAGTTCGGCTACACGCAGGCTCGCATCATCCACCAGATCCTCGAGAAGGCGATAGCTGACGGCGACCTCACGCGTGAGGGCGTCGTGGCGGCGTTCGAGAGCCTCGAGAACGCGGACATGGGCGGCCTGCTGAACGATATCTCCTACGGCGACACGTGCGAGGAGAAGATCCCGGCGACGGCGAGCACGATCAGCGCCATCGACCCTGCCGAGCCGGCGGGATTGAGGACCATCACGAAGGTCGACGCGGATATCGTCGCTGATTTTCCCTTCTGCGACTAGCTGGACCGCGGAGCGAGCGAAGGGCCCGGCGTGCCGGGCCCTTCGCGCCGACGCCTACAGGAACGTTCGGCGCCGGCGCGGCAGGTGCTCGGTCAGCATCCGCTGCACGTTCTGTCGCACCTCTTCGGTGAGCTCGAGTACCGATTGCGTGTCCTCGGCCATGGAGGCCCCGAAGCCGATCATCGGGATCGGCTCACCGAACACGATGATCCACTTCGACGGCAATGGGATCACGCCCAATGGTCCGAGGAGCGGGAAGGTCGGCGTCACCGGGAAGTAGGGAAGTCCGAGGCGGCGTGCGACGAAGCCCAGGTTCGCGATCATCGGATAGGTCTCCTCGGCGCCGATGATCGCGACCGGGATGATGGGCGCTCCGGTCTCCATCGCCACCTCGACGAACCCGCCGCGACCGAACCGCTGCAGCTGATAGCGGCGCTTCCATCCCTTGCCGATGCCCTTGTACCCCTCGGGGAACACGCCGACCAGCTCGCCGGCGCGTAGCAGCGCCAGGGTGTCCTGGCGATGCGCGCGCGCGTTGCCCGCGAGCCGAAGCAGGCTGCGGAACCCCGGGATCGTGAACGCGAGGTCGCCGGCGAGCAGCCACGGGTTGCGGCCGTGCTCCTTCAGGACCGCGATCTTGAGCATCGCGCCGTCCAACGGGAACGTTCCCGAATGGTTGGACACGAGCTGTGCGGGCCCTTCGGTCGGGATGTTCTCGATCCCGATGACCTCGACCCGCCAGTACATCGCGTATAGCGGCATCGCGAAGGGGAGCAGCGCGCGCACCAGGTCCTCGTCGTAGGAACCGTCGGCCGGTTGTTCGCCGCGCAAACGCTTCTTGAGCGCATCGGCGGCCGCGCGACCCCACCCGCCGATCATCTCCTCCAGCGTGTCGGCCTCGACCCGTTCCGCCGGGCCGGTGTGCCGAGCGCACAACGGATGTCCCGGCTGCGCGTCGTCCGGGCACGCGTATGGGGTGCCGTCGTCTTTGACCAGCACGGCGCGGCATCGCTGACGGGAGCGGCTCACGCGTGCAGCCCGTAGTCGGGGTCCGCCGGCAGTAGTGAGCCGAGGATCCGGAGGATGGTGTCGGCGAAATGCTCGGGATGGCGCATCGGCCAGTCGTGATCGGGCAGCCGCGTGCCATTCCATCCGTTCCCACCACCGATCAAGTGGAAGGTGCAGGCGAGCACCTCGGCGGCGCGCCGTCCCACCTCCGGGGAGAGCAGCGAGTCCTCCTCGGCCCAGACCACCGCGCGCGGGATGTCGGTGGCGGCCAGGGTTTCGAGCCTAGGGTCTTGCCCGTTGCCGATGACCCAGCGGGCCGCGCGCGCGAGGCTGCCGATGCCCCCGCGTGTGGTGGCCGCGCGCAGCAGCGCGGCAGCGGCGGGCGCGTGGGTCACGATGCGGAAATGACGTCCCGGCAACACGACCTTGCCCATGCCGCGGGTGCCGAGCGAGACCAGCGGGGCGGAGATCGGAACGACCGCGCGCACGAAGTCGGGGTGCTGGACCGCCAGTGTCACGCCAACCGCGCCCCCGAACGAATGTCCGAGCACCGGGGCCGGCGCCGCGTCCACCCCGGCCATGGCTTCGGCCGCCATCTCGGCGATCATGTCCATCTTCCAGGACTCGGCGACGGCCAGCGATGGTGCCGCGACGCGGTATCCCCGGGAGGCGATCGCCAGGACGGCATCGCGGTAGACGCGCCCGCTGAGGCCCCAGCCGTGTAGGAGCACGATCGGCGGGCCGTCGCCCGCGACCCATACGTCGATGGGCCGCGCGCGATGGCGCAGTCGGTAGCGCGTCAGCTCTGCCGTCATGTGTGTCGGGCGTCTGGGTGTCGCATGTCTGTCGGGCCGTCATGTGGGTGGCCCGGCAAGTATCGTATATCCCGCCCGAGGGCCTCGGAGCGGCGTGGGAGGATGTATGGCGACGGGTAGGACCGGCATCGTGGTCGATTCAGCGGCGAACATCCCGCCGGACCTGCTCGAGCAGCTCGGCATCACCGTGGTGCCGATGGTGCTGAAGTTCGGCGAACGTGTGTCGCTCGACGGCGTCGACCTGAACCCGAGCGAGTTCTACGACGCGCTCGTGGCCGAGCGCGTGCCGGTATCGACCTCCGCCCCCTCGATCGGCGACTTCCGCAGCGCTTACGAGCGGGCACTCAAACGGTACGACACGCTGGTCTGCGTGACCGTTGCCTCGTTCGTGAGCGCCACCCACGATGCGGCGGTCGCCGCGGCGCGCGAGGTGGATCCCAGCCGCGTCGTGGTCGTCGATTCCCGCAGCGCCTCGCTGGGCGAAGGGCTGCCGGCGATCGAGGCCGCGCGCGCCGCGGCCGCCGGCGCGAGCCTCGAAGAGGTGGCCGCGCGCGCGCGCGACATCGCCGACCGCACCGCCTTCATCGCCGCCATCGACACGTTCGAGTTCCTGAGGCGCTCGGGTCGCGTGAACGTCCTCATGGCGTATGCGGCGACCGCGCTGAACATCAAGCCCGTCTTCGGGTTTCGGCGCGGACAGGTCGAGCAGCTCGGCCGCCCGCGGACGCGCGCGCGAGCCATCGAGCGCGTGCTGACCGAGGTGCGCAAAGCGGCGGCGGGGGGTCCGCTCCACATCGGCGTGGCGCACGCCGCGTGCGCCGACGAGGCCGAGGAGCTGGTGGCGACGCTCCGGCGCGAGGTCGCGTACGAAGAGATCCTCCTGGCCGAGTTCACGCCCCTCATGGGCGCTCACACGGGACCCGGTCTGCTCGGCGTGGCCTTCTGGGGCTGAGCCGCGGGTAAACGCCACGGCCTCCCACGGCGGAAGGACGGGCTGCCACCGTTCTCGTAACGATCTGCGTCCGGCAAGCGGAAGCGGAGCGCGACGAGAACGGGTGGGCGGGATGTGGACGTGAGCACGGTGGGCGGCTGCGCGCGGTGAGGACCGTGGGCGGGATCTGCACGTGAGTACGGTGGGCGGCTGCGCGCGGTGAGGACCGGGGGCGCCGCGCGGGCGCGACCTCGGCGCCGGTTAGAGAACCCCATCAGGGCCGAATAGGATGCCTGCTCGTGGCCCGTCGACCCTTCTCGAGCGCTGCGGCAGGTGCGATCGGGCGCACCCCGCTGGCCTCGGCGCGCTTCCGCGCCGTGATCGGGATGAGCTTGCTGATCATGATCGGGTTCGGCCTGATCATCCCCGCGCTGCCGCTGTTCGCGAAGCAATTCGAGGTCGGCGAGACCGCCGTCGGCTGGGTCATCACCGCCTTCGCGATCACGCGGCTGATCGGCGACCTGTTCGCCGGCGCATTGATCGACAAGTTCGGTGAGCGGCCGATCACGGCGCTCGGCGCGTTGATCGTCGGCGTCTCCTCGATCGCGGCCGGCGCGGCGGGCTCGTTCACCCAGCTCTGGGTCCTGCGCGGGGTGGGCGGCGTCGGCTCGGCTTTGTTCCTCGGCGGGCTGCTCGCGTACCTCGTCGGCACGACTGCTCCCGAGGAGCGCGGCCGCGCGATGGGCATCTTCCAAGGCTCGTTCGTGCTCGGATTGCTGCTCGGGCCCCTGATCGGTGGCGTGCTGATCGCCCTCACCTCTGTGAACGTCCCACTGTACGTGTACGGCGCCACGTGCCTGGTCTCGGTGCCGCTGATCCTGCGCGCGCTCGGCCCCGAGCGCGTCCCCGCCGAAGCGCTCACGCAGGCGCCCGACCTGCCGAGCGGTGAGCCTCCGGGGCCGCGTGCACCCGCGTGGAGCCGTCTGCGTCCGCTGCTCGCCAACCCGACGTATCGAGCAGCGCTCACCGCCACGATGTGGGGGTTCCTTGTCGTCTCGGCGATGCAGACGCTGCTCCCTGTGCTCTGGCGCGACGTGCTCGGGCGTTCGGAAGGCTCGGTCGGCCTGCCGTTCACCGCGTCGGCGCTCGCCGGCCTGCTGGTCGTCTGGCACGCGGGATCGCTCTCGGACCGGCGCGGACGCAAGTTCGCGCTGCAGCCCGCGGTCGTGGTCGCCGGCCTGGCTCTGGCTGCTCTCGGCCTGGTTACCAATGCGACATCGGTGATCGTGGTGATGGCGGTTGTTGGCGCTGCCAGCGGGTACGCGCGGCCGGGCCCGACCGCCATGATCGCCGACGTCGCCTCGGCCGAGTCGCGAGGCGTCGCGGTCAGCGGCTACCGCATCGCCGGCGATCTGGGCTCGCTGATCGGCCCCGTGACCGCCGGCGCCATCGCCGAGCACGTGAGCTTCTCGGCCGCCTTCTTCGTGATCGCCTCGGTCTCTGCGCTGGTGCTCGCGATGACGCTGCGGGCCGAGGAAACGGCGCCGGCTGCGCGCGCACGGGCCGCTTGACCTGCGCGTTCTCGCCGCGATGTGCACTGGTTCACATCCGACACCGGGATAGTGCACACCCGTCTGTGACCCACTCCCTCGTCGACGGATCCTCCCGACCGTACCGTGGCCCCAGTGACTTCGGGACGTTGTCCCGGCGGATAAGGGGGAGACATGAAGGCCAAGCAGCTGATCGGGATCCTCGTTCTGGGCAGCGTCCTGTTCGCGAGTGCGGCCGCCTTCGCGGCGGACCGGGTCGACGAGGCCACGTTCCGGATCGATCGGGGCGGGGAGTCGACGGTGGAAACGAACGCCGGCTCGAGCACCCACGGCACGACGGGGTCGCTGGCGGCATCGCCTGAGGGCATCACGGTCGACCAGACGGCGCGCGTGGACAAGGTTGCGGTGCGCGCGACCGTCTCGGTCGACCCCGGCAGCAAGGTCGCGGCGCTGGACCGGTGCTTCGCCGCCTACCAGATCGAGCAGTGCGACGCTTCAGAGCTGAGCCAGGCCGATCTGATCGAGCACGGGCCGGCGGGACCGAACTGGCTGGGCGACGCGCTCGCGCTCGACTGACCTGGGGGGGGCGCGCAACGAGAAGGGATCCGGGCGAAGCCCGGATCCCTTCGCCTCTGCCGCCGAACGTGATATGACAGCGACGTGGGAGAGCCGAGCCCCGACCGGCAGGGGTTCCTGGCGTCGCTGGACGAGCAAGAGCGTCGAGCGCTCATCGATCGTGCGTCCACCCGCCGTTTCCGGCGCGGCACCTACCTGTTCAGCGAGGGCGACCTCTCCGATCACGTCGTCGTGATCGTGCAGGGCCGGGTGAAGATCTGCTCGTACACCGCCGACGGGGGAGAGGTCGTCTACGCGATGCGGGGGCCGGGCGAGCTGCTCGGCGAGCTATCCACGCTGGACGGCCGGCCGCGATCGGCGACGGTGGCGGCGCTTGATCCTGTCGAGGCGCTGCTCGTGCCGGCACCAGAGTTCCAAGCCTATCTGGAGGAGCATCCTCGCGTCGCTGTCATGTTGCTGCGAACCGTGGTCGGGCGGCTCCGCGAGGCCAACCTGAGACGGGTCGAGTTCGGCACCCACGACGTGACCGGCCGGGTCGCGCAACGGTTGCTCGAACTGGCCGAGCAGTTCGGCGAGCGGATCAACGCCGAGATCCACGTCGAGCTTCCGCTGACCCAGGAGGAGCTCGCGGGGTGGACGGGTGCCTCGCGCGAGGCGGTGAGCAAGGCGCTCCGCTCGCTCCGGGACCGTGGCACGATCCGCACGCACCGGCGTGAGATCGTGATACGCGACCTGGAGGCCTTGCAGCGGCGCGCGACCTGACGTTCCCGTCTATGTGCTCCCACGGCTGGGGTCGGGTAGATGTAAGCCCTGCATGGCTTTCTTCCGTGTCGCCGGGCTGATAGAAGCGCCGCCGTCGCGCGTGTGGGATCTGCTCCGCGACTGGGAGGGGTCGGCGCGCTGGATGGTCGATGCCACCAGCGTCGAGGTCGTCGGCCCGCAGCGCGAAGGTGTCGGAACCAAGGTGCGCGCGGTGACCAAGATCGCGGGCATCGCGCTGCGCGACCACTTCACGGTGACCGGATGGGAGCCCGAGCGGATGATCGCGATCATGCATCATCGTTGGCCGATCCGCGGGCTTGCGTGGTGGGAGCTGGAGCCCGCGGGAAGCGGCACGTTCTTCGAGTGGGCCGAGGAGTTGGACCCGCCGTTCGGGTCGCTGGGGGAGTTCGGCGGTTCGGTGCTTCGGCGTCCGATCGAGCGCGTGCTCGCCGCCAGCATGCGCAAGCTGAAGGCGCTCGCCGAGACCGGCGCCGTCTGAGCGCGCGCCGTCTGAGTGCGCGCCGTAGCAAGCCGGACCGTCAGCCGAGGCCGATGGCGCGGATGCGCTCGGCCACCGCCGTCAGTTCGTTCCCATCTGCACGGGTGCGGCCGATCGGCCACGGCGGCGTCAGCTCGTCGATGCGATAGCGCGGGATCAGGTGCAGATGGAAGTGGAACACCGATTGCCATGCCGCCGCGCCGCTGGCGTGAACCATGTTCATCCCCGCGGGCTGCAGCGCGACCTTGAGCAGCTCCGCGACCTCGACCGCCGTGCGCATGAGCGTCCCCGCGCGTTCCTCGCCGATGTCGAACAGGTCCACGCAGTGATGCCGCGGCACCACTAGGGTGTGCCCTTCGGTCGCCGGGCCGATGTCCAGGAACGCGATCGCGTCCTCGTCCTCGAAGAGGATCTCCGCCGGCTCGGTCCCGGCGACGATCCCGCAGAACAGGCAATCGGCCACCATTGGATCCTATCCCTTCGGCTTGAAAGCCTCGAATGGATTGCGGCATGCCGGGCAGTAGCGGATCGCACGGCAGGGGGTCGGCCCGAACGCCGACTGCTCCTCGGTCGCCCTCGCACCGCAGTAGGGGCACGCGATCGGGTCCGGCCTTCCGAGTTCGACGACAACCGGCGAACCGGGGGGCGCGATGCCGTACTCGGCCAGGCGCGCGCGCCCGCGTTCGGTGATCCGATCGGTCGTCCACGGCCTCGTGCGGACCCAGCGGACCTGCGTGCGCGCGCCGAGCTGCTCGACGGCTCGGGCCACGTCGCGTCCGATCACATCCAGGGCCGGACAGCCCGAGAACGTCGGCAGCAGATCCACCTCGACGGCGTCACCGGTGACCGCGACGCGCTCGACGATGCCCAGGTCCACGACCGAGCACGAGGGGATCTCGGGATCCATCACCTCGTCCAGCGCCGCGAGCACGCCGGCCTCGGTGAGCGCGCGCGTCACCATGACGCCCCCGGGTGCGCGCGGTACAGCGCCGTCATCTCGGTCCACAGCGGCTCGAAGTCCTCCGAGTGTTGGCCGTGCCGCCCGCCGGCGCCGGCGAAGGCACCCTCGTGTGCCCATCGGCCGTCGCGTCGTGCGAGGCCGGGTACCTGCAGGCGCGCGCGCGCGTCCCCGTCGGCCTCGATCGCACCCGCGGAGGTCGGGATCATCTCCGCGTCGGATCCCTCGTCGCCGCCGGCGAGCACGTAGTCCAGCCCGGCGGCGTCCAGGTCGGCGCCGATCACCGCGAGCCAGTCGGCGAGCATCTCTTCGTGCGCGCGCGGCAACGTCCCATCCGCGAGCAGCGCGTTCTCCTCCGGCAGCGGCTCGAACAGCGCGAGCGCCTCGCCGATCGCCGCCTCGAGCGCGTCGGCGAGCCGACGTCGTGCCTCGACCGGACCCTCGGCCAGCCGCCGGAACCAAAGGCGCGCGTGCTCGAGGTGGTAGCGCTCCTCCAGCCTGAACACCTCGATCGCCTCGCGCAGTTCCTTGAACGTGGTGGCATCCAGTGCGGCGAGACGCACGTCGTCGGCGGTGTCGTAGAGCCAGTGCCGGGCGACCGTGTATGCGTAGTCGCGGTTCGGACGCTCGCACAACACGGCGTTGCGGTACTCATCGGCCGCCCGTCCCAGCGCGAGCGCGTCCACGTCCTGCCCGTCGATCGACGACACGATCTCGTAGAGAGCGCGCGCGTGCCCCAGCTCGTCCTGGGCGATCGAGGACATCGCCAGGTCCTCCTCGACGTATGGGACCCAGCCGGTCCACTCGCTTAGTCGATGGCCCATGATCAACTCGTCGTCGGCCAGCGCCAGCAGCAGCCCGAGCCGCGGATCGCTACCCACGGGTGCCCGCCGTCGGCCGATCTGCGTCGATGCGCAGGCCGCGCGCGGCGATCGCCTCGCTGACCCGCTTGTGTTTCGCGCCGACGCCGACGTAGCCGTCCTGGCGTCGGTACGAATGATCGAGCACGCCGCCCATGGTCTCGGGGTCCGGCACCGCGTGCATCTCGCCTCGCTGGGACACCCAGCATTCGACGCCCTCTCCATGCCGGAAATGGGTCTCGCGCGCGAGCAGCAACGCCATCTCCAGGTCGGGGGCCTTGATCGAGCCGACGTTGATCAGCGGATCGTCATGGGTCCGCCGCTGGAAGACCTCGAAGACTTCCACACGCACACCTTAGCGCGGCCGGCGGAACCCCTGAGGGGGTGCAAGGAAGCGTCCCACGGGTCCTCATGGGGATGCGAACGAGTCGAACGGGAGGGAACCATGGGATGTCGACGGATCGGAGCGGTCCTGCTGCTGGCGATGAGTCTCGCGCTGCCCGGGCCCGCGAACGCCGATACGGACCCACGCCAGGTCTTCGTGACAGCGCCGTACCAGGAGGCGACCGCGGCGGCGGGATGCTTCGACTCGCTGGGCCTGACCGGAACCTGCGTGACCTTCGACGCGAGCGCCGATGCGGAGACCGGAGGGTTCGATCTGGAGCTGCTCGCCCGGACCCGCGACGAAGGATCATCCCTCGGAGTGGTGACCGGTGTCGCCGAGGCCTGGTTCACCGCGACGAGCGTGCGGTCCACGGCGACCCAAGCGGTGCTCGGGGTGGCGTCGTTCGGGTTCGATGAACTGCTCGCGGAGCCATCCGGGACGCTGCCGCTGCTGAGCTCGATCGATGTGTCCGTCGAGATCGTGCTCGAGCACGACACCTGCGCGGCCTGCGTCGGGCGCGCCGAGAAGCTGTTGGATGTCCCTTCCGATCCGCCGGCCGAGGCGAGCGTGCTGGCCGTGATGGCAGACCCGTTGGGTGGCCCTGTGCCGCCGGGCACGATCCGCGCGTCGGTTCACGTGATGGTGACCGCGACCCTCGAGGGGATCGGCGAGGTACACGGAAGAGTTGTGGGCGCGCTGCGCCACGTCGAGCTGGCGACGCCGTCGGTCGAGCGTATGCTGGCTGCCCCCTACACCGCCGCGCGCGCCGATCGTGGCTGCAACGGGTCGATCGGCACCACGTTCACCTGCCGCAGCGCGGTGGCGCGCAGCACCGGCCGCCTGGAGATGGACCTCGACGTGATATCGCCGGTCGCGGGGACCGCGCCGGGATCGGGCAACGCAAGCGGCGACGCGGCGATCACGCTGGAGGACACACCGAGCGAGCCCGTCCGCGCGCGCATCTACGTCGTCGACCTGAGGGTGGATTCGGCCGAGGCGTTCGTGCAGGGCGCGACGCCGCTCATCGGGTGGACCGAGTCGGCGATCTCGACCGCGACGGCAGTCGCTGGTCCTTGCGATGCTTGCGCATCCGGCGCGAGCGCCGGCATCGTGGACGCGCACGGGGGGCCGGTGTCGCTGCTCGACGAGATGCTGCGGATGGCCGTGTGGAGCCGGCAGGAGGCCGATGCCCCTGCAGCCGAGGAGCTGCAGCTCACGTTCAGCGTCTACGGCTCGAGCGTGCTGCAGAACAGCGCGGGCATCGCGACCGCGTTGCTGCGCAGCCGGCTGGCGGAGGTACGCGTCTACGAGATCGTCTAGAGGGAACTTCAGGGCTCAGGCGGCTGCGCGCGGGATGGCTGCGAACACATCGCGTAACCACGCGTGGTTGTCCCAGATCGCGCGCCGGTAGGTCAGCCGCGTCTGCGTCATCGGGCCGTTGCCGCGCACGACCTGCCAGAATTCGTCCCAGTGCGCCCAGTCCTCTGAACCCCATTTCCAGGTCTCGCCGTCCCATCGAAGATCCGGGTCGGGAACGCTGAAACCGAGATCCCAGAGCTTCGGCACGTAGGTGTCGAAGAACTCGTTGCGCAGATCCTCGTTCGAGCGGGTCTTGATGCCCCAGTGCAGCAGCACGTCCTTCTCGGGGTTCGACGGCGGGCCGTAGAAGTGCATGATCGGCCGCCACCAGCGATCGACGGCGTCTTGGAACATCGCGCGCTGCTCGTCGGTGCCGTTCGCCAGCTCGAGCAGCAGGTCCTCACCGTGGCGTAGATGCAGCGACTCCTCAGCGCAGATGCGCTTCATCGCGCGCACGTACGGCGCATAAGACGAGTCGAGCAGCGCGCGCTGTGTCACCAGCGCCGCGCCGTCGATCAGGAACCCGATCACGGCGACGTCGCCCCACGAATAGGTCGGGTAATGGAACACGTTATGGAACTTGGTGCGGCCGTTGATCAGATCCTCGAACATCGCCTCGCGGCTCTTCCCGAGGTCCTCGGCGATCCGGTACAGGATCTGTGCGTGGCCGACCTCGTCCTGGACCTTGGCGGTCAGCGAGAGCTTGCGTCGCAGCGATGGCGCGCGCGGGATCCACTCGCGCTCGGGCAACGCGCCCATGATCTCGGAGTTGGCGTGCATCTCGATGAACTTCAACGCCGCCTCGCGGTAGGCGTCGGGCATCCAATCCGAGGCCTCGATCTTCTCGCCGGCGTCGATGCGCGCCTTGAAGGCTGCGACCTTCTCCTCGTAGCTCATGACGGTCTCCCTTGTGGGGTTCTCCTCAATCGTACCCCTCACCACGCTGCCTCGACGGGGCTGGAAGCAGGAGAGGCGGAAGCTCCGGCGAATCCATCGATGCGGGGTCGGGGGCGCGCCGCCGGGCCCAAGAGGCCTGAAGACGATGGGAGGTCCCATGAGGAATCGCACCGTCATGCTCGCGGCGGCCGCGCTTGCCGCGCTGATGCTCGCGCCGTTGGGCGCACAGGCGGATCCGACGGAAGACAATGAGGAGAACTGTCTCCGCGACGCCGGGCACATCGTGATCTTCTCGGGTGCCGACGCAGGCGCGGCCCGGCGCGGATTCAACGCCGGGACGAATGGTTGCCTCACAGCCGGCGATCCCGACCTGCCCTTCGTCGACACGAACTACCTCACCCCCGGGGCTACCCATGCGATTGTCGCTGTGACACGCCTCCCGCAGACTGCGAATCCGGGCCCGGCGACGTGGCAGTTCGGCGACACGACGATCTCGATCGAGTGGCACTGGGCCACCGACCCGCAGACGGAGCGCTGGGAGAGCCAAAGCATCGAGATGCCCGAGGGAACCGGCACCGTGACCATCACGGTCGACAACTACAGCGTGGTGCATTATCAGAAGCTGGTCTAGCCGATCCGAGCAGCAGCGAAGGGCCCCCATCGGGGCCCCTTTGCTTATCTGCCCTCGAACGTCGCGTCGCGCTTCTCGATGAACGCGACCACGCCTTCGACGCTGTCGCGGGTCAGTGCCGCCTCGGCCTGCAGGTCGGCCTCGATGTCCAGAACGGTCGACAGGTCCGCGGTTGCCGCCAGACGGAACGCCTTCTTGGTCAGCCCGTACGCCACGGTCGGGCCGGTGGCGAACCGCTTGGCCCACGCCGTCGCCTGCTCGAGCAGCTCGGCCTGCGGCACCACGCGGTTGACCATCCCGATCCGCAGCGCCTCCTCGGCGTCGATCGTCTCGCCGGTTATCGCGAGCTCCGTCGCCTTGGCCTGCCCGACCAAACGAGGGAGCAGCCAGTGAGCGCCCGAGTCGGGGATCAGCCCGATCTTGATGAAAGCCTGCAGGAACTTGGCCTTGTCACCGGCGATGCGGATGTCGCATGCGAGCGCGACCGATGAGCCCGCGCCGGCGGCTGCGCCGTTCACGGCGGCGATCACGGGCTTGGGCATCTCGGTGATGCCGAGCACGATCGGGTTGTAGCGGGTGCGCAGGATCTCGTCCGGGCGCATCTGCTTCCCGCCTTCCATCTGGTTCTGCACCTCGGCGAGATCGGCGCCGGCGCAGAACGCGCGCCCCGCGCCGGTGATGATCACCGCGCGCACCCCCAGGTCCGACCCGGCGTCCCCGATCGCCTTGATGAACGCGTTGCTCAGTTCGGTGTTGAGCGCGTTCAGCGAATCGGGCCGGTTCAGCGTGATCGTCGCGATACCGTCGGAGACGTCGTAGATGATCGTGTCGCTCATCGACGGCTCCTCAGGCGAGCTGCTCGAGCAGGACGACGTCGAACAGGCCTTCGGCGAAGGTGTTCGCGTCCTCGGTCGCCTGCTTCGCCGCGTCGCTGCCGAGGTCCGCCTTCCAGCCGTCCTTGTCCGCCCAAGAGCCCGAGAACACGTACTCATACGGGAAGTCGCCCATGACCTTGCGTGACACCTTGTGGAACGAGAACTCCTTGATGTTCTGGTACTCCCCTATCTTGGGCAGATGGCCCTCGACGTAACGCTTCTCGAAAGCCTCGGCGTCGGCAGGCGCCCGGTAGAACACCAGCATCGTGACCATGGTTCCCTCCCGCTCGTGACGGATGCAACTCTGACGCATCCTTCCACGCCGGGATGCCGGCTGTCACCTTCCGGTTCGCGAGGTCCGTGCATATACTCGGGGTCGTTCTCCCGACGGATGAGGAGTCGATCTCATGGCCACGTTCTCTCTCTCAATCGATCGACCGCAGGATGTCTCCTGCGATGTCCTCGCGCTGCCGGTCTTCAAGGGCGGCGAGGCCGGGCCGGGTGTCAAGGAGGTGCTCGCAGCGCTGGACGTGTCGCTGGCCGACGTGATCGCGCGGACGCCGCAGCTGGGCGAGATCTCGACGAAGAGGCCGACGTTCGCCGGCGAGCTGGGCGACGCGATCGCGTTCGAAACGCTCGGCCGTTTGCCCGCGAGGTCTGTCTTGTTGATCGGGATGGGAGAGCGGGCCGGGGCCAAGGGCACCGTCGCGATGAAGGCAGGCGCGATGGTCGCGCGTCGCAGCGGAGGTGCGAGCAGCGTCGCGACGACCATCCCTCGCGCCGTCAAGGGTGGCACCGACGCGGTGGTTCGCCTGTTCGTCGAGGGCTTCGAGCTGGCTACCTATCGTTACCAGCGGTACAAGGCCCAGCAGAACGGCGTGCCGAACGTGGTCGAGACGGTGACGCTGCTCGGCGAGAAGAAGTGGAACGCGCGCGCGTTACGCAAGGAGGTCGATCGCGCCCAGGTGGTCGCGCGGGGCCAGAACCTCGCGCGCGACCTGACCAACACTCCGTCGAACGACAAGAGCCCCGAGTCGCTGGCGCAGGAAGCGCGGCGGATCGCGAAGGATACCAGGCTCAAGATCAAGGTCTTCGACGAGAAGGAGCTGGAGGCGAAAGGGTTCGGCGGCATCCTCGGCGTCGGCCGTGGCAGCCCGAAGGCTCCGCGCTTGATCGAGCTGCGCTACGAGCCGGCCGGCGCGAAGCGCACGATCGCGCTCGTCGGCAAAGGCATCACGTTCGACTCCGGCGGTCTGAACCTCAAGCCGGGCACCAGCGGTATCGACTGGATGAAGATGGATATGGGCGGCGGCGGAGCGGTGCTCGGGGCCATGGAGGCGATCGCGCACTTGAAGCCGAAGGTCAACGTGTGGGCCTACATCGCAACCGCCGAGAACATGCCAGACGGCAACGCGTTGCGGCCCGGCGACGTGATCACACAATACGGCGGAACGACCGTGGAGATCGGGAACACCGACGCGGAGGGCCGTCTGGTGATGGCCGACGCGATCGCCTACGCGCGCGAGCGCGGCGCCGATGTGATCGTGGATATCGCGACGCTGACCGGTGCTTGTGTGATCGCGCTCGGGAACAAAGTCTTCGGCGTTGTGGGGGAGCCCCGCAGCGAAACCCGCAAGGTGCTCGACGCGGCGGAGCGAGCGGGGGAGAAGGCGTGGGAGCTTCCCCTCGAGATGGAGTATCTCCCGGTCATGAAGTCGGACATCGCCGACCTGCGCAATCATCGCAGCATCGACGTCGGGGCCGGCGCGACGCAGGCCGCTCTGTTCCTGAAGCAGTTCGCCGGGGACACCCCGTGGGTGCACCTGGACATCGCGGGGACCGCGAAGGCGGATAGGGACGAATTCGAGAACAGCAAGTGGGCGACCGGCTCGGGCGTGCGCACCTTGGTCGAGTACGTGCTTGCTCAGGGCTGATCGGGGATCGCCACGAGGACCGCGTCCCCTTCGACCCGTACGTCGTAGGGGCGGAGGCCGATCGTAGGATCGAGCGTGTGCCGGCCTGTTGCGACCTCGTACTGCCAGCCGTGCCAGGGACACGTGACCACGCTGTCCTCGACATCACCCTCGCCGACGGGGCCGCCGCGATGCAGGCAGACTCCCTCGTAGGCGTAGAACGTCCCGTCCAGGTTGAACAGCGCAACAGGCCGGCCGTCCACGTCGACGTTCCGGCCGGTCCCCGGCGGGACGTCCGTCAAGCGCGCGGCCTCGACGTACGTGCTCATCGGCCGAAGCGCACGCGATCAACGATCGCGCGCGCATGCCTCGCCCGCCCGATCAGCGTCTCCCCGTCGTAAGCTTCGCAATCGAAGATCACGCGTCCGCCCTCGGCCGACACCATGCGCGCGAGCGCACGCACCTCAGCGCCAACGCGCGAGGGTGCGAGATGCTCGAGCTCGACCGAGACGCCGACACTGGTCCGCCCGTCGGGCAGCGCCCCGAGCAGCGCGGCCACAGCAGCTTCCTCCATCATCGCGAGCAGCGCGGGCGTCCCGAAGACCGGCACGTCGCCGGACCCGAGCCCGATCGCGGTCTGAGCCTCGGTCACCACGCGCCTCGCTTCGCCGGCCAGACCGGGGACGATGTCGTCTGCCATCACCCGCTATCATGGCGGCCGCGCGCGCCTCAGTCGAACCGCGCGAATGAACACCCATGGATGATCCCCTCGGTGGACCCGCGATGGTGCTCGCCCTGGTGCTGGCCGAGATCGCGGTCGGTGGCCTGGCGGTGCTGTGGCTGACGCCGTTGTGGGGCCGCGTGCGCGAGAGCTTCTACAAGGTCAATGGGGCAGTGCTCGCGGCCTTCGCGATCCTGGCGTTCCTCGCTGCGCGCGGCCCGTTGTCCGATGCAGGCGAGGGCGCGGCGGCGCTCGCGCTGCTCGGCGCGTTCGCGGTGGCGACCGTGGTCTGGCAGGTCGTGGTGTGGTTGCGCGCGCCGGGTGTCGTGCGCGTCGTCGGCATCGCGGTGGTGCCCGTCGGGGTCGCTGCGCTGATCGCGATGGCGCTGGTCCCGGCAGAGCGCAACGGCGCGCCGTTGGCGGCGTTCCAGTTGCTCGCGGGCGCGCTGTTCGCCGGCGCGGTCGTGGACGGGTTGCTGCTCGGCCATTGGCATCTGGTGGACCGGAAGCTGTCGCGTGAATACCTGGGCCGGATCAACTTATTCTTCCTCAGCGGGACCGCTCTGGCCGCGCTCGCGGTGCTGCTCGGGGGCACCGGTGGGGGAGAGGCACGCCCCGACTTCTCACCCTTGCTGGGCGTCGGGGTTCTGACCGTGTCGCTCGCGGTCGGCCTGGCCGCGCTGTGCGCGGTGATGGCTCTGTTCATCCGCGCGCTGATCAAGGAGAACTCGTTACAGGCGGCGACCGGGTTCTTCTACTTGGCGGTCATCCTCGCGCTGGCCAGCGAGTTCGCGGCCAAGGTTCGATTCTTCTGAACCCGTCCCGACGTGCAGTGATGCTGCTATAGGATCCCGCGCCGCTGCAGGAGCCGGTCCACGATCCCGCCGATGACGCCGCAGATCAGGAAGACCCAGATCAAGCGCACCTCGGCGTCGAAGAACACGAACGAGACTCGCACCGGGTCGCTGTTCTGTGCCACGAATATCCCGAACAGTAGCGCGATGATGCCGGCCGCGGTCCAGCGTGCCTCGACCTTTCCGAAGCGTCGTTGCTTCTCGCCTTCGGCCTCCGTCCGCTGCTCCTGGTCGTCGGGCATGCTCGGCCTCCTCTCGATGCTGCCATCATGGCACGCGAGCGGCGGCCCGCGGCCGCACCATCGCGCGGGCCGTAGGATAGAGCCGATGAGCGATCCCGAGAAGGCGGATCTTCCGTTCGAGCTGGCGCTCGCGCCGGAGCCGGATGAGGACGTCCGGGCGGTGGAGCATCGGTTGCCGGCCGAGCCGCACGCCGAGCTTGATCTGGAGCCGCCTATGGACGGGCCGATTAGCGGCGAGCCGGAGCCGGCCGAGGAGCCCCCGACACCGTTCTGGGACGAGCGACTGGGACCGCCGCATCGGAGCTTCGCGGTCGTGGTGCTCGTCGCGCTGATCGCCGCCGTGCTCGGCGCGGCGGCGGGGGCGGTCGGGGCTTTCTACGCGTTCGAGGACCGCGTGAGCGGCGGCTCCGTTGTTCGCGTCTCCCCGCCGATCGAGGATCCACCGGACGAGCCCGCGAACGCCGCCGCCGCGGTCGCCGAAGCGGTGCTGCCCAACATCGTTCAGATCGACGTCGCCGGAGACTTCGGACAGCAGGCCGTCGGCTCGGGAGTGATCTACCGTTCCGACGGCTACATCATCACCAACGACCACGTGGTCCGTGACGCCGACGAGATCCAGGTGCGCCTGCCCAGCGGCGACCGGCTCCCCGGCGCGCTGGTAGGTACGGCGATGCCCGTGGTGGACATCGCGGTGATCAAGGTCGCGCGCGAGGGGCTGCCCGCTGCGACGTTCGGCACCTCCAACGACCTTCGCGTGGGTGAGCTGGCGGTCGCGATCGGCAGCCCGTTCGGCCTCGAGGCGACCGTCACATCCGGCGTGATCAGCGCGTTGCATCGCAACGCGCTCCAGGGCGCGGCGTCGGGGATCCCCGATGCCATACAGACCGACGCCGCGATCAACCCCGGCAACTCCGGCGGCGCGCTCGCCAACATCAACGGTGAGGTGATCGGGATCAACACCGCGATCCTGGGCAGCGACGTCGGTGGCAATGTCGGCATCGGGTTCGCGATCCCCATCGACACGGTGCGCAAGGTCGCCGATCAGATCATCGAGACGGGCACCGCGAGCCTGCCGTTCTTGGGGATCGAGGGCTCTAGCATCCCCGGCCGGCGGGGAGCCTTGGTGTCCAGCGTGCTCGCTGGGGCGCCGGCGGCTCGCGCGGGCCTGCGCGCCGAGGACGTGATCGTCGGGATGGACGGCCGAACCATCTCCTCCTTCGAAGAGCTGATCAGCTACCTGATCACCAAGGACGTCGGCGACCGTGTCTCGATCATCTATGTGCGCGACGGCGAGCGGCGCACGACGACCGCCACCCTCGCCGAACGTTCGGAGCGCTGATATGGGGACCATCGGCTTCATCCAGAACCTGGGGATGGGAGAGCTGTTCGTGATCCTGCTGCTCGCCCTGATGATCTTCGGGCCCAACAAGCTGCCGGAGATCGCGCGCAGCCTCGGCAAAGCGATCCGCACGTTCCAAGCCGAGGGACAGAAGGCGGCCGATGTGCTGCGCTCGGCCGTCGAGGACGATGCGCCCCGCAGCACCGTCGGCGTCATCGATCGTCCCGACACGCCCTCGTCGCAACAGGCGCCGGCCGAGCCTGCACCCGAGGGGACCGAGCGCATCGGAGCGCCGGACGGCCCGCCGGCACCCCACCCGGCCGAGCCTCCGGCCGAGCAGGCGCCTCCCGAGCCGGCGCTCGACCGCGACGCCCGGTTGCTCGAGGACACGTAGGGGTGGCGCGCGCGCGACGACCCGGACTCGCCGGGCCGGTGCTGAGGCTCGCGGCTGCGGCCGCGCTCGGCTTCGCCGCGCGCGGCCGCATCGCCGTGGCGGACGCGCGTGCGAGGGAGGCGATCGCGCACCGTCGCTCGGACACCTTCGACAAGGCGATGCCGGTCTTGACCGATCTGGGCTCGACCTACGCGATCGCCGGCGCGAGCGCGGTCCTCTGGCTGAGCGGTCGCCGGCGCCTGGCGCGCGACCTCACCGCCGCCGGCGGGATCGCCTGGACGCTGGCGCAGGCCGCCAAGCCGCTGTTCCGCCGGGCCCGTCCCTACGACACGGGCACCGTCGATGTCCTCGTCCGCAAACCGGCCGGGCTGAGCTATCCGAGCGGGCACCCGGCCGTCGCCGCCGCGATGACACGCGTGGTGGAGGATCGCGTGACGGCGCCGGCCCGAGGGTTCCTGGGCAAGATCCCACGCATGGTCGCGTTCTCGCGCGTTTACGTGGGCGTGCACTATCCGTCCGACGTGATCGGAGGGATGTTGCTCGGACGCGCGGTCGGGGACCTGTGGCTTCGCTACGCGAGCAACGGCGCTAGTGGCCGTGGCCGCCCGCGCCCATCGGACCGCTGAGCAGCGGCAGGCGCTTGCCGGCCAGTGACGGGCCGGTCTTGCCGATCTCGCGCGCGATCTCCAGCAGCACCTTCGCGGCAGGTGACTCCGGATCGGTGAGCACGAGCGGCTTGCCTTCGTCCGAGCCCTCACGCAACCGCTGATCGATCGGCACCCGTCCGAGCAGCGTCGTGTCCAGCTGCTCGGCGAGCAGCGCACCGCCGCCTGACCCGAAGATGTCGTGCTGCTCACCGCAGCCCGGGCAGATGAAGGTCGCCATGTTCTCGATAACGCCGACGACGCGGAGGTTCACCTGCTCGGTCATCCGGCCGGCGCGCGCGGCGACCTTCTGGGCCGCCTCTTGCGGCGTCGTTACCACGATCATGTCGGCACCGGGCAGGAACTGCGCGATCGAGATGGATACGTCGCCGGTGCCCGGCGGCAGGTCGAGCAACACGAAGTCGAGGTCGCCCCAGTACACGTCCGAGAGGAACTGCTGGATCATCCGGTGCAGCAGGGGGCCGCGCCAGATCACCGGCTGCTCGTCTGGGACGAAGAACCCGACCGAGATCACCTTGACGCCGTGCGCTTCCAGCGGCAGCACCATGCCGTTGAACGCAGTCGGCCGCCCGGCGACGCCCATCATCCGGGGGATCGAGTAGCCGTATACGTCGCAGTCGATCACGCCGACGCTGAAGCCCTGCTGCACGAGCGCGACGGCGAGGTTCGCGGTCGTCGAGGACTTCCCGACCCCGCCCTTGCCGGAGGCGATCAGGATCGCGCGCGTCTTCGAGCCTTCCTGCCAGAACTCGATCGGGCGGTTCTCCTCTTTGGCCTGGCCGCCGCGGAGCTTCCCGACCATCGCTTGGCGCTGCTCGTCGCTCATGACATCCAGGACGACGCGTACGGCTTCGACGCCGTCGAGGGGCTGGACGGCGGCGGTCACCTCGCGCTCGATCCGGTCCTTCAGTGGGCAGCCGGGGACGGTCAGGTAGACCTCGACGGTCACCGTGCCGCCGTCGATGGCGACGTTCTTGACCATGTCCAGCTCGGTGATCGGCTTGCCGATCTCCGGGTCATTCACGGTCGCGAGCGCTTCGATGATCTGCTCTGTGGTGGCCAAGATGTCCTCCGACGTGATCTAAGGGCAGGCTAGCAAGGTTACGAACCCTTTACGAACGGTTGGTTCGTCCGGATCGCGCGTGCGGAAGCACGTCCGCGCGCGCATAATCCTTAGTGAAGCTAGGCCCTCGGGGGCGGAGACCAAGCCGACCAGCTCCCCCACCGTCTTCCGGGGGCCTCCCCGGACCGCCCGATCTGTCCGGACGGCCCGGCGAAGGAGATCCTGGCTCTCGCAGCGCGCGCACTCGAGCCGGCGTCGAGGGGCGCACCGCGTCGAGGGGCGCACCGCGTCGAGGGCATAGATGCAGAAGAGGGGCCCGAAGGCCCCTCATCCACTGTTCTGTGTTTACAGGCCGAGGGTATCCACCACGATCTGGCAGTTGACCGTGTGGATCACATCCGCCGCGGTTCCGTTGATCCCACGGACGGGCGGCTCGACGCTGTTGTGCACGATCGATGAGACCGTGCCGTCCTCGTTCTTCTGGATCGCTGGGTCGCAGGTGAACTCTTCCTCGCCGCCGCCGTCGTCGCATGCGTCTCCGACGCCGTTCCCGTCGCTGTCTTCCTGGCCGGGGTTGGGCACCAGCGGGCAGTTGTCTTCTTCGTCGGGCACGCCGTCGTTGTCGTCGTCGTCGTCGCATGCGTCACCGAGTCCGTCCCCGTCGGTGTCGGTCTGGTCGGCGTTGGGGACGTCGGGACAGTTGTCTTCCTCGTCGGGGATCCCATCGCCATCGCGATCCGACGGCCCCTCGCATTCGTCGAGCGGGTCGAGGGGGCAGGGGTCCTCTTCGTCGGGCGTCCCGTCGTTGTCGTCGTCGTCGTCGCAGGCGTCGCCGAGGCCGTCCCCGTCGGTGTCGGTCTGGTCGGCGTTGGGGACGTCGGGACAGTTGTCTTCCTCGTCGGGGATCCCGTCGCCGTCGGAATCCTCCGGTTCCCCGCCGTCGTCCTGGCACCGAGGAACGTTCTGCTGGGGATGCCCATGATCGGCGTCGCAGGGCGGGTTCGAAGGCCTCCCGTGGTTTCCTCCGTTGGACGGATCGGCGAAGGCCACGCCGAAGCTGGCCAGCGCAAGCACCGCAGCCGCGAGTAGCTTCATCACCTTTGACATCTTGCCCCTCCATTCTGTTGAGCCACGTGACTCCCTGTTGGTCCTCCAGCCGGGGGCGCGTGCCCTCGGTGGGGGGCGGTCCCTAGCTCTTCGCCGCTTCGCCCGATTCTCCTGCTTCTTCCGCTTATACGTGTTCGACCGATCCGTCTTACCGCTCTCCCTGTTTGGCCGGGACATCTAGGGACGATCCGATACCTACGCACGCGCGCCATGAACGTGCCCGGCGACCTCTCGTTCAGCCCGGCGACCGACCGGCGACGAGAGGAGTTGGACCGTGGCCCGTGCGCTGCTCGCAGCGACGATGTGCGTCGCTTCCGTCATCCCCTCGCACGCCCTCGTGTCGCACGTCACCGGGACTCTCGGCGGGTCGGGGAGGTTCATCGTTGCCTATCAACCGGGATCCGGCGGACCTGTCCGGGAGCTGCTCGAGCAGCGCGCGCGCGTCGTCGACGAGCACCAGACCGGGGGCTGGCTCGTCGTGGAAGGGCTCGCGGCGGAAACGGTCCGATCGATACCCGGGGTGCGGTTCGCCGAGTCCGACCCGATCGCCGCCGCAGACGGCGGCAGCCCGGATGATCCCCGATGGGACGAGCAATGGGGACCGCAGAAGGTCGGTGCCCCGCAGGCATGGGCCCGCACGACCGGCTCGGTCGATGTGATCGTGGGAGTGGTGGACAGCGGCGTGGATCTGAAGCATCCGGATCTTGCCGGGCGGCTGTGGCGCAACCCGCGGGAGATCCTCAATGGGATCGACGACGACGGAAACGGATTCATCGACGATATCCACGGTGCCGACTGCCGGGACCGCGATGGCGATCCAACCGACACGAACGGTCACGGCACGCACGTCGCCGGGATCATCGGCGCGGCAGCCAATGCCGTCGGGATCGTGGGCATCGACCGGACCGCGCGCATCATGCCGCTACGGTTCCTCGGCGCCGACGGCCGAGGGCGCGTGAGCGACGCCATCCGCTGTCTCGACTACGCGACCACGTTGGGCGTGCAGATCACGAACCATTCCTGGGGGACGGCCGGATCGTCTCAGGCGTTGAACGAGGCGATCGCACGCGCGCGCGCGGCCGGCATGATCCTGATCGCATCGGGGGGGAACGATGGGCGGGACCTCGACGTGACCACGCCTGGGCACTACCCGTCGTCGGCGCCGTACGACAACATCGTCGCCGTTGCATCCAGCACCTCGTACGATGCGCTGGCTGCGTCGTCCAACGTCGGTGTGGCGAGTGTCGACCTCGCGGCGCCCGGGGTCGGGATCCTGAGCGCGATCCCCGGCGGGTGGGCGAACAAGTCCGGCACGTCGATGGCGGCACCGCACGTCGCGGCCGCGGCCGCCCTGATCCTGGCCGCGCATCCGGGGCTCGCGTATCCCGCCGTTGTGCAAAGGCTGCTCGGCAGCGTCGACCGTACCCCCGAGTTCGAGGCGAAACTCGCCTCTGGCGGGCGCCTGAACGTCGCGCGCGGGGTCGAGGACGACACGGCGCGTCCCTCGACGCCGGCATTGCACTTCGTGTCGCCGTTGCGGACGCCGACCTCGATCACGGTGGCGTGGCTGGCCCCCGAGGAGGACGGTCTGACCGTGGGGACGGGCGCGGTCAGCCGGTACGAGCTGCTCGTCCGGAAACGTGGGACGACGGCCTGGTGGCGGGTTCCCGCGCCGTGGCCTGCGCCGCCGGGCGCCCTGCAGTCCGCGCGCATCGACGGGCTGATCCCCGCCACGACCTACGACGTGAAGCTGACGGCGGTGGACAACGTCGGGAACGCGTCCACGTCTCCGGCGATCATCGCCGCGACCGCGTAGGCGTCGCTAGGCGCGAACGCTTCGCCGCAGCAGGGCGGACAGCCGCGCGCGCAGCACGTCTTCCTCCACCGGCTTGCGGAGGAAGTCGTCGGCGCCGGCCTGCAGGGCGCGGATCTCGGCGTCCTCGTCCGCTTCGCCGGTGAGCATCACGATCGGGATCGACGCCGTCGCGACCTGCGCGCGCAGGGCCTCGGCCACCGCGGTGCCCGACTGATCCGGCAGGAGCAGGTCGAGCAGGATCAGATCCGGCCGGTCGACCGGCGCGCGGCGCAGCGCCTCTTCGGCCGTCCCCGCCGTGGTCACATCGAACTCGGGCGAAAGCAGCGTCTTCAGCATCGCGCACAGCTCCGGGTCGTCGTCCACGAGCAGCACGCGCGGTACGCCGTCGGCGAACGGCGACGACGGCGTCAGGCTCGCCGAGCACCACGGGCACGCGTGCCATTCGGGCTTGGTCGGCCTGCTGCACGAGCCGCAGTGACCGCCTGCCAGCGGCGTCTGGCAATACGGACAGCTCGCGAACGAGCGCTCGACCTCGTGACGGCAGCCGGGGCACCGGTAGGTGTCCTCCCGTTCGAAGTAGGTGGCGCGCAACACCTCGTCCAACGTCGTGCGGCCCTCGAACGCGCGCGCGAGGCCGGTCTGTCGCAGCGTGCGCAGGCCCTCTTCGCGCGCGACCCGCGCCAGCCCCGCCTCGGATGCGCCGGCGATGATCTGCTCTCGGACGCGAGTCGTCATGGTCAGGATCTCGAAGATGCCGGCGCGCCCCAGATACCCCGTGAACGCGCAGGTCGGGCAGCCGGCGCCCTGCACGATCGTGTGCTCGATCAGGTCGCCTCGGGTGAGGCCGAGCATCGCCAGGGTGCGCTCGCTCGGATCGGCCCGCTGGGTGCACTCGGTGCAGACCGTGCGGAGCAGGCGCTGGGCGACCACGGCGCTCAGCGCCGAGGAGATCAGGAACGGCTCGACGCCGATGTCCACGAGCCGCGTGATCGCCGAGGGTGCGTCGTTTGTATGAAGCGTGGTCATCACCAGGTGGCCGGTCAAGGCGGCTTGCATCGCGATCTGCGCCGTCTCGGCGTCGCGGATCTCGCCGACCAGGATGATGTTGGGGTCCTGGCGCAGGATGGTACGCAGCCCGCGCGCGAAGCTCAGGCCGATCCGGTCGTCGATCTGGACCTGGTTCACCCCGTTGATCTGGTACTCGATCGGGTCCTCCAGCGTCACGACGTTGCGCGACGGATCGACGAGCTGACGCATGGCCGCGTACATGCTGGTCGTCTTGCCGGATCCGGTCGGGCCGGTGAACACGATCAATCCCTGAGGCATCGCCAGCAGACGCTGCATCGCAGCCAGCTCGTCGTCGGCCATGCCAAGGACGGCAAAGTCGACCTGCGCTTCGTCTTTGCGAAGCAGGCGGAGCACGACCTTCTCGCCGTGCATGGTCGGTAGGGTGGACACTCGGACGTCCACCTCCTGGCCGTCCACGAGCACGCGACCGCGCCCGTCCTGCGGGCGCCGGCGCTCGGCGATGTCCATCCCGTTCATCACCTTGATGCGTGAGATCGTGGAGAGGTGCACGTACTTCGGCAGCGTCATCACCTCGCGGAGGTGACCATCGATCCGGAAGCGGACCTGCACCTCGCGGGGGTAGGGCTCGATGTGCACGTCGGTCGCGCGCGATTTGGTCGCGTCCGACAGCAGCGCGTTCACCAGGCGTACGATCGGCGCCATCTCGGTCGAGCGACGGACGCTCTCGAGGTCCTCGTCCATCTGAAAGTCAGGCAGGACCTCGACCGCCGAGGCGTCGCCGATCCATAGCACAGCCTCGTTCGCGCCGCCGCCGATGCCGTACCATCGCTCGATCCGCTCGCCGATCGCGGCGGCCGTCGCAACCGCCAGCTCGATCCTCCGGCCCAGGATCATGCCGAGGTCGTCGAGGGCCACGACGTTGGTGGGGTCTGCCAGCGCCACGGTGATCACGCCGTCGTCGTTCCGGCCGACCGGTATGGCCTGGTGGTGCTCGGCTATGCGCCGCGGGATCAGGCTCACCAGCTCGGGATCCGGCGTCAGGTCCGACACGTCAAGGAACGGGACGCCCAGCTGTCGCGCGATCGCGGTCGCGATCTCGGTCTCGTTGGCGAAGCCGAGGCGCGTGATCACCGACCCGAGCCGGTGTCGCACGCCGTCGGCGCCGGCCTGCGCATCGAGCGCGCGCGCAAGCTGCTCGTCCGTGAGGATGCCTGCCTGGACGAGTATCTCTCCGAGCCTGAGTCGTTGGGTCATCTCCATAGCCCCCGGTCGCGATGGAACCTCGATGAACGGCCAACATCACGGCCGTCTCTCGCTGTCGTCGGCCTGCCCGAGCCCGACCTTGAGATGCGGCCTACACTGGGCGGATGCGCATCGGGATGGCCTTGCCGCATTACGACTTCTCGTTTCCCGACGGAGGACCGGCCACGGTCGAGCGCGTTCTGGCCTACGCCCGGCGTGCCGAGGCCGTCGGGTTCGACTCGGTGTGGGTGTCGGATCACCTGTTCTTGGATCTCGGCCGTTACGGCGGGCCGGACGAACGGTACGGAACGCCCGAAGCGCTCTCGACGCTGGCCGTGCTGGCTGCCGGGACCGAGCGCGTCGGGCTGGGTGCGCTGGTGCTGTGCGCGCCGTTCCGCCCGGCGCCGGTGACGGCGCTGGCGGCGGCCGGCATCCACGAGGTCTCCGGTGGACGGCTGGACCTCGGCCTGGGGGCAGGCTGGTACGAGGCCGAGTTCCGGGCCGCCGGCCTCCAGTACGGCTCGGCAGGCGAGCGTCTCGCGCATCTACGGACCTACGTGGGGACGGTGCGAAGCGCGCTGGAGCACGGGGCGGCCCGCGCGCCGGAGGGGGATCCACCGCGCTGGTCGGGGCCGGCCAAGGATCGCCCCGGGGTGTGGGTCGGAGGCAAGGGCGGGCCGAAGGTTGCTCGCATCGTCGCCGAGCACGCGGACGGCTGGAACGTGGTCTGGCGCATGACGCCCGAGGACTACGGCGCGCGACTGCACGTGTTGCGCGGCGCATGTGACGACGCGGGCCGAGACCCCGACACCGTGCGGCTGTCGATCGGGTTGTACACGCTGCTCGGCACCGACGACGCGGACCTGGCGAAGCGGTTCGAGGCGATGCGCGCGTGGGCGCCCGGCGGGGTGCTCGACGGCACGACGCTGGGATCCTTCGCCGACGGCGCCCTGGCCGGTACGCCCGAGCAGCTCGCCGAACGCATCGAGCGGTTCGAGGCGCTGGGGGTCGAGGAGATCATCCTCGGGTTCGGCGCGCTGCCGTTCTCCCTCCCCGATGACGAGCAGCTCGATCTCGCGCGCGACCTGCTTCCGCTGGTCCGTCGATGAACGCCCGTGACGCTGCGCTGCGCGTGCTCGCCGAGGCGGAGGGAGAGATGCTGCACTGGACGGTGGTCTGGGACCGCGCGCTGCGCGCGGGGTACATCGACCCGCGCGAGCAGCCCGACGCCCGCGACGAGTTGGTGCGCGCGCTCGCGCGGGAGGCGAAGGCTGGCACCGTCGAGAAGACGTCGAAGGGTACCTACCGGTCGCCGGGCACTTAGATGATCAAACCGAAGTTGTACGCAGCAGGAGCGGCCGCGGCCCTCGCCGCGGTCGCGGTTGCCTACGTGGTCGTCGCGCGCGGCGACGGGCCTGTGCGGGCGGGCGCGCTGCTCGTGGAGCCGGCGGCGATCGCGTTCGGGGCGCAGCAGGATCGGGTAACGCTGACGCTGACCAACGACGGGACGAGCGCGCTCGGGTTCGACATCGCCGCGGATCAGTCGTGGCTGGCGATGCAGCCGGCGGTCGGCGTCGTCCCGAGAGGGGCGCGTGCGGAGATCGACGTGATCGCCGAGCGGACGGGGCTGGCGGGCGGGACCGTGACGGCCGGGCTGGAGGTGAGGACCGTCGACGGGTCGGCGACGATCCCGGTGACCCTCGCGGTGGGCGAGGTTCCTCCCGTCTCGGGACCCGCGCGCCTTGAGGCGACCACGCTCCTGCGCTTCGGGGCGTCGTCCACAGCGGCGGATCTTCGTATCGCAAACGGCGGCGCGCAGCCGTTGCAGTGGGAGGCCTCGCCGGCTGATCCGTTCGTGGTGCTCGAGCGCGTCGCGGGCGACGTGGCCGGCGGCGAAGCGATCATCGTGCGCGCCTCGGTCGATCGCAGCGGGTTGACGCAGGGGGCCATCAGCTCGAGCATCGCGCTGTCGTCGAATGGCGGCGAGGCCACCGTCGTGGTGGAGATCGACACGGAGGCGATCCCGCTACTGGTCGTGCCGAAGCCGTCGCTCGACTTCGGCTCGGCGCGCGAGGGGACAAAGACCTTGGCGCTGGAGGTCCGAAACGGTGGACTCGCCCCGCTGAGCTACCAGGCCTCGGTCGCGCGCGCGTGGCTCCGCGTCGCCGCCGGGGCGTCGGGGACGATCCAGCCGGGCGAGCGCGTGGCGGTTCAAGTGTCCTACGTCTTCGATCAGGCGCCGGAGGGTCCTCAGGACCTGGAGCTGCGGATCACCTCGAGCGGCGGCGACTCGGTGGTGGAGGTCCGGGGCGTGCATGACACCTTCGCGCCATACGCCCAGGACCGGACGATGGGGGAGGCGCGTGAGCGGTGTCCGGGCGGGGCCTGCGCGCTGTACCGGATGGCGTCGGCGAGGATAACCGACGACACCGACATCACCGATGCGCAGGTGCGTTATCAGTTCTGTCGCGGGGCTCCACAGAGCCCGATCACCTGTGACGATCACCGTTTCATCCCAATGAGCCGGTCATCGGGGGACCTATTCGCCGTTGAGGTGGGGTCGCTGCCGGCATGCTCGGCGGGTCAGGGCAGTTACATCCTGTGGTGGATCTACACCGAGGACTCGCTCGGGAACCTGCAACTATTTCCGGGCACCAAGACGCCCGAGCAGCGGACGCACTGCCGGACCGACGGCACGCTCGGCTGACGCTGGGCGTGTGGCGGGGGTGGGCGCGGGCTCGTAGGATACGCTCGGCTTCTCCCGACCAGGAGCATCGATGCTTCGAAGGACCGTGCGCGCCGGCGCGCTGCTCGCCCTGTTGACCGTCGCCCTTTCGGCCTGCGATCTGACCGTGCGGATCGGCACGTCGTTCGAGCCCGACGGCAGCGGCGAGTTCTCGCTGGCGGTCGAGCTGGACGCCGAGCTGGTCGAGGGCCTGCAGCAAGCTGCGGAAGCGTCTCCCGACGAGACTTCCAGCATCTCCACGCTCGAGGAGCTGTTCGCGGGCCTGGAACGCAGCGGCTGGGAGACCTCGCGCCGCGCGCCCGGTGGCGGCCTTGTGTTGGAGGCCCGGCGAGCCTTCGCCGACGAGGCCGGGTTCGAGCGCGCGCTCGCCGAGCTGGCGGGCGCCGGACGCGATGACGCGCAGCCCGTCGACCTCGCCAGCCTGGAGCTCGACTACCAGGTGACGCAGTCGTTCCTGCGGACCGACGGACGATTCGACGGCACGATCGACCTGGGGTTCGGCGACGACGTGGATCCGATCGTCGAGCAGCTCGCAGACGTGCTCGCCGACACCGTGCACTTCGAGATCCGCACCCGGCTTCCCGGTGAGACGACCGTGCGCGAGGGTGGGGGGACGATCGAAGGCGACGGCGTGGTGTGGCGCCCGCGCATCGGGACGGTCACTACGTTCCTTGCTGATTCATCGCAGCTCCGAGCAGGCTCGTTGCTGATGATCCTGATCCCGGTGCTGCTGATCGTTGCGCTGATCGGCTGGTTGCTGATGGGACGCCGCGCGCCCGCTGCCGAGCTCGCGCCCGAGGTCGGGCCTGCCGCCGAGGTCGAGTCCGCTGCCGACCTCGAGCCGGTGGCGGCCGGCGAGCTGCCGACCGAGGGTGACGTCATCACGCTGGAGCCCCCGGCGGTCGTCGCCGAGGTCCATCACAACGGCGCGCGCGCGTTCGCCGGCGAGGAGCAGAGAGGTTTGCCCGAGGGCGACGACGGGTTCGAGCAGCGCGGCGCCGGGTTGGATCTCTAGGAGGCGTTCTCTTCCTGCTCGGGCGCCTCGGGGGGCAGAGGCGTCAGGCAGGCGATCTCGCAGGTTTCCTTCCACCGGTCGGCCGCCTTGTCGCCGTCACGTAGGTTGAGGCGGCGTCCGATCAGCAAGTCGCGCGCGATACGGTCCCACTCGGCGTTCTTCTCGAGCACGTCGACCGCGCAGTCGGCTTCCGCGACCAGCGAGCGCTTGTCCTTCGAACGTGCCGCGAGTCTCACCGTCCGGGCCTCGGTCAGACCGGGGATCTGCTGCTCGCCTTCACCGCCGGCGAGCACGTAGATGCGGCCGTTCTCGTAGCCGTACCAGATGGGCTTCTCGTCGGTACCGGTCACGGTGAGCCATGCGATGGTGGACTTCGCGAGGGCGGCATCAAGCGGTCCGGGGACGATGCCGGCGGCGGGCGCATCGGCCTGCACCACCTGGAAGGGGAACCCGCCCACCACATCGTCGAAGATGAAGTACTGCAGCATGTAGGTGCCCGGCCCTGGGAAGGAGACGTCGCGCAGCTCGGTGATCAGCGTGCAAGGCTTGGACTCACCGTCGAGTTCGAACGTCTTCTCCCAGATGCCGAGGCTGCGCCCGTCGGCGTCCACCACATCGCAGGCGTCGATGTACACGCCACCCGGTCCGGCCAGCCGGCGCACGACCACGAAGGGGAACGCGAGCGTGCCGCGCGCGCCCATGAACACGACGTCGGCGGCGTCCGGATCGGTCTCGGCGAGCACGCGATCGATGACGCGGAAGTCCAGGATGTTGACGTCCACTCCTGCTCCTTCGGGGTCGGCGGCGGCCCGGATCATACCAATCTCGAGCCCACCGCTCCGATCAGCGCTACAGGGTGTGCGGCTCGACCGGCTCACCCGGCCGCGCGCGCGGACGGCGGCCCTCCAGCGCCCCGCGATCCTGCAGGAACTCGTAGAGCCCCGTGGTCAATCGCATCTCGGCGAGCTCGCCGACGGGAACCCATCGTGCTTCGCTCACGTCATCGCCGGCCTTCGTCTCGCGCGAGCGGGGCTTCGCCCAGAAGTCCAGGATCACGAAATGCCACCGAACCTCACCCTCGTCGTCGGGGACGATACGCTCGGCGATGCCGGCGACGGCCTCGACGTCGATATCGATGCCGGTCTCCTCCCGCACCTCGCGCACCACTGCCTCGCGGAGGCTCTCTCCCCACTCGACCCGCCCGCCCGGCAGCGTCCACTGCCCCTTGGCGGGCTCGGTATCGCGCTTGACGAGCAGCAGGTCGCCGCGCTCGAGCACGATCGCGCCGACGGCGAGCACGGGCGGTCCTGATCGCGTCACGCGCGCGAGACTATCACGCTACCCTTGGGCGCCGATGGCGTTCGACCGCGAGTTCGCAGCCCTGCACGGCTGGTTGGATCACACCGACCGCGTCGCGCTCGAGCACCTGCGCGCCGGCGCGACCGCCGAGCTGAAGGCGGACGGCACACCGGTCACCGAGGCCGACCGCGCGATCGAGCGGATGCTGCGCGACGCGATCGAGGCGAGTTTCCCCGGCGACGCCGTGCTCGGAGAGGAACAGGGTGCTTCAGGCGACGCGTCGCGGCGCTGGATCGTGGATCCTATCGACGGCACCAAGAACTTCGCGCGCGGCATCCCGGTGTTCGCGACGCTGGTGGCGCTGGAGCAGGACGGCGAGCTGGTGCTGGGCATGGTCAGCGCGCCGGCGTTGGGTGCGCGCTGGTGGGCGTCTGCCGGCGACGGCGCGTTCCGTGACGGCGCGCCGATCCGGGTGTCTTCGACCGAGCAGCTCGCCGACGCGCACATCTGCAGCGGCGACGTGATCCGCTACGGGGAGACCGGGGAGGGCTCCGATCCCGGGCGCCGGTTGGACGGGTTCATCGAGCTGGGCAGGCGGTGCGCGCGCTTCCGCGCGTTCGGTGACTTCTGGGGGCACATGCTGGTCGCCGAAGGCGCGATGGATGTGATGGTCGAGTTCGCCGATCTGTCGGTATGGGATCTTGCCGCGGTCGCGGTGATCGTCACCGAGGCGGGCGGCAAGGTCACGAGTGTGGACGGCTCGACCGGTGTTCGGTCGGGGCCGGTGCTCGCATCGAACGGGATGCTCCACGAGCAAGTGCTCGCGATCCTCAACGGGGAGTGAGCGGCGGGGTTAGACCTGGTTGCAGGCGTAGACCTCGACGTACATCTCGCGCGCGCTCTCGATGCTGTCGAGCTCGACGCTGAGGGGAGCCAGCCCTCGCGCGGTCGCAACCGAGGCACCGTACAGGGTGTACAGCAGGCAGCCCCGGGTCGAGCTCGAGACGCGCGCCGGCGGGAAGTACAGCACCTTGCGCACCTCCGCGTGCCGCGTCGTCAGGCCGTTCCACGGCGCTGCTCCTTGGGCGAGCTGGTTCGAGCTGCACGACCCGCCGCAGCGCCCGTCGCCACGGAAGCTCAGCGTCCCCGGCAGCGAAGCCGTGTTCGCGCGCCCGATCCCCCATACCGAGACGATCCCCTGGCAGGACACTGTTCTCGTGTCCGGTCGTTCGCAGACGATCTCCGTGGTCACCCCCGCGGTCGCGCACACCGTGGTCGAGCACTTGGTCGTCTCGTTGGGCGCGGCCTCGCCGATCCCGGACCCGAGCGCGCCGAGACAGAGCCCGATCGTCAAAGCGATACGGGCCCGGCGTCGCGCCGAGCGTCTCACGGTCTTGTGCACTTCGATGGTCGCTTTCGCCGCTGTGGTTCACGTTCCTGTCAGGCGCGAAGGGATGAAGGCGACACCGCGGAACCGAGGCGGGGAACGAACCTCCGAAAGCGGCAGAGCTACGCGTCTCGCTTCCCTGCGATGTCCCGTCTCGCCGGTTCGTTGCGCCGCCCCATGGTGCTCGCGCCCATTGTCTCGCGTGTGGTAGGAGCGCCGGCCCCCGAGCCCCGACGGCGATCCGCGAGTCCGGCCCGGCCGGTGTTTCGTCTACGATGGGCCGCCCGAGCATCTGTGAGGAGTGAGGCGTGAACTTCGATCTAACCCCCGACCAGGAGCTCATCCGCAAGACCGCGCGCGAGTTCGCCGGGCGCGAGATCGCACCGCACGCCGCCGATTGGGATCGGGAGGAACGGTTCCCCGCCGAGATCATGCCGAAACTCGCCGAGGTCGGGTTCCTCGGGGCACCCATCCCGCCGGAGTACGGCGGCATGGGGGTGGACGCGATCTCCTACGCGTGCATCATCGAGGAGATCGCGCGTGCGGACTCGAGCGTGCGCTCGATCGTCAGCGTGAACTGCTCGCTCGTGGGACTGACGATCCTGAAATGGGGCACGGAAGAGCAGAAGCGCGCATGGCTTCCTCGGATCTCCTCCGGCGAGACGCTCGGTTGTTTCGGCCTGACCGAGCCGGGGGCGGGATCGGACCCCGGATCGCTGCAGGCGCGCGCGATCAGGGACGGGGACGACTGGGTCATCAACGGCTCGAAGATGTTCATCACCAACGGGACCGTCGCCGGCGTCGCGCTGATCTTCGCCAACGTCGATCCGTCGAAGGGCGCCAAGGGCGTCACGTGTTTCATCGTCCCCACGGACTCGCCTGGCTTCGCGGCGAACGAGATCCACGGCAAGCTGGGTCTGCGCGCGTCGTCGACCGCCGAACTCGTGCTCACCGATCTGCGCGTTCCCGGCGACGCTGTGCTTGGTGAGATCGGCGATGGGATGAAGATCGCGTTAGCTGCTCTGGACAACGGGCGGGTGGGGCTGGCGGCGTCGTGCGTCGGGCTCGCGCAGGCGTCACTGGATGCCGCGCTCGCGTACGCGAAGGACAGGTCGCAGTTCGGTAAGCCGATCGCGAGCTTCCAGCTCGTGCAGGAGATGCTTGCTGAGATGCACGTCGAGATCGAAGCCGCGCGCCTGCTGACCCGACGCGCCGCGTTCCTGAAGGACAAGGGTGAGCGCAACACGCTCGAGGCATCGGTCGCGAAGTTCTACGCGAGCGAAGCGGCGGTCAAGTGCACCAATCTCGCGATCCAGGTACACGGCGGGTATGGGTACATCGACGAGTATCCGGTGGGCCGGTACTTGCGGGACGCGCGCGTGACGACTCTGTACGAGGGGACGAGCCAGATCCAGAAGCTGCTGATCGGGCGACAGCTCACCGGCGAGAACGCGTTCGTGTAGGCGCGCGCGTGCAGCTCGTTCCTTTGCATCACGCTGTGCGGTGTCGGCCAGGCGTCGTGACTGTCGTACCCCTGTTGTAGGTTGGCGGCATGGTTGCAGCGCCTATGATCGACCGCGGTTCTGATGACGATCGTCTGATCGACGAGCTGATCGACGCCGTTCGTGCGGCGGATGCGTTGAACACCAAGGCGGCGGCTCTTCTCGGTCGCCTGGCGTCATCGGGTGTGATCGCACGTCGTCGCGGCCTGCCCGGCGAGGTGCTGATCAGGTTGGCGGGTCGGCGGACCCGTTGGCAGGCGCGCGACCTGTTCGCCGTCAGCGATGCGCTTCGGATGCTGCCGAAGGCTGCCCAGGCGCTCGACGAGGGGTCCGTGTCGTACGCACAGATGATCGCGATCGCGCGCGCGATCGCACCGCTGGACGCCGAGGGCCGTTCAGCCGTCGATGAGCTGGTGGCTCGTCGCGCGCGGGCGCTCGTGTCGGCTGAGCCTGAACGGTTGGTCTTGGAGGTCGATGATCTGGTAGCGGGTCTGCGGGATGATCTGCTGGCTCGTCGCGAGCAGCGCGCTGTGGACCGGAACTTCTTGGCGTTGCAGCCTCGGTTCGAGGGCGGCGGCTCGTTGTATGGGGAGGCGGATGCGGAGGCGTTCGCGACTCTAGCCGAGGCGTTGGATCGACCCGCCGACCCGCCGGCCGCCGATGGCGATGATGATCAGCAGGAGTTGGGGTCGCGCGCGCGGCAGCGGATGGATGCGTTGGTGGGGATCTGCGAGTCTTGGCTGGCGGGTGGCGCCAACGAGGCTGGAGCCGGATCGTCGGCGGCGTCGAGGCCGCGGCCGCGGTTCTTGGTCAGCGTGGATGTTGCTGATGAGCTTGGGATCGCGGCGGCGGGACGCATCTTGCAGCGTGTAGCCGGACAGCCCGTGCGCCTGTCGCGCCTTGCGACCGAGACGCTGTTATGTGATGCGCAGATCCAGATCATCGCGTTCAAGGATGGTCAGCCGATCGGGATCAGCGATATCACCCAGAGCGTGCCCGCCAAGGCGCGCGCGGCAGTGGTGGCGCGTGATGGGGGCTGCCGGTTCCCGGGTTGTGGGATGCCCGCAGCCTGGTCGGAGGCTCACCACATCATCCCCAGACCACGTGGCGATAACGGTGTGGGGAACCTGATCTTGTTATGCCGCCGCTGCCACCGGCGGATCCATCATCGGGGCTGGCGTCTGCGGTTCCTCGCCGACGGCACGGCCGAGTTCAGGCATCGAGGACGCATTTACATCAGCCAACCAAGGGCGCGTGCACCCGCGCGCGAATGAGCATCGCCCTTCCCCGAACGCACCAGCCGAGCGATCCCATCCAGAAAGGCCCTCAGACCGAGCGGGCCTCTTCAGCGTGCCCTGACACGCGCAGCGCCGCAGATGAGCACGCGCTCCGCTCTGGTAATCGCGCGCGCCGTCCCGGACCGCGCCCGCCGGAGCTCGCGTGCCTTGCGCCACGACCGCGCGCGGCCCTGCGCGCGCCCTGTCGTCCATTCTGCTCGCTCCCGATAGAGTGAGGCCCGCCATGAAGCGATACGACCTGCACACCCACTCCACGATCTCAGACGGCGTGCTGCCTCCCGAGGAGGTCGTGCGGCGCGCGCGCGATGCCGGCCTCGCCGGCATCGCGCTCACCGACCACGATTCGACCGGCGGGCTGGCCGATGCGCGCGCCGAAGGCGCGCGCATCGGCGTCGAGGTCCTCACCGGCTGCGAGGTGTCCGCGCAGCTCGACGGCGTCAGCGTGCACGTGCTCGGCTATCTCATCGACGTCGAGCATCCTCGGTTCCAGGAGGAGATGCGCTGGATCCAAGACGACCGGATCGTGCGCGCCGAGACGATGGTCGAGAAGCTCCAGCAACTAGGCGTCCTGATCACGATGGAGATGGTCCGCAAGCACGCCGGCGGCGATAGCGTGGGGCGCCCGCACGTCGCGATGGCGATGATCGAAGCCGGGGTGATCGAGAACACAGTCGACGCGTTCACGGAAGAGTGGATCCTGGAGGGCGGGCGTGCCTACGTCCCCAAGCGCGTGATGACGCCCGAGGACACGATCGCGCTCATCCGCCAAGCGGGCGGTGTCGCGGTGCTCGCGCATCCCATCTGGGTCGAGAACGACATCGGACGCTCGGAGGAGCGCATCGAGGCCTGGGCCGAGGCGGGACTCGGCGGTGTGGAGGTCGATCACCCCGAGCACGATCCGACCTGGCGCGCGCGCTACCAGGCGCTCGCGGAACGGCTCGGCTTGCTCTGCACCGGCTCGAGCGACTTTCACGGCAACCAGCACGGCGGCATGATCGGCGAGAACACCACCCCCGAGGAGACGGTTGCCGCGTTGCGGGCGCGCGCGACGGCACCGGAGGTGACACGATGATCGATCCGCGCGCCTACCCAGAGCTGCCCGAGCTGATGATCGTGGGTCCAGGGGAGCTGCACCCGGAGGACTTGGCGGCGCTCGGCCATCAGGTCGTCCCTCACTTCGGGGACGTGTGGACGCAGTTCCACACCCAGGTGCTCGAGCAGCTCGCCGCGCTGCTCGGCGCGGAGGAGATGCCGTATCTCATCCCCGGGACCGGCACGACCTGCCTGGACGCGGCGATCATGAATCTGTTCGAGCCGGGACAGCGCGTCGTGGTCCCGAACACCGGGTTCTTCGGCCACAGGCTGCTCGAGATCGCGCGCCAGCAGGGCCTCGATGCGATCGAGATGCCGGTCGAGATCGGTGCACCGATCGATCCGGCCGCGGTCGCCGACGCGGCAGCCGGCGCGCACGGCGTGCTGTGCACCCACGTCGACACCTCGACCGGCGTCCGGCATCCCATCCGTGAGATCGCCGAGGCCGCATACCAGGCCGGCGCCGTCACCATGGTGGACGGCATCGCATCGATCGGCGGCGAGCTCGCCTCGGTGGACGACTGGGGGATCGGCGTGCTCGTGACCGGGACGCAGAAAGGCCTCGAGACGCCGCCGGGGCTTGGGATCATCGCGGTAGGTCCCCGCGGGCGCGCGCGCATGGATGCTCGCTCGACGCGTCCGCCGTCGTGGTACCTGGACCTCAAGATCTGGGAGGATTACCGGCGCGAGTGGGCGGCATGGCACCCACACCCGGTGACGATGCCGACCAACCTGGTGCTCGCGCTCGGCTCGGCGCTCCAGCGGATCCTGGCCGACGGGATCGACGCCTACGTTGGCCGGCGGGCGGCGCTGGCGGAGCGATGCCGCGAGGGTCTGCAGAAGGCCGGGCTGGAACCGGTGCCTCAGCCCGGCACCGGCGCGAACCTGGTGGTCGCGATGTACGCCGACGACCCGCCGGCGATCCAGAAGCATCTTGTGGGTCGAGGCATCATGATCGCCGGCGGGCTCGCCCCGCTGGCCGGACGCAGCATCCGGATCGGGCTGCTCGGCCGGACGGCCAACGAGCAGATGGTCGCCAAGCTGCTCGAGGCGATCGGCGAGCTGCCGTAGGACCTCACGTGGCCGACCCGATCGACGTCCGCGATGACGGGACCCACGAGCACGGCGATGAGCCGGGTTGGACCGAACGCGTTTCGTTCGCGTTTTTCGACGCACCTTCGCGCTTCGGCGGGATCGCGCGCGTCGAGTTCCTGCCGCTCGAACGAAGGGCCGAAGGCGCGCTCACGCTGTTCGTGTCCGAGGGCGTCGTGGCGACGGTGCTCGCGCGCGAGGAGACGCCGGGAGGGGGATCCAGCGTCGGGCGGATCATGCTCGACCGGCACGAGGCGCTGGAGAAGTGGCGGCTGCGCTGCAAGGATGTCGCGCTGCTGTTCCCATCGCAGCGCGTGGGAGGTGGCGCACGCGGCCAGCGCACCGGCGCGGCATCGCAGATCGATCTGGATGTGTCCTTCGAGGCGTGGACGCCCCCTGCGGGCTCGGTGACCCGGGACAAGCGCGTAGATGAGCTGGGCTTCGTGCAGGTCTCTTCGTCGGGGCATTTCGAGCAGGCGGGTCGCTACAGCGGCCGCGCGCGCGTCGGCGGCCGCGCCGCGACGATCGAAGGTTCAGGGGTGCGCGCGCGCTCGTGGGGCCCGCTCGACCGGACGGCGCGCCACGTGGAACGCTGGTTCGCGGTCGCCTTCGGTCCGAGGCTTGCGTTCGGTCTGCGCTCAGTGTCGATCGGGGATCGTCACCTCCAGCACGGTTGGGTCCATCGCGACGGTGAGATGCGCGACGTGCGTGCGCTCCACGCTCAGACCGAGCAGGACGGCCGCGGCGTGCGCGCGCTGATGCTCGGCGTCACGGACTCGGCGGGCGATCGGTACGACATCACCGGTGAGACGCTCGAGTCGATCCCGCTGCGGGAGGGCGATGTGCACATCCGACAGGCGATGACACGGTACGCGCTCGACGGGCGGGAGGCGGTCGGGCTCGCTGAATACCTCGAGAGTTAGCCGAGCCTCGAGGGCTAGCCGATGCCCACGATCAGGATGACCGGCGTGGTTTCGGCAGCGTTGCCGGCGGCATCGCGCGCGCGCGCGAGCAGCTGATGGGGTCCGGGATGTGGCGCGTCCACCGTTGCGGTCCACGAGCCGTCCGCGGCGACCGTCGCCGTCGCGGTCGATACACCGCCCAGGACGAGATCGGTCAGCTCAAGGGTCACCGAATGGAGCATCCGTTCATCCGACGCGGTGCCCGATGCGGCGACGGGATCGCCCACGATCGACAGGTCCCCGGGACTGGTGATCGTGATCTGCGGCGGCGTGGCGTCCACCGTGAAGGGGTGGTCCCCGCTCGGCTCACTCTCGATGCCGAGGGTGGATCGGGCGATCGCGATGACCGCGTGGGCGCCGTCTGGGAGCGTGACATCCAGCGACCAGGATCCGTCGCCGGAGACGACCGCCTCCCCCAACGTGCCCGTTTCGTTCCGCACGAGCACCGTCGCCGCGCCCGGCGCCGTCCCGCCGATGCGGACGGGCGAGGCGACCGTGGTCCCCGCGGCGGGTTGCGCGATCGTAGGCGCAGCCGGCGGGGTGACATCGTTGCTGATGATCCCGCACATGCCGTTACACGGCCCCTGATCGATCGTGGAGTGGAGCGTGCATCGGTACAGGACGGTGCCGCCGCCGAAGGTCACCGAGAAGCTGCCGTTCCGCTGCGAGGGTGAAGCGAAGGAGGCGCCGGAGTAGGCGGTGATGTTGTGGGGCTGGGTGCCCTGCCAGTTCCAGGTCACGGTGTCGCCCGAGAACGCCTGCAGCGCGTACGGCTCGAAGCGGAAGTCGAGCACGTCGACCGACCGTTCCGCGGCTTGGGCGGGCAGCAGCGCGAGGACGGCGACGAGCGCCGTCAAGGGGGCGATGGTCTTGCGCACGGCGTCGTGTTCGACGCCGTGGGGCCCTAACCCTGCTCAGTCGACGCGGATCGCGAGCATGACCCCATCTCGGATCGGCAGGATCGAGGAGAGGTAGCGCCGGTCGTCGCTCACGAGGGTGTTGTGCTCGCGGATCGCCTCGGTCCAGCCGGGCCGCACGTCCTCCTGCGGCGGGTCCTCCACGACCCGGCCCGACCACAGCACGTTGTCGCAGATATACAGGCCGCCCGGCCGGATCCGCTCGCGCGCCACCAGCCAGGCCTCGGGATAGCCGTGCTTGTCGATGTCGTTGTACACGATGTCGAAATCGCCCTCGACGCTGCGCAGGCTCGTGACGGCGTCCCCGACGTGATAACGGATCCGGTCCCACAGTCCGGCGCGCTCGAGGAAACCGGAGGCGAGCTTCTCGTTGTCGGGGTCGCCGTCGGTGCAATGGACCTCCTCGGCGGCCCGCGAGAACCAGTAGGCGGAGTACCCGTACCCCGAACCCAGCTCGAACACGCGGCGGGCGAGCACGGCGCGCGCGAGGATCTCGAGCGTGACGCCGACGTGGCGGTTGACGATGGGGAAGCCCCGCTCCTCCGCGAGCTGCTCCATCTCGAGCAGCACCGGATCGTCTCGGTTCGCCAGCAGATCGCGCATGTATCCCTCGACTGCTTCATCGACGATCTGCGACGGCATGCTCGAGCGCTCCTTCTGTGGGGGGGCGTGCTGCTCCGCGCAACCCTAGCCGATAGACTGCCGAGCCGCGATGAGTGACCGTTACGATGCCGCGATCTTCGACTTCGGCGGGGTGCTGACGACCTCGGTCCGTGGTTCGTTCGCATCCTACGAACAAAGCATCGGTCTTCCCGAAGGAAGCCTCCTCAAGGCGTTCTTGCATGCGGAGGAGGGCGAGGAGCCGCACTACCACCTGCTCGAGCGCGGCGAGATCAGCGAGGTCGAGTTCTTCGGACGCATGATCGAGCGCGTCGGCGAGCTGACCGGTGTCGCGATCCCGGTTCCACAGGATCCCTCCGACATCCGGCGTCGCATGTTCGACGGGTTACAGCCCAACGAGGAGATGCTTGCGGCCGCGGCGCGCATCGGTCATCACTACAAGACCGCGATCCTGTCCAACAACGTGCGCGAGTGGCGCGAGTGGCGCGACATGGTCGCGCACGCCGGGTTCCGCGTGATCATCGACTCGAGCGAGGTCGGTGCCCGCAAACCCGAGCCGGAGATCTACCGGATGACGTGCGAGCTGCTCGAGGTTGAACCCGACCGCGCCGTGTTCGTGGACGATATCCCCTGGAACATCGAAGGGGCCGAGCAGGTCGGGCTCACCGCCATCCGGTTCACGTCCACCGACGAGGTGCTCGACGCGTTGCGCGGGTTCTTCCCGCGCGCGTTCCAAGGGGGAGACGGCGATGCGTGAGATAACGGTGTCCAAGAAGGCCTCGTCCTTCACCGAGAGCGTGATCCGGGACATGACCCGGCTCGCCCTGCAGCACGACGCGATCAACCTCGCGCAGGGGTTCCCCGATTTCGCGGCGCCGGCCGAGATCAAGGTCGCCGCGGCGCGGGCCATCGCGGACGACATCAACCAGTACGCGATCACCTGGGGCGCGAAATCGTTCCGGGACGCGATCGCGGCGAAGTTCGCCTCCACCTATGGGATGACGATCGATCCGGATACGCAGCTGTGCGTCACCTGCGGCTCGACCGAGGCGATGATCGCCGCCGCGCTTGCCGTGATCGATCCCGGTGACGAGGTGATCGTCTTCGAGCCGTTCTACGAGAACTACGGGCCCGACGCGATCCTGTCGGGCGCCACGACGCGGTACGTGACGCTGCACGAGCCGGAGTGGACCTTCGATGAGGCCGAGCTGGCGGCAGCGTTCAGCGACCGGACGCGCGCGATCATCATCAACTCCCCGAACAACCCGACCGGCAAGGTGTTCACGCGTGAGGAGTTGGAGGCGATCGCGCGCCTGTGCCAGCACTGGGGCGTGGTCGCCTTCACCGATGAGATCTACGAGTTCATGACCTACGAGGGCCACCGGCACGTCCCCCTGCTGACCGTCCCCGGGATGGAGGATCGCACCGTCCTGATCAACGCGCTGTCGAAGACCTACTCGGTGACGGGCTGGCGCGTCGGTTGGACGATCGCGTCGCCGGTCCTCACCGGCGGGATCCGCAAAGTGCACGACTTCCTCACCGTCGGTGCCGCGGCGCCGCTGCAGGAGGCAGGCGTCGTCGCGCTGGGGCTTCCCGACGCCTACTACGAGCAGCTCGCCGCCGAGTACGTGGAGCGGCGCGACCTGATGCTGGGGATCCTGGAGGGCGCGGGCTTCAAGACGTACAAGCCTTACGGCGCTTACTACATCATGACCGACATCTCGGGCCTGGGATACGACGACGACGTGACCGCCGCGCACGCGCTCACCGCCGAGATCGGGGTGGCCAGTGTCCCCGGTTCATCGTTCTACTCGCGTCCCGAGCTGGGTCGGGACAAACTGCGCTTCTCGTTCTGCAAGCGGCTCGAGACCTTGCGCGCCGCCGGCGCGCGCCTCGCGCAGCTTCACGGTTAGCGCCTCCGCTCTTCTAGACGCGGCAGCAGGGACTTTCCGCATATCTCCGGACATCTCCGCCATCGGACGGTCACGTTGCGTGCTCGAGATACCCGGATGAAACGGAAGTGACCATTCCCTATAGCCCGTCTTTGCCGTTGATTCGACAGGGGTTGGTGACGCACTGTGGTCGTGAACGAAGGAGGAGCCATGACCGGCACATACGGACGAGTAGCAGCTTTGGTGGTTCTCGGGTTGATCGCAGCGGCGCTCGTGCCCGTATTCAAGGCGGTCGCCGAGCGCGAGGACGCATCGGTTCTGGGAGCCCAGCAGGTCCTGACCGAGCGCGGCGCGAGCGCCTCCTGGATGGATGGTTCGTACCGGTTCGAGATCATCGAGCAGACGATCGCGGGATCCGACGGCGAGCCCGTCGAGCTGCGAGGCTACGCCGTCGCTTGGAAGGCGTCCTGCGACGCAGGCAGGTGCACGCCGACCGTGACGTGGCGGGGAGATCTGACCGTGGAAGGCTCGGAGCGCTCGGTCGTGACCTTCGACGCGCTCGGCCGCGCCGCCGCCTTCAGCGGGACCTTGTACGAAGAGGGGACCGGCACAGCGTGCCGCTTCGACGTTCAGTGGGCCGGAAGCGCCCAGGCCCCGGCCCTGGTGACCGGCTTGGGAGCCGGATCGTTCGAGGGGACCGATCGCGTGGCCGTCACGGGTGAGCCCCGGACGCTCCGCCGCGTCGATCGTGCCAACGTCGCCGCGCCCGCATGCTGGCCGACCCCGTACAACCAGAAGGAGTTCGCGAGCGGGAGCGGCAGCGTCTTCACGACCGGGGCGTAGCAGCGGCTCGGGGGCCCCGGGGCGCGGAGAACGGACGAAACGGAACCACACGGCAGGGGTGCGGGCGCGAGCAGCGAATCGCACCCATATGAAGCGATGGCTGAGCGGAATCGCAGTGCTGTCGATGGTCGTTCCGATCGGGGCGCCGGCCACTACGAGGGACGCGATCCAGGCTTCCGAGCGCACGGCGAGTGCGTCGTGGATCCTACTGGAGCGCGTCCGCTACGTGGTTGAGGTCACCGAGCGCTCGGCCACCGATGCTTCGGTGGGGAGCGGCTTGCAGGCGCAGCGCACGGTCTCCGGGGAGGTGGCCGCGGCCGTCGAGCTCTGTGACGAGGACCTGGTCACGTGCGAGCGAGGTCAGACCTGGATGGCAACACTCGGCTCATCGCGGACCAACGGGGTTGCCTTCCACGCCGATCCCGCGATGAGAACCGCGACGTTGTCCGGATGGTTGCGTGACGCCGATGGCGACAACCCGTGCCTGTTCACGGTGCGTTGGGCCGGCGATGGCGCGCCGTCGCCGGTGCTGAGCGACCCGACGCTAACCCCCGATGGCGCACACGCTGGTCTCGCGATCGCGAGCACCGGAACGGCCTCGGTCACGGCATCTTGCTGGCGGACCGATCTGAGCCCCGAGTTCTCATCGGGGCCGGGCAGGCTGGGAGCGAACCACACCCTGATGATCCTCGCGTCCTGAGCGGCGCGCCGGGTCAGATCACCACGACGTGGATGGTGCTCGTCTCCGTCCGGTAGCCGGCGAGGTCGGTCGCGATCGCGCGCAGCTCGTAGCGCCCGGGTGCCAGGGGCGCGCGCAGCTCCCAGCTCACGTTCGGCGTCCCGCACCCAGAGCAGCTCGCAGGCAGCTCCTCGATGGTGGCGCGGAGACGATCGATGACCATGACCGCGACCGATGCGACCGCATGGTCGTCGGCGGCGACCCCGACGATCAGCGGGGGTCCGTGTGACACGCTGACCACCTGCGGCTGCTCGATCTGAACCGTGGGGGCACGCGTATCGACGGTCAAGTCGATGCTCGTGCTCTCGCTTCGGTTCTCGGTCTCATCGACCGCGACGGCGGTGAGCTGATGGATGCCCTGCGGGGCGAAGATCTTGGTGGTCGCGGTACCGTCCATCACCTCGACGGTTCGGTCCACCATCGCGTCCTGGGAGACGAACGAGACGTACGCGGTGTCCTCGTCCACCGCAACGGCCGCGACGTAGGGCGACGCGACGATCGCGCCGTCCGCCGGCTCGAGGAACACCGGCGCTGCGGGCGCGATGTCGTCGGCGATCGTGAAGCTGATCGTCACAGGTTCGCTCCGATGCCCGGCGAGGTCGTGTGCTCGGAACTCGACCGTGTGGTCCCCCGGCAGGAACGAACGGACGCTGGCCCAGCGGCCCTCTGTGACCGCGATCCACGCATCGCCTTCCTCACTCTCCCGGTAACTGATCCAGCGGACATCTCCGTCCGCGGTTCCGGCGAGCAGCACGCTCGTGGAATCCAGGACCTGACCGGGCGACGGGGAGGTCACGACCGGCGCCGACGGCACGGTCCGGTCGTCGGTGATGAACCCGCACATGCCATCGCACCGGCCCGCCTCGTCGAGGGTCGAATGCAGTTCGCAACGGAACCAGGTTGGCGCGCCGTCGAAGAGGACCTCGAACCCACCGCTCATGCGGAGCCCTGAGTCGAACGGCTGCCCGTCGTAAGAGGTCACCGTGTGGGGATCGCGGTTCGCGTCCGACCAGCCGAAATGAACCGTCGCGCCGGCCGGAACGTTGCTCCAGATCTCGAAGCCACGGTCGTAGACGCCGACCCAGGCGTCGGCCGCGGTCGCGCTCGGGGTGGCCGAGGCAAGCAGGCAGGCCAGCAGTCCGACGACGCGCGACGGGGTCCTCATGCATCGGCAGACTTCGACGAACTGCGCGGCCGTCCCTGCCCGGTGGACGATCCGGAAAAGGGAGAACCAGATCGGAGGCGCGCACGCCCCCATCGACGAATGGATCGACCATGACGGTGGGATCTGCGGTCATCGGACACAGGGCGCGCTCGTCGCGCGCTTCCCTCGCGCTCCCCGGGCTCGCGTTCGCGCTCGCCGGCGCGGCTCTGCTCCAGGGCGGCTACTGGCCCGAGCAGCGCGCGCTCGTCGCGGTGATCCTGGCTGTGCTCGCGCTGGTTTCCGGCAGGTGGCTGCCTGAGCGCGGGGTCGGCCTCGGCATCGCGGTCGTGGCGGGCGGCCTCGGCGTCAGCGCTCTCGCGACCGGCACGGACGCCGATGCCGCCGGTCCCGTGCTGATCCTGGTCGCAGGCGCGAGCGCATACGCGCTCGCGCGGCGTGTGGTCGCCGCCGAAGGCACCGTCGCGGTGATCGAAGCGGTCTCCGCCGTCGGCGCGATCGTCGGCATCCTCGGGCTGGCCGGCGTCGCGTGGCACGTCGAGCCGCTCGCGCTGCGCGCGGACACCTGGCGCTTGGCGTCCACGCTGACCTATCAGAACGCCGCCGCATCGCTGCTCGCGCTGAGCCTCGGGCCCGCGATCGCGTCCGCGGCATGGCGTCGGACGCCCATCGCGCGCGCGATGTTGGTGATCGTCGGGGTCGCGCTGCTCGCGACGTTGTCGCGCGGCGGATACCTGGCGGCGGCCGTCACGGTCGTGTGGATGCTGAGAGCGCGCGTGATCCGGATCGCCGACGTCGCGCGTCCCGTCGTCGCGATCACGTTCGGCGCGCTCGCCGTGGTTCCCGCGACGTTAGGCTGGTCGTGGTCTGGGCCCGTTACGACCGCGGGGCTGGGGCTCGCGGTCGTGATCGGCATCGGCGGCCCGTGGATGCCGTCGCGGCGCTGGATGACGGCGAGCATCGCGCTTGCGCTCGCCGCGACGGCGGCGCTGCTCGCAACCACGCCGCTGGGCGCGCGCTTCACCGTCTCCAGCACCGATCGCGGGCGCGTGTGGTCTCACACGATCGACGCGGCCCTCGAACGACCGTGGTTCGGAACCGGTCCCGGCTCTTACACGCTGATCGCGCCTGCCGGCGAGCAACTCGTCCTGACCCGCTACGCGCACAACGAGTACCTTCAGTGGTTCTCGGAGGCCGGTGTGGTGGGGGCCGCAGCGCTGCTCGCGGGGCTGGCGTTGATCGCGCGCGCGATCCGGCGGCGCGCCCGAGGCCGCGGGATCGTGCGCACCGCCGCGGTCGCGGGTCTGGCCGGCTTCGCGGCCCATGCCGCGGTGGATTTCGTCTGGCACGTGCCGGTGTTGGTGGCGATCGCGTTCGTGCTGGTCGCGATCGCCACGGCGGGAGGGACCGAACGATGATGCGGAGCGGTCGGATCAGGATGGTCGCGGGGCTGCTCGCCGGCGCCGTGCTGGGCGCGGCGGGACCGATGCTCAGTGCGGTCGCGTGGCACAGCGGGAACGGCAGCGGCAACTCGGTCGTGACCGCGAGTGCCGGGGTGCTGCTCGAGCAGCGCGCCTCCGCGGTCTGGCTCGGGAGCTACGCGATCGAGGTCGTGCAGCGCACGCGCGCGGCCGGCCTCGTGGCCGAGCAGCGGCAAGAAGCAGCCGCCGCCGGAGTCCTGGAGGTGGTCGCCCGGGGCGCCGTCTGCGACGGGGACGGATGTGACCCGGGTCACGAGTGGCGGGGCTCGTTCGTGCTTCCCGCCGATCCCCAGCATGCGCTGTTCGTCATGGATCCGCTCGCCAGCACCGCGCTGCTCGAGGCGACGCTGATCGACGAGCAGACCGGCGAGCAGTGTCACTTCTCCGTCGACTGGCGGAGCGAAGCCACCCCCGACCTGGTGGATGCCGATGCCGGCACGACCGTGGAGGGTCGCGAGCGCATCACCGCGCGCGCAGGCTCGGTGGCATCACGTGACGAGGCTGACACCAGGGTGGTCGCATCGTGCTGGCGGACCGACTCGAGGATCGAGTTCGGGTTCGGCGGCGGGCTGCTGGATGCGTCGCTGGTGCTCGAAGCGGACATCGAGCGCGCGCATCTGTGTGTGTTCGTTCCCTCGCGCGTGCTGGTCTGCCCCCTCGACGACTGAGCGTTTCTCCTGCGCGGATCTCGCACTCTGGCCGCCGTGGCTTGCTTGTCTGCGGCTCGTGGAGGAACATAGGCCTGGTCGGCACATCACGTAGGGGGATCCCTTGGCGCGCACCATCGCGATCGCCAATCAGAAGGGCGGCGTGGCCAAGACCACGTCGGTCGTGTCGTTGGGCGCGGCGATGACGGAGGTCGGCCAGCGCGTGCTGCTGGTCGATCTCGATCCACAGGCATCGCTGACGTATTCGCTGGGACTTGATCCGGATTCACTCGACGTCACGATCCACGACGTGTTGGTCGGCCGCACGCCGATCGGCAAGACCATCCACCAAGGGGTCGAGGCCGACATCGTGCCGTCGAACATCGACCTGGCCGGCGCCGAGGCGTACCTGCTCACGCGCACCGGACGCGAGTACGCGCTGCGGATGGCCCTCGAGGACGTCCAGATGCACTACGGCGTCATCCTGATCGACTGCCCCCCCTCGCTGGGCGTGCTGACGATCAACGCGCTCACGGCGGCGGACGAAGTCATCATCCCGCTGCAGTGCGAGGCGCTGTCGCATCGAGGGGTGGGGCAGCTGCTCGAGACGATCGAGGACGTGCGGCGCCTCACGAATCGAACCCTGAGCGTCGGCGGCATCATCCCGACCATGTACGACCCGCGGACCTCTCATTCGCGGGAGATCCTCGCAGACGTCGGACGCCGGTACGGGATGAGGGTGTTCGAGCCCCCGGTGCGCAAGTCGATCCGCTTCGCCGAGGCGCCGCGTGCAGGCAAGAGCATCCTCCGGTACGCGGCGAGCCATCCCGGCGCGACCGCCTACCGAGAGATCGCGAGGAGCATCATCGGATGAGCAAGCCGCCGACCGACACCGAGTGGGACAACGCGTATATCGACGAGCAGCTCGCCGAGCATCTGCGGCAGACGCGCGAGCCGGATCCGATGGGCAAGCTCGCCCTGTTCAGCGGTGCTGCCCAACGGCCGGGCCCGTTCGGGACGCTGGCGATCGAATGCTCGTCGTGCAAGCGGGAGTCGCCGATCCGGTTCCGCGAGATCCCCAGGTTGGTCATGCCGATCAGCCTGACGCTGCCCAGGCGCTACCACACCTTCATGAAATGCCCCGGCTGCGGGCGCCGCACGTGGGTGCGCGCGCGCTGGCGCATGTGACGGCCGTGCGAAGGCTCGTCGCGTTCACGACCCTTGCCCTGATCGTCGCCGCCTGCGGCGGCGACGACGGAACCCCGCCCGGGGATGACCCGGCCGCCGCGCTGAGGGTCTCGAGCAACGCCTTCGCCGACCAGTCGCCGATCCCTGTGCGTTACACCTGCAACGATCGCAACATCCCGCCGGACATCGGGTGGGAGGGAGTGCCGGCGCGCGCGACGTCCCTTGCGCTGGTCATCGACGATCCCGACGCACCGAACGGAACGTTCATCCATTGGACGGTTTGGGACATCCCGGTGGACGCGGAAGGCTTCACCGGCAGCCCGCCGCCGCTCTCCGGCGCGAAGGAAGGGACCAACGACGCCGGCTCGGTCGGCTACTCCGGCCCGTGCCCGCCACCGGGGGCCCCGCATCGTTACGTGTTCACCGTCCATGCGCTCGACGCGACGCTGGGCCTCGAACAGGGCGCCTCGCCGCAAGAGGTCCGCTCGGCCATCAACTCGCGCGAGATCGCGCGCGGCCAGCTCACCGGCACGTACGGCGGCTCGTAGGCGCTGCTACGCTCCGGCGCCGTGGGCGAGGGCACGTACGACCTGGTCATCGTCGGCGGCGGCATCGCCGGGCTCTGCGCCGCGCTGGCGGCCCCCGACGGCGCGCGCATCGTGGTGATCGACAAAGGCGAGGCCGGCGCGGGATCCTCGCCGCTCGCGCAGGGAGGGATGGCCGCCGCCGTCGCGGTGGCCGACTCGCCCGCGCTGCACGCGGCCGACACGATCGCAGCGGGCGCGGGGCTGTGCGACGAGCCGACCGTGCGCGATATCTGCTCTGCCGGACCAGGGGTGGTGGCGTGGCTTACCTCGCTCGGATGCGACTTCGACCACGACGGCACCGGGGCGCTTGACCTCGCGCGCGAAGGCGGCCAGCGCGTCGCCCGCAGCGTCCATTGGCGCGATGCGACCGGAGCCGAGATCGTGCGCGCCCTGCGCGAGGCAGTCCGCGCACGCAACGTCGAGCGCGTCACCGATCCCGCGGTCGCGTTGATCGTGTCCGAGGGCCGGTGCGTCGGCGTGCGAACCTCGCACGGGATCTTCCTGGGGCGAGCGACGCTTCTGGCCACCGGTGGGGCCGGCGGGCTGTGGGGCAGGACCACCAACGCGCTCGGCGCGACCGGCGATGGGGTCTGGCTGGCGGCGCGCGCCGGCGCGCAGGTCGCCGATCTGGAGTTCATGCAGTTCCATCCGACTGCGCTCGATGCCGGTGAGGGACAGCGCGTGCTGCTGACCGAGGCGCTGCGCGGCGACGGCGCGCTGATGGTCGACGCGCGCGGCGAGCGGTTCGTGGAGGAGCTCGCGCCGCGTCACGTGGTGACCGCCGCGATCCTCGCGCGCGCGCCGGTCTCCTTGGATCTCCGGCCGGTTCGGCATCTCGAGCAGCGCTTCCCGACCGTCGTCGCCGGGCTCGCGCGCCACGGCATCGACCCGGCGGACGGGCCGGTCCCGGTGGCTCCCGCGGCGCACTACTTCATCGGCGGGGTCGCCGCGGACGCCCACGGCGCAACCAGCATCGCGGGACTGTTCGCCGCTGGCGAGTGCGCAGCCACGGGGATGCACGGCGCGAACCGGATGGCAGGCAACTCGCTGCTCGAGACGGTCGTGGCCGGCCGGCGGGTGGGCGCGCGCGCGATGGCCGAGCAGCTCCCGCCCACCGACCTGATGTTCACCATGCAGATCATCGAGTGGCTGCCGGTCGATCCGGAGATCCCGCGCATCATGTGGGAGCAGGTCGGCCCGATCCGCGACGCCGACGGTCTGACCACGGCGATCGCGCGTCTGGACGCGCTCGCGCCGACGCCGCACCGGAACCTGAGCCTGATGATCGCGCGCGCCGCGCTCGCGCGCGCCGAGAGCCGGGGCGTGCACCTGCGCTCCGACGCGCCGGAGTCCGATCCGTCGTTCGCGCAACGCTCGTTCGACCATGCGGTCGGACGCGTGTCACACTAGGTCTCATCCACACGGACCGGAGGGATACCACCATGGGTTTGCTCGATGGGAAGGTTGCGATCGTGACCGGCGCCGGCCGGGGGATCGGACGCGGTGAGGCGCTGCTGCTCGCGGCGGAGGGCGCTAAGGTCGTCGTCAACGATCTCGGCGGCGAGTGGGACGGAACCGGAACCGACGACCGGCCGGCACAGCAGGTCGTGGACGAGATCAAGGTCGCCGGGGGAGAGGCGGTCGCGAACTACGACGATGTCGCCGACTGGGACGGCTCGAAGCGGATGCTCGATCAGGCCGTCGAGACGTTCGGGTCGCTGGATGTCCTGGTGAACAACGCCGGGATCTTGCGCGACAAGATGATCTTCAACATGGAGGAGGCCGACTGGGACGCGGTGATGCGCGTCCATCTGAAAGGGCATTTCGCGCCGACGCGCCACGCGTGCGCCTACTGGCGAGCGAAGAACAAGCAGACCGGCGAGCCGGCGAACGGCCGGATCATCTGCACGTCGTCGACCTCCGGCGTGCTGGGCAACATCGGCCAGTCCAACTACGGCGCGGCGAAGGCAGGCATCGCCGCCTTCGCGCAGATCGTGGCGATGGAGATGGGCCGCTACGGCGTTACCAGCAACGCCATCACGCCGGCGGCGCGCACCCGCATGACCGAGCAGACCTTCGGCGACATCAAGGCTGAAGGGGCCTTCGACGTCTGGGATCCCGAGAACGTGGCGCCGATGGTCGCGTTCCTGGCCACCGATGCCGCCGCGGAGATCACCGGCCACGTCTTCTACGTCTACGGCGGGGTGGTGACGCTGTACCGCGGCTGGTCGTTCGACGCGACCATCCAGAAGGACGCGCGCTGGGCGGTCGCCGAACTGGTCGACCAGGTGCCGACGCTGTTCAAGAACCAGGGCACGAAGTACGCGCCCCCCACCTCGGACCTGCAGCAGTCGCTCCGGTAGCCCTCAGCCCAGGCGGAAGCTCGCCATCAGCTGCTCGACGTCGCGGACCTCGTCGAGGCATCGCAGGCGGGTGAGCAGCTTGCGTGCCGTCTTCACGCCGAAGCGTCCCTTGACGTTGGCGACGAACTTGTCCGCCAGCTCCTGCTCGGACAAGGGGCGGTCGGGGTGGCCGCGGTTGATCTCCTCGTCGATCGTCAGCGTACGGCCGCTGCGCGTGTGCACGGTCAGCCTGCCGCCGTACGCGTGCGGGAACGGCAGGGTGGGGTCGGGGACGCCGACGACGCGCTCGGCCAGGCTCAGCACGCGCCGGTCGGCGCGCGCCTCGTCGCCGAACAGTTCGACCCCCTCGCGGCCGCCGACGACGACCGCGGCGACCGCGAACGGCAGCGAGAACTGCGCCGCGTGCAGGCTCGACGGGTGCAGGCGCGCCGCGCGCGGCTCGGCGACGATGTCGACGGCCGCCGGTGGCAGCGAACAGATGATCTCCTCGATGTCGGCCCACTTGAGCTTGAGGCGCGCGGCCGCATCCATGTGCGCGTGCAGGAAATGACACGCCGGGTAGGGCTTCAGCGCGATCCGGGTGGTCTCCCATCGCTCGCCCAGCCCCTCTGTCAGATGCTCCAGATCCGATTCCTCGCCGGCGAGCAGCGCATCGAACAGTCCCCGGGGTCCTTCGAAGATGGTGGTCGCGCCGGCGACGCCCCGGCGTGCGAGGTCGGCGGCGAGCACGCCGTCGTGCGCGGCCCATGCTGTGTGCATCGGCTCGGCCTCTCCGCCTTGTCCGAGACTGGCGAGCGTACCGCCGGAGCGGTCTCCGGCGAGGCCGAACGCGGCCGCGGTCTCGTCGGCGCTCAGGCCCCACAGCCTGGCTGCCGTGGCAGCGGCGGCGAACGGTCCGGCCACGCCGGTGGTGTGCAGGCCGCGCGCCTGGAACCGCCCCGGTGCCGCGCCGCCGATCCGCGCGGCGACCTCGTACCCGGCGACGGCCGCGGTGAGCAGCGCGCGCCCATCGGTGCCGGCCTCCTCGGCGACCGCGAACGCTGCGGGCATGATCACCGCCGATGGGCTGACCACGGATGCGACGTGGGTGTCGTCATACTCGAGCGCGTGCGCGAGGGCGCCGTTCGCGAGCGCGGCCATCGGTGCCGGCGCGCCGAGGTCGTAGCCGAGCACGCTCGCCTCGCGGGCGCCGGACCACGAGCGGATCATCTCGATGATCGGATCGCACACGCCGGTGTCGGCCGCGGCCACCGCCACACCGACCGCGTCGAGCAGGTGACGTTTCGCGGCCGTGACCACGTCGCGCGGAAGGTCGTCGTACCGCAGCCCGGCCACGGATCCGGCCAGCGTCTGGGAGATCGATCCCATGGAGGTGATGGTAACGGTGCGCGCGCCCGCGGTCGTGACACCGGGGGTATGCTCGGCCGGGTCGCGCGAAGTCGGATCTGCGTGGAGGGATGATGCGATACGGGATCGCGGTCGGCGGGCCGCTGGGCGCATTGGGGGATCTCGCCCGGCGATGCGAGGACGCAGGCTTCGAGTCGCTGTGGATCGCCGAGACCTCTCGCACCGCGTTCGTGCAGGCGGCGATCGCAGCTCAGGCGACCGAGCGCATCCGCATCGGCACCTCGATCGCGCTCGCGTTCCCTCGCTCGCCGGTCATCACCGCGATGGCCGCGCGCGACGTCGCCGAGCTTTCCGGCGGACGCTTCGTCCTCGGGCTCGGGACGCAGGTGAAGCGGGTCAACCAGTTCCGCTACGCGACCGGGTTCGAGCATCCGGCGCCGAAGATGCGCGAGGTGATCGAGGTTTGCCGGGCCGTCTGGGACTCGTTCGCCGGACAGCCGATCGATCACCGCGGGCGCTTCTACACCGTCACCATGTCGCCGTTCCCCGGCGCCGGCGCCGCCCCGGGACCGATCCCGGTGCATCTGGCAGCCGTCAACGAGCACATGGTCCGCCTCGCCGGCGAAGTCTGCGACGGGTTCCTGGGCCACCCGTTCACCTCGGCCCGTTACCTGGCCGAGGTGGTGCGCCCCCGGCTCACGGAAGCAGCGGCGCGCGCGGGCCGAGACTTGGACGAGGTCGAGGTAGCGCAGTCGGTGATCGTGCGGATCGGCGACCGCGAGCAGGCGCTCGCCGAGGCGAAGCTGCAGATCGCCTTCTACGCGACCACCAGGACGTACCGAGGCGTTCTTGATCTGCATGGGTGGGGCGAGGTGGTCGACCCCCTTCGCGAGGCGCATGCCGCCGGCGACCTCGTTCGCATGGTCGGCCTGATAACCGACGAGATGGCCGAGACCTACGCAGTGGTCGGCACGCCGGAAGAGGCACGCGCGCAGATGAGGCGCTTCGACGGCCTCGCGGACACGATCATCTTGAACCCGCCGTGGGCCGCCGGCGACGAGGGCCGAGGCGGGGAGATCTACGGGCAGCTGCTCGAGACGTTCGGGTCCTGATCTTCTGCACGCGCTACGATGACTCGGTTATGGGCGAGATGGATCCCGAAGAGCGCGAGTCGATCCTCGAGGAGCTCGAGGACCTGAATGCGCTGCGCCAGCAGTTCGAGGAGCGCGGCTACAAGGGTGTCGTCATCACATGCGCGGAGTGCGGTGAGGATCACTACTACGGCTGGGAGATGCTCAACGAGTCGCTCGAGTACATGCTCGAGACCGGCGAGCCTCGGATGCACGAGCCCGCGTTCGAGCCGCATCCGGACGAGTACATCTCGTGGGACTACGGGCGCGGCTACCTGGATGCGCTCACCGAGTCCGACGCCGCCGAGATGGAGGCGCCGCCGGCCGAGGAGACCCCGGCCGCGTCCTGGCTTGGCGACCGAACGCGGTGCGCCTACTGCCGCGGAAGGCTGCCGTCGCGGGCGATGGGCGAATGGACCTACTGTCCGTTCTGCGGGGCCAACCTGTCGGCGTTGCGGCTGGTCGACGCGCTGAACGCGCGCGGGATGGACGAGGAAGCGATCAGCGGGCTGATGGACGAGGCGGGGTTCGAGCCGCCGCTGTCGCCCGGCGAGGATCCCGCAGGGTAGTGCGCTACTTCGCCTACGGGTCGAACATGGATCCCGCCCAGATGGAGGGGCGCTGCCCCGGAGCCGTCCCCCTCGGCCCGGCTCGCCTGCCAGGCTACCGGATCTTCTTCCGCTGGGATTCCCCTGGGTGGGGCGGCGGCGTCGCCGACGTCCAGGAGACAACGGGGCATGAGGTCTGGGGGGTCCTGTGGGACCTCTTGCCCGGTCATGAGGACAGCCTGGACGACTACGAGGCCGTCGCCGAGGGCGTCTACGGCAAGAGGGAGGTCACCGTCGAGGCCTCAGACGGCCCCCGCGGTGCGTACCTGTACATCATGGCGCCCGATCGGGCCGAGAAGCCTCCTTCCCAGCGCTACCTCCGGGTCTTGATCCGCGGCGCGCGCGCCCACGGCCTCCCCGAGGCCTATGTCCAGGAGCTCCGGGCATTGTTGCCGGATCGTGCCGGTTCGCCCTCCTAGTAACCCCCGGGCATCCTCCTTCTCCAGGCAGGAATCGCCTGTGACGGAGCGAAACCTGCTGGAAGCCCATGTTCCGAGCCTCACAAGGGAGGGGTAATGCCTCGACGCAAGACGTTCCGAGCGGCAGGTCTGGCGCTGACGGCCGTGCTCGCGCTGGCGAGCCTGGCCGGCGGTGTGGCCAGCGCCGACGTCGCTGTGATCGACGGGAAGATCCAGTCGTTCGACGGCACCAACATCGCCTTCACCTTGTTCAAGCCCGACGGGGCAGGTCCGGAGAGCAAGGTCCCGGTCATCCTGATGACCCACGGATGGGGCGGTTCCCGGGTCACCGACCCTGCGAACGGCACCGTCGCGCGCCTGCTCGGCGACGGATACGCCGTCCTCACGTGGGACCAGCGCGGCTTCGGCATCTCCGGCGGCGAGGCGAACGTGGACTCGCAGGAGTTCGAGGTTCGCGACGTGCAAGCCCTTATGACCTTCGTGGCCGATCAGGAAGGGATCCTCACCGACGACTCCGAGTCCTTCGAGACCATCCAGGTCGAGGTGGAGTGCCCCGAGGACACCCCCGAGGAGGAGCAGCCCTGTTTCGAGGAGGAGGTCATCCGTCACCCGCCGGTCGACCCCCGCATGGGTATGCTCGGCGGCTCCTACGCCGGGGGCATCCAACTGATGACCGCGGCAGCCGACCCCCGCGTCGACGCGATCGTGCCGCAGATCGCTTGGAACGACCTGCCGCAGTCGCTCAAGCCGAACGGCGTGCTTAAGCTCGGCTGGGACCTGCTGCTGTACGGCTCGGGTGCCGCGTCCGCAGCGACCGGCGGCCTGAATGACGGCGAGACCGGTATCTACAGCCCGTACATCCACCAGTCGGTAGTCGAGGGCGTCGCGTTGAACGACTGGTCGACTGCGACCTCGGACTGGTTCGACGCGAAGAGCCCCGCCCGATACATCAACGGGGCGACGCTTCCGGATGGGACCGCGGTGCCCGGCATCAGCGCGCCGGCATTGATCATCCAGGGCACCTCGGACACGCTGTTCCCGGTCAACGAGGGGATCGCCAACTACGAGCAGATCTTGGCCAACGGCGTGGACGCCAAGATGATCTGGTTCTGCGGCGGTCACACGCTCACACCGCTGGGCACCAGTTGCGCAGCCGGTGAGGGACAGGGCGCGCATATCAACGCCCGCATCGACGCGTGGTTCGCCCGATACCTGAAGGGTCAGGACGCCGACACCGGACCGGCGATCGAGTACCAGGTCCAGGACGGCCGCTGGTTCTCGCTCGACGAGCTGCCCGATGCGAACATCGCCGCCAGCGCCGCCTCGCGGGTTACGCACCAGGTCGCGCCCACCTCGGGCCAGGTCACCGCCGGCACTTCTGGTGGCTGCCGAGACAAGGATGGGGCCGGCGAGCTCGGTTCGACGCTGTGGGTGCGCGAGGCCGCGGCCTACGCGCAGGTCTGCCCCTACGCGAGCAGCTCATGGATCAAGGTCGGGACCTACACGGGTCCGCCGCCGGACCGCTGTGGCGAGCCCGGCCGCCCGGCATGCGACCCGACCTTCGAGTTCCTCAAGCCCGGCGACCAGATCGTGGGATCGACCAGGGTCAAGCTGGACGTGATCACCCTGTTGCCGACACCCGAGGCGTACCTGTTCCTCAAGCTCGTCTCGTACCACCGGGAGTCCAACACGGCGACGGTGATCGACGATCAGGTGATGGCCCTGCGTGTCCCGTGGCCGTCGACGAGCCAGCCCACCACTATCGAGGTCGACATGACCGCGGTCGCGTGGGAGGTCCAGGAGGGTCACGAGATCTACATCGAGGTCTCGCCGAACTCCAACGACCACGCCTCGTCCCGCTACCCGAACTCGACGTCGTTCACGCTCCAGGCATCGGTGCCGGTGATCCAAGCGTCGGCCTGACAGCGCTCGATCCTTCGGGGGCGCCGCGAAGCGGCGCCCCCGACGTTTCGCCTCCTCGGCTGCACCGCTAGACTCGGCGGCTGGAGGAGGGACCATGAAGATCGCAGACGACCTCGAGATCGAGCGCGCGATGGTGCTGTTCGCGCATCCCGACGACGCGGAGTTCTCCTCGGCCGGGACGGCCGCGGCCTGGTCTCGCGGTGGCGTCGAAGTCACCTACGTTCTGGTGACGAACGGCGCGTCGGGTTCCAGCGATCCCGAGATGACCCGCGAGCGTCTGCGCGAGATCCGGCTGGCCGAGCAGCATGAGGCAGCGGAGATGCTGGGCGTTGCTCGGGTCGTGCCGCTGGACCTGGAGGACGGCTACCTGTATCCGGACCTGTCGCTGCGCAAGACGGTGGCGCGCGAGGTTCGCCGCTTCAAGCCCGACGTCCTGATCGCGCCGGATCCCACGATCCGCATCGCCTGGGACAGCTACGTCAACCATCCAGACCACATCGCCGTGGGCGAGGTCGCGCTGCGAACGATCAATCCCGACGCCTCCTCGGGCCTGATGTTCCCCGAGCTGTGGCGAGAGGAAGGCTTCGAGCCTCACCTGCCGGCCGCCCTATTGCTCAGCAATTTCGCCGAGGGGAACCTGTTCGTGGATATCGGCGAGGTGCTCGATCTGAAGCTGAAAGCCCTGGCGGCGCACCACTCCCAGCACGACAACACCGACGACGTGCTGACGTGGGTCCGTGACCGGGCGCTCGAGACAGGGAAGCTGCACGGCGTCGAGTACGCGGAGTCCTACCGGATGATCCGCAGCCTCTGACCGGGACCTGAGCCCCACCGAACCCACCCAGAACGGCTAGAAGGGAACCATCCCGTCGGGTGATGGTGCCGGCCGCTGCTTTTGACGAGTATTCCCCTGCGGCGGATGACCTGATGGTGGGTCGCCCGTCCGAGGGGTGTCTTTGCTGACGGGGGCAGGGACGCCCCTCACCCCAAGACCTTGGCTCCCGAGCGGGGGAGTTGCGGCCCGCCCGGCAGACGAAGCGTCACAGAACGCGAAGAGGGACCCGGTATCCGGGTCCCTCTCACGTCTCGCGCTCGTGGTTCTAGTCAGCGACCGGACGGACGTTCGTCGCCTGGGAACCCTTGGGCCCCTGGGTGATCTCGAACTCGACGCTTTGCCCCTCGCTGAGCGAGCGGAACCCCTCGCCGCTGATGCCCGAGAAATGGACGAACACGTCGTCACCGCCTTCATAGGAGATGAAGCCGTAGCCCTTCTCGTCGCTGAACCACTTGACGGTTCCGCGCAAGCCGTTCCCTCCTTCCGTGCCGCCGAAGCGGCCTAACCTCGCGCCTTGCAGGCGCCCTGACCTACGGGCGATGGAGGTTCCGGAAAGCAAAACGGCTGCGGGATGTTCCCCGCAGCCTTGGACTTGCAGGAACCGATCGACCCGCCGTGATGCTACCAGGTCCGCCTTTCGCCTGGTATCTGTCACCCCCGCATGGACGAGGTGCCGGCCGATAGGCC